>CAXNJN010000138.1:0-3535 GCA_964202605.1 Bacteroidia bacterium | reverse complement strand
GCACCAGTTTTGTCTACAGATTCTGGAGGTGTATATTCCTCTTGATTTTAATTAACTAATAAACTATTATTGTAATATGCCATACGATTTTTATAAATATTTAAAGCAACCCAATAGTCCTAGAACTTTAAAGGATATGCCTCCTATTTCTATTAAAAAAAGAAATACGGATAAGTTTATACTTTATGATAGAGGTAAGGTGAGATTGGATTATATAGCAGGCCAAGTCTATAGTGATGAAACTTTATGGAGAGTTATTATGTGGGCCAACCCTGAATATTTTGTAGAGTTTGACATACCTGCAGGTGCTACAGTAAGAGTACCGTACCCAATCAATGATGTGTTATCTGAAATAACACAGCAATTGGTTGATTATGCTAGCCAATAATAATGTATGCCAATAAAAAACAATATAATAAGTCCTGAAGAAGTACCATTTAAAATTAGCGATAATGGATTTTATCTAGATGGTAGTTTGACTGCTATTGTGGATGGTAGTTGTTATGATTTTATGGGTCGTGAGATTTTTACCACTGGATTTTTTAGGGAAAATATTGGTTTCGGCATCACAAATATTGATATAGAAATAAATCAATCACTACAACCTGTAGTTAATATAACTTTTAAGGATCTATATGGGAATGTTGTATTTGGAAAAGATGTTATTAATGAAAATGTTCCAGATTATTCTGTTCTTTTTAATTGGCCTCCACCAAAATTCCTCTTTACGTTTAAAGGATATTTAGGCAAACAAGTGTCTTGGATGTTAAATCTAAAAAAAACGGGCACGTCATATCAGGCTGATGGTAGTTATGATATTAAATGCGAGTTTGTACCAAATCAATGGGGATTTATGGGTGATTTACCATTTCTTTTTTTATTAGCTGTAAAAGGTCTTAAGAAAAAAGAAATACCTACCGAGCAATTTAAAAAACTACAAACCATATTTGATTTAATTAAAATAGGTAAAAAAGTAGAGGTCAAGACAAAAGAAACCTCAAGAGAATTTGACCCACTTCTTCAACAGATGACTCTAATAAAAGCTGGAAGACTTGTGGAAGCTATTTGTTATAGTCAAGTCATTAAGTTGGGTGAACAAATAGATGGATCAGTCGGAAATTTTAAAATTAAAGGAAATAAATCTATAACATTCAAAAAAGTAATCATAAACGCACCAAGTAGTTATGATACAGTTGAAAAAATAAAAGAATATGCAGCAACTAGCGCTGAGGCGTTGAGACAAATGAATACTTTTCTTTTTTTAAATGCAAATATAGACGGAGCTACACCAGTTGGGTTGTCATCTGTTAGTGCTGTAAACTTTGATGCTGGGGGTTACAAATTCGCAGATTCAAAAATAAGAACAACATTAATTAGCGATAATATTAAGTTAATAGAAGATGCTATAAGACAAAGATCATTTGAATCTTCTAAATCACAATTAAGACAAATTACTATTGGAGAGGTATTTAAGCAACTAGCTCAAGATTCGGGATATATTTTAGGTAAGATATTAGAAGCTGGACAAAAAGGTTTCGAGGCAGATTCAATTAATAGAAAAGCAGCGGCGGAAAGTCATGATATTATAGGAGTGCAGTTTCCATTAATGATTGATACTGATAAAAATGAGGAAGTTCCAGCTAAAGGTTATAAGGTGGCTGAAAACGAGCTTGCGTTTATTAATAGTTTTGTATCAGCTATAAGTGAAGGTGTTGCATTAGATTTAGTTCAGGATGACCAAGCTTTAGGGGCGGCAAATGATACAGCTTTAGTTAAGAGAATTAATAACGTTGAAGCCCCAAGAGGAAATCCATACGCTCCTTTCTTTAGAAATATAACTCAAAACATTATGGTTAGAGCTGGAATCATTGCATTTCTGACTAGGAGTAGTGATCCAAACTATCCAGGTGATTATGATAAATTTTGGGGTATCGATAGGGAGTCTGTGGAGGAGATATTTGAGTTAGCGACTGCTGATATGGAAAATGTTACAGAAGGAATGTTGTCTCAGTTGGATAGTACAGAATACATACAATTGAAGCAGTTTTGTAAGTATTGGACAAAATTGATGACAGATGATGGCTTAAAATATTTAGACGATGAAGGAAAGCCAACATCAACTGTTGTACCAACTAATGAGTTTGAAGATCCAGTAGATCCAGGACTGCTATCAAGAGGTGTAATTGTCGATAAAGCTTCTGGTACAAGAAAAACACTGCAATCTATTTACAATGAGGTTTTTGGAACTATTTCATCTGGAGAAAATACAGTTGGAGGTGTTATAGATAATTCCACAGCCTTGTATATAAATCAATCAAATATGCAGGCTCAGGCTGTATATAATAATAGAATACTCTATAGAGTACCTAAAACAGATGAGTTTGAAGATGATTATATATATGTATTATTTCAAGGCGCTGACGCAACAAAGGCGAAACAGGCAAATAGTTCAAATAGTGACGGAACGTTAAAAGGTGAAGATTTAGATAAATATTTATTAGGTATTGTTCCTATTAATTCTTTTAATGGAACTAAAAATTCTGAATTAGGTAGGGTAACGCTAGCAAATGAAAGGTTTTCATTTGCTATGTTAAAATATTCTGAAATGGCAAATCCACCAAGATTGGCTTGGCAAGATGAGACTAATTGGGTTAAGGCAGTAGTTTACCCAGTTGATGCACAAATAGTAAACCCCGAAACAACCGAAACAGATAGTTTTAAAAATTTAGCACCAACAAATATAGCTGTATCAGTAGCTTTTCATCCATATTCAGATGATAAAGGTTTAGTTTTTGCACCTTTTTATCCAACATCATCTGGTCGTAACCATAGAGCTGCAATTAGAAAGATGTGTGAAGTTGTCTTGCAAAAAATGGGTACTCTAGAAGAGAATAGAAATAAAGTAATTTCAAGTGTAGTAGGTAAGGCGGAAGAAGGTAAAAATGCATTATATAAACAATTTCACGTATTGTTTCATCAATGGGAAGTTTTAATGTATGATGATCCAGATAAGGATACTAAGTGTGCAAATCCAAAAATTAATTCAGGATCTATCGTAAATACTTTAGAGGAGAGATATGGTGGAAAAAATAATAAAGAAAGGCATATTGCAATAAAAAAAGAAAGCAGAAAGGCTAAAATAAAAACATTGGACTCTAATGTTTTTATTTATGATTGTGCCGTAAGTGATGTGGTAGATATAGATGTTAGAAACTCTTTAATAAATATTGAACCATTATATAAACCTGATGGCAATACAACTGTGTTGAATATGATTCAGCAATTATGTACAAAAAATAACTTTACATTTGTTGCCGTACCAGGAAACGGAGATTTCAATGATTATTCAGAAGTTTTTAAGCCACATCCATCAACGCCACAAAAAATTCAAAATCTTTTTTATATTATTTTTTCGCCTACACCAGAAAGTAGGACAACATTGTCCAATTCTAGTAGTGTGATTCTATCTCAAGCAAAGAGTCCTATTTTAAATACAGAGGCTTTTGAGGTAAAAATAGGTTCTACTGAAAATAAA
>CAXNJN010000137.1:0-8549 GCA_964202605.1 Bacteroidia bacterium | reverse complement strand
TCAGCAGGAATTTTGTCCACTTTGGCAAATTCCCATAGAGCTCCCTCAGACTGATAGCCTTTCATTTCTTCCATAGCAGCGGTTCTGATGGCTAGAGGTGCATTTGCATCATTCCAGAATTTTCTCAAAAGCATCGCCATTTCGGTATTGTCCACCACGCCAAACTTGCGGATGGCGGCGATGGCCTTGGTTTGATCCGCATCCTTCATCGCTTTTTCCACTTCTCTGAGCCCATAGAGGCCGGCGAAGATTTCTGCTGCGGCACCTGCCATTCGGCTGTTGTTTTCCTGATAGACGATGCTCAGCACCCGATTCTTTTGGTCTTTGAGTTGGTATTTGCGGACGATATCGAGGAAATCCTGATCGTCGGCGATATCACCGGACTTGGCTTTGGCAAGGTTGAGCAGGGTCCCATCTGGCTTTTGGGTATCGAATGCTGCCTGACGTAGGATGATGACCTGATCTTCATTTTGACCTTTTGCCAAGAGCGTTTTGAGGGTTTGGTTTTTCAGATCTGCATTCTGAAAGTCAAGTGCTCTGTAGTACCGTAGGTCGGTAGGGCTATTTTCCGCCAGGATCATTTGCTCGAGTAGTTCGGGAGTTTTCGCAGATCTGGATCTCCAGACTAGGTCTTTGGCCTCAGGAGATGTGTTCCAGTTTGCTCCAGCTTTCTCCAAATAGGCAGGTAGATAGCTGTCCCATCGGTATTCCGCCGCGATTCCCAATGCTTCCAAGTACCAGCGGTCGCCGGATCTATAGGATTCTGCCAGCTTTTGCCAGACGGCAGGCTGATCCTCATATCGGATTGCTACAGCTACTTCCCGTCTGATCTGTGCGGAAGGGTCAGCGGCTAGTTGAAGCAGGAAATCTGCATCTTTCATCCCGTTGATTCGGGAAGCACGAACAGCGGCCACACGGATATTTTCATTGGAGTCGGCAGCGGCTTTTTGGATGTAATCGTTGCCATTTGGTAGCTTGCTCAGTAACCAAAATGCACGGGCTTTCATACGGGAATCTTCGGATTCGTAGAGTTTTTCCAAGGCTTCTGTTGCCTCGGCTCCTTTTTCCTTCAATGTCATAAAAGCCTTAAAGTGTATGGCTCTATTTGGATTTTGCACCAGTTCGATCAATGATTCAACGGAAGAATAGTCGGGAGTGGAGACCTTGTATTTGGACTTTTTCGGTGCGAGACGATAGACTCGGCCTTTGTCCAAGTCGCCCGCGGCATGACCGCCCACGCCAGGATCGTACCAGTCGGAGACGAAGATCGACCCGTCCGGTGCCACGGTCACATCGGAAGGGCGGAACCAATTATCGCGTTTATTTCCGTCAAGGATAGGTTTCGCAACTCCGGTAAAGCCCGCGCCGGAAATAGCAACAGGATACATGCGAATCACATTGGGTCCGGCATCGGCGTGGATGACTTGATTTTGGTATTCGACAGGGAGAAGTTTGCCTTCGTAAACGAGTATGCCGGTTGGCGAACCTGCATAGGTTTGCACCAAGTTTGGCACTACCCCGGGGTCATTCAGGTGCCAATGCTGCTGCCAGACGGAGTCCTCCATATTGATGCGGCGGGTTCTCCAGTCGGTTTTGGTGATCTCGTCCTTGAAGCCGTAGTTACCATAGTCCATCACAAAGTTGATCCGAGTGGAGCGGTTGCCGTCGTCGTCGTTGTCACTTTGCCACATGCGTCCGTAGCTGTCCACGGCCACTTCGTAATTATTCCGGAAGTTCCAGCCAAGGATTTCCACGTTGCTTCCATCAGGATCGCAGCGGAAAACCATGCCTTCCTGATAGGGTGCGGTATCGGAGTTAATTGGTCGGCCCATCGGGTCGAGGATCGGCGAACCGTCACCTTTGTGCAGGCCTTTCCCTTCATTTCCATAGTTGAAATACAGCTTGCCATCCGGCGCAAACGTGAAGGCATGCATGCCGTGATCGTGCTGTACTCCGCCAACTCCGGTGAAGAGCACTTCCTTGCTATCCGGCACGTCGTCCCCGTTTTCATCCGTGAAGACAAAGACATTCGGGCTGACGGAGACGAAAATTTTATTGCCAAAAACGGCGATACCCAAAGCGGAATTGATATCAGTTCCCTGGTAGAAGACCGTGGATTTATCTGCTTTGCCATCTCCATCGCTGTCTTCCAAAATCAAAATCCTGTCCCCTTCTGCTTTGGTTGGATTTTCCGGATTGAGTTGTATTCGGTAGTTGTAGGCCTCGGTAACCCAGATCCTGCCCCGGTCGTCGATGTCCATATTGGTCGGGTTGGTCATCATGGGTTCGGATGCGAAAAGTGTCAGTTCGAGTCGGTCGTCCAGTACCTCGATGCCGTCGATTGCATGATCCACGGAGCGTTTTTGCTCGTCGGTGAGGGCGGCATATTCATCTGCCGTGAGTTGGGGAATGGGGTTTTCGCAGGAAAAAATCAGGGTGGATAGGATGGCAAGTCCAAAGATTGGCTTTTTCATAGGTTGAGGATTTTGGGCTGGCAGTCAAAAAGTAAGGCTGCAAAGCGAAAATAGGTGTTAAGGGGCTGATTACCAAAGGAGAGTTTTAGGAGGGGATCCATTTTTGGACTAGGAGGGCCTACAAAAATCGTTGATGTTACAAACCCTAAACCAGGAAATACTTGGATGGATCGGAATTTGGGCGCCACTGAAGCAGCTGTCAGTGGTATATTCGTAGACGATTAAGTTTTTCAGAAAAAACATCTAGCAGGCTTTCAAAAACAAAAAGATTTAGCTGTACATTTAAATCAGAACTAATATCATTAATATGTCACCTAGTCGGAGGAAATTTTTAAGCATAGCTGCTCTTACATCAGGAGCAATGTCTCTTTCAGGAAACCTATTTGCAGCGAATAGTTTGACGGAGGAAGAATATGATGTTCCCTCAAGTATAAGAGACTTGAAGCCCATGGTTGATGGGATTGTTCCGATATCCGTGGAGGAAAGAAAACAAAGAATTGCAAAGGCACAAGATTTAATGTCTAAGGAAAAAATTGATGCTATTTTTCTAGAAGGAACTGCTTCTTCATTTTATTTTACCAGCATGAGATGGGGACAAAGTGAAAGAACTTTTGGGGTGGTTATTCCTGCCTCAGGCTCCATCGCTTATGTTTGTCCGAAATTTGAGGAAGACCGTGCTATGGAACTAATCAACCCGGTTTTTGGAGATGAGATACGTTGCTGGGAAGAACACGAAAGTCCATACGCATTGATTGCAGGTATCGTAAAAGATAGGGGTGTCAAACACAAAAGGATTGGCATGGAAGAACGTGTTCGGTTTTTTATCGCTGATGGCGTAAAAAAGGCGGCACCTGGCTTTGAGATTGTAGATGCCACACCTATAACGGCAGGATGTAGGATGTATAAGAGCAAGGCTGAAATTGCATTGATGCAAAAGTCGAGCGATATCACCATAGAAGCCTATAAGGCCGCATTTGCAACGATCCGACCAAATATGCCACAGGTAGAGCTTAGCGCAAATATTTCTGCAGCCTTTAGAAAGCTTGGCTATAGTGGCAGTGCCATGGTTAACATAGGAAAATATTCCGCTATGCCACATGGCAGCATTGTTCCGCAGACCATCCGTGAAGGAGATGTGGTATTGGTTGATGGTGGAACAAGTTGTCAGGGTTATGCATCAGATATCACCAGAACTATTGTTATGGGCAAACCAAGTCAACGTCAGATTGATGTTTGGAACATCGAGAAAAAAGCACAGGATGCTGCATTCGCCGCAATAAAAATAGGGGTAACATGTGAGTCTGTAGATGCTGCTGCAAGGGCAGTGATTGAATCTTCTGGGTTTAGTAAGAATTACAAACTACCAGGGCTACCACATAGAACAGGACATGGCATCGGCTTAGAAGGCCATGAGTGGACAAATTTTGTAAAGGGGAACCTGACCAAGATTGCGCCGGGAATGTGTTTTAGCAATGAACCTAATATCTCAATTCCAGGAGAATTTGGAATTAGATTAGAAGATTGTTTGTACATCGGAGATGATGGTCCACACTATTTCTCAAAACAAAGTATTTCCATCGAGCAGCCGTTTGGCTAGGGGATTTTCAACAACAGCTCAAAGATTTTGGGGTTAAGGTGGTTACCATACGGATCTGGCTATTCGAATATTCCCCCCCCGAAATAACCCATCGGGGCAGGCCGTTTTCTAAAAATTGAGGGGTCCCATTTCTTTTGTGAATTAGAAGGGTATTTTGGGTAGTACAACCAAAATACGCGCGGCACCATCAGAAGAAAAGTCTTATTTTTAAGCTACCTGGGGGTAGGATAGGTGAGGGGTTACTGCTATTTTTTTAGCTTTTTGTCTGGAAAAGTATCCCCCATACTTTCTCCCATATATTAAAAACCTATTATATGCTCTTTAAATGGCTTTTATTGTAGCCTAGCTAGGAATCGAACCTAGATCTAGCGTTTAGGAAACGCTTGTTATTGAGAATGATTTTTAGTATTGGTAATCAATTAGTTAGATTTTGTACTTGCAGTAAAACCCGTTGATTTTGATTCCCAACTGCAATGTTTACTGCAAGGTTAAAATCTTCAATCCAACTAGGTGATTCCCCTATCTTCCTAAAAAATTGGAGGAAGTGGAAGGTATTTTCTAACTAATAGTCATTGTACGATTTGAATCCTGATTAAATCCTCATCATGCTCTCAGGTGCCACCCACATCAATTATTAAAAAACCAAACTCCTATTTACTATCTAAAAGCTAATCCCTATCTTTAACTTACAATTTATAAGTGGTTCGAAAAACGGGGTACTTACACTTTTCCACTTGGCAAAACTATTGACACAAACTGGCATTTGGCGACGTGCAAACTAACGAATACACATATTATACATAATACAAATATTATGAACAAATTAAATATTCGATTATTTATGGGGAGACTGGCTTTACTAATATCTTTTATTTTTTCTTTTCAATTAAGTGGATTATCACAATTACTTCCAAGAGAAAAGAGAGCTAAAATGGAAAGGGAGTTTGGAAACCTTTCTACAGATGGGATGACTTGGAACAGTTTTGGAGATTTAGTATTTGAAAAGAATGGGAAATATTATTGGCTTACAACATATACTAATGTTCAACAAGCTCCATTTGATTACTTCCGGCTATTTGAAATTGATTTAGTAAATGATCAAATGGTCGAAGTTACAACGAAAATGCTTGGGGGTTATTTTCGGGTTGAGATTGGAAGAACGCCTTATTACTATGAAGATCTGGATAATGATGGAATTAAAGATATTTTTGTTTTTGACCTTGGGCAAGAGTTATTGTCAATACCACCTCAAAACTGGAATTATTTCAATACATATTTTAAAGGAACAGAAACAGGCTTTGTTAAAACGGATATTCCTATAATTACAACCGAAGAGCGGTACCACCATGCCCATTCGCTTAAAGACTTTGATGGAGATGGTGACTTAGATATTGCTTTTTCTGCTGATTATCCTAGAATTTTTTTAAATGATGGAAAGGGAAACTTTAATGAAATGCAAATATCTAACTTGGTAAATCCGCCAAATGATAATCGCCTATTGTTTTTAATTAATGGGAAGTATTACAACAGTGGTTCTTTCTCCATGAAATTCACCAATCTGGACTCAGATAAGGAACTAGAGATTTTATTTCCTGTACATAATAGACCAATTTTTCTTGATTTCATTAATGGTCGGTGGGAAGCAAAAATTTTTGGAGAAGAAAAAGCATTCGTTTTTAAGGAAAATATCCACATTGGGGTAGAAGATATTCTTGAAATTCCAAATGGATCAAAAAATGACTTATTCTTTAGAATTGCCACGTATGACACGCCAATTAATGGGAATGGTAACCAGAAATGGATGACCAAATTTTTCTATTCAAAATCGAATGAGCTTGAAAAAGTTGAAGAATTCAAAAATAGTTTTTTAGATGCAAATAGCTGTTTTTTTTTAGACCCAAAATTAGTAGATATTAATTTTGATGGATACCTAGACCTATTCTTTAAAGAAGATGAATTCTGGGGTAATACTGGTCAACAATTACATAAAATTGAAAATAGAATTTGGTTAAATGATGGAGAAAATAATTTTGCTCCCATCAATTACAAGTTTAATGAAGATGTTAGAAAATTAGTTTACACATTTGGATATTCAGATCCAAACAAAAAAACAACACTTCTATTTTCTCAAAGAAGAACATCAATTAATGAAAACGGAGTTTTTCAAAATGACAATGCCTACTTATTTAATCGATTTGATTATTTGGTTTTTCCAATTAATAAAGCAGTAGCAAAAAATGCCTGTCAAGGGATTAAGATCTATGAGAAATTAACCTTGGCCCCAATTAACTTTAAGCTTATTTCATCGAGCTCTGATTCACAAATATCTTTTGATGAGTTCGGAATAAATTACACTGCTAACAAAGCTGGAGTTGACACAATTACCTACAGAATTTTTAATGACTTTTTTGAAAGTGAAAACTTTCAATTAATAGTTAATTCGCTTGAGAATGAAGCTCCTATACTTTCTTTAAAAAATTCCATTCAAGTTCAATTAGATATTAATGGAAAATACATTTTAAAAAATGAAGATGTAAATTTACAAAGCAAAGATAATTGCGGGATTACACAATGGATTTTTAGTAAACCAATTTTGACATGCGCAGATTTGGGAACAAATAAGGTCACAGTTTCTGCCAAGGATGCTTCGGGGAATACCTCCTCGGCTGAAGTGACCGTTACAGCGGTGGATGAAATAAAGCCTACAGCCAAAGTTAAAAGTGGCTATGTGATTAAGCTCGATGTCCAAGGCAAGGCTACCCTGAAGTGGGAGGATATTGACGATGGTAGTACGGACAACTGCAGTATCACCGAACGAAAGCTCTCCAAAACTGAATTTACCCGCACCGATGGGGGTGATAATAAAATCACGTACACAATCACCGATACCAGCGGCAACACCAGCAGCAGCGATCTTACCGTACGCGTAGACATTGTCTTGTCAGCCCCTGAGCGACCTCTTGAAAGCAATACCGTAAAAGCCTATCCCAATCCGGTGCATGATTACCTCTACCTAGAGTTTGCGGAAGGCATTAGCAGTATTCGTACCAGCTCCTTAGTAGATGCCTCTGGAAAAGTCCTCGGAGAGCTAAACCTAGAGGATGCGGGTAATGGGCGACTCGGGTTTTCAACTCGGGACCTCAAGACTGGATTGTACTTCCTTCGTCTGGGCACACGAGACACCCTACACCTAATCAAGTTCACTGTAATCTACTAATCGATGAAAAAGCTATTTCCACTCCTATTCCTTTGCTTCTTCGCTTCCTGTGGAGAAAAAGAAAAAACACCAGAAGAGATCGCACTAGAAAAGCTTAGTGGGGAAACTGGAATCACCTACACCCTCGGCACAGCAGGTTATGTCAAACGAAACCAGGTAGACGAAAGTAAATTCTATCCCAACCTGAATTTAAAGTTGCAAGGGACGACCAAGACTTACACTGTCAGCGGAGCGGATGATTTGTTTGATGCCTCAGGCAACTGGGAATTTGTGGGTACCAATTTTGATAAAATTCGACTCACCGGCAGCAAGCCGGCAGCTCAAGTAGATATCTCCTTCACTAAAAATGGTCAAGACTTGATCTTGGTATTTTCCGTACCCACTCCTACTGGAGGAAGAGTGGCATCACTCACGGGAAATTATGAGATCAAACTGACGGTAGGATGATTGTGATTTTAGTCTTTTTTTTAAACAGAAATTTCCCTGTATGTCTATATGGTTGAAGTAGTTAAAAACTCCTCAATTGAATAGTTTCTCGACCTGATTTCCGAATCAGGTCTTTTCTTTTTTAGACCCTGCTGTATACTTATCTCTATAAGGAATACAGTATGGGAAATAGATTGTTAGAAAAATACCGAGACATACACTAGCAAACCACATGGCATACATGGGTAATTCCGAAGAAGATATCAGACAGGTTCTTGGTCATGCGAATGTCCGAACAACCAAGATCTACCTTCGCGAACGACATGGGTTCTCTGGTTCCCTCGACATCATGAAACGATTCCACCAGTTGAAAAAGTCAGTATAAAACCTACAGATTTCAATCAATCTACTGCAATGTTTACTGCAAGGTTGGGATTTTTAGCAAAAAAAAGGGGGGAGTAAAACTCGTAAATCACTCAAAATCAGTTCAGTAGCCTAGCTAGGAATCGAACCTAGATCTAGCGTTTAGGAAACGCTTGTTCTATCCGTTGAACTACAAGGCCAAATAGTTCTGCAAGATAGTCCCAATATCAACTTTTACACAAATAATTTACAGGCAACTTGTGGCTTTCCAATCCTTTATCGTATCTTTGCAGTCCAAAATTAGGATGGACGAGATCCATCCGCTCACTAAAAACAGTTAATTATGTCCGTAAAAATCAGATTAGCACGTCGTGGTCGCAAAAAACAAGCCATTTACGACGTGGTTGTAGCTGATGCAAGAGCTCCACGTGATGGACGCTTCATCGAGAAACTCGGAACTTACAATCCGAAC
>CAXNJN010000136.1:0-3218 GCA_964202605.1 Bacteroidia bacterium | reverse complement strand
TGCACGTTGAACTTGTACTCCCCGATAATAGGCACCTCATACCGCCAAGTTCCGGTATTGTAGTTGTTCCCGTTATCATAGACCTCCGTGTTGAATCGGATTATGCTCGGGGTGGTAGCCGTGAGTTCCGGAATCGCCAAGCTCGCACTCGAGTACACCTGCGCCAGTCTGCTATTGAAGGATGCCTCCAAGGGTACAAGCCCCTCTTTGTTATATCCAAGTAGCAGCATATCCGTGAACTTAGGATTGTTGAATATCCCGGTTGCTGCTTCTATAGTGTATCCTGCCTCTGTAAAGATCTGCTCGAATATAATCGTGGCTTTTATCGCAGGGAAGAAGTCCGTCTCCCGTAAAGGGGTGAACGCCTGCTGCGGTGAGAATAGCGTGTCGCTCGCAAAGACACGGGTATCGACAGGAGCATAAACTATATCGCCATCGAATAAGCCATCGTTCCAGCTACCTACGATGTTCTCGTAGTTAAAAGTATGCACATACGACTCCAGATCAAGCTCACGCAGTTCCTTTTCGCCTACGTTTCGTGCGAATCTTGCGTTCTCCCCAGCGACCAGAACTTGGTACTGCTTCGGCATTGTGTTCTCCAGCGATACGTCAAGCAACTGAAGGTAGCCGCTAATCATAATAAGGTCATCGCTAAAGAGCGTAACGTCCTGCTTTGCATACGGGTTAAACCCTCCGCTAATACTTACATCGTAGTAATGCTTAAAGAACTGATTATTTACATCCGTTGCCGGAACGCTGAAGCTCTTCGATATCGGGCTGAATATAGCAGCAGGATCTCTGAGGTCAGCAAGATTGTAATCTACGCTGATGCTCTCATCGCTAAATAAGTCCAGATACCCCGTGGTGGTTTGCAGCGTTAGAGCCATACTCGGTTCTTTACTTGTGCTGCGTAATCGAAATTGAAGGTGTACTGCACGAGGTTATTATTGAGGCTTGTCTTGTACTCCTGCGAAGTATTTTTAAGCGTAACGTATCTCTCTTCCTCCACGAAGTAAAGGATGTTTGATAGCAGCATTTCTTTTACCATTTGATTGTAGCCATCGTTTAAGAATCCCGTGTTCACGCTAATGCTATCCCTACCGAAATTGTTAAAGGTCTTGGTCGGTGATGCAGTCGCAGGATTGTAGGTAAAGGTACTCGAGCCGAGCGTGCCTACGTTAGTCTCAAACTGATCCTTGCTGGTGGATGTAGAGTTAGTGGATCGCTTGAATGCCACGATATAATCCCACGCTGCGTACTTATTCTGGTAGGCGATTGTAATCGGGCTATACGTTACCTCGCACGTAGGGGTAAAGCGAGTCGTGTATGCAGCATCGTTCTCTCCGAGTTCCTGCAATGCAGCCTCCAGACAAGCCAATGCCTCGCATACTCCTCCATCGGCCTCTACCCTTCTGCTATACGCAACGCTCTGGAATACTCCAAGGGCTAAGTCGTAGTATAGAAGGTCTGCGACATCCTGTGGTTTAGGGTCGATTACTGAATCGTTAAGGTTAGCAACTCCAGCAGGAAGGTAAAATAGTTTATTGGTAGAGTTCACCGAATCCACCGCACCGAAGTCCGCTATGTCAATCATAGCAGATTGTCCATCGCTATAATCTACCCTCATACCATTTACCAGAGCAGGCACTACCCCTATCGTAAGGGCTTGGTCGAGTTGGATATATTGGATGCTGCTCCCGCTTGTCATTACTCCCGTGGTAGTCGTAGCGTTTACCCCATCCACGAACTCCGTATAGCCATCGTACGCATTGATTGTGTTGGATGTTGCGGTAACTGCAGCGATGCCTCCTGCGGTCGTGTACTCCCGGAACTTTACCTGCACATTGCATACGCTCTGATCGTTATCCGTAGCCGTTCCTGCAGCGTGGTCGATATTGGTCTGCGATAGGTACGAGCTTACGATATTGCTGATATCAAAGTAGCCGTAAAGATTGCTGATGCTTTCCTTCGGCTTGATAAGGCGATAGGCATAAGTCCCCGGTACGGAGCTGCTTGATCCAAACCAGATAAACACATCCGCAACGTACTTAAATCCTGCGTTGCCGGAGTTATTACTGCTCACAGAATAGACCATAGGGCTGCCTGCAAAAGATACCAGAGGAGGCTGCTGGTTAATAGTGATTGCCATTACTTATATTTTAGATTCAATTTCTTTAATGTGAAGTCGATAAAGTTCTCAACGTCAAGACCATACGCTTGCGCTATCTCATTGGGCAGTTTATTAAAGCCCAAGTTAAACGGCCTCGTATAAAAGTCCGAAGGCTCAATACCCTTGGCTTTGATCTTAATCATAACCAGCCGAGCCGTATCTGCATACGATAGGAACTTTCCCTTGCCATCCTTAAACTGCAAACGCCTGCGAGCAGCCCACGCATAGATCGGCCCAAAGGGAGGCATCTTGCCCTTTTTTCTACCCTTATCTACCCACTCGCCATACTCAGCCATAAGGAAGTCGAACTCCAGACTATTCGGCCCCGTGATAATTTCATAGTCGAGGGAGTTGTATAACGTATTCGTTACATTCTTTTTTTTACGGGTGAGATTCTTACGGCTTTCCGCAACCAGATACTTGCCGAACTTATCAAGAGCAAGTCGGGTGTTCTCCGCTTTTTTTAGATCTGGATTCCCGGAAGCCATTAGCAGATAATCGTAGGGTTCGGAGTCTCTATCTGGAGCGTTGCCTTCCATCCGCATACGGTGGACTCGAAGTCTTCATCGAAGGGCTCGCATAGAGGGTCATTAACGAGCCTAAAGCCGTCCGTATATAGATCACCCCTTCGGAGGCTTGCGATCATTTCCTGCATCGAGAATAGGCTCCTATGGTATATGTCTTGCTTCTGTGCTACCCCCTCGTAAGAGTAGGGCGTTACGTTCGGATCTTGCTTGGAATAGTCCATCGCATCCATCACCAGAACATCGATTGAATAGATCACGGTTCGCTCCAGTACCTCAGCCGTTCCCGTAAGGATATGGCACAAAGGGAAGAGGGTCATCTTCCGCATATCGACATCGAAGATGTTACCCCACGTTACGGAGTTTACATAGGAGGAGTTGTCGGCTGCTGATTGCAGAGCCTCGCAGATTTGATAGTATCCGTACTTCATAAATAAAGAACCCTTTATCGGGTATTCTGCCGAGCCATCTGCGCCTCAAGGCGTGACTTGTCAGCCTCGTACGTCACCCACATCAAGCATTGG
>CAXNJN010000135.1:0-3000 GCA_964202605.1 Bacteroidia bacterium | reverse complement strand
ATGCTCCAATGTAGTCCACAGCGGTTTTGGTGTCCGACCAGATAATGCAATTGACAAATTTTGGCACGAAGGAAACTTGTCCTGCATTGGAAAATAAGTTTTCATTGTTGACAAAGGTGGATTGCGAAATCAGTGGGGCCGACTCGATTGAGTTGCTGAATTCAAAAAGAGTATTGGGGTTGTTGTCGTAAAAAAGTGAGTTTGAAATCGTAAAAGAGCCCGCCATGGTCTGTATTATTCCCCCACTTCCCCCATTATTTCGAAAGATGCATTGGTCAAAAATTGGGGAGGAAGTTTTTTCAGTAAACGCGCTACCCGCTGCTTGAGCGGCACCTTTGGTAAAGGTGAATTTATTGAACTTGGAGGCCCCAGCATTCTCCATGTAGAGAATGGTGGTGGGCTGAAGGGGTTCCAAGATCGTTTGCGTGGGTCCAGCGATTCCCTCCAAGTGGAGTACCTTGCCAATGATACGCAGGTTTTCCTTATAGGTACCTGCAGCCACAAAAATGCTATCTCCTGTGATGGCATAATCAATGCCTGCTTGAATGGCGCGCAGGGGAGCGGCTTCACTTCCGATATTGGAGGTGGCGCCATTGGTACCTACAAATATCTTCCGGGTAGGTCTGAGTTGTAGGGTTGCTGTACGTTCACTTTCCAAGCCATAGTTTTCGTAGGAGAGATCCAAGGAATCAAAAGAGGAGACTTTATAGTAGTAAGACGTGTAACCTGTTAGGTTTTGATCCACATGGTGGAGGTTGGTGGTGCTGGAGATGCGGGTGAAGTTGACGTTGTCTGTGGAGCGATAGACATAGTAGGCATCTGCAGCACCTGAGCTGCCTGCTGTCCAGGTCAAGCGCACTCGTCTGGGGCCTACATCTCCCGCCAAGGCAGCAGGGGTGGATGGGCGGGTATTGGCAAGGGAATACCAGGATTCATTGCCGTCAAACTGATCGTCTGTCCCGTCCTTACTGGTATCGTAGGCGGTGACTGCGATGGGATCGTTAAGGGAAACTCCTGCAGGCAGGGTGTACGTGGTTACATTGCCCGCATCAATGACCGTCGAAAAGGAGTAGCCTGTGTAGCCTCCGTAGTAGATTTTATAACCAGAGATGTCAGATTCGGTATTGGCGGTCCAGGATAGGACTACTTTGCCTGATGAAAGTAACTTTGTAACATTTCTTACTAAGGATACTGGGGCATCTGTTAGAGGAGCTGCAGATGGATTGGTAATCGTTATAGGAGAGTTAAAAGGGTCAGGGCTACTTAATAATTCGGTATTTGTATAGTTGAGGGGGTTTTCAATATAGTTTCCGTCAAATGATATGGCTCCTGTTGAAACGTTTGCTTTGACAATTGGGGGCGTTACATTTAAAAAGTTATTTGAACGAATAGTGTAAGATTTTGAAATATTTAGTTGTTCAAATTTTATAAAAGAGTTAGTTAATGATTTATTTTTATCACTAAAAAATGAGTTAACCACAGTAAAATTATAGGAGTTAAATCCACTTGATATGGTAATGCCTGAATTATTATCCAAATAATAGCTTTTTGAAATAGTAATTTCTGATGAAATTTTTGAAGCACTGTTATTTCTGTAAAAAATGTTTTTTTCCATGATAACCTCTCGATATCCACCAAAATTAAATGCGTTCTGATTGTCATGAAATAAGTTTGAGCTCACTTTATTATTTGAATCACCACCAAATCTATCGAAGTCAAATCCGGTATTATTGCCAATAAACTTATTATTGCTGAAAATCGAATTTCGGAAATATGCTATAGCCTCATTGCCAGTTTTTATGCCTGTACTATTACTTTTTAAAAAACAATTTGAAACTGTTAATCTCTCAAAAATTCCAGCATTTTGATAGTCAAATACTAAGCCAATAGTATTGTTTAAAAATTCACATTTATCATATTTTAAGTCTGAGATGTTTGAGGCTATGTCCAGAGGGTTATCATTTCTTTGAGCTAAATATTCATTAATCGACATGACATATCCCCCCTTATTATTATTAGCAAATTTGGAATCGGATATCAATGTTCTTGAACTAGATCTATGCTGCAGACCAATTAAATTATTGCTAAAGACGGAATTAGTTATGTGTAGAGAACAATTGAATTGATAAATCGCATTATCAGCATCTGAAATCTTTACGTATGAAAATTTTGATCCAGAAACATAATCAAAATTATTTCCAAGAGTACTTCCGCCCGTATTTCTGACTTTTAGACCAATCCAAGATCCTTTAGTTCCATTTCCCCTGAATTGTATGGAATCTGTGACTGTGCCGACAGCATAAATGCTTCCTAGGACATTAATAGATATCCTTACTTTTGCTTCAACAATTACTCCTGGCTCGATTATTAGTTCGACACCTTGGTTAATCGTGAGGTGATTCGTTAAGTGGTACGGACTATTTGCTTTTGTCCAAGTAGTGTTACTAGAAATAGTTCCAGAAACTTGCGTCTGTGCTAAAGTGACTGTTGGAATTAAACAAACAATAAAAAGTACGAATTTGAGCAGCTTCAAGTAGTTCATAGATGGATTTCCCGCCAATGGGATGATTTCAACTCAAGCTAGTTCTTTATTTCCTTGTAATGAATTGAAATTAAGAATATTAGGTTTGTCACCTATTGTTACTTATTTCTATCAGTGTAGAATTGTTTAATTCCCATTCTTGATTTTAAACCAGAAAAATGTTGAATAATGGTTCAAAAGGAGACTGAAAAATAATGTAATTTTTTAGAAGGACTTTATTTCCTGCCCCCCTTCCCCCCATCCACCGAGTACCTACCTCCACCCGAAATTAGAATCGAAAGAAAAAGTGTAAAAAAGAGCAAGGAGAGCTCCTTCTTTCCAAAAGGATCGGCGGCATGCGCATAAAGAGCAGCTACCAGCATGGTAAAAAGTAGAGGCAGGGTAGCCCAGCGAGTTTTAAATCCTAGCATCACCAGAATAGAGCAACCTACCTCCGCAAAAAGGACCAGCCCCAAACT
>CAXNJN010000134.1:0-3050 GCA_964202605.1 Bacteroidia bacterium | reverse complement strand
GAAGGGGTGATCAAGAACATGACCAACTTCGGTGTATTCATCGATTTGGGAGGTGTAGATGGTCTACTTCACATCACCGATATTTCTTGGGGTCGTATCAACCATCCAGAAGAAGTATTGCAGCTTGACCAGAAGGTTCAGATTGTGGTTCTTGACTTTGATGACGAGAAGCGAAGAATTTCTTTGGGTATGAAGCAGTTGAGCGCTCATCCTTGGGATTCTTTGGCGTCAACGCTAGAAGTTGGTTCAAGAGTAAAAGGCAAGATCGTGAACGTAGCAGACTACGGTGCATTCTTGGAATTGGCTCCTGGAGTAGAAGGTTTGATCCACGTATCTGAAATGAGCTGGTCTCAGCACCTAAGAAACCCTGCCGATTTTGTAAAGGTAGGAGTGGAAATTGAAGCTGTGGTATTGACTCTAGATAAGGACGATAGAAAGATGTCTTTGGGCATCAAGCAGCTTACTGAAGATCCTTGGACTAAAGGTGACATGTCTGCGAAGTATGCAGTAGGCACCAAGCACAAAGGTGTGGTGCGTAACTTGACCAACTTTGGTCTTTTCCTTGAATTGGAAGAGGGTATCGATGGCCTAGTACACGTATCTGATCTTTCTTGGACCAAGAAAATCAAGCACCCATCAGAATTCGTTAAAGTAGGTGACGAGCTAGATGTAGCGGTATTGGAATTGGATGTTGACAACAGAAGATTGGCCTTGGGTCACAAGCAGTTGGAAGAGAATCCATGGGATACCTTTGAAACTTTGTTCCCAATTGGATCTGTACACAAGTGCATTGTAAACTCTAAGAATGATAAGGGTGCAGTTCTTGAACTTCCTTACGGACTTGAGGGCTTTGCAACAGTGAAGAACGTGGAGAAAGAAGACGGTTCTCAAGTAGAAATTGGAGAATCGGTTGATTTCAAAGTAACCGAGTTTTCCAAGGATGACAAGCGAATTGTGCTTTCTCATACGGCAATGTTCAGAGAAGAAGCAAAAGCTCCTAAGAAGGCTGCTGCAGCTCCTGCAAAGAAGAAAGAAGAAGCTGCCGAGATGCCTGCACAGGCGGAGAAGTCAACCTTTGGTGACATCGATGCACTTGCTGAATTGAAAGAAAAAATGGAAGGTAAGAAGTAATCTTACCCCCGCTTTAACTAGCTATAAAAACGCCAGCACTGCTGGCGTTTTTTTTTGTCCATACTCCAGGAGTCTTTTCCGAATAAAGGCAAGTTCAAGATCTCCTTTTTTATTTTTCTGGAAGTGAAACTAGGATCAAACGAAAAAAGCACCTCGGTTAGGAGATGCTTTTTGAAGAGGTCGCGAGCGGATTCGAACCGCTGTACGAGGTTTTGCAGACCTCTGCCTAGCCACTCGGCCACGCGACCAATATTTGGAATGCAAATTTACGGAAAATCTTCGCTTCTACAAATGAGATTGGAGACTTTTCACCCCTATTTATTTAGGAATTAGTGAGTGGATCTTTCCCTCCATCGAAAGCCTTTGGAGGGGACAAATTCCAAAAACTGAGATGGATAGTAGGTGTACCAAATAAAATACATTATTTATAATCATTCTAAATAAAAATTAATCTTAAATTCCCATGTAATGCCCTGAAATACAGCAAGGTAGTTTCATGATTTTAGATTCTTCATCTTATTCCAGAATCCTATATTCTTGTTTGAAAAATTAAGCCTCCGTACTACCTTTGCAGGAGTTACTGAGAACCGTTTAAAACTATATAATTGCAATAATATGTTATCCAAACGCGCGTTAGTAGGGATTCGATGGAGTTTCCAATCACTGGCAATGCTGTTTTTCATTTTAGTAGGCGTTTCAGCCTACGCAGCTGACCCAGCAGTTGCAAATACCGATGAGGCGATTGCAGCTGGAAAAACCGTTTTTAATGCCAATTGTAAGACTTGTCACAAGCTTGATCAAAAGTACATAGGTCCTGCATTGAGAGGAGCGACCGACAGAAACAATGCGAAGTGGGTTAAAACCTGGATTAAAAACTCACAAGCAGTAATTGCTTCGGGAGATGCCTATGCGGTTGCTTTGTACAAAGAGTACAACAATTCAATAATGCCTTCTTATTCTTTTTTGAGTGATGCTGAACTAGATGGCGTTCTAGCATACATCGAATACGGAGACAAAGCCGTTGCTACTGCCGCAGCTCCAGCGGACGGATCAGCTCCCACTGATGCTGCAAGTGCTACTGCAGGTGGAGGAATCCCCAACGAATACCTAAGCATCATCATCGGCGTATTGGTATTTATTCTACTTCTCATTTTGATTGTTTTAGGCTTGATTGTTACGGTCTTGACCAAATACATTCAAAAGCAGGATATGCCTGAAGAGGATAAAGAATTCATTTCTCAGAAGACCGATTACTCCAAGATTTTTAAAAGTGATGCAGTCATAATTATAGTGACGGCTTTGGTGATTGCTTTTGTAGCCAAAACAGCAATTGATGGTTTATATTCGATAGGTATTCAGCAGGGATATGCTCCTGCACAACCCATCGCTTTTTCCCATGCACTTCATGCAGGTCAGTACGAGATTGCCTGTCAGTATTGCCATACTGGCGTCGAGATAGGTAAATCCGCCAACATTCCTTCAGCCAATATTTGTATGAACTGCCATACCCACATTCAAAATGTAGGTGGCAAGGAGGGTATCTCTCCTGAGATTCAAAAAATTTACAATGCAGTGGACAACAATCAGCCGATTGAATGGGTGCGGGTTCACAACCTTCCAGATCTAGCTTACTTCAACCATGCCCAGCACGTAGCTGTAGGTGGGATAGAGTGCCAAACCTGTCACGGAGCTATCCAAGAAATGGAAGTGGTAGGCCAGCACAGCACCTTGACTATGGGTTGGTGTATTGATTGCCACAGACAAACGGAGATTGCCACCGAAGGCAATGTGTATTACGACAAATTGGTTCAACTTCACTCTACTTCTAAAGATGCACTGAAAGTGAAAGACATCGGTGGTCTAGAGTGTGCTAAGTGCCACTATTAATTCCTTATCCTTTTGAAAATTCATTCCTAGAA
>CAXNJN010000133.1:0-3067 GCA_964202605.1 Bacteroidia bacterium | reverse complement strand
AAGCGTTACGATTTTTTGACTTGGAGGAAGGGATTATCATCACAATGAATCAAGAAGATGAAATTATACAAGACGAAAAGAAAATACATTTAATTCCAGCTTGGAAATGGTTTGTGAATTGATTTCAATCTAAGCTGTTTAGGACGGGGACAAGATTGCTCTCGAACATAGTAGATGATCATGAAAATTCTCAAAAAAGAATTCGGCAATATCTTTAAGACTTACCATGAAAGGGATACCCAAATTTGGGTACCCAAAGGAGTCAGTGAACTTGATGATTTGGTGATTAAGCTGGCAATCAGGTTAGCGGATCTTGACTTCATAAAATACGTCAGAATTTGTGATCAATACTTTTTTTCCTTACAATTAGTAAAGGAGATTATCAGTAGGGTCGGGGGTTCTCCCGTACTTCTACGGGATCAACTCCCACATCAAACCCCGAAGAAATTCGAGGTTTTTTTTGTTTCTACATATAGATTATTACCAAAAGGTTAAAGGGTAATTAAAAGGCTAATAGCGGTATTAACCCT
This sequence comes from Bacteroidia bacterium, assembly GCA_964202605.1. Classification (GTDB taxonomy): domain Bacteria; phylum Bacteroidota; class Bacteroidia; order Cytophagales; family Cyclobacteriaceae; genus Algoriphagus. The sequence continues at coordinate 2,537 of CAXNJN010000133.1, read as the reverse complement.
ACCAGCATCATTCCTTTTTAATTAAGATTATTGCTTAATATTGTGTCCATGCAAAAACTCATTCCTATAGTGCTATTTAGCATTTTTCCGATGTTTTTAATGGCTCAGAACTCCGCACGATCAAGAGAGATGGGCATACAGATTGGCGTATTGCCGGTGGGGCCATTAAATGCGATTACGGATGTTCCAGGTGTTAAAGTAGGACATATAACTCTTTTTGACGGATCAGCAGTTCGTACCGGAGTAACGGCCATACTCCCCCATGCCGGCAATTTGTTTCAATCTAAAGTTCCTGCTGCTGTATTTGTAGGAAATGGATTTGGGAAATTGGCTGGGACTACCCAAATAGATGAACTCGGAACCTTGGAAAGTCCGATTATCTTGACCAATACCCTAAGTGTTGCTGAAGGAATTCAGGCTGTGATTGAACATACACTCGCTCAGAAAGGCAATGAAACGGTACAATCAGTAAATGCAGTTGTTGGTGAAACCAACGATGGTTATTTAAACGATATACGCAGCAGGCAGGTCAAAAAAGAAGATGTGCTTCATGCCATTCAAGCTGCAGTTGAAGGACCTGTTGCCGAAGGAAATGTCGGTGCTGGAACTGGCACGGTTTGCTTTGGATTTAAAGGTGGAATAGGGACATCCTCAAGAAAGTTGCCCAAGAGTCTTGGCGGATATACGGTAGGGGTGCTTGTTCAGACAAATTTTGGTGGAGTATTACAAATAGATGGGGTACCCGTGGGTGAGGAATTGGGAAAGTTTTCATTCAGTGATAAATTATTAACTAATGTTGATGGGTCTTGCATGATCATCGTAGCTACTGATGCACCATTAGATTCAAGAAATCTGGAACGTTTGGCAAAGCGTGCTTTCATGGGTATGGCTAAGACGGGTGGAATTGCATCTAACGGAAGTGGGGATTATGTAATCGCCTTTTCTACTGCCGAGAGCTTGCGTGTTCCTCATCAGCCCGCTCAGCCGGTAATTCAATCAGGATATCTGCACAATGATTTCACTTCACAAGTATTCATGTCGGCCATAGAAGCTACAGAAGAAGCCATTATTAATTCCCTGTTTGCTGCCAAAACCACCACTGGATACAATGGGCGGAAGATTGATGCCCTGCCTCTAGATAAAGTTTTAGCGATACTTAAAAAATACAATAGATTACAATACGAGTAAAATAGCTGTTTGGGTGTATATTATTCTTTGATTCCCTCCGACGTAAATAAGGACCCGAGAGGGTCTTTTTTAGTTTGTGACTAGGTAGATTTTTCTCGCAAAAAAAATGCAAAAAAAAGAGGAAAAAGACTGAAAAAACCGAAAATTGAGGGGCTACCTAAAAAGTATAAATAGTTAATAATCAGCACATTGGTTAAATTTTAAAGATTTGGAAACAGGTCTTTTTTTCCTTACAAGCAGCCGGTCGAGGGTTCTCCCGTAATTCTACGGGATCAACTCAAATTAAAAGCCCCGAAAAATTCGGGGCTTTTTTTGTTTTTATGTATTTTTCAGATTATCACAAAAACTTAATTAAGCTGTCATAGAAAAATGGACACGCAGAGTTCTATTCAAACATATTAAACATTTCATCAATGCCGAGAGTACCTTTCATAACATTATTGATGGGCTCTAGAAAAGTTTCAGTGTACAAGGCAATGAGTTTAATCAAATCGTTTATTGAATCTTTTTGATCAAGCAGATTCGAAAAGATGGGCATAACATGACAATATCTGTAAGTAATCTTTTTGTCTTTTAAGCCAAAGCTGCCAATCGGTAGTAAATAATTAATACGATTAGTCAACTCAAGTGAAAGATTTTCATTTGAGTCAACTACAATTTCTGGAAACTCATAAAAAAATTGTAAAATTTTCACATCTGGGAATAGATTCTCTGGTAAGGGTATGAATGCAATAGCAATATCAATATTTGAATTGCCGGTAGAATTAAAATTTAAAATAATAGAAGATATTGGCATTTTATCAGACTTTTCAATTAGACGACTAGTAAGTTTTAGATTATCTAATATTTTTTTTACCTGGCGTAAACCAATTTCAGTAATTTCTATGTTCATAACTATTTTGTTTATTTAAACCTATTCTTTTTTAGGATTTGGGCATATTCTGGTAAATAAGTGCCATCCCTTCATCAAAAGTACTTTCCTTTACTTTTCTGTATACTGCCATTGGATCTGTGCCAGCTCCTTTAATCAATGCTTCTGTCTTAATTATTGAGGCTTTTAATTTCACTGCCTCCTTTGGTTTGGCTTTTAGCTCTTGCGCAATATTTGGGTTACTTGGTTCAATCGATGCAGCTATTAAATCTATTGTTTTCTTATTTCTTTCAGCGATTTTTTCCGTACTCTGATCCGCATTTCCCAACGCTTGTGCAATTGTACTAGTTGGATTACTAGCAGCCGTATCATTTAGTTTTTGTTTCAAAAATAGTATGCCGTTCATAAGCGCCTTTCCGCCGCTTCCAATTAATTTTAAGGACAGTCCAGCAATCTGTGAACCTGCTTCAGGAATACA
>CAXNJN010000132.1:0-3067 GCA_964202605.1 Bacteroidia bacterium | reverse complement strand
AAATTGATGCAGATTCTTGATTTACGAAGCGACACCCTCACTCAGCCAACAGCGGGGATGAAAGAAGCCATGTTTGCCGCCCCGCTCGGCGACGATGTATTTGGGGAAGATCCCACGGTCAATGCCCTGGAAACAAAAATCGCAGCGCTGTTTGGGATGGAAGCAGCCTTATTTTGCCCCTCGGGCACCATGACCAACCAGATCGCCATCCGCTTGCATACAGGCCCACAAAAAGAGGTGATTTGCCATCAGTATTCGCACATCTACCTCTACGAGGGCGGGGGTATTATGGCCAATTCCATGGCTTCAGTGAAACTTCTGAGTGGAGACTTGGGGAAAATCACCGCTTCGCAGGTGGCCGAATCCATCAACCCAGACGATGTACATGCACCCGAAACCACTTTAGTTTCGCTAGAAAATACGATGAATAAGGGAGGTGGAAGCATCTATACCCTAGACGAAATAAAGCCCATCCATGCGCTCTGCAAAGAAAAAGGGCTGAAGCTTCACCTGGATGGAGCCCGATTGTTCAATGCCTTGGTCGAGAGCGGAGAAAGTCCTGCCGACTGGGGCGCACATTTTGACACCATTTCGATCTGCCTCAGTAAGGGCTTGGGCTGCCCGATTGGATCGGTGCTGTTGGGCACGAAGGCTGATATCAAGCGGGCAAAAAAGGTACGGAAAGTGTTTGGTGGCGGCATGCGCCAAGCAGGATTTCTTGCTGCAGCGGGAATCTATGCCCTCGACCATCAGGTAGAGCGCTTGAAAGAAGACCACCGTAGGGCGCGGGTACTTGGGCAGTTTTTAATACAAGCTCCTCATGTGGCAGAAGTGCTTCCTGTGGCAACCAATATTGTGATTGCGCGCCTGGAGGGAATCAGTCCCGAAACTTACCTTCAGGAACTAACCCAAAAAGGCATCAAAGGCGTGAAGTTTGGAAAAGATCTCGTTCGATTCGTTACCCACCTAGACTTTAGCGACACGCACTTGGATGAATTTGGAAAACGGATTTCTACGAATTGAATTCCCTTAGATTGAATTTTTCTGATTAAATTAAACAAAAGATAACTCCATGATAACCAAAGATAAAGCGATAGAAGTCATTAAATCACTCCCTGAAGAATTCTCAATCGAAGAATTGATGGACCGATTAATCTTATTGAATAAGATTGAAACCGGAATCAAGCAAGCAACAAGCGGCGAAACCTACTCCTCCGATGAGGCGAAAAAAATGGTGCGCGAATGGTCAAAATAACTTGGTCAAAACAAGCAATTGAGGATATTTATAAAATCCAGGAGTTCTATTCAAGTGTCGCAACTAATTTTTCGATGAAATTAGTAGATCAGATTTTTGAAAAAGAAAAATTAATTGCTAACCATCCAGAAATTGGGCGGATTGTTCCGGAAGTAAACAATTCGAGCGTAAGAGAACTTATTTTTAGAAATTTCCGAATCATATATCTGATTTTTGATGCTGAACAAATAACCATAGTAACAATACATGAGAGTTCACCTCCCCTTTCTAGTAAGTCAATTTTTGATTAAAAAAAACAATATCGAATGCCGAACGCTGGACGCCGAATATTGAAGTGGACTAGGCTCCAAGTACAATTTTAAATTCGACATTCTTCGATCGGCGTTATGCGTTCGACATTAAAAAAGATTGTATTTCCTAATTCCCATTTCGTACCTAGCACAATTGAAAGTCTAATTTCTTGTCTCTTGCTTCTTGCCTCTAAAAAATGAACCCCACCCCACTAGCCGAACGAATGCGCCCTAGCCGATTGGAGGAACTGATTGGCCAGGAGCACCTGTCGTCACCCACTTCTTTTCTGCACAAAGCGATCCGGTCGGGAAATGTGCCCTCCCTGATTCTTTGGGGTCCTCCTGGGGTAGGCAAAACTACCATTGCCAACATCATTGCCAACGAGATCAAGGCACCCTTCTATCCCTTAAGTGCAATCAACTCTGGGGTCAAAGACATCCGAGAGATCATCGAAAAGGCCAAATTCCAAACAGGTGTCGTACTTTTTATTGACGAGATCCACCGCTTCAATAAATCCCAACAGGACGCACTTTTGGGCGCTGTGGAAAAGGGAATCATCCGACTCATCGGCGCCACTACCGAGAACCCATCTTTTGAAGTTAATTCAGCACTCCTCTCCCGCTGCCAGGTATTCACCTTAAACCCTTTGGGCAAAGCCGAAATGCTTGAGATGATGCATCAGGCCTTGGAAAAAGATGCTGACTTGAAAAAAATTAAAGTAGAGCTACAGGAAACAGATGCCCTGCTGAGGATTTCGGGAGGCGATGGACGAAAGCTGCTCAACCTCCTGGAGATTGTCATCGATGGAATCCAAGAAAATCCATGTGTCCTTACCGACGAGAAGGTCATGCAGATCGCACAACAGAAGGTAGCCTTGTATGACAAATCTGGTGAGCAGCACTACGACATCATATCGGCCTTCATCAAATCCATCCGGGGATCAGATCCCAATGCTGCCGTATATTGGTTGGCTCGGATGATTGAAGGTGGGGAAGATGTCAAATTCATTGCCCGCAGGCTTGTGATTTTGGCATCCGAAGATATCGGAAATGCCAACCCAAATGCCTTGCTTTTGGCCACCAACTCTTTTGAGGCGGTAAAGATCATTGGCTACCCCGAAGCACGGATTATTCTTTCCCAGTGCGTGACCTACTTGGCCAGTTCCCCCAAAAGCAATGCCGCCTACTTGGCCATCAACCAAGCCCAAGCGTTGGTGAAGGAGACGGGCAATCTATCGGTTCCAATCCCCTTACGCAATGCACCGGCCAAGCTGATGAAGGAACTCGATTATGGAAAGGGTTATCAGTACTCCCATGATTTTCCTGATAATTTTGTTGCCCAGGAATTCCTCCCAGAGGAGATCAAAGGCAGACTCCTCTATGATCCTGGAGACAACGCTCGCGAAAAAGAACTGCGGAGCTTCCTCTCGAAAAGGTGGAAAGGGAAGTATGGATATTAGCAGTAATTTAGTAGGTTGAATGTATGTTAGTCTCTAGTTAAAGCATGCTATTAAGCGCTTCT
>CAXNJN010000131.1:0-3179 GCA_964202605.1 Bacteroidia bacterium | reverse complement strand
GACGACCTGCTCTTTTGTGGTGTGGGATTAGGCCTTTAGAAACATAGCTGTAAAGGGTCTGCTTTTTTACATACAGGAACTCGCTAGTTTCTTCGATAGTGAGTAGGCTATCGTGGCCATCATTTGTAGATGTCTCAAGGATTAAAGCCTTGATTTGCTTTACCTCCTCAGCTAATGAGGAGATGGCCATAGGCAGGCCTTCAAAGGTGATTTTTGCTTCCATTTTCTTTTGGTTAAGAATATGGTGGCAAACATAAAGAGGTTAAAAAGACGCATTATTTTTCACGGTAATGGCGGTAACAACTTCGGTAACGGCGGTAAAATTTGGCGGTAACGGCGGTAATTGAAAAAGTCAGAAACTCTGTGTTAGAGCTTTAATTTAGATTTAAATAAAGCTAATTTAGATTTAAAATCAGGCCAATCCCAATTAGCTTTCCCATTGAAAGAATCATTATCTAAATTGTTAAAAATCCCTGTATTGAAGGCATCCCTAAGAAGTTTGACAAAAGGCTTCTTATCTCTTCTGCTTATGTGGTTTTCATAAATGCAATGACAATAGAATTGATAGAATAGTTCTATAATTGCTCCCTTTGTGCCCTTTCCTAAATTGATATCAGGTTTTGATAGCGACTCTTCTTTTGCAAATGACCTGCGTATAAAAATTTCAAAGGATTCAGGTGACATCCATTTATCCCCCTTATTGTTTTCTGTTTCAATTAATGGGGTAAAAAAAAGCCTAATTTGGTCTATAGGCATTCTATTAATTATTTTTGGTGAATCTATATTTTGAACGTCAAGATTTTTAGTGTCAGTATTTGCATCATCAATTTTTAAATCTTCTTTTAAATGTTCCTCTGATATTTTTTCAAGAGATTTTAAATTATTTGAGTAATCGCCATCTAATTTATCAGACCCAATAAAAGGTGGTAAGACTTTTGAAGTAAGACCTTCGTCTTTGGTCAAAGTAGGATCACTTGAATTTTTATTTGTTTTCCGAAGCAGATGCAATTGTCTTTTTAAAAAATCTTCCAAAAAATTTAATCCGGCAGCTAATCTCATACGACCAGCTAAATCAGCGGCTTGATAAGAATGAATTTCTGAATAATGATATTTTACTTCGTCTATTCTGGAAAAATCAGTATTGATTTTTTTCTTTCTTTCCTTTATTTCGACTAGCACAAATTCAAAAAATAATTCTGGTTTTAAACCTGATTCTTTTTGATGTAATTCGAAATATTCTTTCAGTAGATTTTTTTCTAATCCTAAGGCTGAATTTATAATCTCTGGGATATCCTTTTTCATATAATGATAGACTTCTAGTGATTATGTGAGTATACTGAATAATTACTTTTTCATAAAGTCAGTTATGTCTTCTAATATCTCTCTTTTTGTTTTATCCTCAAAGCCTGCGAAGTAATTCTTGGTAGTCTTTAAATCAGAGTGGCCCAAAGCCTCACTAACAAATTCCATACTTGCACTTTTTCGGACTGCTGTAGTAGCAAAGGAGTGCCTTGCCCAATAAGTAGAAATATCTTCTGTAAGTCCATTGGCCTTGGCTAACTGTTTAATATGCTGATTAACAAATCGTATAAATACTAATTTTTTTTGATGCTGTTCTTCAGGAGACATTCTTTGGTTCAAGATTGGAAAAATAAATCCGTTAGGCTCTTTCTCAGTGGTTCCATACTTTGCTATGAAGGATTTAGTAAAGTCCGTCAAGGGAACCTGTATAGGCTTAGCGTTAGCTTTCTTTGTGAGTTTGGTTTTTTCCCTCACAAAAATTATCTGCCCATCATCAATATTCTTCCATTTGAGATGAAGGATATCTTTCATATTCATCCCATTACAAGTAAAAGAGAAAAACCAAAAATCTCTTGCTTTCTCTTGCTCAGAAGTTTGGGCCTCTGAATGAAAAAGTGTAGCCAATTGATTTGAGTCAAACGCTTTTTTGGTATTGGAGGAGGCAGGTATTTCATACCGTTTGACGCCAAATGGATAAAGGTCCTTGCTGACTACGTTTGATTCTATACCTAAATTAAAAATAACACGGAGGCTACGCAGGTAAAACCCAACTGTTGTAAATGACTTCCCTTTAACCTCAATCATCCAATTTTCATATCCAGTAAGGAACTTCACTGTAACATCTTGAAAAAGTAGAGTCATTGCCTCCTTACCTGTTTTAGCCTTTAAATAAGCTTTTAGAGACTTCATACCCAACTCATAACTCGAAGCTGTACTAATCCTTCCTGAATCCCTAAGATCCTTTATGTACGCATCATAGTGGTGAAATACATTCAACACATCTCCTGATTTAATCTTAAGGGATTTTTCTAATTCCTCAAAAGTAAAGCTTCTTAATTCATTTATTTTCTCAAGGTAAAAAGCCTTAAGCGATTCCAAATCTTGTCGGATCTCTGATTCTTCTTTACGTAATCGTTGTCCCACCTCAGGAAAGAATATTCTATTGAAATCCTTTAGAGATAGATCAAAGTCTGTGGTGTAAAGTCTTGCCTTCTTATTAGCCCCATTATAAACCCTGATTTTTATTGGATATAATCCATTATTTTTCTTTTTCCTGGAATCGTGGTAAAAATTCACGGAGACAGGGTAATTGCCTTTATCTAAATTTCTTGTCATGCTTGGGTTGTTTCCATCAAAGATATCATTTGCACATCATTTGCACAAAAAAGTATCACTATTTGCACAAACAAACAAATAACAGACCATAAGTAAATGGCCTTTAAATCCTATAAATCAATATATTATGATATAAAACTACAAATATATAAAAGTATAAATACTGACTTGTAATCAGTAGGTCGCTGGTTCGATCCCGGCAAGGGGCTCAAAATTTCCCTCTTCAAAGTGATTTGAAGGGGGTTTTTTTATCTCAAAAAATTTGAAAAAATCAATTCTCAAAAATTCGCAAAAAATTCCAGAAATAAGGAGAAGGAGTTTGCAAAATCGGATTGGGTTAAAGGGTATTCTAATCATCAAATTTTTTACCCATTTAGGGTTAAATTGGTTTGTTTTTGAGATTGAATTCTTGGTTGAAACGAAGTAGAATGTTAGGTATTTTTTGTGTAAAAAACCTTTTTTTTGAATATCTTTAGAAATAGACTAACGAATTCAATTTTATTCGTGTGAATTAAAAAAACTTATTTTTCCATAATTTATTT
>CAXNJN010000130.1:0-3198 GCA_964202605.1 Bacteroidia bacterium | reverse complement strand
CTTGGTTAATTTTTTGATAGCATTCCTTTTTTTGCTATTTCTCACGATACCAGGATCGGTGTTCGCGCAGCAAGATCCCCAGTTTACCCAATATCTCTCCGCTGGAAATTTTTTTAATCCTGCTTTTGCAGGTAAAGATATTGGAAATCAATTTTCAGCATTCCACCGATCTCAATGGCAAGGCTACACTTCGACCGCCGGAGCAGGAATACCTCCTACCACCCAATTGATAACGCTTCAGGGGAGAATAAAGGCAAAGAATTTTGGTTATGGTCTTACGGTAGTCAACGATAGACTAGGGGCTAGCTCGAATCTAGATGTTAATCTACAGGGAAGCTATCACAAGAAAATCAAGCGAACACAACTCAGCTTTGGCGGATATGTTGGCGTTTCCAATAGCACCTTAGATTTTGAGGAATTGCAATTTGTGAATCCTGAGCCTAGCCTTCCACAAGCAGGTACTGAGACGCAGCTTGCCCTGGATATGGGGGCTGGACTACTAGTAGATGGAGGTAATTTTTATGTGGGACTTAGTGGTAGACACCTCAATCAAGCTTCTTTTGATTTTGGAGATGGGAGTTTCGCAAATCGACTCCAACTTCATAATTATTTAGTGATGGGATACCGAATGCGCCCAGTTGGCCAGCTACGGATTGAACCCAGTATTCTATTAAAATCTTTGGGAACAAATACTTTATCTTATGAAGTCAGCGTTATAGCCACACTCCAAAATAAATTGACAGGAGGTCTTGCTTACAGAGGAGAGGAATCGGCGTCTGTAATTCTGGGGTATAGCTTATTAAAAGATAATAGTTTAAAATTAGGATATGCGTTTGATTTAGTGATTGGGGGCAAAGTTGCAAAAGCCCCTACTTCCCATGAATTAATGCTGCGTTATGCCTGGGCAGATGTTTCGAAAACAGTTAATCGAGTAATACAAAGAACACCAAGATTTAGGTTTTAGTCAGTATATTATTTCAAACAATTAATTAAATTGTAAGGTTTTTAATTTTCAATAATTAATTACGCCCCAATAAGGTTTGTTTTATTCACCTAAAAAAAGCTAACTTTCGAAAGTGTTTTTATACGTTGGCGACTTTTGGCCAAAAATTTGATGCTACTCTAAAAAAGTCATTTATGTACACCAAGATAAAATTCCCTTTTCTATCACTTGCCATAGGGTTCCTACTTATTGCCATTTTGCCAAGTTGTGGACTGCTTAATAAAAAAGGGGAGGCTAGTAACAAATCGAATCGAAAAGGAGAAGTAACAGGTGTTGCTAAGCGGATTCGCTGGAAGCAAAACCTACCTATTGATATGGTTCCTATCAAAGCAGGAACTTTTTGGATGGGCCAATCAGACGAAGACATTGCTTACACACAAGCATCGTTAAACAAGCAGATTACGATATCCGAATTTTTTATGGACAAGTACGAAGTGTCCAACAATAAGTATAGACAATTTTTGGAAGCTGTCAAATCAGGTCAGCTTGATACGGATACCCCTACAACGCTTAAAACGGCTCCTACCTTTAATATAAACGAGTTGAAGCCTGACAGTACTGTTTGGACGAAAAGTTTTGCTTTTCATTATGGCGATCCCTTGATGGAATTTTATTTTGACCATCCAGCCTTTGATGCTTATCCAGTGGTGGGGGTATCATACGATCAGGTACAGAAATACTGTGAATGGAGATCTTACCATTTACGTGCGAATGACGACGTCGAGTTTGACTTGCCTGCCTTCAGATTACCTACGGAAGCAGAATGGGAATATGCCGCAAAGGGTGGGAAAGAAATCGCTAAGTACCCTTGGGGAGGTCCCTATGTCAAGAATAAAAGAGGTTGTTTGATGGCAAACTTTAAGCCAGGTAGAGGAAATTACATCGATGATGGCTTCACCTATACTGCCCCTGTGGATGTTTTTGCTCCCAATGGATTTGGATTGTACAACATGGCAGGTAATGTTTCGGAATGGGTGATGGATGCCTACAAGGTGACTTCAAAAGCGGAAACTTGGGATTTGGATCCTGTGTATTTGGATGAAAGCGAGCCTAAAAAGATTGTTCGTGGAGGAAGTTGGAAAGATATAAGTCACTATCTTGAGACTTCTACCCGTACGTATGAATATCAAGACGTAGCACAAGCCCACATAGGATTCCGAACCGTGATGACTTTTATTGGAAGGTCAGCTTCAATGGATGCGAATCCCAACAAAAGACTTAAAAGGTAATTTTCCGTTAAAAATAAATACTCAACATAAAACTAATTGACTAATGGCAAGCAACAGTAATTTCTTTTATTCCAAGGTAATGCCTAAAATCTATGGGGTTGGCGCAGCTGTCGTAATCCTTGGAGCAATGTTCAAAATTCTGGATTGGCCAGGAGCAACTTTAATGATTGGTGTTGGTTTGACCACGGAGGCCATCATCTTTTTCTTATCAGCTTTCGAGCCAGGCCATAAAGAAGTGGACTGGGCTAAGGTATATCCTGAACTGGATGATGAAGCAGAAGAGTCTCCAAGACCTGCTACCAGAAAAACTGCACAAGCTTCAGGAGATCCGATTGCCGCACAATTAGACACCATGTTTCAACAGGCAAATATTGGACCAGAGTTAATTGAAAGTTTAGGAAAGGGCATGAATAATTTGGCTTCTTCGGCACAGAAAATGGGGAACCTTGCAGACGCTGCAGTGGCTACTACTGAGTATGCTACTCAAGTACAATCGGCTTCCAAAACTTTGGCAAGTATGAATGATTCGTATGCGCAAACCGCAACTGCTTTGATGGCCATGTCCTCAGCTTCTCAAGATGCACAAGCCTACCAAACTCAGATTCAAACAGTAACTAAGAATTTGTCTGCTTTAAATGCAGTGTACGAATTAGAACTTCAAGATTCTAATGAGCAGAAGAAAGCACGTTCTGATTTTTATAAAAATATGTCTACAGCCATGTCGAGCTTTACTGAGGTAGGTAATGAAACTCAGGCCTTCAGAGAAGAAATGGTCAAATTGAATCAAAATGTAAGTGCATTGAGTAAAATTTATGGCGGCATGCTAAGTGCCATCAGAGGTTAATAGTATCTCTCAAATCCAAAAAATAAATACACATGGCAGGAGGTAAAGAGACACCTAGACAACGGATGATCGGGATGATGTACCTGGTATTGACGGCCCTTTTGGCCCTCCAGGTAAGTAAT
>CAXNJN010000129.1:0-3279 GCA_964202605.1 Bacteroidia bacterium | reverse complement strand
ACTCGAAGTCCGCAGGCCCGCTGATTCTCCACGAGAATTTCTTCTACCGGTGCATTGAAATGGTAGCGAACGCCCAGGGACAAGCCCAACTTGTACAAGCTCATGCTGATGTCGTGCATGCCCTGCTTGGGGAAATAGGCACCTAGATTAAACTCAAGGTGGGGAATAATGGTCAAGGTTGCCGGTGTCTGGTAGGGGTCCGAACCATTGTAGGTGGCATATCTGTTGAAGAGCTGCACCAATTTGGGGTCCTTCAAAATCCGCTTATTGAACGCATTCATGGTCGAAAAAAGCCCGAGCTTTCCCAAATTCATGTAGGCTTTCATTGCCTGTGGTCCTATCCAAGTGCTCAACTTGTGTAAGGAGCGGTGCATAAATAGGGGGGAGAGGTGGGCGTATATAAATGCAGAACGCTTCAATACCTCCTTTATTCCTTGTTCAGATACCCCAAGCTCCGAGGCTACCTCAGTCGCAAAGCGCTCTGGGTCTGCCCAAGCTTTGACTTTCTTGCCGTCTTCCCAAAAATAATGGCACACCACTTCTAGGCGATCGTATTCAAAGTGGTCTGCTGGGTTCTTTCCTGCGATATGAAATAATTCTTCGACTTGCTCTGGCAAGGTAAATAAGGAGGGGCCAGCATCAAAACGATACCCATTCCCCTGAATAGCAGTAAGCTTGCCACCGGGATAGGCATTGGCTTCAAATACCTCTACATCATACCCTTTCACCGCCAATCTTATGGAGGATGCTATGCCTGCAATGCCCGAACCAACTACTAGCGCTTTTTTCATGGGTGTATCGTGGTGTAGTTAAATCCTCAATTCAGGGTAAATTGTTTATAATCCGAAAGATTTGCTGCTACAAAGTTTCAGCTTTTGGAATAGAAATCGGATTTTCTACGATTTTACCAAAAATTAGGGGAGCGACAACCTTCCATCTGCCCTCCACATTTTTTAATAAATAGGCCCTGTCTACCAAAAAATCATCACTTACTGCATTTTTTTTTGCAAATGCCAGAACCTCCTCAAAATGTTCTGCTTTCAAGTCTTTGTAAGCCAAGGTAATATGCGGTTGAAAGTTGCGGTCGCTGAGCTCCTCTACCAGATGCAAGTATCGTTTACAAAACCCTCGTAATCCCTTTTGGAGCCCGAGCAGGGGGCTGGATGGTGCAAGCTGGTGGTGAATATTTCTCCTTCCGAAGTGTCCTATACCCTTGAGCTGGAGGGAAAATGATTGCTGCTCCTCCAGCAAACTGGTGATCCGAATTACTAGCTCCTGTTCTTTTGCCTCCTTGTACCGAAAAGGCATCTTCAAGGTTAGGTGAACAGGGGATTGGAGTGCATATTTTACTTTAAAATGTGCTTTTAAATCTACTTTAACCTGGTGAATGCTGGTCTCTAGTGCTGGCGGAGGAAGGAGGCCTATGAAGTACTTGCCCATTCCTTTCATGCCTCAACTTTTTTTCCAGGCTTGACACAAAAGAAACAGGCCTGGTCTCCAACACCTTCCTGATTGTATTGAATCGCCTTTTGCTCCCATTCCTCTAGCTGGTTTTCAGAAAAATAGATCCTATTTTTTTTGCTGTCTAGCTTCTCTCCCTGCTCATAGAGTGCTGTCCCCCAAAACTGGAAGGCCGTAGAGTCAAAAACAACTTCTTGAACCTCAAAGCCACAACGTTGTGCTACAGCAACGAAACCTTGGGTACTTGGAATAGTCAAATGCCTCGGCGCATCCAACTGAACCCATAGCGATTGCTTTTCTTTCCAAACTTTCGCATCCGAAACAGGACAGCGTACCAAAAGCCTCCCCCCAGGATTTAGTCGTTCAAAACAGGTCTTTAATACCTGTTCAGGATCTGCCATGTGTTCGAATGAATGATGCAACATGACTACATCAAAGTAGAGATCGGTTTGGCCAAATTCTTTATTCCATAGCTTTAAGCCAGCGCCTAACTGGCTCTCTTTCTCCAAAAAGGGGTCAAAACCATGCAAATTCTTAAATCCAGAAACATGCAGTTCATACAATAGCTGCCCATTGCCACAGCCAACATCTGCGATGCCATCTGTAAAGTTAAGGCTCAGTTTTTTGAGCCAAGATCCCCCAAAGGGAGGTAAAAAGAATTTCAATCCAGTAGCGAAATACGCTCGAATTCGAATTTTTTTAAGCAGGTTTCGAAGTAGGCCAGAAGGCTGAAGTAAGCCAAAGGAATAATAATCACGAGGATAGTAGGGGCCCAAATCTTCGGGGATAGACGAAAGTTGGATTGAACCACAAGAAGTGCAAGAAGCATAGGTAAACTCCCCTCCCATTCCGAGCATGCGCTCTGTAGCTAAAAAATTTGTTCCCTGAGTTGAATGACAATAGCGACAAGTGTACGCCAGATCAATAGGCATTTTCACGATTGAATAGCAACTCGTAAACGGTTTTGACCATAATCTCCATGTCTAGAAGAAAAGACCAATTGTTGATGTAGAAGTAATCCAATCGCACTCTGGATCGTATTTGGAAGGAGTTTTCGATTTCTCCTCGGTAACCTCTTACCTGAGCCAAGCCCGTAATCCCTGGCTTAATTTTGTGCCGAGAATTGTAGCGTTCAATTTGAGTTCTAAAGGTCTCATTCATCGGTAAAGTATGCGGTCTAGGGCCCACGATCGACATACTTCCCATCAGCACATTCAAAAACTGGGGCATCTCATCCAAAGAAGTCTTTCGAAGAAATGCACCTATAGCTGTTACCCGCGGGTCATTCTTTATGGCTTGATTCGAGTCCGCATAATCGTTTGGTGTCATGGAACGAAACTTCAGGCAACTAAAAACCTTGTTGTTCAGTCCATTTCGGTCCTGTATAAAAAATATAGGTCCTCTAGATTCCAACTTGATTAATAATCCTACCAAAGGGATAAGCCAAGAAAGAATAAATACGGCTACAAAGCTGGCAAATGCAAGGTCAAAAATCCGTTTTGCATAGCTATTCAAAGGATGATCCAAGGGAGTTTCATTGACATTGATGACAAAGAAATCTCCATAGCGAGAGAAGGATAGATTTTTTTCCAGTTGAAGACTCTTCCCAGGAATCATTTTAACCTTGATGTAATTTTCGTCAGCAAAATCAATCACACGCTTGACTAGGCTAGCATCCAACTTTTCATGGATGTAAATTAAATCAAGATTCATCTTTGGTGCTACCTCAAATAAGTCTCCAATTTCCCCGCGAGTTTGTTCACAATCAGATTGATCGTCAAAGTATCCCAAAAAATTGATGCCAAAATCCTTACGGAT
>CAXNJN010000128.1:0-3303 GCA_964202605.1 Bacteroidia bacterium | reverse complement strand
TTTTGCATCGATGACCGGGAATGTAGTACGCGAAGACATCTAGAATATATCGATCCTCAATGTGCTACTTTTGGGACTCCTGGGTTTTTCAGTGTGGAATTTTATTTCAAGCCAGAATATGGAAAGTTCCATACCAAATCCTGCCCAGCTCCAGTTACCCCAAAATTCTTAATCAAAGAAACGGCAAAGCATAAAAAATTAGCCTCGGACGTTCACTTTAATCAAAACAACCATTCACTGGTAAGGGGTTGGTTGAGTGCGCAAACTTTGGGATTTTGGTCAGCGATCAAGTTGGTGGGAAACGTGCTACGTCCTAGTTCCTCAGCGCTAGAAGTATCCAGTTTCCACCACATGGATCCCAAGGGAAGCTTGTCCATTGCATACCAAGGCGAAGAAGAAAATGGGCTTCAAGTAGGCTTCAAAATAGAGGAGATGGTCGATCGAATAGATGGCTTGCTGCGGAGCATTGGTTTGCTGGAAGGTTTTTCTCCGTTGGTGTATTTGATTGGGCACGGGGCTTCGAGCATCAACAACACGCATTATGCAGGCTACGATTGTGGCGCCTGCTGTGGTCGTCCTGGTTCTGTCAATGCACGAGTAGCGGCATTTATGGCCAATCAGCCGGAAGTGCGGGATCTTCTACTCAAAAGAGGAATTGAAATTCCAGTGTCAACCCAATTTTTAGGGGGATTGCATGACACAACAAAAGATGAGCTGCTGTTTTACGATGAAGATATTTTGCATGCAGCAAATCAGCAGTTGCATCGTGAAAATCAAGAGAAGTTTCTTCGGGTCTTGGATATTAATTCCCTTGAACGATCTCGTCGATTCGATACCTTGGATAAGAACAAATCCATTGGGGGACTCCATGAAGCGGTTAAAAAAAGAGCATTTTCCCTCTTTGAACCTCGTCCAGAATACAACCACGCCACCAATGCGCTCTGCATCATCTCTCGGAAATCAACCTTGAAAGGCTTGTTTTTTGACCGCAGAGCCTTTCTCAATTCCTATGATTACCAAAAAGACCCGGAAGGAGTATCCCTAGTTAAAATTCTATCCGCCGCTATCCCAGTTTGTGGAGGGATCAACTTGGAGTACTACTTCTCTAGAATGGATCCTGACAAGTTGGGAGCAGGAACCAAGCTTCCGCACAATGTAATGGGGCTCATAGGTGTGGCCAATGGGGCGGATGGGGATCTGCGTACTGGTCTCCCATATCAGATGGTAGAAATTCACGATCCCATTCGCTTGCTGATGGTGGTGGAGCAGCTGCCTGGTTTGGTGCTGCAGCTTATCCAAGCCAATCCGGCGATTGCCGAGTGGATCAATAATTTCTGGGTGCATCTGGTGGTCATTGATCCCGATTCGGGCAAGTTTCTGCGGCTAGTGGATGGAAAATTTATTTCCTACGAGCCACTCACCACCATTGAACACTTGGATCATCTACAAGACAAGCTCTTGAGCACCCAACAAAATCTTCCTGTTTACTTAATCGATTCACTCTGATGGAACTCTCAAATTGGATTCAGTTGATGATTGGGATACCTCTCCTCGGCTTTTTACTAAGTTTGGCTGTCCCAGAACAGAAGGAAACCTGGCTTTCTCGTGTGGCATTCTATACCGCAGGAATCAATCTGCTGAGTACCTTGGTTTTTCTATGGTTCTGGCTGGTGCAAGGAGGAAAGGACCTTAACCTCAAAGAAATCATGCTATTCAAAAACGATCATTTTGAGTTTTTGATAGACTTTTTCTTCGATCGTGTCAGTGCTGTTTACTTAATCGTAGGCGCCTTACTTACCTTCCTGATTACCTTTTACAGCAGGTATTATTTGCACCGTGAGCCTGGATACAAGCGGTTTTTCAACACAGTGCTCTTCTTTTACTTGGGGTTTAACCTGACGATACTCGCAGGTAATTTCGAAACCCTCTTTATTGGTTGGGAAGTGTTGGGGATATCTTCCTTTTTGTTGGTGGCCTTTTACCGAAAAAATCTCCTTCCTTCTCGCAATGCGATCAAAGTATTTTCCATTTATCGAATTGGGGATGTGGGATTGATTTTGGCGATGTGGGCGAGCCATCACCTTTGGCATGCCAACGTGACCTTTCTGGATTTGACCAATTCAAATCTTGTGACCCAGCAGCAATCAGGTCATGTAGGCATCACCCTTTTTATTGGCATGATGTTGCTTCTGACGGCAGCTGCAAAGTCCGCCCAATTTCCATTTTCGTCCTGGTTGCCACGGGCGATGGAAGGCCCTACCCCCTCCTCTGCGATTTTCTATGGATCACTTTCTGTGCACTTGGGAGTTTTCCTATTGCTACGAACCTATCCATTTTGGGAAAGTCAGTTGCTCGTAAGAATCTTGATTGGTACGGTAGGGTTGATTACGGCAGTGATGTCGACGACGATTGCTCGGGTACAAACTTCCGTAAAAACTCAAATTGGCTATGCTTCCCTCACTCAAATAGGGATCATGTTTATTGAGGTTGCTGCAGGCTTGGAACTGTTGGCCTTGGTCCATTTTGCAGGAAATGCGTTCCTGCGAACGTACCAGTTGCTGGTTTCTCCTTCCGTTGTCAGTTACTTGATTCGAGAGCAGTTTTACGGCTTTGTTCCCAAAGAAAAAAAGGAAGGAAGTACCTGGAAAAATCGACTTTACCTTTCGGTCTATGTTTGGAGCCTTAAAGAATGGAATCTGGATCGCGTAATTCAGGGAGTAATATTCAGACCCTTGAAGAAGCTGGGACATCGGCTTGATTTTCTGCGGTACCGTACGCTACTGCTTTACTTCATTCCAAGCTATGCAGTGGGGGTATACTTACTGGTTGAAGGCTACGAACTTCCAATATGGCTCCATCAACTATTACCGGCAGGATTTGCCTTTCTGGCCTTGCTGATGGTGTTGAAATCCTTTACTGAGCGTAGGTCTATTCGATTGGCCTGGACGATGTTGTGGATGAATCATTTTTGGATGGTGCTCGCAATAGCTGAAAACGAAAAT
Source organism: Bacteroidia bacterium (assembly GCA_964202605.1). GTDB lineage: Bacteria > Bacteroidota > Bacteroidia > Cytophagales > Cyclobacteriaceae > Algoriphagus. The sequence goes on along the minus strand of CAXNJN010000128.1, from coordinate 301 downwards.
TTCGCATTAACTGAAATTGGGATTTACCTCAGTGGCGTCGTGTTCTTTGGAGCTCTAGGATGGGGTTTGATTGGTTGGATGACCCAGCGGTATGGGGACCTTGGCATGTATGTGTACCAAGGGTATGTACGGCAACATCCACTGGTTGCATTTCTATTCCTATTGGCGGTGTTGGGACTCATCGGATTTCCGATTTCTCCTACTTTCATAGGGGAAGACTTGCTTTTCAGTCACATCCATGAGGATCAGTTTGTGCTCGCGACTCTAGCAGCTTTGGCCTTTGTGATGGAGGGAGTAGCTG
>CAXNJN010000127.1:0-3363 GCA_964202605.1 Bacteroidia bacterium | reverse complement strand
ATACAACTGGGGGTTTTAACACAGGAATAGGATATAATGCGGGTAATATTATAACTACTGGTAGTAATAATACATTTTTAGGAAATAATGCAAATGCTGGTGCAAATAACCTAAGCAATGCCACAGCAATTGGTAATGGAGCTACAGTGGCGGCTAGCAACACCATTCAGTTAGGAAACACTTCGGTTACCAATGTGATAACCAGCGGAACGGTAACCGCGGGTGCGGTTACCTATCCCAATACGGCAGGATCAACCGGGCAGGTCTTGACTACAGACGGGTCGGGTACGGCAAGTTGGACACCTGGGTTGCCCACTTCAAATACTCCAGGGGACATGTTGTATTGGAGCGGATCAGCCTGGGTTAAAGTAGCTGCAGGTTCCAATGGGCAAACCTTAAGTTTTTACAATGGAGCTCCGGTATGGACAGGAGGAACTATCTCTTATGCAAATACAGTAGTCTCCACCACAGGGAAAATCTGGATGGACCGCAACTTAGGGGCTAGTCAAGTAGCTACCATCAGCACAGATGCAGCTTCTTATGGTGATTTATATCAGTGGGGAAGAGGTACTGATGGACATCAGATAAGAACCTCTGCCACAACGGCATCTTTTAGTAGTACAAACCAACCAGCAAATGGCAACTTTATCTTTGAAACTACTAATGGCGATTGGCGCAGCCCTAAAAACGATAACCTATGGCAGGGTGTAAGTGGAGTAAACAACCCTTGCCCGACTGGGTATAGGATCCCAACAGAAACAGAATGGAATGCCGAAATCTCAAGTTGGACTGGAGGAAACAATGCCACTGGCGCTCTTGCATCTCCCCTTAAATTGCCTTTGGCGGGCAACCGCTACAGAAAGGATGGTTCGCTCGAAAGTGTCGGTACCACCGGCTGGTATTGGAGCAGTACGGTTACTACTGCCAATTCCCGCGGCCTATCCTTCACCAGCCAAAGTGCCTCCATGGAGAACGGCGCCCGTGCGAACGGTTACTCTGTTCGCTGCACTAAGGATTAACGCAAGCAGGAAATTCACAGCGAAAAAAACGGGGTTCCGTTTGATTAGCTACCACTTGAGTCTATTATTTTCCGAGCCTGCCCTAATGCCTACCCGCCGCGGCGGGCGGGCTAAGTACGAAGTATCCAGAAGGAGCAGAATTCTAATTGTTATGCTCTTGGTACATTCCTGCCTGCGGTAGGTAGGGTACTTGGTACTTGGTACAATCGTTCACCTGAATGCAGAGACCTGCTACGCTTTATCCCCTTTTTTCCCCTACTTTTGCGGCATGAATTACTTATCTGTTGAGAACCTCAGCAAAGCCTTTGGGGAGCGCAAACTTTTTTCTAACATCTCCTTCGGCATTGCCCAAGGACAAAAAATAGCCCTTGTGGGTATCAACGGTGCAGGGAAGTCCACCTTGATGAAGATCATCATGGGACAAGAAATCGCCGATACAGGTCAAGTGGCCCTCAACCAGTCGGTCAAAATTGCCTACGTGCACCAAAATCCGGTATTCGAGAGCAACCTGAGCATCTACCAAACGATCTTTGACCAAAGTAATTCGGAAATCCTACAAGTCATTGAAGCCTACCACAAGGCCATGCTCGATGCCGAACGCGGAATAGACAACTCGGATCAGATGTCCACCCTCTTTGAAAAAATGGACGCCCTCCAAGCCTGGGACTTTGAATACCAGGTCAAGGAAGTACTGGGCAAACTCGGCCTCCACGATACCGAGCTCCCCGTCGGCAACCTTTCCGGAGGACAACGCAAGCGCGTTGCCCTCGCCAAAGCCATTCTCGAAAAGCCAGACCTTTTACTTTTGGATGAGCCGACCAACCACCTCGACCTAGAAACCATCGAGTGGCTGGAAGACTACCTTTCCAAGGCCAACCTGGCCCTATTCATGGTCACCCACGACCGCTACTTCCTAGAAACAGTCACCAACGAAATCCTAGAGTTGGACCAAGGCAAAATCCATCGCTACCAAGGCAACTACGGTTACTTCCTCGATAAAAAGGCGGAACGCATGCAGATCGAGGACATCGAGATCGAGAAAGCCAAAAGTCTCTATAAAAAGGAGCTGGACTGGATCAGACGACAGCCCAAAGCCCGAGGCACCAAAGCCAAGTACCGCGTGGATGCCTTTGAGGAAACCAAAGAAAAAGCATTTACCAAGCGGGAGGAACGAGACATTGAATTGACGGTTTCCACCCAGCGTCTGGGAAATAAAATTCTGGAAATCGAAAAAATCTCCAAGGCCTTTGACGACAAAACCTTGGTCAAAGACTTCTCATATATTTTCAAAAAGAAGGACCGCATCGGGATCATCGGCCCCAATGGGGCAGGGAAGACGACCTTCTTGAAAATGATTACGGGTCTTCTTGATCCAGATCAGGGGAAGGTGACCGCGGGACAAACTACTGCCTTTGGTTACTACCGGCAGGAGGAGGATCGCTTTGACGAGGAAAAGCGCCTAATCGATGTGGTCAAAGAAATTGCGGAAGTGGTGGTGCTGGACAAGGGACAGACGATCACGGTGAGCCAATTTTTAACTCAGTTTGGATTCCCGGCAAAGCAGCAGTTTACGCCCATCGGAAAGATGAGTGGAGGGGAGCGCAGACGCCTGCAGCTACTCCTCGTACTGATCAAAAACCCAAACTTCCTCATCCTCGACGAACCGACAAACGACCTGGATTTGATGACCTTGAATATCCTGGAGGAGTTTTTGGATACTTTCCCGGGTTGCCTGATCATCGTGTCCCACGACCGCTACTTTATGGATCGCCTGGTGGAGCACTTATTTGTGTTTGAAGGTGAAGGGGCAATCCGTGATTTCCCTGGCAACTACACCGACTTCCGTGACTGGGATGAAGAAAGAAAGCTTGCCGGCCCAGAAAAAAAGCAGGAGAAGGAACTCCCGAGCGCTGCCCCAGCCCCAACAAGCAGTAATGTGTCGGCCTCAGTTCCTAAAGTCAAAGCCAGCTACAAGCAAAAGCAGGAGTTTAAGGAGATCAACGATACCATCGCCAAACTCGAAGCCGAAAAGGCGAAGATCACGGATCAAATCACCGAGGGTACTCCGGATGTCAGTCAGTTGCTCACCTGGACCACAAGGCTTCAGGCGATTGATGGAGAATTGGAAGAACTGGAGTTGGCCTGGTTGGAACTAAGCGATCTCGACGGTATTTCCGATTGATTTAAGGGTTCACGCAAACCTACCTGCGGTAGGCTGGTCACAAAAGGGAACGTAAACTTTTCTTCTTTGAGATATTTTATTTTTTGCGCGCAAAGACGCCAAGCCGCAAAGAGTTTTTTCTTTGCGCCTTTGCTTGTGCCGTGAAATCTTAGTCAACTGAAG
>CAXNJN010000126.1:0-3747 GCA_964202605.1 Bacteroidia bacterium | reverse complement strand
GCCCTCATAAAGGGAGAATCACCATTCTATTATCCCGATTTTTCTACGAATATCCACCATGAGATTGAGTTGGTACTCAAAATATCAAAGGAAGGGAAGTACATCCAACCGCAGTTTGCGCACCGCTACTTTGAAGAAATCGGGTTGGGTATTGACTTCACCGCTAGAGACCTACAAGATCAATGCAAAGCCAAAGGGCTACCTTGGGAAATTGCAAAGGCATTTAATGGATCCGCACCCATTGGGGATTTCAAATCAGTTTCAGAGTTTAGTGACTTAAAAAACATCGACTTCCACCTCGAAATAAACGGAGAACTCAAACAAAAAGGAAATACGGGCCTGATGCTCTTTGATTTTGCCACCATCATCTCCTATGTATCCCAATTCTTCACCCTCAAAAAAGGGGACCTCATCTACACCGGCACTCCTGCTGGGGTAGGGCCAGTGCAAACGGGTGACCAGCTGATCGGATTTATTGGAAATGAAAAAATGCTCCATGTTGAAGTTAAGTAAGTTCGCATTTTTTAGTCTTCTTTTAAGTGTAGGGTATATTTCTACGGGTTGGAGCCAGGAAATTCAAAAAGGATACTTCCAGTCCCCTGTAAAGCCAGGTGCTCGAAATTACCTTGCCGGCAACTTCTCTGAACTTCGTCCCAACCACTTTCATACGGGTTTGGATTACAAGTTTGGCGGAGTTGAAGGCGAACCCATCTATGCCGTAGCGGATGGCTGGGTCCATAAGATCAAGATTTCCTCCTTTGGCTACGGGAATGTCATTTACCTCAAGCATCCGAGTGGGCACATTACGCTGTATGGACACTTGCGGAATTTCAGTCCAGCGCTACATGCTTGGATGAAGAAAAAGATGTACGAAGCCAAGCTAAATGAACTGGAAATCAACTTGAAGGAAGGTGAACTTCCTGTTAAAAAGGGGGAATTGATCGCAAATGGTGGAAATACCGGGAGTTCGGGTGGTCCCCACCTTCACTTTGAGATTCGCGATAGCTTAGATCGCGCGATGGATCCTCTATTGGCAGGATATTCTGAAATTCTTGATCGTACCCCTCCTACTCCTCAAAAAATTGCCATTGTACCGCTTGAGTTAGATAGCCGTGTCAATGGGAAATTTCAACGGGTAGAAGTCACACCCGTTCTCAGTGGAACGAATTACCGAATTCCAGAAACAATTCAGGTAAGCGGAAAAGTAGGTTTAGAAATCCAAAGCTATGATAAGTTGGATGGAGCTGAAAATCAAAACGGCTTTCCCAAATTTGAAGTTTCAGACGATTCTGGACCACTTTTCAAACTGGTAGTAGATAAAGTGGATTTTAATTTCACCAGGCATTTCTTGCTGCATACACACCTCAATCGCTTTACTAAACTCTACCATCAAAAGAATTTAAAGTTTTCGTTTATCACACCCAATTCCCCTGGAACAGGTGCTTTTGAACTGGAAACTGGCAAAAAGAAAAATGTACAACTCAAACTTGTCGATGCTTACAACAATACCCGACTAGTTCAACTCAGCCTTATGGGTGCAGATTTAGATTCTACTCGTTCGGATGGTGCTGCTCCCCCAAAGGCACAAGTCAGCTACTACAAGAATATCATGAAAATAAAGGTAGCCCAGAGCAGCAAAGGTGGCCTTGCCAAGTTTGAGGTGGGAAATACAACCTACGAAATTCTTCCTGCCTACCAGGATGCTGCTAGCAGAACCTACCTCTGGGACCTTAGATTTGGAATCCCTAAGAAAATTGACCTCTGTTCAGAAATTTATACTCCTGACATAATTGGGCATTTTCCAGTAGATCGAGAGCATGTACATGCCAACGCTAAACTCCAGATTCGAACCGATTCAAACAGCCTATTGGAAGATCTGTACCTACGCGTCAGCCATTCCGGAACTGCTACTTCTCCTATCCTTACCCTAGGAGAATCCACTACGTACCTTTGGAACCCAATTGAAGCTACTTGGGAAGTAACCGGATATGCAGGAAATAAAGCCAAAACCAAGGTTTACCAACGAGCTGGAAATGGAGCGCTGAGCTATATTGGTGGTGAATGGATGGGAAATCAAATTCGATTCAAAACCAGAAATTTTGGTAGTTTTGTTTTAGCTGAAGATGCTACCAAACCCAGTATCAGCCTCATTAAAGTAAATGCCCAAGGCATGCGCTTCACGATTAGAGACAACTTGTCCGGAATCAAAAGTTTTGAGGCATTTGTCAATGCAGAATGGGTTTGGATGCGCTACGAACACAAACAAGCTGTGATTTGGTCGGAACCGATGAATGGACAATCCCTCAAAGGACCAGCCATCTTAAGAGTGACCGATCAAGCAGGGAATGTGGCAGAGTGGCGTGGAACCTTGAATTAATGTTTTTGAAACCTAAACATGAATAAAATGTCCTTAGAAGTAGGCCAAATGGCACCCGATTTTGAAGCAAAGATTGAAACTGGAGCATCCATCAAACTTTCAGACTACCGCGGAAAAAAAGTGATCCTTTATTTTTATCCTAAAGATGCTACTCCGGGCTGTACGGCCCAGGCCTGCAACCTAAGAGATAATTACGAGGAGCTACTAAAAGTTGGATACGTAGTTTTCGGAGTGAGCTCAGATACTGAAAAATCTCACCAAAAATTTATCGAAAAGCAAAACCTTCCCTTTTCCTTAATTGCAGATACTGACCTTACCGTTCACCATGCCTACGGAACTTGGGTAGAAAAATCCATGTATGGCCGCGCTTACATGGGCACTGCACGAACCACCTTTGTCATCGATGAAGCTGGCAAACTCGCAGAAATCATCGAAAAAGTAGATACTAAGAATCATACAGCACAAGTGCTGAAGTAAAAAGTCCCATGAAAAAACAATCCCTACCCGAGCTACAAAAAATCTGTAGCCAACTACGAAGAGACGTCCTACGCATGGTTCATGCAGTACAGTCTGGCCACCCTGGCGCACCCCTTGGCTGTGCTGAGTATTTTGTAGCCCTCTATTTTGATCAGCTCAACCACAATCCCGATTTCCAAATGAATGGAAAAGGAGAAGATTTATTTTTCCTTTCCAATGGACACCTCTCTGCAGGATGGTATTCGGTACTCGCTCGTAGTGGGTATTTTCCGGTTGAAGAACTAAAAACCTTCCGCAAACTGAATTCAAGACTTCAGGGACATCCTGCCACGCACGAGCATTTACCTGGCATTCGGATCGCTTCAGGCTCTTTGGGCCAAGGATTGTCAGTTGCCCTAGGTGTAGCCCAAACCAAAAAATTGGATAAGGACAGCTCAGTAGTGCACGTGTTGATGGGAGATGGAGAATTGCAAGAAGGACAAGTTTGGGAAGCAGCCATGTATGCTGCGCACTACGGGATGGACAATGTGATTGCTACCGTGGATTACAATGGACAGCAGATCGATGGTCCAACCGTGAAAATAATGGACTTAAAAAATCTCAAGGCCAAATGGGAAGCCTTTGGCTGGGAAGTTATTGAAACCAAAGAGGGAAATGACCTTGCTTCGGTAATTGCTGGTTTGGAAAAAGCCAAATCCCTCACAGGAAAAGGTAAACCTATCTTGAACCTGCTCTACACCGAAATGGGCTACGGAGTTGATTTCATGGTGGGTACCCACAAGTGGCACGGTTCCCCTCCCAACGACGAGCAATTGGCCCTTGCCTTAGGTCAATTGGAAGAAACGCTTGGCGATTATTAATTATCCATTGCAAAAAACAAGAAGATGAGCTTA
>CAXNJN010000125.1:0-3756 GCA_964202605.1 Bacteroidia bacterium | reverse complement strand
AAAAGGTAGGTTGCATACGCGTTACGCACCCGTGCGCCGCTCTAGGCTAAGTATTACTACTCAACTTGCCGCTCGACTTGCATGTATTAGGCCTGCCGCTAGCGTTCATCCTGAGCCAGGATCAAACTCTCCATTGTATGTTGTCTATTATTATAAGTCAGTCTACAGGTAAATTATACCCGTAAACCACCCCATTCTCAGGTTAATCTTTTTTGCCTTACATCACTTCAAAGAACTTTTTTTCCAACATTTTTGGAAAATAGCGAGACACTCGTCCCAAATGCGAGTGCAAAGATCGGTTTTTGTTTTTTCTTTACAAAACTCAGTCTTGAAAAAAATGGTAAAATCTCGAAATCAACACTTAAAATCTCCCTTCACTCAAGACATATTCTCGAACGGGAGTGCAAACATAGCGCACCCAAACAGATTACGCAAGAATTTGACCAACAAAAATTACAATCCCTTCCGCAACTGGAATTTATCCGCTAAAAATCAGGGCTTTGCTTTTTTATATAAGGGCACCGTACTGCAAGGCTCCCCAAATAGCAGGCTTTTTGCCTCTCGCTGAAGTAAGGACACCAAACGCCCATAGGCAAAAAGTGGAATGGCCACCTTGCTGCATCCTTTGATGACCACAGATCGATCTCTAAATGAGTCTACCGGAAGCTTTGACAGCATCTCCTCCACAATATACTGCTCCAAAGCCTCCAAATCTCCCACACAATAGCCTTCTGCCTTTCCCTCCAAATAGGTACAAACCAACATGAAAGCCCAGGTAGGCACAATCGCATCAGCACTACAAGTCACTGCCACCCACTTGCCCTCAAAGGAATCCCAATCCGTGGCTTTCAGCGCAGCACGAAACTCCTTTTCGCGGAGCACCAAGCCCTGCTCTAAATAATTCGAGAGGTCAAACACCATTCGCTCCTCCTGTGGATAAAATTCCTCCATATTTAAGGATACAATGGAACTGGCAGCAACTCGATTGATCAATTCACTCATAGCTTTAGTAACGGATTCTTAGTGGATTGTAATGCCTTAAACTCCTTTAAGTAGTTGGGAACGAAATAAGCGAGATCCTCCCATTCTTGGCGAGCATGTTTTTCAGATGCCAATACACCCATGTTTTTAGCCGAAAGGGAACTCTCCCAATTTTCTACAAACTGGGCATTGACATGCTGAACTTCTTCTTTGACCTTTTCCACTCCATCCCCAACAAAATACACCTTTCCTTTTTCCAAAACAGAACCAAAGACTCCTTCCTCCAAAACTACCGCCTCAATTGGACTCAGCTGCTGAAGCGAATCCCCGAAGGTTTGCGTATACACTTCCTTTCTTCGCGCATCCAACACAGCTACCACATACTCTCCCTCAGCTATGCTTTGGCTGGCTGCCATGGCTTGTAACGTATTAATACCAATCAAAGGAATATCTAAAGCATATGCAATCCCTTTGGCAGTAGAAACTCCTATCCGTAGTCCCGTATACGAACCCGGTCCCTGGGAAACGGCAACTGCAGCCAAGTCAACCAAGCGCAAATTCGCCTGTTTCAACGCTGCATCCACCAAGGACACTAACTTTTCTGCGTGGGCTCCAGGTTCCATAATTTCAGCCAAAGCAAGCAACTCCCCCTGTTCGTGTATCGCTACCGAACAAATGGATGTAGAAGTTTCTATGGATAAAATACGAGCCATCCCAAACTACTTGCTTGATCCTAACAACACCTTGGACATCCGAGCTGGCGTAGCAAAATACTCCTTCGCCAATTCAATCACCGGATCTCCTTGAAGACCTGCCTCAATCATCCCCTCTTGGAAATAATAACGAGACACAATTTCTTCACTAAGGATCTTTTTGATCTCTTTTTGATGCGTATCCAAGTCATTTTCTTTACTGTGGTTGACCCTGGATTTGATTTGTTCCAACTGCTCTTTTACTTCGTCAAAATAGGACTCCTTCGCCAAATATTTCTCCATGTCCTGAACAGACTTCTCGGAATAGGTAGTGTAATCGTATTCTTTTCCCTCCAAAAACTTTTTGAAGTCCGCATATACTTCCTCAGTCACCTGGTAGGCGCTTGGACTCGCTAAAGTTGGGTGCTTGTAAAAATACGTGGTCGCATAATCAAACACATGATTGCCCGCCACCAAGGTGTAAGAAATAGGAGCATATCCTTTTTCAGTTACCTTTTCGTCCGGCTCTATGCCCGCTCCATCCAAGACAACCCTCCCATTGGCGGTTTTGAAGGCCTTTCTTAAGGAGTCTGGAACAGTTCCAGCCGAACCGTCCTCCCTCGATTTGGCGTAATCAATGGCTTGGATACAGCGACCACTTGGAATATAGTACTTGGCTGTAGTGATTTTTATTTGGGTATTAAAACTTAAAGGCAAGGTAGTTTGCACCAAGCCTTTACCAAAGGACTTCTGCCCCAGCAATACTGCCCGATCGTAATCTTGAAGTGCACCGGCAACAATTTCGGCCGCAGAAGCACTTCGCTCATTGATCAAGACAATGACCCCGATTTTGGTGTCTACAGGCGTCTTGTTCGTTTTATAGGTGTAATTGACCTGCTGCAGTTTTCCGATTGTCTTTACCACCTCTTTTCCTTTCGGAATAAATAGATTGACTATTTCTACCGCCTCATTGATCAGTCCACCTGGGTTGTCTCTTAAGTCCAAGACAATTTGGGTTGCTCCTTGAGCCTTTAGGTTCACCAAGGCATTCCGAACCTCCGCAGAGGCGTTGGTTGTAAAATCGGAAAGTTTGATGTATCCCGTCTTCTCATCCAACTTTCCATAAAAAGGAACATTCTTCAGGCTGATTTTTTTTCGGTTCAACGAAAATCGCAGCGTATCTTCTCCCCGTTTCACGGTCACCGTCACGCCGGTATTCGCCGGACCTTTCAAAAGTTCGGATACTTCTCCCGTAGTTTTTTTCAGCACAGAAATACTGTCCACCTTCAAAAGAAGGTCCCCAATTCGCATTCCCCCGTTTTGAGCAGGAAATCCTGTGTAAGGCATGATCACGATATTTCCTTCCCCTCTATTGCCAATCAAAGCTCCCACTCCAGCATATTCTCCGGTGGTGAGCATTCGGAAATCATCCGACTCCTCCTCGGGAATGAATTCGGTGTAGGGGTCCAACTCTTCCAACATTGCCTGAATTCCCACGGTCAACAACTTTTCAGGATCAATTTGATCCACATAATAGGTATCCAACTCTCGAATTAGAGAAGCGAAAATGTCAATGCTCTTGGCAATGGCAAAAAGCCGATCGTTCTTAGTTTGAAAAGCTACTACCCCACCCAATACAAGGAGGGCAGCAAGCCAAAGCACTACCGGACGCTTAATTTTTTGAATCATGTTTCGCTAAATTTTTAGACAATTCATTTGGTAATTTTTGAAGCACCAACTTCATTTTTGGCTCAATCTCTCCAAAACTCATTTTTGCCTCTCCTACAAAAACAAAACCTAGTAGAAGTCTGGCGGGAGGAAGAAGTGACTTGTTTAGCCTATAGGCTTCTTTCAGCCTTCTTTTGACGTAATTTCTCCCTGTGGCTTTTTTAATTTTCTTCTTGGAAACAGAAAAAAGGACCTGGTTGGCAGTATCTTCCAATCCCTCCCCAACCCAAAATACAATCTTGAATGGGTACAAAAAAAAAGAGGAACCTTTTTCGAAAAGTTCCTTTATGCTTTTTTCGGCATGAAGCCGCTCTGATTTCGGAAGTGAATACTTCATTGCAAGAAAGCTTTCGTA
>CAXNJN010000124.1:0-3872 GCA_964202605.1 Bacteroidia bacterium | reverse complement strand
ACTGTCAAGAAAACAGGCTTGTCCTCAATAATCACGCAGGCATTGGGCGAGATAGAAACCTCACAATCTGTGAAGGCATACAAGGCATCAATTGTGACATCTGGAGAAACTCCCGGTACCAATTGAATCTGAATCTCTACATCCTTGGCGGTGTTGTCCACCACTTTTTTGATTTTAATCTTTCCCTTGTCATTCGCTTTAAGGATAGAATCAATCAATGAATCTGTAGTTGTTCCAAAAGGTATTTCCTTGATTAGTAATGTCTTATTGGCATCCTCTTCAATTCTAGCTCTAATCTTTACTTTTCCACCTCGAAGGCCCTCTTGGTAATCCGAAAAATCTGCCAAACCTCCAGTAAGGAAGTCAGGAAGAACCTGTGGAGAATTACCCTTCAGCAGTTCAATTGACGCTTCGATGAGCTCCCTAAAGTTGTGCGGAAGAATCTTAGTGGACAAGCCAACAGCAATCCCTTCCACACCCTGGGCCAAAAGCAATGGAAATTTAACAGGAAGCGTTACGGGTTCTCTTTTTCTACCATCGTAGGAAAGCTGCCAGTCTGTAGTTTGTGGATTAAAGACCACATCCAAAGCAAACTTAGAAAGTCGAGCTTCAATGTATCGCGCAGCAGCAGCACCATCTCCAGTACGCACATCACCCCAGTTACCCTGGGTCTCTATCAAGAGGTCTTTTTGTCCAATATTGACGATTGCATCGCCAATCGAAGCATCCCCATGGGGATGATACTGCATGGATTGTCCAATGATGTTGGCTACCTTATTAAATCTGCCATCATCCATCTCCTTCATCGCATGAAGAATTCGGCGTTGCACCGGCTTCAATCCATCTTCTATGGCAGGAACCGCACGCTCCAAAATCACATAGGAAGCATACTCAAGAAACCAGTCTTTGTACATACCCGTAATCGGTATAGTACCATGTAAGCTACTATCAGCACTTTCAGAAAGGGTGGTATCGTCACTCATGTAAATATTCCTCGGGTTAAAAAGGGAATGAAAACTGGAATAAACTAGGGTACTTAAGAATCTACTTCAGCATCCACTTCTTCTGTTTCAAGTTTGGGGTCATCAAGAGCCAAATCTTTTTCAATCCTCAAATTGTCAATAATAAATATTTGTCGATCTGGGGTATTTTTACCCATGTAGAAGGTAAGTAAATCAACTATTTTGGTATCCTTGGTAAGTAAAATAGGATCCAGTCTTATGTCTTCACCAATAAAGGTTCCAAATTCTTCTGGTGAAATCTCACCTAATCCCTTAAATCGAGTGATTTCAGGTTTATTACCTAACTTATGGATAGCACGCTGCCGTTCTTCATCCGAATAGCAATAGATCGTCTCTTTTTTATTTCTCACCCGAAACAAAGGGGTATCCAAAATATATAGGTGCCCATTTTTGACGAGATCTGGAAAAAACTGCAAGAAATAGGTCATAATTAATAACCTAATGTGCATCCCGTCCACATCTGCATCCGTAGCAATCACAATTTTTCGGTAACGTAAGCTTTCAATCCCGTCTTCAATGTTGAGCGCATGCTGGAGCAGGTTAAACTCCTCATTTTCATAAACGACCTTTTTAGTCATTCCAAAACAATTGAGCGGCTTTCCGCGAAGTGAAAATACAGCTTGCGTTTGCACATCACGGCTTTTAGTAATCGAACCTGAAGCAGAATCTCCTTCTGTGATGAAAAGCATGGTCTTATTTTTCGAATCCTCCTCTGCTTTTGGATCATCGTAGTGCACGCGGCAATCCCGAAGTTTTTTATTATGGAGGTTTGCTTTTTTAGCCCGCTCGTTTGCTAATTTCTTAATCCCTGAGATTTCTTTGCGCTCACGCTCAGATTGCATAATCCGCTTCAATAAAGCTTCTGCGGCACTTGGATTTTTATGAAGGTAATTGTCTAACTCTACTTTAATAAAGTCATTGACAAAAGTTCGAAGTGTAGGCCCATCAGGACCGATACTTTGTGATCCTAGTTTAGTCTTGGTTTGAGATTCAAAAACAGGTTCCTGCACTCGTACTGCAATGGCTGCTACGACGGATTGACGAATATCAGAGGCATCAAAGTCCTTTTTGTAAAACTCTCGGATTGTCTTTACCAAAGCCTCTCTAAAAGCAGCTAAATGCGTTCCTCCTTGGGTCGTATATTGCCCATTCACAAAGGAGTAGTATTCCTCTCCATAACTTCCAGAGTGGGTGATAGCAACCTCAATATCGTTTCCTTTTAAATGAATGATCGGGTATCGTATACTTTCCTCGTCCACCTTATTGGACAACAGATCAAATAATCCCTTATCTGAAAAAAACTTTTTCCCATTAAATTGGAGACTTAGGCCTGCATTGAGGTAGGCATAATACCACATTTGATTTTCGAGATATTCAGGAATAAAGTGGTAATTTTTAAAAATAGAAGCGTCTGGTGAAAAAACCACCTTGGTTCCATTTCGATCTGAAGACTTACCAATGGGAGGATCACTCACTAAAATCCCCTTTTCAAATTCCGCAACTTTACATTCCCCTTCTCGGAAGGATTGCACCTTGAAAAAGTCGGAAAGTGCATTTACTGCTTTGGTACCTACGCCATTAAGACCTACTGACTTCTGGAAAGCTCCTGAATCGTATTTACCACCCGTATTGATCTTTGATACACAATCAATCACTTTCCCAAGCGGAATCCCACGACCGTAGTCCCGAACTTCAACTTTATGTTCTGAAATTTTAACCTCAATGGTGCGCCCATGCCCCATCATGTGCTCATCAATGGAATTGTCTAAAATTTCCTTAACCAACACATAAATACCGTCATCTGGCGCACTTCCATCTCCTAATTTTCCAATATACATACCCGGTCTCATCCGGATATGTTCTCTCCAATCAAGCGAACGGATGCTGTCTTCGGTATAATTTACATCTTCTGCCATCGACTAGTTAATTCCCACTTGTGTGGATTTGAATTTTTTGAAAAGCAATACAAACAATGCTCCCACCCACACAAAAAGTACAACAGGCATCAATAAAAACCAAAGGTTATAAGCCGAAGCACTAATTTGCTCTTGATTGTTAATGGCATGTACAAATAAGCCTGCCAACGATAAACTTAGGTTGACCCAGCCCCCAAAAGAATAAAACCATGCCAATAGGTAGTCGCGGTAAGGATCACCAATTGGAAATAGGCGATGTAACTTCCGATTGGCTTTTGTTTCCAAAGTTTTTGGAGTGTAAATCGTGATTAGATTCAACACCAAAAAACCGAGGGCAAGCCCATAAAAAAAGGTGCTTTTTGCAAAATCTCGAAGCAAAATGCCTTGATCATCCAACCGAAATCCGATCTGCTCGGGCAGTGCCGCATAGAAAAATAAAAGCGCAAAGAGAAATACTAACACGCTAAAGAAATAGAAAACCTTTCCGAATCTGTAATACATGAAATTTGGGATTGAAGCTGCAATATAACCGATTTGAATAAACCTTCTGCCCTTTGTTTGAGTTCAAAAGTGACAATCTAAGTCAAATTCTATTTTTACTCACCATCCAGAAGATCAAATGAAAATTCCAGCGATCTTTGAGCATTCAAATGCACCCTACATGAAAAATTCAGTTTTGGTATTAATACTTTCGCTATTCGTTTGGCTAAATGCCTGCAGCTTCGCAGTGGATGCAGGAAAAATTAATCTAGCAAACTGGAAATCAGATCGGTATGGATGCAAAGGGTTGCGCATGCAAGACGTGGAAGAGTTTCGGTCAATCAAAAACCAATTTTTAGGAATCGACAACCAAGCTGTAATCAAGACTTTTGGGAGACCTGACCGTGTAGAACTCGTGGACAAAAGCCAAAGTTTTTTCTTTTATTTTTTAGAG
>CAXNJN010000123.1:0-3934 GCA_964202605.1 Bacteroidia bacterium | reverse complement strand
GAGAAGCGAATGTTGCAGGAAGCTGTAGATTCCTTGTTCGATAACTCTAGAAAAGTAAATGCGGTAAGATCAGATGGCAACCGTGCCTTGAAGTCACTTTCAGACATGTTGAAAGGAAAGCAAGGTCGTTTCCGTCAAAACTTGCTCGGAAAGCGTGTGGATTACTCCGGTAGATCTGTGATCGTCGTAGGTCCTGAGTTGAAGCTTCACGAGTGTGGTCTTCCTAAAAATATGGCAGCTGAGCTATTTAAGCCATTTATCATTCGCAAGCTCATCGAAAGAGGCATTGTGAAGACGGTAAAGTCTGCTAAGAAAATTGTAGATCGCAAGGATCCTGTAGTTTGGGATATTTTGGAGAATGTATTGAAAGGACACCCAGTGCTCCTCAACCGTGCTCCAACACTTCACAGATTAGGTATCCAGGCATTCCAGCCGAAATTGATCGAAGGAAAAGCGATTCAGTTACACCCACTGGTGTGCACTGCGTTCAACGCTGACTTTGATGGTGACCAGATGGCGGTACACGTACCACTAGGTCATGAGGCGATCTTGGAAGCATCCACTTTGATGCTTTCTGCACACAATATTTTGAACCCTGCCAATGGCGCCCCCATTACTGTACCTTCTCAAGACATGGTTTTGGGTCTGTACTATGTGACCAAAGGTAAAATGTCTACCCCTGAGGAAGTAATCCTTGGACAAGGAATGACGTTTTATAGCCAGGAAGAAGTGATTATTGCAATGAACGAAGGGCAGCTTTCGAAGCATGCAAACATCAAGTGTAAGGTAAAAGTACGCTCATCTTCTGGCGAGATTCATGACCAAATCATCGAAACGGTTGCTGGTCGATTGATCTTCAATCAGTTTGTGCCTGAGGAAGTTGGGTATGTGAATGAACTTTTAACGAAAAAGAAACTGCAGCAAATTATTGCTCAGGTAGTTAAGGTTTGCGGCATTGCTCGAACAGCACAGTTCTTGGATGACATCAAGCATTTAGGTTTCCAGATGGCCTACCAAGGTGGTCTTTCTATGGGCTTGAATGATGTAATTATTCCGGACGAAAAAGTACCGATGATTGCTAAGGCGAAGGAGGAAGTGGACCAAGTATGGAACAACTACCTTATGGGTCTAATCACGGACAACGAACGATACAACCAAGTAATTGATATTTGGACTCGTACCAACTCTCATTTGACGAATAATCTGATGAAGAAGATGGAGGAGGACAAGCAAGGATTCAACGCCATCTACATGATGATGCACTCTGGCGCAAGAGGTTCTAGAGAGCAAATCCGTCAGTTGGGAGGAATGAGAGGATTGATGGCCAAGCCGCAGAAAAACCTTCAGGGTTCGGTAGGTGAAATCATCGAAAACCCAATTTTGTCAAACTTTAAAGAAGGACTTGATGTATTGGAGTACTTCATCTCTACCCACGGTGCCCGTAAGGGTCTTGCCGATACGGCGTTAAAAACTGCGGATGCGGGTTACTTGACTCGTCGTCTCGTGGATGTGGCACAAGACATGATCATTACTGAGGAAGATTGCGGTACCCTGAGAGGATTGGTAGTACAAGCCTTGAAGGACAATGACGAGATCGTTGAACCACTTTCTGAGCGTATTTTGGGCCGAGTATCCGTACACGATGTGTATGATTTGGCTACGGATGAATTGATCGTGCCTGCTGGAATGGAGATTTCTGATGAAATCGCTAAACGAGTAGATGAGTCTTCGATTGAAGAAGTTGAAATCAGATCCGTATTGACTTGCGAAACTCGTAGAGGAGTATGTGGTAAATGCTATGGCAGAAACTTGGCTACTGGTAATATGGTACAGGAGGGTGAGGCAGTAGGTGTAATCGCAGCGCAATCTATCGGTGAACCAGGAACTCAGTTGACACTTCGAACATTCCACGTAGGTGGTACTGCTTCCAACATGGCAGTTGATGCGAGCATCAATGCCAAATTTGATGGAGTGGTTGAGTTTGAAGAAGAGTTGAGGTATTTGGAAACTACTGATAGAGAAGGCCAATCTGTAACCATGGTAATGGGTCGTTCTGGTGAAATCAAAATTAACGAAGCCAAGACAGGTAAGACACTTGTATCCAACCATGTTCCTTATGGTTCAATTTTGAATGTGAAAAACGGTCAGAAAATCACCAAAGGGGAATCACTATGTACTTGGGATCCATACAACGCGGTCATTCTCTCCGAGTTTGACGGTACTGTAGAATTCGATGCTGTAGTTGAGGGCATTACGTACAAGGAAGTAGCCGATGATCAAACTGGATTCCGTGAGAAAGTAATCATTGAAACCAAGGATAGAGCGAAGAACCCTGCGATAATCGTGAATTACAAAGGTGAATCAAGATCTTACAATATCCCTGTTGGTGCCCACTTGGCAGTAGAGTCAGGAGAAAAGGTGAAGTCTGGACAAATCTTGGTAAAAATCCCACGTTCAGTAGGAAAAACTCGAGACATTACTGGAGGTCTTCCTCGAGTAACGGAATTGTTCGAAGCTAGAAACCCATCCAATCCGGCTGTAGTATCTGAGATTGATGGTGTAGTGACCTACGGTGGTGTGAAGCGAGGAAATCGGGAAATCATCATTGAATCTAAGGATGGGGTGATTAAAAAGTACATGGTATCCTTGTCTAAGCACATCTTGGTACAAGAAAACGACTTTATCCGTGCGGGCGAGCCGCTTTCTGATGGAGCAATTACGCCAAGTGACATTCTTTCTATTAAAGGTCCTACCGCGGTACAGGAATATCTTGTGAATGAAATTCAAGAGGTATATAGGCTTCAGGGTGTAAAAATCAACGACAAACACATCGAAGTGATTGTATCTCAGATGATGCAGAAGGTTGAGATTCTTGACGCTGGCAATACGAGCTTCTTACAAAACCAGGTCGTAGACAAGTGGGCATTCCGTGCGGAAAACGATAGCATTTTGGACAAGAAAATTGTCTTGGATGCTGGAGACTCTTCTACATTGAAGCCAGGAATGATCATTTCAGCGCGAAGACTTCGTGATGAAAATTCAAGCCTGAAGCGTAAGGACCTTAAGTTGGTACAGGTAATGGATGCCGAAACGGCTGTTTCCGCACCTACCTTGCAAGGAATTACTGCTGCTTCTTTGGGAACAGAGAGCTTTATCTCTGCTGCTTCCTTCCAGGAGACTACCAAAGTACTTTCTGAGGCGGCTATCCGAGGAAAGCGCGACGAGTTGAAAGGATTGAAGGAAAACGTAATTGTAGGCCACTTGATTCCTGCCGGAACCGGTCAGCGAAGAATTTTGGGTATGATTGTGGGATCCAAGTCAGAATATGACACGCTTTCTGAAAACATGGAAAAGAAGTCTGCAAAGGCAACTAGCGAAGCAATTCTATAAATTGAATTAGTAATCCTTATAAAGGCCTGTACTCACTATACAGGCCTTTTTTAATCTTAAAAAATTATGGAAGACAACGATTTATCAAACCAGCAAATCAATGTAGAGCTCCCAGAGGAAATTGCAGAAGGCATTTACTCCAATTTGGCGATGATTGCACATTCCAATTCGGAGTTTGTGATTGATTTTATTCGATTAATGCCAGGAGTACCTAAGGCAAAGGTTAAATCACGAATTATTGTGACGCCAGATCATGCAAGGCGATTGCTTTCAGCCCTAAAGGAAAATATTGAAAAATATGAGGCTGCCTATGGGAAAATTAACCAAGGAGGCGGCGCTCCTACCTTTCCGATTTCTTTCGGAACCCCAGGAGAAGCTTAACAAAAATATAAGTCCTTAATTTTGTTACTCTTATTACTTCTTGTACCTTTGCGTTCCAAAAAATAACAGTTTACAGACTATCTAAATTTTAATCAGTTAATGCCTACTATTCAACAATTAGTAAGAAAAGGTAGAAATACACTGGAATTCAAATCAAAATCTC
>CAXNJN010000122.1:0-4338 GCA_964202605.1 Bacteroidia bacterium | reverse complement strand
AGATGGTAGCAATCTAAAAATTGTACACGGAATGGATTTTTTCAATCGGGCATACGCCTAAAAAGGAGGGGATCTCTTTCGTTCCTCAAGAGCTACCTCCTTTTCTTTACGGCTTCAACCCGATCGAAAAAACCGCAAATCCCGTAGGGCCCCAGCCTCCACAAGGAAAATAGTGATTCAGACAATAAACCTATCAGCGGGTCTTTTCCGTGCTAATCTGCGGAAAAAAAAATATGCGTACCGAAGGTTGTAGAATAACCTGCCAAGATAGGACGACCCGCCGCGGCGGGTCAAACTTTGAATAGCCCTAGGTGAAATCTGCCGGAGGCGGGTAAACCTGGGGATTAAAAATTACCGCAATGATGGTCCACAACCCGCACAGGCGGGTTGAACTTATTTTAAAAAATTAATCGCGCAAAGAAGCATAAGACGCAAAGGGATTGGTGTTAAACTATCTCTCGTTTAAAAAAAATCAGCGGGTCTTTTACGTGGTCCGCCGCGGCGGAGCGTGAAAAAAAAATATTCCTAAGGCACAGGGAATTAAAAATTCAAGGATAAATGCTCGTGATTACAAATCACGAGCAGCCGCATTTTTTCCTGTTGCCAATAAATTTTTTAACTTACAGTAAATCATAAATCCAGACCAGCGCTGGTGATTAATTTTTTTAACATACACTTGGTGTAAACCAAAATAATTTAATTATTTTTGTAATGGAAATCACTTTTTCAGATAAGAAGCTGGAAGTCCTTTCATCCAATTTCGATAAATGTCGACAAAAGATGGGCGACAGGAGAGCCAAATTAGTTGTAACAAGGCTCAACGTATTACGGGATGCTGACAACCTGGAGGAAGTAAGAAACTTGCCAGGCAGGTTTCATGAACTGACAGGAAACAGAAAAGGCCAATGGAGTTGTGACTTAGACCATCCCTACCGGTTGATTTTCGTTCCTCATGAAAATCCAATCCCCATCAATCTACATGGGCAATACCTTTGGACGGAAATTAAAGGCGTAGAGGTGATAGAACTAGTTGATTACCATTAAAAAACCAAGGCCATGACAAAAGAAAATCAATATATTCCATCGATTGTGTTTCACCCTGGGGAAACTCTAGGAGAAAAGTTGGAAGAACTAAACATGGGACCGAAGGAATTTGCCCTTCGCAGCGGTAAGCCCGAAAAAACGATTATCGCTATTCTCCATGGAAAAAGTGCAATCACTCCTGACATGGCTGTACAATTTGAAAATGTCACCAAGATACCTGCAAATTTTTGGATGAATCACCAAAGAAGCTTTGATGAATTCCAGGCGCGACTAAAAAGACAAGCCGTAATTGAAGCGGCAACGGGTTGGGCCAAGCAATTTCCCCTATCAGATATGATAACTAAAGGTTGGCTTCCCGAAAGATCCACCATCGAAGAGAAAACAATGGAGCTACTGGCTTTCTTTGGCTTTTCGAATCACAATGCCTGGGAAGAATATTATTTTTATCAGCAGCTTAAAGTTGCCTTCCGTATTTCTTTAGCACAAACCAAAGAACCCTTTGCTATTTCTGCATGGCTCCGAAGAGGCGAACTCCAGGCAGCCAACTTGAATGCTAACAAATTTTCTGAAAAGAAATTTATAGCTGCATTGCAAAAGCTAAAATCTATCAGTTCAAATCCTCTAAAAGATTCCTTTCAATTCGTGCAAACGATCTGCCTGGAGGCAGGTGTAAAAGTGACTTATACCCCCTGCATAGCTAATGTCCCGATACATGGTGCCACGCGGTGGTTGAACGATACTCCCCTTATACAACTATGTGCCCAAAACCATCCTATTGACCATTTCTGGTTTACATTTTTTCACGCAGCCGGACATATTCTCTTGCACGGCAAAAAAGAAATCTTTCTCGAGAATCTTGATTATGCTGACAAAAATATGGGAAAAGAGCAGGAAGCTGATGAATTTGCCCGCAAGTGGATGATGTTAGAAGACGAGGAGGCTGAACTTATTGCTTCCGCATTTAGCCATAAAAAAAATTAATGACCTGCGTCGGTAGGTAAATCCGCCTGGGCAGATTTAACTTATTTATTCTAAAAAAGAATTAGTCTCGCAAAGCCGCAAGAAACGCAAAGGGGTTTGGTTTGGTTTTACCTACCTCTTCCTTTAAAAAATCAGCGGGTCTTTTCTGTTTTTAATCTGCGTGAGAAAAATATGTGTACCGAAGGTTGTAGATTAACCTGCCAAAGTAAGTCGACCCGCCGCGGTGGGTCAAACCTTGAATAGCCCTAGGTGAAACCTGCCGGAGGCAGGTAAACCTGGGGATTTGAAATTTAAACACAGATGGCACAACCCGCCACAGCGGGTTGAACTTATTTTAAATTGAAAAAAAAATAGTCTCGCGGAGACGCACAAGCCGCAAAGAGATTGGTGTTAAACTATCTCTCGTTTAAAAAAAATCAGCGGGTCTTTTCCGTGATCCGCCGCGGCGGAGCGTTAAAAAAAAATATTCCTACGGCACAGGGAATTAAAAATTCAAGGATAAATGCTCATGATTGCAAATCACGAGCAACATGACGCTGTAATTACCACCTCCCTACAACTAATCTAACTTACCTCACCAATCCACTCATTAAACTCCTTCTCTAGTTTAACAGCAAATAGCATCAACTCATCAAATGTGGGTACTTTATTGTAAATCATGACTCTAGTACGGGAATAGTCACCTCGCCAATCCGGCAACGAGGTAGCTGATGGCACAACATGCACTCCGTTTTTTAGGATATGCGCATAATCCAAGGTGTTGTAACGAAAAAACAACTTCCGATGGTCCACGACTATTTTTACCAATTCCCGGTTATCTTTTAGCTGCGCAAACACACCCGCATTGTAAAGTTTGAACAGGTCATAATAATGCCTACTTTTTCTCTCGTTACCCAAGTTGAATCCTTTGAGTGTTTCATGAATCAAAAGCAACTTTTCTAAGAAAGTACGCTCAGGTAGCAAAGTGGGTACGTTAAATGAACCTTCACCTAAAAGATCCGAGAATACCTCATACAAGATGGGTGTTATTCTCCTTTCCTGATTAGGAAGCTCATCCGCTCGTGGGACTAGTTCAATTAACACAATGGGAAGAATTCCTCCCAATTCATTTTTTAAGGTACCTGGGTATTCAAATATGATATTGACCTCATTCCCTTTTTGACTGAGTTTAAGCGAAAATTCCTTTGGATCTACATGCAAAGAAATCTTTTCTTGAAGGCATGGCAACAAAAAATCACTTATAAAAACTGAACTCTTGCGCTCCAATTCTTCTAAACGCCTAATTCTTTCTCTGTTTGACCGAGCATCTTCAGGACCATGAGGAGGATGCTGACCGAAGACCTTGCGATTGATGGCTATATCAATGTCTTCTGAAAATCGTTCAATTAATCCCCAAGCCTTAGATAAAGAAGTTCCTCCTTTGAAGGTAATATTTCCTTTTAATTCTGGAATTTCATTCAAAACCCGTAGAATCCAGCAAACCCAAAAATCTTTTTCTATCAAAGCCGCTGGCAAAGGTGTTTTCATCCGTTCCACTGCCTGTCGACAAAACGCCGTTCTTTCCTCTGCAGGTAGCTGTAAAAATGTATTCATGGTTGGATTTCTTTTATCAGTGACCGCATAATTGTAGCGATCCATGCTGGAGCATACGGAATTTGTTTGCTAATGGGTTTAATGTCTTTTTCTTCCAGTTGATCCCTAATGTGATTGATCATTCCCGTAGTCACATTATCTTTCCCTAGCTGCCGTAAGGCATGAAGAATCAAGCCCGCTTTTGTTCCTGCACCAATCCTATTTTTAGGAGTGGTTGGTTTAAGAATAATTTCTTGGTTTCCAAATTGAATCACTTTTTTTGGCCCACTGGTATACAGTTCAATCCGGAGGGGAATTTGCGTGGATAGTCCTAACAAATTGGCAGCATAGGCTCCTGTAGGTTGCACTTCAATGGCATCTGATCGCTTAATTGCTTCAACCACCTTTTCAACAGATGGCATAAGTGGACCTAGGGTTGGGTGAATTACAGGTAAGTCATAAATGCCATGTGCAAGCCTTCGAATAGACTTTTTTTGTACCAACCTTGTCAATGCGGTTCGGATACTAGCGGAATCGTCAGTTAATGAAGCAAATGATCTTGTTGTAAAAACAAAACCGGAACCCTGTGATCTGATTTGTTCAATTAATTGTTTTTCAGTTAGTTTCAAAGGTTTTTAAGGTTATTTTGTAACAAATATACAGTATTATTTGTTACGAAAAATTGGGATTAGTATGTCTTAAAGGAATATTTTCTGTAAATTCTATTTATAAAAAATAGTA
>CAXNJN010000121.1:0-4493 GCA_964202605.1 Bacteroidia bacterium | reverse complement strand
TCAGTAATGATTCCTTTCAAATCTCCTGACTCGTTTAGTACCGCTGTAGCACCCAATCGCTTGCTTGAGATCTCCACAATAACGGCTGCGACGCTCGCATTTTCATTCACTGTTGGCAATTGATTGTTGGAGAGCAGGTCCCCAACTTTCAGGTACAGCTGCTTACCTAATGATCCTCCTGGATGGTAGCGTGCAAAATCTGAAGAAGTAAATCCACGAGCTTCTAAAAGGCATATAGCCAAGGCATCACCCAGCGCCAGGTGAGCAGTCGTACTTGTAGTGGGAGTTAGATTATGCGGACAAGCCTCCTCAGTGATAGTTGCATTGAGCACAAAGTGGGCTTGCTCCGCCAGATAGGATTGTGTATTCGATACCAAGGCCACTACCTTCACTCCCAGTTGCTTTACCAAAGGCAACAGCACCTTGATCTCCGCTGTGTTGCCAGATTTGGAGATAAAAAGGACCGTGTCCTCTTGCTGCACCATGCCGAGATCGCCATGTATGGCATCAGCTGCATGCATAAAGAGTGCAGGAGTACCGGTAGAGTTGAGCGTGGCCACCAGCTTATTGGCTATCCAAGCACTCTTTCCCACACCTGTAATCACCAAGCGCCCCTTTGACTGAAGGAGGTGGTTCACACAATTTTCAAAATCGGCATTCAAAAGGGTTGAAAGCTTGGCTATAGCTTCGGATTCATTTAAAAGGACCCGAACGGCGGTGTTTCTAATATTTTTTGTTAACTTCAATTTTACCTTTGTTAAACATTAGCTTTATACAAAGGTATAAAAGTAATCGTTCAATCTGGTGCCCAGGTAGACATCACCCTCAAAGCCATTTCTTCTAGTGGAAGAAAAAGTAAAGTTAGAACTCAAGAGAATCTTCGGATTCAGTCAGTTCCGTGGAAACCAGGAACTTATAGTTGATAATTTACTCAACCATCGGAATACTTTTGTGATTATGCCTACTGGAGCTGGTAAATCGCTGTGTTACCAGTTGCCTGCAGTGATTAGTGAAGGAACCGCCATTGTCATCTCCCCTTTAATTGCCTTGATGAAAAATCAAGTAGATCAGCTCAATGCGATAGGCGTAAATGCGCATTTTTTAAACTCTACCCTTACCAAATCCGAGGCCACCAAAGTAAAGAATGAGGTTTTAAAGAAGAAAACCAAGTTGCTTTATGTGGCACCAGAATCCCTAACCAAGGAGGAGAATATTGCATTTTTGAAGACAGCACATTTAAGTTTCGTGGCCATCGATGAGGCACATTGTATCTCAGAATGGGGCCATGATTTTCGTCCCGAATACCGCAGGATCAAATCCATTGTAGCCCAAATTGCCCCAAATCTACCGATCATTGCACTGACTGCCACTGCTACTCCAAAGGTACAGCAGGACATACAGCGCAACTTGCAGATGGAGGAAGCAGATTTATTTAAATCCTCTTTCAACCGTACGAACTTGTATTATGAGATACGGCCGAAGGTAAAAAATGATTCAAAGAAATCACTCATCAAATTCATCAAGCAACACAAAGGGAAGTCTGGTATCATCTATTGCTTGAGTAGAAAAAAGGTAGAGGAGATTGCAGGATTATTGAAAGTCAATCAAATTAATGCTGCTCCATACCATGCGGGATTGGATTCAGCTATTCGAATAAAAACCCAAGATGATTTCCTAAACGAAGAATTGGATGTCATTGTAGCGACTATTGCCTTCGGGATGGGAATTGATAAACCAGATGTCCGGTATGTGATTCACTACGATGTGCCCAAATCACTCGAAGGCTATTACCAAGAAACAGGTAGAGCAGGCCGAGATGGTTTGGAAGGGCACTGCCTCATGTTTTATCGCTACGAAGACATCGTCAAATTAGACAAGTTCAACAAGGATAAAGCGGTTACGGAACGAGAAAATGCCAAAATTCTCCTACAGGAAATGTCTGCTTATTCCGAGACAAGTGTTTGTAGACGAAAGTTTATACTGAATTATTTTGGAGAGATTCTTGAAAAGGATTGCGGCTTTTGCGACAACTGCAAACGGGAGCGCGAAACATTTGAGGGAGTACATGCACTTGGCATTGCTTTAGAGGCAGTGAAGCAAACTCAAGAGCGTTTTGGTATTGACCATTTGGTGAAAGTGATCACAGGAGAAAAAGATGACTATATCATTAGTTATCAGCATGATACGCTACCTGTTTTTGGAAAAGGAAAGGGTGAAAATGAAAGGCATTGGACCTCGGTCATTCGCCAAGGAATGATCGCTGCCCTTCTAGAAAAAGACATTGAGAATTACGGACTCCTAAAATTAACTCCAAAGGGATCGAGTTTTTTGGAGGACCCCTACTTAATTGATCTTTATAAAGATCAGGATTTCGAGCAGCTTGGACAGAATGAGGTAGAAGAAGAGCAGTTGCAATCGGCCCAAGCCTATGATGAAAAATTATTTGAGCTTTTAAAGGTTGAGCGGAAACGTGTAGCAAAATCAAAAGGGCTTCCCCCCTACGTGATTTTTCAAGACCCTTCCCTTGAGGAGATGGCGACAGTTTATCCCACTACCAAAGAAGAACTTTCCCAAATTAATGGGGTAGGAATGGGAAAAGTAGAAAAGTTTGGAACCTCTTTTCTACAGGTTATCCAAAATTATGTAGCCGAAAATGAATTAGAAACAGCTTCAGAGGTGCTGATCAAGACCTCAGGTACTCGATCTAAAGTTAAAATTTCCATCATTCAGCAAATAGATCGAAAAATTAAGCTGGAAGAGATTGCTCAAAACCTCAATCTTTCTTTGATGGATTTGCTGCAAGAAATTGAACAGATCACCTACAGTGGAACCAAGTTAAATATAGATTATTACATACACCGCATCATGGATGATGAGCGAGAAGAAGTTCTCCTCGATTACTTCATGCATGCAGAAACAGATCATATCAAGGATGCTTTGGATGAGCTAGAGGGAGAAGATTTCACGGAGGAGGAACTTCGTGTGTACCGAATCAAGTTTATTTCAGAACACGCCAATTAAAATAAAACGAGTCCATGAATATTCTTTTACTGGGTAGCGGAGGAAGAGAGCACGCATTTGCATGGAAGATTGCGCAAAGTCCTCGCTGCAACCAACTTTTTGTTGCCCCTGGCAATCCAGGAACAGCCGAAATCGCTACCAATGTTCAACTAGGAGTAACTGACTTTCTTGGAATTTCTAAATTTATTCAAGTGCATGGCATTGACCTTTTGGTCATTGGACCAGAAGAACCTTTGGTAAAGGGATTGGTCGATTACCTACATGCACAGCAAGGATTGGAGCAGCTCCCGATTGTTGGGCCTTCACAACTAGGAGCTACACTTGAGGGAAGTAAAGATTTTTCCAAGCAGTTTATGCTTCGCAATGGAGTCCCTACTGCTGCATATGCCACTTTTCATGCCGGTCAACTCGAGGAAGGACTAGCTTATTTGGAAAAGCAATCCTTACCCATCGTCTTAAAAGCTGATGGATTAGCTGCTGGCAAAGGAGTATTGATATGTGAAAGCTTAGAAGAAGCGAAAATCTCTTTAAAAGAAATGCTCGTAGATGCTAAATTTGGAGAAGCCTCTTCCAAAGTAGTGGTGGAAGAGTTTTTAACTGGGATTGAACTCTCAGTCTTTGTGGCTACGGATGGGATAAGCTATAAAATATTGCCCGAAGCCAAAGATTACAAACGGATTGGTGAAGGAGACACAGGACTCAATACAGGGGGTATGGGAGCAATAAGCCCTGTTCCATTTGCAGATGCTGCTTTTTTGAAAAAAGTGGAAGAGCAAATTGTAATCCCTAGCATACAAGGATTGGAAAAAGAAGGAATCCCCTACAAAGGATTTTTATTTATTGGGTTGATGAATTCGAATGGTGAACCCTTTGTAATAGAATACAATGTACGGATGGGTGATCCAGAAACAGAGGCGGTCCTTCCGCGGATTGAAAGTGATTTTGTAGATTTGCTTGAAGCTATCGCTGGTGGATCACTTGCTAGTTACAGACTTCAGTTATCTCCGCAAACCTGTGCTACAGTAGTAATGGTTAGCGGTGGATATCCTGAGGGCTATGAAAAGGGTTTTTCCATAGCTTTACCTGAATCAAATTCAGGAACTGTTCTTTTTCATTCCGGTACTGCGCGTAATGAATCAGGAGCGCTAATTAATTCAGGTGGCCGAGTCTTTGCAGTCACGGGAATGGGTGCTAATTTGGAAGAGGCATTGGCTGCAGCTTACGAAACAATTGAGAAAGTGTCTTGGGAAAAAGCGTATTATCGAAGAGATATAGGCCAAGACATTTTAAGATTAGAAATTAAATAATTGGATTTAGAGGCGAGAGCCCTGTAAAAAATAGATATGTCTGGATGTAGTTCATGCTCCACCTCTTCAGGAGGTACTGGAGGATGCCAAAACAATGGCACCTGCGGCACGAGTGATTGCAATAAAATGAATTCTTTTGATTGGCTCACCCAAATGGGTATCCCC
>CAXNJN010000120.1:0-4604 GCA_964202605.1 Bacteroidia bacterium | reverse complement strand
CTTTCTCAGCCAATTCCAGATGGTAAAAGAGTTTATATTTTACGTCCTTGTATGATACATGGCCCAGGGAATAAAGGTAATCTTAATTTACTATATGGATTAGCTTCCAAAGGAACTCTATGGCCTTTAGGTGCTTTTGAAAACAAGCGTTCGTTTTGTAGCATCGATAATTTGATGTTTATTTTTAAGGAGCTCATTGAAAACGAAAACATACCATCAGGAATTTACAATGTGGCAGATGATGAGCCACTATCAACCAGTGATTTAATAGGTTTAATTGCAAAATCCCAAAGTAGAAAACCAAAAATTTGGAACATTTCTAGACTTTTAATTGAAAAAATAGCAAGAATTGGAGATAAACTTAATTTGCCTCTCAATTCAGAGCGATTACACAAATTAACTTCATCTTATATCGTTAGTAATGCAAAAATAAAAGCAGCTATCGGCAAACCCCTACCAATATCGAGTACAGAAGGATTATTAAAGACATTTAATTCATTCAATAGCAAGTGACCCGTCTATTCGATATTCTATTTTCTTTCTTTGGATTAGTACTTTTGAGTCCTGTGCTGATTGTATTATTAATCATTGGGTGTTTTGATACAGGTTCTCCCATCTTTCGTCAAGAACGAGTAGGGAAGGGTATGAAACCATTCTATCTAATGAAATTCCGATCCATGCAAATAAACGCCCCTTCAGTGGCTACGCATTTGGCGAGTTCTTCTTCTATAACGCGTTTTGGTGGGTTTTTGCGTAAATCCAAATTGGATGAGCTTCCCCAATTGTGGAACGTCCTAGTTGGAGATATGAGTTTGGTTGGCCCTCGCCCTAACTTATTCAACCAAGAAGAATTGATAGAATTACGTGAATCACTGAGAGTGTATTCCGTTCGACCAGGTATCACTGGTCTGGCTCAAATCAATAAAATTGATATGTCCACGCCTCAGCTTTTAGCAGAATTAGATGCTAGGATGATCTATGATTTTAATGCCTTGAATTATTTTAAATATATCTTCCTTACCATTTTTGGGAGAGGATTTGGTGATCGGATAAAAAACTAATGAGTAGAGCTTTTTCCTTTTTCTCAATAAAAATTAAATTTTATTATTTTTGGTTGCTTTTGGGATTTAGTTGTGCAATTCCATTCAATTTATTCTCCCAATCATTACCTGCAAATCAATCTTTAATAGAGGAATATTTGAGAAGGTCTCAGTTAGAAGGTAAAATACCTTCTTCAAGTTTTTTGTCCCGTCCTCTAATCCGTGCTGATTCAATAAAATCAGCAAACCTTTATTACACCCTTACAATTCTAAAGAAAGACTCCTCTCTATTTTTCCGTCCAGAAATAAAATTGTTACCCATCAGTATAGGAAGTCAATTGGGTTCTGGAAATCCCTACCCCGAAGGAGGGAAATTTTTTCAAGCAAAAGGTTACCAGCAATGGGTATCCGCAGGGATTTACGGAAGCTTTGGTCCCTTGTCTATTCAACTTCAACCTGAATTTATTTTTGCACAAAACAGAAATTATGATTTTGGATCTTCAAAAGCAGTGGGAATTGAATATGTAGAATTGTTTGGTCAGGGGGCTTATTCCAAACTACTTCCTGGACAATCAAGCATCCGATTGAATTATGGAGCTTTTTCTTTTGGCGCTTCTACGGATAATATTTGTTGGGGCCCAGGGCAATACAATTCGTTGTTGTTTTCTAATAATGCGTTTGGATTCCAGCATCTTACATTAAATACAACCAAGCCGGCAAAAACATTTATAGGATCTTTAGAGGGACAATTAATTATGGGCAAATTGGAGAATTTTACTCCCTTTGTCCGGGACGGTAAGGAAGATTGGCGTTATGTAAATGGGATTACGTTTTCCTACCAGCCGAAATGGATTCCAGGGTTATTTATTGGAGCTTCTAGAGTTTTTCTGCGATACAGTTCTTTTAACAATAACACTTGGGCCTATTATTTTCCGCTTTTTGAACCTTTTCAAAAAGTTAAGCTGATTAATCCAAATTCGCCAGGTTTCGACTCTACTGAATATGACGATCGCTTGCAAAGTCAGCAATTAACAGGTTTTGCACGATTAGTTATCCCCAAGGCCAAAGCAGAAGTTTATTTTGAATTCGGTAGGCGAGATCATGCTGTAGATTGGCGAGAATTTTTGCTCAATCCAGAACATGCAAGAGCCTATTTGTTTGGATTTAAGAAACTTATTCCGCTTTCAAAAAATATATTTTTTCAAGTTAATGGCGAAATTCTTCAACAACAGGAGTCTATAAATATCCTAACTCGATATGGACCAAAGGGGTTGAGAAGTTGGTCTTCACATAGAATAAAACAAGGTTTTACCCATTTAGGACAGATGCTTGGTCCTGGGGTTGGTCCGAGTAGCAATGTCCAGACCTTAGAAACTTCATGGGTTAGTGGACTGAAAAAACTAGGGATTCGATGGGAACGATTGAATCGCCACCAAGATTTATATACGCGATATTTCAATGACCCTTCTGAGAATGGGCGTTGGGTGGATTATTCTGCTCGTCTTTTGGCTGATTGGCAATTTGATAATTTATTGATAAGTACAACCAGTAATTTTGTCTACACATTAAATAATCAATGGGGTCTTTCTGAGAAGAGTACTCCATCCTTCCCAAAAGGAAAAAATTCATTTATGATTGTTGGTCAGGTAAATTTGATATATTTCTGGGGGAAAGGAATAAAGAAGAAAGAATGATTACCTGCATGCCATAAGCAAGATTTTTGATAGGATAATCTTCCTGCCGCAGGCAAGACGTTAATTGAACCATCTTTTTACCATTTCAAAATATCCCCAAAAGTCCCCGTTTATTGTATTAATTAATCTGTCTGCTTTCAGCAGATTAACCTACCGTAGGTAGGTAAACTTTTGGCAGATAAACAAGTTAAAGGATAAACCTGCCTGAGCCAAGCAGGCTATTAACATTTAACCCTTTACAATTTATCCTATAATTTAAAATTCCTTTTCTCCATCTCCTATCTCTTTACCTCAGAATCTGTATCTGAGGGTCACCCAGATAAAATTGCGGACCAGATTTCGGACGCATTGATTGACAACTTTTTGGCTTTTGATCCTAGCTCCAAGGTAGCCTGCGAAACACTCGTAACTACTGGACAAGTGTTCCTTGCTGGAGAGGTGAAATCTGAAGTGTATCTAGACGTACAAAAAATCGCCCGCGAGGTGATCAATAAGATCGGTTACACCAAGAGCGAATACATGTTTGAAGGCAATTCCTGTGGGGTGCTTTCTGCCATTCACGAGCAGTCTGCCGACATCAACCAAGGCGTAGAACGCAAGAACCCTGAAGAGCAGGGAGCGGGTGACCAAGGCATGATGTTTGGCTATGCGACCAACGAAACGGATAACTACATGCCTTTGGCGCTTGACCTCTCGCACCGCATCTTACTTGAACTAGCGGAATTGCGTAGAGAGAACAAGGACATGCCGTACTTACGTCCCGACTCCAAATCTCAGGTGACTATCGAATACTCCGATGACAACGCGCCGCAGCGTATCGATGCCATCGTCGTTTCTACCCAGCACGACGACTTTGACGAGGAGGCAAAGATGCTTGCCAAAATCAAAGCGGACATCATCAACATCTTGATCCCACGCGTGAAGGCCAAGTTGAAGCCTTCGCTTCAAAAACTATTTACCGACCAGATCACCTACCACATCAACCCAACAGGCAAGTTTGTGATCGGTGGACCACACGGCGATACCGGTCTTACCGGAAGAAAAATCATCGTAGATACTTACGGGGGCAAGGGAGCTCACGGAGGAGGAGCCTTTTCTGGCAAAGATCCTTCGAAGGTAGACCGCTCGGCTGCTTATGCGACGCGCCACATTGCCAAAAACTTGGTGGCAGCAGGAGTTGCGGATGAGATCTTGGTACAAGTTTCCTATGCAATTGGAGTTGCCAAGCCGATGGGTATCTACATCAATACTTACGGCACGGCCAAGGTGAACTTGAGCGATGGAGAGATTGCCAAGAAGGTAGAGGCTATCTTCGACATGCGTCCGTATGCTATCGAGCAGCGCTTGAAGTTGCGCACGCCGATCTACCTAGAGACAGCGGCTTACGGCCACATGGGTAGAGAGAGCGTGGTAGTAGAGAAAACTTTCACTTCCCCTTACCGACCAGCGATCACCCAGAAGGTAGAACTATTTACCTGGGAGAAGTTGGATTACCTGGACACAGTAAAGAAAGAGTTCGGAATCTAAGACGTAGATCAACCCATAAAAAAAACGGTGCGAGCGAAAGCTTGCACCGTTTTTTTGGTTTAAGGGACTTTTGGAGCTGCTGGAGCTGCTCGTGATTTGCATCGCGAGCATTTATCCTTGAATTTTTAATTCCCTCTGCCGTAGGAATATTTTTTTTCACGCAGATTAGCACGGAAAAGACCCGCTGATTTTTGTGTTGTAATTAGTTAATTATTATTCAATACATCCGCCGCGGTTTGATCTAAAATCCTCCCGCAATTCTGCGGGACAAGCCTCGCCCCCTTTTAAGAGGGAATCACATCTCTTGACCCGTCCTAGAATAAGTTTACGCTGCTCAACCTTT
>CAXNJN010000119.1:0-4817 GCA_964202605.1 Bacteroidia bacterium | reverse complement strand
GTAGGTGGAGGCTAGCGCGGATTGGATGGTTTCCTTCAGGTAAATCCCCTGGTTGTAGCAGGGGACAATGACAGAAATCAATCCTGGGTTCATGCGTTGAAAAAGGAAGCAAATTCACCCAGCGGCTTTTGCAAGGCTAGAGTGTTGGGTCCAAATTTTTTCAACTGGTAATTCTGTTCTTCCAACAATTGGAGGCAGGAAGCATAATCTGATGAGTTCAAGCCCACATTTTCAAAGATGATGGCCTGTGGTCTGGTCTTGGGGATGTCAAAAATTCGAATAACCTCCAAGTCGTAGCCTTCCGCATCGATTTGAAGCAAGTCAATGTGCTGCAAGTTGTAGGTTTGAATGAGTGTGGCTGGCGCAATCACCTGCACCTCCTCTTGACTGATCCACTGGCTTTGGTCAGTTGGGATCTCAATCCCAAAGCGTTTGCAGTTGGAGGCTACAATGCCATCTTCAAAGGCCTGTTCAATTTTCTCCTTGGAAAAGGAGGCCAGACCAGTTGCCCAGCGCATGGAAGAAAATCCGACTTTGTAGATCGGCTGGGTGCCATCTTTTTCTCCAATGGCAGCGCAGAGTGGGTGGATCCCTTTGTTTTTGGCGTAGATTTTTGTGAGAAACTCATGGAATACATCCGGCTGTGGTTCCAATAGCACGCCTTTCCAATCGTCCCGTTTGATAAACTTGTGTATTGGGTCGTGGGTGATGCCGTCGTTGGCTCCGATTTGGACCACCGTAAAATTTCCAGGTTTAGACTTCGAGTACAGACTCAAAAAGTCAGATAGGCTACCCTTTTTGGGATTGTAAAAATTTCTGTAGAAGCCGATAAACAAGGGATTGTTGGAGGCACTCATGTTGAAACGAACCATTTTCCAGCGCTGCTGAAGGTTTCTTTTCAAGGACTGGAGAGGGGAGGAGTTCGTAGCCATAATGTGATTGGGTGGAGGTACAAAAACCTCCCATCAAAATTACCATTTTTTATGGAACTTGAGGGCTCTTCTGAGCTCCCGCATTTTGGTTAACTTTGGCCCTGTAAATCAATCGTCAACATGGGTAGAAGGGTTGTCTTCTTCGTTCTTGCCATATTCCTTCAAACAGGGATACTCTCGGCCCAAAGCAAATGGGACAGCAGCTATGTAGCGGAGGAACCTGAAGTACTTGTGCTGCGGACCTACTTATCCCATAAGTATACGGCACTCTACTTCCCAAGTGAAGACCTTCGGTACCAACCCAACAGTGGATTGAATATGGGAATTGGATTTACCTTTCAAAATCTGACGCTCAATCTGGCCTTCCCACCGGGCTTTTTGAATCGAAGTAGAGAACCTGATTTTCCTCGGTTTTTTGATCTTCAGGGGCATATTTATCCGAGAAACTGGGTGATCGATTTTTTCGGACAGTTTTACAAGGGGTACCGCATACCAGATGGAATCGTTGAGGGGCAACCCTACTTACGTCCAGACTTGGATCTACTAAAAGTGGGGATTCATGCCAATTACATTTTCAAAGGGGATAAAATCTCTATCCCTGCTGCGGTTCACCAGTCTGCGATTCAAAAAAAATCAGCCCTTTCTCCCCTTGTAGGGTTTGAAATTTACCGGGTACGAATAGGAGCTGATTCTTTGATCTTCCCTTCCCAACTAGCTCCAAAGATGAATTACCAAAGTGCCGATTTTTTGCACCTAGGGCCTAATGCAGGGTTGATCGGCACCTTGGTGCTTGGAAAAGGTTTTTTTGCTACTGGGTCCTTTAGTGGAAATCTAGGGCTAGGATCTACCTGGAATTCGGATGCCGCCGGAGCAAATTGGAACCTGAGTTGGGGCTACCATGCACGTGCCTACCTGGGCTACAATGGTCCACGGTTTGGGGTGAATGTGAACTATGTGTACAAAACCTTGGCACTGCAGCCATTGGAGGATTGGAGACAAGAAGTACAGACGGGCAACTATCGCCTCGTACTAGTTTACAAACTCCGACCTTCTGAAAAGTTCGCCTCCACTTTTTCAAAATACAATCCCGCTAGAATTTTTTTAAAGTAGCGGGAGAGTGGCGCGCAAAATTTTAACTTTGGGCTTTCACTAGACAGCTCCCCCATGAATGATCTTTTTGGTATCCAACAGTCTTTAAAAAATCTTGGCATTCAGGAATCCAATTTGGGTTCTTCCACCGGTACAACCTGGCTCGATTCCGGAGCCGCTTCCCTGGCATCTTTTTCTCCTGCCGATGGCAAAAAAATTGCTTCCGTGCAGCTGGCAACGGAGGAGACCTACGAGGCGGTGGTCGCACAGGCTTTGGTGGCCTTTGAAACCTGGAGGAATGTTCCTGCTCCCAAGCGAGGCGATATTGTACGTGAGATTGGCAATGCCTTGCGCGAGGTAAAGGCCGACTTGGGCAAGTTGGTGTCTTACGAAATGGGTAAATCCTACCAGGAAGGTTTGGGTGAGGTACAGGAGATGATTGACATTTGTGATTTTGCGGTGGGGCTATCCCGGCAGCTGTATGGATTGACCATGCACTCCGAGCGCCCGGGTCACCGTATGTACGAGCAGTGGCATGCACTTGGGGTGGTGGGCATTATTTCGGCCTTCAACTTCCCGGTAGCCGTTTGGGCTTGGAATACCGCCCTGGCTTGGGTTTGTGGAGACGTATGCTTGTGGAAACCCTCAGAAAAAGCACCGCTTTCGGGCATCGCATGCCAGCTTATTGTGGGGAAGATATTTGCCAAACACGGATTTCCCGAGGGAATTTCCAATTTGATCGTTGGGGATGCCAGTATCGGCGCCTTGATGTCCCAGGATTCACGTATTCCGCTGGTATCTGCCACTGGCTCCACCCGCATGGGTAAGGCCGTAGGTAAGGCAGTGGGCGAGCGACTCGGTCGTTCCTTGCTCGAACTTGGGGGCAACAATGCGATCATCATCACCGAGCATGCCGATATGGAGATCGCAATTCGTGGCGCCTTGTTTGGGGCAGTGGGTACAGCAGGGCAGCGCTGCACCACTACACGTCGCTTGATCGTGCAAGAGAATGTATACGAAACTGTAAAGAATAGACTAGCGGCTGCCTTTGGGAAGTTGGTCATCGGCAATCCTTTGGATGAAAAAAACCACGTCGGTCCTTTGATCGATCAACAGGCTGTGGAGCAATACCTAGCCGCTATCGCAAAGGTAAAAGCGGCTGGAGGAAAAGCGGTTGTAGAAGGAGGAGTGCTTACCGGAGCAGGCTACGAGTCGGGATGCTACGTGAAGCCGGCCATCTACGAAGCAGAAAATCACTTCGATATTGTGCAGCACGAGACCTTTGCACCCATCCTATACTTAATCAAGTACAGCACACTTCCGGAAGCCATTGCCTTGCAGAATGGAGTTCCTCAGGGACTTTCTTCAGCCATCATGACCACGAATATGCGAGAAGCAGAAGCCTTTCTAGCGGTTTCTGGATCTGATTGTGGCATTGCCAATGTCAACATCGGCACTTCGGGAGCAGAGATTGGGGGGGCCTTTGGTGGCGAGAAGGAAACCGGTGGAGGACGTGAGTCGGGCTCCGATTCCTGGAAGGCCTACATGAGACGCCAAACGAATACCATCAACTATTCCACCCAGTTGCCACTAGCGCAGGGGATTAAGTTTGATATTTAATGCAGTCAACGGTTGACAGTCCACGGTTGACGGCTCACCATCTTGAACTTCAACTCTTATTTTCATGTGTTGGATAAAATAAATTAGAGAATCACACTAGTATTAGAAAGCCCTCGGTGGATAACGGAGGGCTTTCTTATTTTCTACCCAGCCCATCCTTCTCGGTCGAGGCTGCGGTATTGGATGGCTTCGGCGAGGTGCTCCACACGGATGTCTTCGCTCTCGGCAATGTCTGCGATGGTGCGGGCCACTTTGAGGATGCGGTCGTAGGCACGAGCAGAGAGGCCGAGGCGTTCCATGGCGGTTTTGAGTAGGGTTTTGCCACCCTCTGAGATCTGACATACCTGCTTCACTTGGTGAGAAGGCATCATCGCATTGCAGAAAACTTCTGGGTTGCTTTCAAACCGTATTTTTTGTCGTTCCCTCCCTTTGATCACCCGCTCCCGAATGTCTCTGCTCGACTCACTTTTGCGGGTAGAGGTCATCTCTTCAAATTTGACGGGTGTCACTTCCACATGTAAGTCGATGCGGTCCAGCAGCGGCCCGCTGACCTTGTTCAAGTAGCGCTGAACTACCCCCGGCCCACAGACGCATTCCTTTTCGGGATGGTTGTAGTAGCCGCAAGGGCAGGGATTCATGCTGGCAATCAGCATAAAGTTGGCCGGAAAATCCACAGATACCTTGGCCCTACTGATGGTGACCTTACGATCCTCCAGGGGCTGTCGCATCACCTCTAGTACGGAACGCTTGAATTCGGGTAGCTCATCCAAAAACAAAACCCCATGGTGGGCCAGAGAAATTTCCCCAGGCTGCGGATTGCCACCTCCACCAACAAGAGCGACGTCCGAAATGGTGTGGTGGGGACTGCGAAAAGGGCGCTGCGCCAATAGGGATGCATGCTTTCCAAGCCTGCCAGCCACAGAGTGGATCTTGGTGGCTTCCAAGGCTTCCTGCAAACTTAACGGGGGCAGGATGGAGGGCAAGCGCTTGGCCAGCATGGTTTTACCAGCGCCAGGAGGGCCAATCATGATCACATTGTGGCCTCCGGCAGCGGCAATCTCCATGGCACGTTTGATGTTTTCCTGTCCCTGCACATCCGCAAAGTCAAATTCGGGTGCATCGATGCCCTGGTTAAAAATTTCCCGTGTATCGGTCACGAGCGGTTCGATCTGGATG
>CAXNJN010000118.1:0-5000 GCA_964202605.1 Bacteroidia bacterium | reverse complement strand
CGTTGACCATTTACAGTCTACGGTCGACAGCCGTTTGGTCCACATCATAGCTCATTGAAGTGAACTTCAAGCCTTATTTTCCCTAGTTAGGTCTAAAGTAGATTCACTTAGCACCTCCTTTATTCCCATTTCCAATCGGCGGTGGACGGTGGACTGTCGTCCGTTGACAAAATCCACATCACAGCTCATTGAAGTGAACTTCAAGCCTTATTTTCTTTAGTTAGGTCTACCGTACATGCCCTTAGCACCTTTTTTAATCCTTTATCCAATCGGCTGTGGACTGTGGACTGTCGTCCGTTGACAAAATTAACCACAAGCCAAATTCAATTCTTTTTTAATGAGTACTATATTATTTATAAAATAAATAGTATTTTTCTAACAGTATTTTAAAAATAGTGCCTGTTTTTGTTTAAAGGGAGCATTGAAACTAAGGATTGGTAGCTGCTGTCGACCGTGGACTGTTGACAGCCTGTAGACCGAGGTCTATGGTCCTTCACTCCAAATCATTGATTCCCTCCATAGACAGTCAGTATAGTATTAATTCATTCTGATTATCCGCTTTTTCACCACTAACCAAAAAAACAAAGTTTGAAGTTCAATCAAATGAGCTGTGGACCGTTGACTGCCTGTGGGCCGTGGTCCATGGACGGTGAACGATTATCCGCAATGATAAACAGGCAAGCTTAGCCACTGGCATGATTGCGGATAATCAAACTAAACAATTCTGCCTATGAAATTTTTATTCGCTTTGTTCTTCCTATTTTTTGCTGTTGTCTTGTTCTCCTGTCAATCTGGGGTCAGTGTTCCAGACAAGGAAGATTACAACAAATTGCAAGGGCTAGTGACTCAAATTGAAGCCCAAATGCAAGTCCTTCGAACCGAGCTGGAGCAAATTACCGACTACAACGAGTTCCTCTTACAAAAACGAGATTCCATACTAGCCAGTTCTAGTGACTTCAAATACACGATGGAGGGAGCCTTTTCCACCAACCTTCCCGGTCAGGATGCTTCCTTGAGTACGGTAGTGATTCTTGATTCCAGTTCTGATCCTAAGAAATCGAAGCAACTCATTCAGCTCACCAATTCCATGGACAGCGTGTTTGCAGGCTTTATGCAAAAAAATCCAAAGGCCATCCAGATCTACTCCAATTTTTCCTTGGGAGCGAGCCGCATTTATCCGGCCTTTGATGCCAAAAATATTGTGGATCCTAATTTGGATGTAACCCAGTTCAATTTTTTCTACGAGGCTGACCTGGCCCACAATCCATCCAAAGAGACGGTATGGATTCCCGAACCCTATGTAGACCCGGCCGGGAAGGGATGGATATTTTCCTTGGTGCACCCCGTGTATGAAGGGGAGGAACTTTCCTCCGTGTTGGGCATAGATTTGAGTATTGGAGATGCGATTGATAGCTACTTGGATGCCGTGGATGGGTATTTTGTGTTGGTGAATGGCAATGGAGACATCATTGGAGGCAAATCCGAGGCCATTGAATTGTTGGGCATGCCCTTGCTAAAAAACCATGTCTATCGGGAGACAATACAGATGGACAACTTTAGAGGTGCCGATTTCAACCTTTCACGAAGCAAGAATGGAGAAGTTCGTGAGATGGCAAAATCCATCCTTGTCGATAAAAAAAGTCATTTTGATTTTGTCCAGGATGCCCGCATGTCGCGGATCCTGGGATATACTTTTTCTCAAGTAGATTGGCACCTTTTGGAAATTAAGCTACCCAACTAAGGATGAAAAAGGATTTTTCCAATCGTGGCTTTCGGATTTCCCTAATTTTAGGCGTATTCCTTATTCTCCTGGTCATGGTGGTTGGAGTTAGCTTTTTTTGGGCGATCTATTCTACCCAAGTAGACCGAAGGAAAGATTTTTTGGGGCAGCAGACGGATTTAGCGGGAAGAGGATTGGAAAATGAATTTGATCGTTTTGAAGAAGAGTCTAAAGTTTTTTTAGGGGAATTGGAGGAGCATACTGCTAAGAATCGGCAGGATGAACTAGGGAAGTTGGCTAGAAAAATGCTCACCTCCTTTCCTCGATTAATAGATACCTTGTGGGTAGCAGATCCTCAGGGAGTTGTGACCAGCTATGTTTACACAGAGCGAAATGATTTTATCCAAAAAGCAGTCCCTCAGTTTCCTTTGGATTCAGTAAAGCCACAATTGCTTTTGGAAGGGAAAATGGGGCATCGAATACTTTTTTCCACCACTATTGCTCGTTTTGCGCAAGATTATCTGGAAAATTTCTACCAGGTACCGGGTGGGGGTAGTTTTTTGTATTTGAATGGAAACCTGACTGACATCGGATCTACTAGCCTTCCTCACCTTAAAGAAGTAAAGATTGAGGAGTTTGAGGGAGTCAAGAAAGACATGTACCAAGGTGTAAAGGGATTGTATCCTGTTACTTGGCAGCAAGAGGGTGCCCTTGTCAATGGCGTTTTGGCGCAATATCCTTTCTCTTTTGGGGATTTGGTCCATCACATGGGTCTGGTGATTGTTTTGCCTTTTGATGACCTCCGTACGGGGGTATACCGTACCTATTTCCTATTATTTGCAGGCATAATCATCATCTTGGTCATTTTGCTATCCATTTTCGTGATTTCGGTTAAAAATTACCTGCAATACACCAAAAATAGAGAGGAGAGCTACAAGGAGGTGAGCGAGCTTTTTGATCAACAGAACTTGTTATTGAAGGAACTTCGTGGTTTTGTGTTTTTTCACAATTACAAAGGGGAGATTGTTCGAGCGAGTGATGAAGTGGAAGAAATTTTGGGTTACTCTAAACAAGAATTTATCACAGCCTTCAACGATAGCTCTACTGTCCCCTTGGTTTTAGACGTGAGGAAGGAGATTAGAAAAGCATATATAGAGAAAAGAGAATATTTGGATTTGGAATACGATTTATTTCGAAAAGACGGAAGAAAAATACGGATACGAATATTTGAAAAAATTATTCTAGATAAACAGGGTCTTTTTGACATAGGACTTGGGATTTGTACCGATATCTCCGAATCCTATCAGGCAAAAATGTCGATCGTGCAAAGTGAAACCCGCCTTCGCACGCTGTTTAACAACCTACCTGATGAAATCTTTGTATACGACAATGCCGGTAGAATTTTAGATTTCCATGTGCAGCCGAGAGGGAATTACTTGAATCTTACCCGAGCACAAGTTGGCAAAACCCTGGATGAAATAGTGCCTTTGGATCAAGCTCCAGAATTGAAGGCAGCATTTTCGGCTGCTAGAAGTTCAGGTATGCTTCAGACCGCCAATGTGAGTTGGTCCGAAACAGGCACGGGAAAGAAAAGTTACTATGAAATGCGCTTTTTCCCCTTAGATGCCCAGCAGATGATTTCTGTGTCTAAGGAGATCACGAGTCAGAAGATTTGGGAGAAAGGGTTGATTGATGCCATGCAGGCTGCGGATCAGGCCAATCGATCTAAATCGGAATTTCTGGCCAACATGTCCCACGAAATTCGTACCCCACTGAATGGACTTTTGGGCATCATTGACTTGCTTGAAAGTACCCGTTTGGACCAGGTGCAGTTGCAGTATTTGGAGATTATCAAAAATTCTGGAAGCTCCCTATTGAGTATTATTCGGGATATTTTGGATTACTCCAAGATTGAGGCCGGCAAAGTAGATATCCATGGGCTTACTTTTTCGCCTGTGGAGGAGGCGCGGGCACAACTTGAGATTCTTGGTGCATTGGCTCAAAAGAAGGGTATTTCGTTGCAGCTGCAGGAGGAAATAGGTCCTCAACTCGTCGTGGAAGCTGATCGAGATAAAATCAATCAAATTTTATTGAATTTAGTAGGAAACGCAGTCAAGTTTACGCCCGATGGCGGTGAGGTGAAAATAACCCTCAGCCAAGAGGCCCTGACGGAAGAGTTGCTTTTGCTACATTACAGCGTCTCTGATACGGGAATAGGGATTTCCCAAGAAAATTTACTTCGCCTCAGCCAACCTTTTTTCCAGGTTGAAAGCTCCGCTACTCGATCCTACCAAGGAACTGGTCTAGGTTTGGCCATTGCCAAGAAAATGGTGGAACTATTGGGAGGTGAACTAGAAGTAAGTAGCGAGCATGGGCAGGGTGCAACTTTTCGTTTTTCAGTTTTAGCCAAGCGTAGGCTGGAGTCATGGGTTCCGATTTCAAAAGAAGATAGTGCTGTGGAAATCAAGAGAGATATGGGTGAAAAATTTCCCCTCCGAATCCTGATTGCCGAGGATAACGAGCTCAATCTCCAATTGATGGGGCTTATGTTTCAGCAGCTGGGCTTTGCCTTTGAGGTAGCCAAAAATGGGCAGGAGGCAGTAGATAAAGTACGTGATCAGGATTTTGATTTGGTGTTTATGGATGTGCAAATGCCAGTAATGAATGGGGTAGAGGCGACAGAGGAGATTCGAAAAATGACTCCTAAACAATCGCTCATCATCATTGGGCTCTCGGCCAATGCCTTTGAGGATGATCAGAAAAAGGCGCTGGAAGTAGGAATGGACGACTACCTGACCAAGCCCTTGCGCTTGGCGATGCTGGCAGGGAAGCTGGAGTTCTACTACCGCAAGTTGAAGCTTCAGGCAAAGTTAGATTGCTAAAAGCTAACAGTTCGCAGACCACGGTCCACAGCCCATTTAATTGAACTGCAACACTTGTTTTTGGTTGGGAGTATTAAAACCGCCAATTGTAAACTAAAAATCCCCTAGGAAGTAGAATTGCTTCCTAGGGGATTTTTACATTTATAGCTTGTAGAATTAATCAGTTTCTAGTTATAAAAAACAAGCCTTGAGGTTCAAGAAAGTCGGCTGTCAACCGTGGACTGTTAGCAGTGGACCAGCTGTTATAAGGCTGTCTCCAAATCAAACTCCTCTAAGTAATCGGCTACTCTTCTTACAAACATGCCTCCAAGAGATCCATCCACGACCCGATGATCGTAGGTGTGGGATAGGAACATTTTATGACGGATGGCGATGACATCTCCTGTCGGCGTCTCGAC
>CAXNJN010000117.1:0-5108 GCA_964202605.1 Bacteroidia bacterium | reverse complement strand
AGTGATGCGTTCGTAATTTTCATAGCTACGTTTATTCTATTCAAAACTTTTCTTATTCACTTCAGTAGCACCAGATTCGGTCAATATCTCTTTGATCTTATCCAAATCTAAACTGCTGTTATTCGCCAAATCAATGGCCATGATGTGCTTATCGTCTGTACTTCTCAAATCAAAAATTCGAGGTTGTGCCCAAGGCTTCAAGTTGGAAGTGATCAAAAAGACACCCACCATACCGAAAGCGGCTAACAATACAGTCATTTCAAACGAAACAGGTACAAAATCTGGGTAAGCTGCAAAATTCTTACCCCCGATAATCATAGGCCAATCAAATTTCATCATGTATAGCTGCATGGTCAAGGCCAGCGTCGTACCCAACATGCCAAAAAGAAAGGCTGCAATTGGTAGTTTACTTCGCTTGTACCCTAGCACATGCTCCAATCCATGAACTGGATAAGGAGAATACACCTCGTGAATCTTAACCCCACTGCCTCTAACCTGTTCAACTGCATGGAGCAATACGTCCTCATCGTCGTAGACTCCTAAAATAAAATGAGTATCTCTTTCCATGATTATTTGTGTGCTTTTTCAGAGGATGACTTCAATACAGACTTCACCTCAGCCATGTTGATCACAGGGAAAAACTTGGCGAACAAGAAGAATGCCGTGAAGAAGAAACCAAAAGTGAATAGGTAAATCCCTATATCCGCCCAGGTTGGGTAAAACATGGCCCAAGAGGAAGGAAGGTAATCTCGGTGCAAGGAGGTCACGATAATTACAAATCGTTCAAACCACATCCCGATGTTCACTACAATTGACAAAGCAAAAGTTGCTACAATAGATGTTCTGATCTTTTTGATCCAAAAGAGTTGAGGGGAAATCACATTACAGGTCATCATAGACCAATATGCCCACCAGTAAGGTCCAGTAGCTCTATTGATAAAAGCATATTGTTCTGCCTCTACCCCAGAATACCAAGCCATAAAAAATTCAGTGATGTAAGCAATACCTACAATTGATCCCGTGATGATGATGACAATATTCATCAATTCAATGTGGCCAATCGTGATGTAATCTTCGAGCTTATACACCTTTCTAGTAACAATCATCAAGGTCAAAACCATGGCGAAACCAGAGAAAATCGCCCCAGCAACGAAGTAAGGAGGGAAAATCGTGGTGTGCCATCCTGGAATAACCGAAGTAGCAAAGTCAAAAGATACGATTGTGTGTACTGAAAGTACAAG
Organism: Bacteroidia bacterium; assembly: GCA_964202605.1. Taxonomy (GTDB): domain Bacteria; phylum Bacteroidota; class Bacteroidia; order Cytophagales; family Cyclobacteriaceae; genus Algoriphagus. Next base: position 3,867 of record CAXNJN010000117.1, on the reverse strand, counting down.
TGGAGTTGCGAGACCTGCCAAGATCAACGATACGGATTCGTAACGCATCCAAGTTTTGGCAGCTCCATCCCATCCAAGAGACAATGCTCCGTAAATTATTTTCCGCAATCCTGTAGCACGATCGCGAATGGTAGCAAAATCAGGAATCAAACCGATATACCAGAATACTAAGGATACGGAGAAATAGGTAGAAATTGCAAATACGTCCCACAATAATGGGGAGTTAAAATTCACCCATAAGGAACCATAGGTATTTGGAAGGGGAAGTGCCCAGTAGGCTCCCAACCAAGGTCTTCCCATGTGAATAATAGGAAACATCGCGGCACAAATTACAGCGAAGATGGTCATCGCCTCAGCAGCACGGTTGATGGATGTTCTCCACTTCTGTCTAAATAGTAGCAATACTGCTGAAATAAGCGTTCCTGCGTGACCAATACCAACCCACCATACGAAGTTGGTGATGTCCCAAGCCCAACCTACGGTCTTGTTAAGACCCCACATGCCTATCCCTTCCCAGAGAGTAGCCAACATGGCAATTGATCCCAACCCCAATACACTGACGGCAGTAAGAAAAGCCAAAAACCACAATTTGGATGGCTTACCTTCTACTTGACGGCATACATCGTCTGTCACATCGTGGTAGGTTTTACCTCCGGTAACTAAGGGCTGGCGTACGGATGAAGTAACCTGCATAGTTTCTTGTTATTATAATTACGCTTCGTTTTTCTCTTTGTTTCTGATCTTCGTGAAGTACCATACGTTAGGACTCACATTGATCTCTTCCAATACGTGGTAGGCTCGCTCTTCACCCACCTCTTTACTAGCAGCATCTGATTCTTCAATCTTCAAGAGCTTGGAAATCTTGCTAGAAGGATCATTCATGTCACCAAACAACAGTGCATCTGTAGGACAGGCTATCGCACAGGCTACATTGATCTCACCATCTACCACAGTACGCTTCTCACGCTTGGCAGTAAGTTTGCCTGCTTGAATTCGTTGCACACACATGGAGCATTTTTCCATTACCCCACGAACACGCACGGTAACATCTGGATTAAGAACCATCTTACCTAGATCGTCATTCTGAGCCACATTTACTCTTGCAAAATCTTTGTTATCGTGGTACTTAAACCAGTTGAATCGACGAACCTTATACGGACAGTTGTTGGCACAATATCTCGTACCGATACATCTGTTGTAAGTCATTTGGTTGAGTCCTTCAGAAGAGTGTGTAGTCGCAGCTACTGGACATACCGTCTCACATGGAGCATTGTTACACTGCTGACACATCATCGGCTGGAAGGTAACCTCAGGGTTTTCTGCGGCAATTTCCATTCCTTTCAAATCATCAGCTGGAGCATCGGAAGAGTAGTAGCGGTCAATTCTGATCCAAGCCATCTCTCTACGATTGAGTACTTCTTGCTTTCCTACTACTGCCACGTTGTTTTCTACTTGGCATGCAATGGTACAAGCACCGCAACCAATACAAGAGTTCATGTCAATGGCAAGACCCCAGTGGTGTTGGCTGTACTTGTGTCCACTCCAAAGTGAAATTTTGGAAGGCTTCAAAAATTCTCCGTCCTTGTAGATTTCAGGGTGATATCTTCCAGCAGAAGCATCTTTCTTGTACTCCGCAAGCGTGGATTCCTGAATGACGTTTTCACGTCCCATGAATGTTTGGTGCGTTTGAGTTCTTGCTATTTTGTAGGCCTCTTCGGTAGCAACCACCTCAACCTTGGTAGTCAAGTCAAAGTTGACAAATCCCTTGCTCGTGTCTAGAAGGTCGTAAGCATTTACCCCTACTCCATCCGCAACGCGACCAGCTTTGGTACGTCCATAGCCTAGGGCTAGTCCGAAAGTACCATTCGCCTGACCTGGCTGAACCAGAATTGGAACAAGGATAGACTTCCCGTTTACGGTAAGCTTTGCCTTCTTGGTGTTTTCCTCCACCATAGAAACACCATTTTCTGTTGCCCACTTCTGGGATACAGTAAGGTAGTTGTCCCAGGTAGCTTTCGTGATTGGATCTGCCATTTCCTGTAGCCAAGGGTTGTTGGCGAATGTACCAGATCCAATACCAATTTTTGAATACACAACCAACTCAGCACCTGCGTTGGCCGCATTGTATGTCTTTGCAACTTCTGCAGCTGCCTCAGCCACCTGTCCTACTGGAGCTACGGTAACAGGTACACTTGCTTCACTTATTACTCCATTAAATAAGGCTCTATCCCAGAACTCTTGGAAAGTAGCGCCTGCACCTAAAGTGGCATATAGGCTGCTTGTCCAATTTGCTTGAATGTAATCGTAGTATGCTACTGTAGATCCCGCCCAAGTCAAGAATGAATCTTGTGCTTGACGTGTTTTGAATAGCGGAGAAATGGTTGGCTGAGCCAAAGAATACTGACCTTTCTTAGGTTGGAAATCATTCCAAGATTCCAAGAAATGATGGTCAGGAGCAATTACCTGAACCAAAGCAGCGGTTTCATCCAAGGTTCCGTTGGTAGCAATACTTAATTTTGCTTTGGCAATACCAGCAGCAAGATCAGCTCCTCGTGGATGGTCGTATACTGGATTACAGTTGTAGAAAATCACCGCTCCAACACTACCACCTTTCAATTCAGTGATAAATTGGTTCATGCGGGCATCATTACCCTTTCTAAAATATACTGGCGTTGAGAAATCAACGGTAGCTCCGTTGTTTCCTAATAATTCATTGATGGCGTGAATGACTACCTGTACGTTTGGATCGTTGGAACCAGATACCACTAGGGAGGCACCTTTAGTTGCCCATAGCTCTTTGGCAGCTTTGTCCAAATGTGCTACTTCTACTTTAGCTCCAGCTACAGTGGCTACACCAGCTTTTGCTGCGATAGCATTGTATAAGGCCAATACTGCAAGACCCGATTGAGACGCTTTGATTGGAGTTCGGTAATCTGCGTTGGCTCCCGTCAAGGACAGGTTGGACTCAAACTGAAAGTGACGAGACATTTCTGCCTTGTCCTTGCTGATTTTTCTAGTTTTTGCGTAAGCACCGGCAAATTCAATTGGTGAAATCCAAGTTCCTAGGAAATCTGCTCCAAATGAAACGATGGTCTTTGCCTTGTCAAAGTGGTAGGAAGGAAGTATAGCCTGACCATAAAAAATTTCAGAAGCCTTGGTGATCCCGTAGTTGGAGATGGAATCATACACCACTACTTCAGCACCACCAAAAGCAGCGCTAAATTCCTGAAGTGCTTTTTCAGAAGAAGGAGATAGTATGGTGTTGGTTACAATCTTTACCGTTACGGCTGCAGCCAATTTTGATTTGACATGTGCATCTACTTTAGTCCAATCCGATGCAGCTCCGGCAAGCATAGGGCCTGCAACACGCTGCTTGTCGTAAAGTGAAAGCACAGAAGCTTCTACGATGGCATTTACTTTTCCTTTAGTAATTGGAGAAAGCTCGTTTCCATCAATTTTGATTGGACGACCTTCTCTAGTTTTCACCACAATTGATGCATAATCTCCTCCAGAAGAGTAGGTAGATGCATAATAGTTGGGTATAGAAGGATTGATATCAATCGGCTTATTTACGTAAGGGATAGCCTTTCGTATCGGCGTTTCGCAAGCTGCCAAAGAGGCGGCGGCCACACTAAAGCCCATCAACTTGAGGAAATCTCTTCGGGAAGCGCTACCATCTTCGTTTAGGGAACTTGGCAGTTCAGCAAACTCTCGGTCAGCATTTTTTACAAACTCCGGATCGTTGCTAAGTTGCTCGAGCCCTTTCCAGTAGGTTTTTTTATTTTCCTTCATTTTATTTCTAGGAATGAATTTTCAAAAGGATAAGGAATTAATAGTGGCACTTAGCACACTCTAGACCACCGATGT
>CAXNJN010000116.1:0-5181 GCA_964202605.1 Bacteroidia bacterium | reverse complement strand
AAAGTGTTTCGATCTAAACTGAATGTATTTTTGAATCAACATGTCTGCTCTCAAGATTGGAAGGTGAGTGGCGCCAACCAGTTTAAAGGAATTCAAGGTTCTCCCTACTTCTTCCAACCAGTATGCTGTTTGGTATTTATAGGAAGACTCCTGGATGGCAGTTTCCATTCCTTTTGGAGCGGTGTAATAAAAGATAAGGGCCAAAATCCCGAATAAACCTAAACCAAATACGATGAAAGCAGGATGGTAAAAGGAAAGCAATAAGAGTCCGAAAATCACTTGAAGAAGTGCAGCAGAAAAATCAATCAAAATTTTCGTCATTCCTTTTTGCAAGCTCACCGTATCAAAGAATCGATTGACGATCTCAGGAGCATATTTACCATGAAGTATTTCAGTTTTGATTCGTGGCAAACGGTAGGCAATAGATAGTCCAGATTTCGAGAAAATTCGCTGCTGGAATTTCTCCATAATCTGAAGTTGGGAGATCTGCAGAAACCCTCCAAAAATTACCCCTGCTGCCACAATAACAACCAAAATGATCCAAGAAGTAGTAATTCGACCTCCAAGAATAAAGTTAAGGATGGCCTGAATACCCAAAGGCAAGGTGAGCGTAACCAAACCATTTAATACTGCATAGAAGTAAATGGCATAGACTTGATTTTTTTCTTCTTTGAGAATATTTAAAAATCGTTTGATCGGTGTTAATTCTTGTACGCGCTGCATCAGTGAATGGCTTTGGTCACGAGTTGAAAAAAGAATTGATAACGGTCCTTACTATCGGGACAAGAATCCAGCATTCCCGGTAAGTGCTGAGAATTGAAGTTCTGCAATAGACTGGACTCAAGAATAGTGGATACTAGCGTTTTGGGATACAAATAATCCGGATTCAGCTCCGTGATAATGGAAGAAATTCGGTCGCCAAACTTGTAAACCTGAGAGAAAATTCCAGACTCATGCTCCAAATCAACCTCCTTGGTCAAGAATCCTTTGATTGATTCATTGATCACAATACTTCTTAAAATTTCTGGGTCTAGAAAATCATTTTGCTTGTAAATCGGGCCCTCCACAAGCAATCGAATTGCCACGGATAGCCTCCCCACTGGATCAGATTGATTGGCAGTACCAAAAACTAAATTATGTTCCAACCAAGCCCAATACCAAGCACTCAGATACAAAAGCAACTTGTGCTTGTTTTCAAAGTATCGGTAAATAGCCGCTTCGGTACTTCCAATCTTCCCTACCAATTTTTTGAAAGTGAAGTGCTCCATCCCCAATTCCTGAATTAAGTGGGCTCCTTCCTGTACAATCAGTACTCCCAATTCAGAACTAAATGGGTCTTTTAGAAACAGATTACTGTTTACCTCAACCCGTATTTTCTTTAAAATCGATTCCATTTTTTTGTGTCGAAACTCAAACTATAACGAAAGATACCAATCAAAGGTTTGCTTTTCAATCATTTTTGTTAGTAAACGTAACAAATAGTATATAAGTATATACAAATCAAAATGAATTTGAAAAAAAAAATGCGATAAATGGAGCGAACTAAATGGATTGGTAATGAAAAAAAAACGACCTCTTGCTGCTCGTAATTAACTAAAAATCAATTTACTACACTATCATTTTTACTTACCCAATACGCCCAAAAGAGCAGGATGGGATGAAAAACCAATAAACGAACCCAACCCATCCATTCGGGTGCACAGAGGACTCCTTCAATACAAGAACCTACCTGAATGAAATACACGTGGGAAGGAATAAAACAAATCAGCATCCCGAAAATACCCCAGGCAGCGCGCTTACGAGTAGGCAAATACAAGACCCCTAAACCCAATAACACCTCAGCAACACCAGAAAGAATGTTGATTAGCTCTGGCTTAGTGAAAAAAGGAGGAATGAGCGGAAGGTAAAAATCTGGAGTCACAAAATGATTGACACCTGCTACCAGGTAAAAATAACCCATGCTGTAAATGAGGAACTTCTTCAAAAATTTTTTCATCCTATTTTTTCCAAAGCAATAAGGTACAAAAAAACAGGGTCTTATCAAGCAAACCTGCTTACGAAATCAATATCCTCGGTACTTCAATTTCCCCATCCCATATTGGTACAAGGTTTTGGAATACCGAAGCATGGCAGGCATCAAAAAAATAGTGAGCACCACTACCAAAGTCAAATACATCCAAAGTTTGGGATCCTCAACCAATACATTTATTGCAACCAAGGAGGTAATCATCAATGCCACCGAAAAGGCATAGCTAATGTACATGGCACCATCGTAGAAACCAGGCTCAGGAACCAAACTGGAATCACAAACTTCGCATCGCGAATGGATAACCGATAGTTTTCGGTAACTAAAGGGAGAGACCGGAAACATATTTCCTTGCCTGCATTTTGGACACTTGGCCTGTGCGATGGCCGAAGCTAAGCTTTTTGACATAATTGAAAAATAAGTACGTAAATCTAGCCGAACAGGAGAATTCTTGCTGTGACCTTTGTTACGCAGGAATACCTAGGAAGTTCTGGTTTATTAAATAATCAAAAAATTAAACTTCGCCCCTTAGCGTAATTCCTCCAGATCGTAATCCTTGCCCTTGCCCCATTGCAGCAACTCGTGCAAAGTATAGTACTCTAGGGTATCCAAATCCTTAATCCGAAAATCTTCCCCAGAAAGCCGAGACATGACTTCAATTTTCCGAATTTCACCCTGATTGACCAGTCGGTAAACCCTCCCTACTCTCAAATTATCTAAAGCCAGAGGCATCAGGATTTGGCTTTAATTAAGGCACCTGAAGCTTCAAAAGTGATTTCTTTTTTTGGTGTGGTGATTGCCTCAACTTCCTCCTTGGATTTTCCCTGATCTTCTGCATAGTGTCGCAAGGTTTCCACATCGGTTTCGGTCAAGGTCGCAATCCCTTCAATCGTAATGGGAAATCCCTGAGAGTTTGTCGGGATAAAAAATCCGTAATCTTTAAAAGTAACGCGCATGCTAGATCCATTTGGTAGCTCCATGGCAAACCAACAACCTTTGTTTGTACATACTTCGTTTATTTGTCCAGAAACTTTTCCTGTAAAGGTCCCAGAAGATTCCACTTTTTGGAGAAGAATGGCAGGAGTGACTACATCCGCTTCCTTCACCACATCCCCATAGTTTCCAGGAACAGACTTGGCTTCCCCTACCAATTCGTAGGTAGTTTTTTGGGACACGATACCCGTTTTTTGGCAAGCAGCAAGGCCAGCAACAAGCGCAATCATTAAAATTTTAGCCTTCATTTTCATCTTTCGAATTGATAGTTGACAAATTAAACTAGAGGTTGCTCCAATCAAGAATTTTTAAGCTTACTGTTCTTCCTCCCATTACCCTGAGGTTCAAAAATAGGTGAAAAGTCCTTGCCTCAAAAGTAATTAGTGAACAGACTCCTCCATTATTCGGAAAAAACAATAAATAAACCAATCCAGACCATCGCTTGTTTGACATTAGAGTAACTAGAAATTTCCAGGAACTCAAAAACGAAAAAGATTTGTAACAAATACAGGAATAAATGGCCGTATTTTTTGACAAATCATTAATTTTAGTGATTAAAATTTTAGCTCCTCCATGCCAAAAACCAAAAAATTCATCATTGATTTTGACAGTACCTTTACCCGAGTAGAGGCCTTAGATATTTTGGGAGAAATCAGCCTTTCCAATGACCCCCAACAAAAGGAAAAATTACAAGCCATCAAGGATATCACAGACAAAGGCATGGATGGCAGCCTAACTTTTAGAGAAAGTCTAGAACAACGACTCGATATTCTTCAAGCCAGCAAGAGCCAAATTGCAGAATTAATTATCATTCTGAAGCAGAAAGTCTCCAAATCCTTTGAGCGGAACAGGGATTGGTTGAAGGATAATGCTGCCGATGTCTTTATCATTTCCAATGGCTTCAAGGATTTTATCATCCCCATTGTGACCGAGTACGGAATTAAGCAGGAGAATGTCTTTGCCAATGACTTGATTTACGATGAGAGTGGAAAAATCATCGATTTCAATCGAGAAAATCCCCTTTCCAAAAATAATGGCAAATCGGAAACCATCCGTGATATCAACTTGGATGGAGACATTTATGTGATTGGGGATGGCTACACCGACTATGAAATTAAGGCTTCTGGCCTGGCAAACAAGTTTTATGCTTTCACCGAAAATGTAAGCCGCCCAAAAGTTACCAGCCAAGCAGATCACATCGCACCAAGCTTTGATGAGATCCTCTACATCAACAAACTCAATACGAAGTTTTCCTACCCAAAAAGTAGAATCAAGGTGCTCCTACTTGAAAATGTGCACCCTATTGCCCTTGAACTCCTCAAAGAGGAAGGCTATCAAGTGGAAGTAGCTTCGGGTGCCATGAGTGAAGAAGAGCTCTGTGAAAAGATTCGAACTATCTCAATCCTCGGCATACGCTCCAAAACTACAGTTACCAAAAAGGTGCTTGAAAATGCGAATCGCCTCTTGGCAATTGGTGCTTTTTGTATCGGTACCAACCAGATTGATCTGGAGGAATGCCAAAAAAGAGGGGTTGCAGTTTTCAATGCTCCATTTTCCAACACCCGCTCGGTGGTAGAAATGGCCATCGCGCAAATCATTTTCTTGATGCGCAGATTCCAAGACAAATCCCTAGGAATGCACCAAGGGATTTGGGACAAATCAGCGACAGGCTCCTTTGAAATTCGTGGTAAAAAACTAGGAATCGTTGGCTATGGCAACATTGGCGCTCAGCTCTCTGTCCTTGCCGAAAACCTAGGAATGAATGTTTTTTATTACGACGTCATTGAAAAACTTGCCCTAGGAAACGCAACTAAAATGAACTCCTTGGAGGAATTGTTATCCACCTGCGATGTCATCACTTTGCATATAGATGGTCGAAAAGACAACAGTTGCCTCATCGATCAGGAAAAAATCTCAAAAATGAAGCCAGGTGCCCTCCTACTCAATCTGAGCCGTGGGCATATAGTGGATATTCCTGCACTGAGAGACGCCATTCTTTCAGGACATATCGGAGGCTGTGCGGTAGACGTATTTCCTGAAGAACCAAAAAACAACAAGGAAAGCTTCGAATCAGAACTCAAAGGATTGCCAAATACCATCCTTACGCCGCATATTGGAGGAAGTACACTTGAAGCACAGGAAAATATTGCCCGATTTGTGCC
>CAXNJN010000115.1:0-5202 GCA_964202605.1 Bacteroidia bacterium | reverse complement strand
AAAATATGCTGAAGATCTTAGGCTACTAAAAAAAAGACCGCTTCGGCGGTCTTTTGTTTGAAGCTTATTTTGCCGTTTCCTTGACTGGAAAGAGCACGGAAGCTGCTACCGACAGGATTAAAATACCAGCTACCACTGAAAGTGAAAGTGGGGAAGAGATGTGGTAGAATGGAGAAATAATCATTTTGAATCCAATAAAGGCCAAGATTATAGCCAATCCAAACTTCAATCGGCTAAACATGTGAATGAAATTAGCCAAAAGGAAATACAAGGATCTTAAGCCGAGAATTGCAAAAATATTGGAGGTGTACAGGATAAAAGGATCGTTGGGTGCAATGGCAAAAATGGCAGGAATAGAATCCACTGCGAAAATTAAGTCAGTAAACTCAATTACTGCAACGACTACCAGTAGGGGAGTTGCCATTTTTACTCCATTTTCAATGGTAAAGAAATTCCCTCCATTGTATTCTTTACTTACCTTAAACAGCTTGTGGATTAATTGAGCACCAGGACTTTTACTGAAATCCTTTTCTTCGTCGTCTTTGTCGTTTGCAAACCAGGATTTGATGCCTGCATAGATTAAAAAGAATCCGAATATGGTCAACACCGCATTGATTTTGACATTCTGGCCAAAAAGATTCATCTCTGGTAAGAAGGTAAGATTGATCAATCCTACTCCTGCAAAAATGAATACTGCGCGCATGATAAGTGCACCAATAATACCCCAAAAAAGCACTTTGTGGTGGAGTTCTCGTGGAACATTGAAATAGCCAAAGACGAGAATGAATACAAATAAATTATCGACAGAAAGTGCTTTTTCTATCCAATAGGCTGCTTGGTACTGCGAGAATTTTTCTAAGCCTGAGGCCTCAGCGGTAACGATGTAAATGAAAATACTGAAAATCATGGAGAGGCTTATCCAAACAATAGACCAGATGGCGGCCTCTTTACTGGAAATAACATGATTCTTTTTATTAAAAATGCCCAAGTCTAGCAAAAGCATAAACACTACGGCAACTGTAAATCCAATAATGATGCCGGGGTGATCGATTAAATTATCTTCCATGGTGCTGGATAAGATGGGGTAGTTTTTTGTAAAATTACTTCTTTTTATTCTACTCTGTTAAGAAAACTAGGTTCTAGTTCAAATACGATTTAAAATAGGCAATGGTTTTTTGCAATCCTTCCTTGAGCGCGAGTTTGGGATGCCAAGAAAGTTCTTTTTTAGCCAATTCGATACTTGGCTGTCGCTTAAGCGGATCATCTGCTCCTGCGGGCAGAAAGGAAAGTTTACTCTTGCTACCCGTTAGCTCCAGGATAAGGTTTGCTAGTTCCAAAATTGTGCATTCTACAGGATTCCCGACATTTATTGGGCCTGTGACCTCCTTTGAAGTTTCCATCATTAGTTGCATTGCCTGAACCGTGTCGTCTACGTAGCAAAAGGAACGGGTTTGGGATCCATTTCCAAATAGGGTCAGGTCTTGTCCTTGCAATGCCTGTAAAATTAGATTCGACACTACCCGTCCATCTGTTGCACTCATGCGTGGCCCATAGGTATTAAAAATACGCATGACTTTGATTTGCACTTGATGCTGCCGATGGTAATCAAAAAACAAGGTTTCTGCTCCCCGTTTTCCTTCGTCATAGCTGGCACGAGGTCCTATTGGATTTACATTTCCAAAATAGGATTCCAGTTGTGGGTGTTGCTGTGGGTCTCCGTAAACTTCTGAGGTAGAGGCTTGAAAAATCTTTGCTCCTGTATTTTTTGCAAGCTCTAGGAGATTTAGTGACCCTAAAATGGAGGTTTTAAAGGTTTCTATGGGGAAACTTTGATACAGGCGCGGGGAGGCAGGACATGCCAAATTGTATATTTCATCTACCGATAATTGGATAGGCGCAGTCACATCCTGAACAACTAACTCAAAGTTGGGTCGTGGAATGAGGTGTGCTATGTTGCTTTTATACCCTGAAAAAAAATTATCAAGGCAGGTAACCTGATTTCCTTCGGCCAGCAACTTTTCGCAAAGGTGACTTCCTAAAAATCCTGCTCCTCCAGTAACTAAAATTTTTTTCATTTTTAATTCGATTCCACCACCAAAGTAAGTTAAAACCACTCGGTTTTCATGGCAATGCTGGGATAGCTCGTGGATGCAAATCGCTCTAGCAATCCTTTGAGTTTTACTAGCTCGTATTCCATGGTGTAGCGTGCGGTTTCAATTTTTCCTAAATGGAAATCTTGTTCCTTAGTTCCTTGATCCAATGCCCGCTGTGCTGTGATGGCTTGCTTGAGCCACATCCATCCCATGCATAGGATTCCAGCACCTTCCAAAAATAGGGTAGCATCTGCCAAGAAGTAGTCTGGACCTTGATTTCTTTTGAATAGGATTTGAGCTGCTCCCGTAGCAAATTCGTTGCAATATTTTTCGAATCCATCGGTCAGGCTTGCTAAATTCGGTAGATTTTTTGCTTCCTGAATCGTCATTCCGAGTTCTTTTTGAAGCATTTTCCAACCCAATCCTTCATGAAGAAGCAGTTTTCTTCCCAATAAGTCGAGTCCATGAATGCCAGTGGTGCCCTCGTGAATGGGATGGATTCGAGCTTCTCGGTAGTATTGCTCAACGGGGAAATCAGTCGTGTAACCGGCCCCTCCAAGCACCTGAATGGCCATGGAGGTACTTTGCAGCCCCATTTCGGATGGATAGCTTTTGGCGATTGGGATCAATAGGTCCAATAATGCTTCTAGTTCTCCTTTTTTAAGCGGATCGGTTTCTTGAGAAACTTGATCTCCAAGAAGTCCGCAGAAAATCAATAAGGCTAAAGAACCTTCTGTGATACTTTTTTGGACCAAAAGCATGCGCTTGACATCTGCATGTTGGATGATGGGTACTTGCGGCCGATTGGGTTCTCTGTCGTTGATGTTTCTTCCTTGAGGTCGAACTTTGGCATAGTCTAAGGATGCATGAAATGCCGCTGTAGCAATGGCTGTGGCATTCATCCCTATTCCTAGTCGAGCCTCATTCATCATTTGGAACATGTACTTCAACCCTTGGTGCGCTTCACCCACCAGGTATCCTTCACAGGCAGACTCACTTCCCATCATCAAGTGGACGATGGGTGCACCTTTGTAGCCCATCTTGTGGTAGATCCCTTGGGTGAGTACATCATTTGGGGTTCCGTCTAATCTGATTTTTGGAACGACAAATAAGGAGATGCCCTTGGTGCCTGCTGGAGCTCCTAGTATTCGGGCAAGCATCAAATGGATGATGTTGTCACAGGCATCGTGATCGCCTGCTGAGATGTATATTTTCTGACCACTGATCGAATAAACACCATCTTTAGCGGTAGGTACTGCCAAGGTAGACAAATCGGACAGAGAGCTGCCCGCATCCGGTTCGGTGAGTGCCATGGTTCCTTGCCATTCCCCACTGTACATTTTAGGCGTGAAGGCATCACGAAGTTCGCTGGATCCGAATGTTCGAATCAAATTTGCAGCTCCTGTAGTCAGAAAAGGAAAAACGCTGGCAGAGTAATTGGCTGCCTGTAAAATAAATCCAGCCGAGAGGTGGATCGTCCAAGGCAATTGTTGTCCTCCCTCTTCATAGGGGAAGATGGCATTGATCCATCCATCGGCACCAAATTGCCGGATGATTTCACGCATCTTGGGATGTACCTTGACGATTCCATTTTCCAATTGTGGTTCATTTCGGTCCATTTCCTTGAAAATAGGATACAGGGACTTCTCAGCAATTTGCTCTGCTGCATCCAGAATCAGGGAAAAGGTTTCCTTGGAATGATCTGAAAAATAGGGGTACTGGGTGAGCTCCAGGCAATTTTGATTTTCAAAAAGTTGAAAATGGAGGTCTCTTTTTGAATAGTAGGTAGCCATGATTTATTCTTTGGAACTCAAATAACGGATTATTTTTGCTGGATTTCCTCCAATCAATAATACGGTTGCTATGAAACTTTTTATGACCAATTTACGAGTACTAACTTTTGCTTGATCATTGACACAAAAAGGTCATTATTTTTTGTTAGACACCCAAACCAATGCTTCTTCCACTCCTCGGAGTTCGGCTAGTCCTTTCAGCCTTCCAATAGCCGTATAGCCCGGATTTGCTGTTTTCTTGTGCAGGTCATCCAAAATCTGGTGTCCGTGATCTGGGCGCATGGGAATTCGTTTTTTTCGTTTTTCCTGCCAGATTAAAATCTCTTGGATCACGGCGACCATGTCTACATTGCCATCCAGGTGATTGTCTTCGTAGAAATTACCTGCTGCATCATTTCTAGTACTCCTCAAATGAAGAAAATGGATGCGTTCTCCAAATTCCCGTACCATGGCCGGTAAATCGTTTTCAGTTCGTACCCCAAAGCTTCCCGTGCAGAAGGTTAGGCCATTGTGTACACTGGGTGTTTGGCTTAAAATTCGTCTGGCATCTGTCGCGGTGCTCACTACTCGTGGCAATCCATACAGCGAAAAGGGAGGGTCGTCTGGGTGGATGCAAAGAAAGCAACCCACTTCCTCTGCCACAGGGGTAATGGCGTCTAAAAATAGCCGCAGGTGTTCTGCAAGCTGCTTTGCATCGATGCCAGCATACGTTTTCAGCATTTCGCGAAACTCCTCCAATGTATAGCCAATTTCTGAGCCAGGAAGGCCTTTGAGGATATTATCTAAAATGAGCTGCTTGGATTCTGGGTTAAGATTCTGGTAGTAGGTTTCGGTGGCAGCAAGTTCTTCTGGACTATATTCTTGTAGTGCTTCAGGTCGTTGCAAGATGAATACGTCAAAGGCTATCACCGCCTTTTTCTCATACAGCAAGGCTTTGGCACCGTTAGGGAGCAAGTATTCTAAATTGGTACGTGTCCAATCCAATATCGGCATAAAATTGTAACAAACGGTATACACCCCCTCAGCAGCTAGGTTTCGTAGCGTTTGTTTGTAGTTTTCGATCAATTGCAGGTAGACGCCGGATCTGGTTTTGATTTGCTCATGAACCGGTACGGACTCAACAACCGACCAGGTAAGCCCTGCTGCTTCAATTTGTGCTTTTCGAGCTATGATTTCTTCCCTTGACCAAACCTCCCCATTGGGAATGTGGTGAAGCGCGGTGACCACTCCTGTGGCACCAGACTGTCGGATATCTTGAAGGCTCACTGGATCCTTGGGTCCGTACCAGCGCATGGTTTGTTCCATTCTATAGGTCA
>CAXNJN010000114.1:0-5216 GCA_964202605.1 Bacteroidia bacterium | reverse complement strand
GCCTTCAATGATACTTTCGCCCATCTTGGGCATGAGCATTTCTACACTAGCCATGTTGATTCTTGTAATTTAATTGGGTTTATTTTCAAGTTTTAAAATTAAATTTTATTGAACTGCTTCCCAAATCCTACTTGTAAAATTTTATTTGTCATTTGGGCGAAAGCAAATTCTGAATAAATTCAGCACTGCCACTCCCGTCAATTGAATGTTGAGCATTCGGTCTTGGGTCAACTGTAACTTTCTGGTCTCCACTCCCTCTGGACCGGCACAGGCGATCCAGACTGTTCCCACGGGTTTGTCATCGGAGCCCCCATCGGGTCCAGCAATCCCAGAGCTTGCGATCCCGTAGTCAGCATTGAATAAAGCTCGCACTCCTTCCGCCATTTCTGCCACAGTGGCCTCACTCACCGCCCCATGGGTACTTAGGGTCTCCGACTTCACTCCCAAGATACGTTCTTTGAAGTCATTGTGGTAGGGAACTACTGCTCCTTGAAAATAGGCAGAGCTTCCAGGTACGGTCGTGATCAAGTGGGAGACATATCCTCCCGAGCAACTTTCAGCTAAAGCTAAAGTTTTCCCTGCGTTCTTCAAAAGTTTGCCAATGGCAGTTTCCAAGGTTTCGTCGTCGTAGCCATAGACATATTTTTCGATTTGCAGCAGTACCTCTTGAATCTGCGCGGCCACTTCTTGTTGAAGCTGTTTTTTATCTGTGCCAAATGCTGTTAGGCGCAGTTTGACATGTCCTAGAGAGGGCAAATAGGCCAATCGAATGTGTGGAGGCAATGCATTTTCCCAATCTTTGATCAGGTCGGCCAACCAAGATTCGCCAATGCCTGCGGTTTTGATGAGCTTGTGGTAGATCACGGGAAGCTCAAAAATTTCGTCCAGTTTCGTTAGCACAAAGTCCTTGACCAGTTTTTTCATCTCGTGAGGAACACCAGGCATGGACATCCAGTAGCATCCTTTCTGCTCAAACCACATCCCTGGGGCAGTACCGACTGGGTTGGGTACGTAGGTACAGCAGGAGGGAAGATGCCCTTGTAGAATATTGAGTGGAGTCATCTCCCGACCCCGACGCAAGAAATAGGAGGATACCGCCGCTACGGCTTCGGGGACTTCGACGATGTCGCAACCAAAGTACTCGGCAAGTAGTGGTTTGGTCAGGTCGTCTTGGGTGGGGCCAAGGCCTCCAGTAATAAGGATCAGATCAGCTCGCTTGGATGCCTCTTCAAAAGCGGTTAGGATGTCTGTCCGATTGTCTCCAACCGTGGTTTTTCGGACCACGCGTACGCCTACAGCATCCAATTCCTGGCTGATCCAATGGGAATTGGTGTCCATGATTTGCCCATAGAGTAGCTCGTCTCCTATGGCAATGATTTCCGCGTTTACGCTTGACATGGTGGATTTATCTAACTTTTGCTGATCGAAGAATTTTGGAGAATAAGCCAGGAAGGAAGCGCTTGAGGTATACAGCCAAGGTTTCCTTTCCGCCAATGTATACTTCTTCCTTTTTATTTTTCATGGCGCGAAAAAGTGCCTTCGCGCAGGCCTCTGGGGACATGCCTTGGTCTTGAGCCTGGTCCATCTCGCCAAGTGGGCTGCCATCACCCGTGACTGCATTGATCGAAACCTGCGTGCGGATAAACCCTGGACAGATCAAGGTCACAGAAATCCCATCCTGGTGGTGCTCGGCTCGTAGCGTATCAAAGAATCCATGCAAGGCATGCTTTGATCCTGCGTAGGAGGAGCGATAAGGGGTTCCAAACTTGCCCACCAGGGAGGTGATTACACCAAACTGGCCTTTTTTACGGGCAAGAAAATGAGGCAGGATGGCTTTGGTCAAAGCGACGGTTCCGAAGTAATTGACCTCCATGAGCTTGCGATCTACCGCTAGTTGGGTGTCCTTGATGAGGGATCGCTGGCTGATACCTCCATTGTGAAGGAGCATATCCACCTGTCCAAAAAAGGAAAGGGCAGTAGCTACCTTCTGATCAAAATCACCACTATCTGCTAGATCAAGGGGTAAAATGCGAATATCTTCCGGGAAGGCGCAGCTAGTTTTGACGCGCTCGAGTTCCTGTAGGTTGCGGGAGGAAAGAAGGAGCGCATACCCCTCCTTCGAAAATTTTTGCGCTGCAGCTTCTCCAATGCCAGAGGAAGCGCCAGTGATCCAGATGACGGGTTTGGCCATGATTTATCTTTTTTCGTAGGTCACAAAGGCGTAGGGGTACTCATTGGTCTCATCGGCAGAAAATTTTTCCCGTTCTTTTTCCTTCCAAATCGAGAAATCGAGTTCAGGAAAGAAGGTGTCTCCCTCTGGGCTTGCCTCCACTTCGGTGATTTCTAGAATATCGCAGAGCGGTAAGGCTTCTTTGTAGATTTCTCCACCTCCGATCACAAACACCTTTTCCAGTTGGTGCTTGGTGCAATAAATAATGGCGTCTTCTACCGAGTGAAAGGCATAATGGCCTTCTGGAGCAATAAAATCTGGGTTCCGCGTGATGATCAGATGGGTGCGGTTGGGAAGAGGTCTACCCAGGGATTCAAAGGTCTTTCTGCCCATCAAGAGGTGGTGTCCAGTGGTCAGGTTTTTAAAACGCTTCAAGTCTGCGGACAACTTCCAGACGAGCTGGTTGTCTTTGCCGATAACCTGGTTTGTTGCTTTTGCTACAAGAAGTATGATTTTCACGTGTGTGGATTTGACAGTTAAGTTACCTGCTTTGACGAAGTTCTTTCTAGTGAAACACGAAAAACAGCAAGGTGGTTTTATTTGAAAGGATTATCCTCAATTTTATCTGTGATTTCATAGTAGGGTGAGTTCCTTCGGAATCGTCCACAGACGACCGTCCACGGTCCACTGCTCACTTACTCGAACTTCAACTCCTATTTCTTTAATTATTGGTAAAAAAGGAGAATCAAGACTACTCAATAAATTACATGTAAAGGCAGCGGCCAAGGGCTATTCGAATGGGACTATCCTTTCCATCCCCGAAGGAATTCATCCACTTTCATTCGCTTTTTCCCTTCCAATTGTAAATCGAGAATCGTGAGGTACCCTTCTCCACATTGAAAATTAAGGTAGGTTTTGAAATCACTCTCCCAATCTCCCGGAGCTTTTCCCGGTAGGTTCTGATCACTTGGATGGGAAATGAAGAGTTTACAGGTTTTGCCTTGCAGCTCCGTCCATGCTCCAGGATAGGGCGATAGACCTCGTATCAGGTTGTGGATGGAACTGGCTGAGGCTGTCCAGTCAATCTGGCCTGTTTCCTTGAAGATTTTCGGTGCGGTACGGAGGGCCTGACTATCGTCTTGAGGCTGGGGCTGAATGGTTTGTGAAGCAATCGCATCTACTGTCTTCACTACCAGATCGGCGCCTAAGCTCATTAATTTTTCGTAGAGGCTACCTAGGTTGTCTTCTGGAAGGATGGTTACTTTCTCTTGAAAAAGGATATTTCCGGTATCGATTTCATGCTGCAAAAAGAAGGTGGTGACCCCGGTTTCCTTTTCCCCATGGATCAGCGCCCAGTTGATCGGGGCAGCACCTCTGTAATTGGGAAGGAGAGAAGCATGGAGATTGAAGGTACCTAGGGGAGGCATGTTCCAAACGGCTTCGGGGAGCATTCGGAAGGCCACCACAATCTGCAGATCTGCAGCTAGTGCCTTCAATTCCTCTTGGAAGGCAGTATCCTTGAGGTTGGTGGGTTGCAAAACCGGGATTCCTAAGGTTTCGGCGGCTTCCTTGACCGGAGAACCAACCAATTTCTGTCCTCGGCCTTGGGGCTTGTCTGGTGCAGTGATGACGGCAACTACATTCCATCCCTCAGCAACCAAGTTTTCCAAAGCAGGAACCGCAAATTCTGGGGTACCCATGTAAATGATGCGTAAGGAACGGTTTATTGGAGGGAGTTGCATGCGTAGCGCGTTGGATTAATGTGGTTGTTCTTTTTTTAAGGGTAGAGCAGGTATTTTTTTCGCAGTTGGGCATAGTCTGTTAGCCCCTGTTGCCAGGTCTTACGAATCTCTATCTCTGTTTTCCCTGCTAAGATTTGCTTTTTGAGTTTGTCCGTACCCACCAAGGTATTGAAATAGGAATTGAAGAATTTCTCCTTCATCCCTGAGCGTCCGTATGCTTCCAGTAGGTAGTTCAAGGTAAAAGGCTGCGCTAGGGATTCAGCGCGAAGGTCCCTGCCATAACATACCTTGTCCTGATGCGGAGGGGTTTTGGACATGCCGTCTATGGACACTGGAGTAAAGCTGAAGTCTCCAAAGATTGGATCTGGGTAGCCATACACTTGGAAAGGAAAGTAGGTCCCACGACCTAAGGACACTACCGTCCCTTCAAAAAGGCAGGTGCTTGGGTAGAGACGGATGGAAAGTAAATTGGGCAAGTTGGGAGAGGGCTTTACAGGAAGTTCGTAAGGCGTATCGTGGGTCCAATTCGCCACTGGAACCACAGTGAGCTTGGCTTTTAGACCTCTTTTTAGCCATTTTTCTCCGTTGATCATTTGCGCAAGTTCACCAATACTAAGTCCATGGACGATGGGGATGGGATGCATGCCCACAAAGGATTCGAAGCCTTTTTTCAGCATGGGGCCATCCACATAGTTGCCATTCGGGTTGGGCCGGTCAAGTACAATCAGGGACTTCCCTTGTTCTGCGCAGGCTTCCATGACGTAGTGGAGCGTGCTGATGTAGGTAAAAAACCGTACACCCACATCTTGTAGATCAAAGACAAGTATATCCAAGTCTTTCAGCTGTTCTGCACTGGGCTTCTTGTTGGCACCATACAAGGAGACGATTGGTAGCCCTGTTTTGGAGTCTACTGAGTTGTTGACTTTTTCTCCTGCATCGGCAGTACCCCGGAATCCATGTTCGGGCACGAATACTTTCACTACCTCAATTTTATTTTCCAAGAGAAAATCTACTAGATGCTGCTGCTTGGAATTGGGAAGGATACTCGTTTGGTTCCCTACTACCCCTACTTTTTTCCCTTGAAGCTGGGGCAAGTAAAGCTGGGCTTGTTCGGCGCCAACCCGGATTTCTTGCGCATATCCTGCGGCGCTGTTGGCCAAAACGAGGCAAATGGTCAAAATGTAGATCAAGGGTAAATTTTTCGCTTGCTTCATGCTAATTTGCGGAGAGTTGCAAACAAATTTAACCCAGTCCCTTGAACCTTTCCTATTTCCTAGCTAAAAGAATCAGTTTCCAGCATGCCG
>CAXNJN010000113.1:0-5231 GCA_964202605.1 Bacteroidia bacterium | reverse complement strand
GATTATCCGCAATCATGCCAGTAGCTCAGCTCGCCTATTTAAAACTGCGGATAATCGTTGACAGACCACAGTCAACGGTCCACAGCTCACCTAATTGAACCTCAAACCTTTTTTTCTCTGGTTAGTGGTGAAAAAGCGGATAATCAGATAATCGGAAGTAACGAATGCCTTTGAGAGGATTTTTCTTTAAGCTGTATCAATTAAACACACTACTTTTTATTAAGGATTAGCTTTTGCCAAAGGGAAGGTCAGAAAAAAAGTAGTTCCCTTACCCACTTCGGTTTCAAACCAGATTTGACCTCCAGCGGTTTCTACCCCACTTTTTGCAATGGCAAGACCAAGTCCTGAACCCTGACTCTTGGTACTAAAGTTGGGAATAAAGATTTTGTCTCGAAGTTCTACAGGAATCCCCTTCCCGTTATCTGAGATCTCCAAAAACACAGCGCGATCTGTTAGCCATAGCCAAATCCGAATATGAGACTTTTTTCCAGGCTCAACTGCCTGCATTCCGTTGATGATCAAGTTGGATATCACACGCCCAAAAAGCTTGTCGTCACCCAAAATAGTGATTTGATCGGTAAAGGAATCATCTTGGAACTCCAGCTCCATCCGCTTATCTGTTTTGAACAGTTCCAATACCCGCAGCAGCACCTCCTTAAAATTCATCAACTCATTATTGGGCAGCGGCATCTTCGCAAATGTGGAAAATGAAGAGGCAATTCCACTCAAGGCATCAACCTGATGAATTAAGGTTTCAAGCGATTTTTTTAGTTTATCCGCATCTTCCAATTTGCCTTCGCGCTCCAGCCGAAGTAAATGTTGCAAGGTGAGCTTCATTGGGGTAAGTGGATTTTTAATCTCATGGGCCACCTGCTTGGCCATCTCCCGCCAGGCGGATTCTTTTTCAGTAGAGGCAAGCACTTTCTTGCTGGCCTCCAACTTGGAGAGCATCTGATTGTATTCGTTGATTAATAGCCCAATTTCATCCTTAGAAGACCAGTACATCGGCTCGTTATTTTCCAAATTAGTCACCTTAAGCTTCTGGGTAAGTAAGCGAAAGGGTAAGGTCAGGTTTTTGGTCACCAAAAAGGAAATGATCAAAAACAAAATGAAAATCACCACAAAGGCATTGAACACATTTCCCAAAACATCAGAAGTAAGGGCATTGAGCTCTTCTTCAGACTCAAAAAAGGGAATAGCAACCACTGCATTGATGGAAGAATTGGTCTGGGAAGGAATTGCCAAATACACGGTTTGGTACCTTAACTTCCCAACCTGTTCTTCCAAAAGGGCGGCTACACCTTTGCCCTCCACCAATGTAGCCATGGCTCCAGGATGCATACGATTGGATAAAAGTTTCTTTTCGAAAATGGTAATTCTACTTGAAGTTACTAAGGAGCCCTCCTTTCCATACAAGTGAATATCAGTTCCCACGGTGGTTGCAAGTGCATTTATTTCCTCGCTCAGTGCATCACGATCTACCTCTTCCAAGCTTTGGCCTGCAAAAAAACGAGCTAAATTTCCCTTAATTAAGGTGGCTTTTTGAAGGTACTGCCCATTCAGGTCCTCCTTGTAACTTTGAGAAAGTAAGCCAGTGGTAATGATAGAAATGATTAGAATCGGAAAGAAAAAGGCAAAATTCAAGTAAAGTTGAAGCTTTGTGGAGTAGTTAAATTCAAACTTTCGGTGTCCCTGCATCAGCACACTTCCCAGAATGGAAAGAAAAGTGAGGAAAACAAAGACCACAAAAAACAACGAAAAGGTCCCAAAAAACTGTTTCACTGAAATTACCGGAGAAGACAATACCCAGAGTTCCTCCCCATTTTTTATTCCCAGATGCTGGTAAGCCAAGGCCTCAACTCCTCCATCTACCAAGGCGGAATTTTGCAAAATAAGTTCCATCTCTTCCTGCTGGTAATTGAAGCTGCCCGAACTTCGGATCAGTTCTCCCTCTTTAAATAGCCCATAATCAAATGGATCCGTCTTCAATTTTTCAGCAAACTGCTCGTCCAAAAGCAAGCTTGGATAGGCGTTGCCTGATTGAATTCGTAGCTGATCAAACTCTAAATAGAGAGTTCCCAGTCCAAGGTCACCCTTATTCATCGGAACAAAGGCTACAAATTTATTTTTCTTTCCACTCGCTGAGTCTTGTACATAGTATAAATTAGGCACCTGAGTAGCGTAATCGCTCTTGACAAACTCTTGCTGCAACTCCTGCAAGGATTCCCCCTCCAAACGTCCTCCGATTTGCTTTGCTGTAGGTGAAAAAATACGGATCACAACCTCGAATTGATCGAAGTAATTGTCCAAATAAATTTTTCGAATTTTACTCACTACCGGATCCTTGGAGAGTAAGGGGTCTGCCAATCGATTCTGAATAAAAAGATCGTTTTTAAGCCTAGAAAAAATGTCTTCTAAAATTAAGGGGGTTCGTTCTTCCGTGGCCAACAGCTGCTGATTGGCAAAAGCAACTTTGGCCTGTACCAATCGATCCGCAGAAGTTTGGTAGCTACTTGCCGCCACAATGCATGCAGCAATAAGGCTAGCATAAAAAAGTGTCAAGAAGGTTTCTAATCCTAAACGGTACACATTGGCCACTAAATCAAACCTAATTATAGAAAATAGAAACAGGAAGTGTACCAACCCGGCTAACCCAAACCAACTATTCCAAACAAAGAAAATTAGACTGATAACTCCAGTCACAACAAGTAACATTCGATACACCACATGGGTACTTGAACCACCACGTAGAAATAAATTGATTAAGGTAAAACTCAGAAATACATAAGCTGCTGCCCATAGGAAAACAATCAAAAAGCTAACCCCCACCATCCGATCAAAGCTTGGTATCGAAGAGATATCCAAACTCCAAGATGCGTGTAGCACTAAATCTCGGACAATCGCCCAAAGGCCCAAAAAAAACAAAGTGGAAATCGCAAAGGCCAAAAGAAGTAACCCTTCCTCTCGAATGCGCTGCCGCCAACTGGCAAATTTTCCCAAAATGGATTTGGAGGAAAGCTCATAAACCAATAAGCCTAAAATCAATACACCACCGCCTGTATGTAGCAAAAGATCCCCCAAGCTAGGTACCAACCAAGATGAAGTATATGCACCTGAATCAAAAAGCAAAAGATCTACGTAGTCCTGCGGAAATCTGAACGCCAACATGCCTGCCCGTATCACCAAAAGAATAAAAAAACCATAGCCTACGGCCTGCCATACTTGTCCTTTTCTCCATTTTTTTCTCAAAAAAATAAAGCTGAGAAATGCATACAGCAAAAAGAGGGAAAAACTAAAAATTAACACAGGAGTCGTCCATGTTTTCCCTACCGAAACAAACCCCACTTGAAAGTCAATACCGAATAAAGGTAGGCCGCTGGAGGAGTTGACCTGGAAGGTACCTTCAGCTGGATTGGAATAAAGCGTAAACGACGAATTCCCAAATACCTCGGGGTTAGGCCCCATAACCACATACTCATTTTTGATATCCCCAGACCATACCAAGCGGAAGGCCTGAACAAAAAAACCAGTCCCCTCTTTAGGTGATATTTTTTGGAGCTTTAGTAAAAAAGTACCGGATGGTGATTCATGAACTTGAAATTCCCGCGCTAAATCCAAGGTGGAAAAATCCAAGTTAAAATCATTGGTAGACCAATACTGAAGCTCTTTTTGAGGATTGATAATAAAAAAAGGATAGCTGTAGGCCTCACTACTTACACGATCAAAACTCAACGAGTCCTGACCACCGCCTAGGCGTTGAAAAAGTTCGAAATCTAGGTTAAATGTTGCCTCTACTGCATGAATTTTCTTTTCAATGGCCTGGATGTAGGTCTCCTCTTGACTTTTTTGATAAACAAAAAAATTCAAAATGAGGACTATAGGCAGAAGAAGTACGCTTCCCAAAAGAAGAATACTGCGGATTGAAAGCTTCATGAAGACTAAAAATAAAAAAGCAAAGTCTGGTATCAAACTTTGCCGAATAGTATTAGCGTGCCTGGAGTTTCGCTTTCTTCTTTTTGGAAGCTCTATACCATAGGTAACCCATGATTCCTGCCATCAAATACGGCATCACCACGAGATACAAAATTCCATTGTTGAGTCCAGCGCCAATCGAGGTATCCCCATTACTGACATTGTTTTCAACGGATGCCCTACACATAGCGCACTGTGCAGATGCTCCAAGGGAAACAAGAAAACTCGAGGCGAAAAGAACTATGATTTTGAATTTCATGTGCACGACTATATTTGGAAGGTCACTACAGATTTTAGAATGTCTGGGTATAATATGGCGAGATCATGAGGTAGACAATCACGCCTGTAACGGATACGTACAACCAAATGGGGTAGGCATATTTGACCACTTTACGGTGTTTGTCTCGCTGATTGGTATATCCATAGTAATACGCAAATAAGATAGGGAATAGCGCAATCGCTGCAAATAGGATATGGGTAATCAACAAGAAATAGTAAACGATACGAATAGTCCCTTCACCACCAAATGAGGTACTTTCTGCTGCACCATGGTAGATCACATAGGACACCAAAAATATAGCTCCCAACACAAATGCAACCGTCATCGTAGCCCCATGCAAATTGTATTTCTTCTGCTTGATAAACACCAATGCCAACACCAACGCTATAGAAGCAGCAGAATTGATAATTGCATTAAGATGCGGTAGAAAATGGACCCACCCCCCCAAAGAGGTGAGTTTGGTAGGCATAAATAAAAGAACAGCAACTGCCAGAGGGACAGCAATTGAGATGCCGATAATCCAGTTTTTGACTTTTGCTTCCTGTGGTGCTATATTCTCCATATTATTCTTTGCCATAAAGTAAAATTTTCGTTTCCAACATCAGCAGATCCACCCCTTCTCGTGTGGTCCCACTGTAATAACCCCGGATTCGCCCTTCGTCGTCAATCAATATAAATTTATCACTGTGCACAAAATCGTCTGGAACTCCATTGCCATCCAAAGCAGGAAGTATAAATCCACAGCGTGCCAATTGGAAGGTTTCCTCCTTAGGCCCTGAAAGAAAGTTCCATTTCCCGGGAATAGCATGATGCTTCTCCGCATACGCTTTCAAGATTTGCAGGGTATCGTAGGTTGGGTCAAGGCTAATCGACATAATTTGTACCAAAGGATCATCTCGAAAATGGTCATTTACTCGCTCCATCTCCTTAGACATCACTGGACAAATACTTGGGCAGGAAGTGAAAAAGAAATTTACAA
>CAXNJN010000112.1:0-5505 GCA_964202605.1 Bacteroidia bacterium | reverse complement strand
TACGCTGCACGTGCTGGAATGTCACCAGTTTTGTACACTGGAGGTCAGCCTGGAGGTCAATTGACAATCACTACGGATGTAGAGAACTATCCTGGCTATCCCGAGGGAATCATGGGACCTGAGATGATGGAAGATTTTAGAAAACAGGCCGAACGATTTGGTACTCAAGTTCGATATGGATTAGTAACCAAAGTAGACTTTAGTGCTCGTCCCCATCGTGTGATTGTAGATGATCAGAAGACCATCTTAGCAGACACTGTACTAATCAGCACTGGAGCATCGGCGAAATGGTTGGGATTGGAGAGCGAAACTCGCCTCAATGGTAGAGGTGTTTCTGCTTGTGCTGTTTGTGACGGCTTTTTCTTTAGAGGACAAGAAGTAGCCATTGTTGGCGCAGGCGACACGGCCTGTGAGGAAGCCTCTTACCTAGCTAATATTTGTTCTAAAGTCTACATGATCATTCGTCGGGATGAAATGAGGGCTTCTCAAATTATGCAGAATCGTGTAAAGAATAATCCAAAGATCGAAATCCTTTGGAATACCGAAACGCAGGAGATATTGGGGGAGGATGAAGTGAAGGGCATGCGAATTTTGAACACAAAAACAGAAAAGATTTCTGAAATTTCAATTTCTGGCTTCTTTGTTGCTATAGGACATCAACCTAATACAGAAATTTTCAAAGAATTCATTACGATGGATGCTGCCGGATATATCAAAACTATTCCAGGAACAACGAAAACAAATGTTGAAGGCGTTTTTGCCTGTGGAGATGCACAGGATAATGTTTACCGACAAGCTGTAACTGCCGCAGGTACAGGATGTATGGCTGCTTTGGACGCAGAACGTTTCCTAGCAGCTCACGAAAACCACTAAATGCAATTGATGAGGAGTTTAATTCGGATACTTTTTTTTGGAATAGCAATAGGCATAGGACTAGTGGAGTCGTATGCTCAGGTATTGCCGAAAATTAACAACAAGGACCAAACCAAAACTCCTAGTTCAACAGACAAAAAGAATTTTGATTTAAAGGAACTGACCCAAGGCTTCCCGAAAATCATAAAGAAAAACCCCTCAGGGGATAATAACTCTTCCAAACGGTTAAACATTGAGCTTCGGGAATTTGATGAGGTAGGTTATTTGCAAACGCTATCTAGCAAAACAGATTCCCTACTTTTTCAAAACACGGTCGATTTGGAACGAATTCGTTCGATTATTGCCGAGGATCCTTTTTCCATGGACTGGGCTCCATCCAAAGAAATCATTGAGACTGCTGAACAGATCCTTGTAGATAGTGTTTGGATAACGGCATTCGAATACTTTTCGAATTGGGATACCCAGAAGGTTGATATCTACAACTTTGACATCAAGGACCTAAAAGACAGTGTTGTTTTAAAACTATACGATGAAAAAATCGGGGAATCTTGGAAAATGCCTTTGCCTGATCTTTTAGTGAACTCTCGTTTTGGTCCTCGCTGGGGAAGGATGCATAGTGGTGTTGATTTGGATTTGAATACGGGAGATGCGGTCTACGCGGCATTTGATGGAATCATACGCGTAAAAGGATACGATCGCTATGGCTACGGCTATTATTACGTCGTTCGTCACAAAAATGGACTAGAAACCTTGTATGGACACTTTTCCAAGCATGTTATGGAGGTAGGTGACGAAGTACTTGCAGGTGATCTCTTGGGTAAAGGTGGGTCAACAGGCAGGAGTACTGGACCACACCTACATTACGAATTGCGTTACAGAGGATTAGCCTTTGATCCAGAGATTGTGTTTGATTTTGAACAGAATCAAATTCTTAAACGAGAATTATTAGTTGACAAGAAATTGTTTGGTCATATCGCCAAGGCAAGAGCTGCAGCTTACCATCGAGTGAAAAGGGGTGAAAACTTGGGTTCAATCTCTAGACGCTATGGAGTAAGTATCTCTCAAATCACGAGACTAAATGGAATTTCTACCCGTTCGATTCTGCGAATAGGTCAGAGTTTGCGTGTTAAATAACTTCCTGCTTATGCTAAAATTAGACATCCTTGTACTGGCTGCGCATCCAGATGATGCGGAGTTAGGTTGCTCTGGAACGATTGCTTCCCAGGTAGCCAAGGGCCACCAAGTGGGTATTGTGGATTTGACCCATGGAGAAATGGGAACCAGAGGGACTCCGGAACTCAGACTTCAAGAAGCTGCACATGCAGCTGAGCTGTTGGGACTAGCAGTTCGAGAAAATATGGGCTTTAAAGATGTGTTTTTTAAGGACGATGCCGAGCACCAACTGAAATTGATTCAAGTTATTCGTAAGTATCGGCCAGAGATTGTACTTGCAAATGCAATTTCCGATCGCCATCCAGATCATGGAAAGGGTTCTAGTTTAGCTACGAACGCCTGTTTTATGAGTGGTTTGAGTAAAATTGAAACCTGGAATGAAGGGCTAAAGCAAGCTCCTTGGCGGCCCAAGTTTGTGTACCATTACATTCAAAACAACTACATTCAGCCAGACTTTATTGTAGATATCTCAGCGTATTGGGATAAAAAAGTAGCAAGTATTGCTGCTTTTGGTTCACAGTTCTATAATCCGGAGAGCCAGGAACCTGCGAGTTTCATTTCTTCGCCTGAATTTTTACCATTTATTGAGTCTAGGGCACGGGAGTTTGGACACCGTATTCAGGTGAAATATGGAGAAGGATTTACAATAGAGCGATTTATTGGGGTTTCTGATCTTTTTGATCTGAAGTAATTAAGGAGCCAATCTTACTTTTCTCCAAACAGATTTACCCTCTAATTCGTAATAAATCCGATCATGCAAGCGGCTAGGTCGACCTTGCCAAAATTCGATTCGGTGGGGGAGTAGTCTATATCCGCCCCAATGTGCTGGTCTTTGAATTGGAGTTTCTTTAAATTCTTCTTCCAATCTTTTCTGAGAATCTTCAATTACTGTTCGATCGGAGATTTCTTGACTTTGTGGAGATGCCCAAGCACCAATCTGTGAACTAATAGGTCTTGAAAAAAAGTAGGTATCAGATTCCTTTTCACTGATTTTTTCCACTGTACCCACTACCCGAACCTGCCGTTCAATTTCTGGCCAGAAAAAGGTGAGCGAAGCTTTTGGGGAGGCTGCCAATTCCTTTCCTTTTGAACTCTCATAGTTTGTAAAAAACACAAACCCTTGATCCAATTCCTTAAGAAGTACAATTCTTGCATTCGGAAAACCATCTTCTGAGATTGTGGAGAGACACATTGCGTTCACCTCTAAGGCTTCTGCTTGAATAGCCTCTTCCATCCATCGTCGAAACTGCAGGAGAGGATCAGTATCTACATCCAGAATTTCCAATGACTTTAGGGTGTAATCCTTTCTAATATCTGCAAGTATCATGGATGATTTCGTTTAAGAGAAAACTTTTTGGGGCCAAAACTTGGCATTTAGCAATCAAAAATTAAATTTAAGGAATCTTAAACTACTTTTCTACATGAAGCAGCATAGGAATCGGAATCCGCAAGCTGGAGATTTATTACTTTCAGAACCCTTTTTGACAGATGATAATTTTAGTAGATCTGTGATCTTGCTTTGTGAGCATGAGAAAGGGATTGGTAGTGTAGGCTTTGTGATGAATAAACCCTCTATTTTGAGCTTAGGTGATTTGGTAAGTGAGTTGGATTTTTTGGAAGCCGAAGTATTTGTAGGTGGTCCAGTGGAGCAAAGCACCCTTCATTTTGTTTATTTTGGGGATCAATTGATGGAGGAGAGCAAACCCTTGGGGAATGGTGTTTGGTGGGGAGGAGATTTTTCCGACTTAATTCAGCACATCAACTCAAAAAAATTAAACTTGAGTCAAGTGCGTTTTTTTATAGGATATAGCGGCTGGAGTTCTGGACAACTTGCTGCGGAGCTATCGGCACAATCCTGGATTGTATATTCAGACCCTTGGTCTCAAGAATTTTTTGCTAATTCTCCAGATCAGCTGTGGAGATCTCTAATGAAAAGTATGGGGGGAGACTTTGAAATTCAATCAAATTATCCAATTGACCCACGATTAAATTAGGCAAAATGCCTACCTTTGTCCATATTACTAAGTATACGTATTGTTTTTTATGGCTAAGAAAAGTAAAGAACTGTCTGAAGAAGACAAGGTGACCGAGACCCCAAAGAAAGGGACGAAAGGTAAAAAGATTGTTGCGGAACAAACTCTAGTTACTGATTCATTGGAAGAGGCAGCTCCTCAGGAAGAGTTAGCTCCTCCTAGTGTAGTTGCGGTTCAAGAGGAGGAGGTAGCGAAGGATGAAGTGGTGCAGACAGATTCAAGTTCAGTTCTTTTGGAGGTTATTCCAGAAGGGGACGAATCTATCGTAGAGGAGGATCAGGTACCAATCGATTTATCGGGTTTATCTAAAGTAGAGTTACTTGATTTGCTCAAAGAAAAATTAAATCATGGGATTTCTACCAAACTAGAAAAGATTATTCATGAACTCAAAGCTGCATTTGAGGAGCTATTTGTAAAAGAGCGTGAAGAAGCTTTGCAGCAATTTTTAGGAGACGGTGGATCTGAAGATGATTTTTCCTTCAGAGGGACCGAGGTGGATAAGGCATTTAATGCGCTATTTAACGACTTCCGCAATCAGTTAAGCTCAATACGTAAAGAAGCAGAAAGACAGAAGGAGAAAAATTTACAGGCCAAAACCGAATTGCTCAATAAATTGAGGGACCTGGTAGATGGGGAGGAAACTACCTTGAGCATGTCTGCTGTAAAAGCTATTCAGGAAACTTGGAAGACTATTGGACCTGTGCCTTTGGCGCAGAGTAAAAACCTTTGGGCTAGTTTTAATGCATTAATGGATCGTTTCTATGACAATAGAAGCATCTATTTTGAACTGAAGGAATTAGATCGAAAGAAAAATTTAGAAAGTAAGTTAGAACTTTGTGAGAAGGCAGAAACCTTAAAAGAGGTTGAAGATCTTAAAGAGGCAATCCGGATATTAAATGAGCTTCATGAGGAATTTAAACACCTAGGTCCTGTTCCGCGTGAGGAGCAAGAGCAAGTTTGGGTTCGTTTTAAAGCTGCATCTGATGTCATTTATGACCGGAGAAAAGAATTTTTTGATGGCCAGAAAGATGTAATTAAAAAGAACCTTGCTGAAAAAGAGGTATTGATTGTTAGTTTAGCTCCATTTGGTGAATACAAGGCAGACCGCATTAAGGACTGGAATACAAAGACCAAGGAAATCCTTGAAATTCAAAAGGCTTGGGAGAAAATTGGTGCAATTCCCAAGGAATCTGGGAAGGAAATTAATAAAGCTTTTTGGACCTTATTTAAGCAGTTCTTCCACAATAAGAATTTGTTTTTCAAGGAGCTTGATGAGTTAAGGGCAACCAACCAAAAGAAAGCTGAAGAATTAATTGCGCAAGCACAAGAACTTCAGGCTAATACAAATTGGCAAGCGACTGCCAATCAATTGGTAAAACTGCAGCAGGAATGGAAAATCTTAGGACCAACTCCTGAAAAAAACAGG
>CAXNJN010000111.1:0-5721 GCA_964202605.1 Bacteroidia bacterium | reverse complement strand
AAAAAAATTCTTCTGTTGAGTCTCCTCCTTGGATGGATAATCCTTCCTCTGGCTGCTCAGACTAAAATCGAATTCAAGGAATTTACCTTGGACAACGGACTTCATGTGATCATGCACCAGGACAATACCACGCCTATCGTGGTGACTTCGGTGTTGTACCACGTAGGTTCCAAGAATGAGAATCCTGAGCGCACGGGATTTGCGCACTTCTTTGAGCACCTGATGTTTGAAGGTTCTAAAAATATTGACCGTGGTCAATACATGAATATTATTCAAAGCCGAGGCGGTACGCTCAATGCTTACACGTCTAACGACATCACTTATTACTACGAGTTGCTCCCTTCCAATGAATTGGATCTAGCGCTGTACATGGAAAGTGAGCGCATGCTCCACTCCAAAGTAGATATGACTGGAGTGGAAACGCAAAGAGAAGTAGTAAAAGAGGAACGCAGACAGCGTTACGAAAATCAGCCTTACGGCACCATTCTTCCCGAAACACTCAAGAGAGCCTATACTACGCATCCGTACCAGTGGGCACCCATCGGTTCCATGGATCACCTGAATGCTGCGACCATTGAAGAGTTCCAGCAGTTCTACAAGGATTTTTACGTGCCAAACAATGCGACCTTGACCATCGCAGGTGACCTCGATTACGCCAAAACCGAAGCAATGGTACGCAAGTACTTCTCGGAAATTCCAAAAGGCACTAAACCTGTTTACCGTCCTAAAATCACCGAACCGAAGAAAACAGCTGAGGTTCGCGACATCATTTACGACAACATTCAGATTCCCGCTGTAATTCAGGCCTACAACTTGCCTGCAAGAAATCACCCAGACAGCTACGCCTTGTCCATGCTTTCTACCTACTTGACTGGTGGCAAATCTTCTTTGATGACCAAGGAGCTCGTGGATAAGCAGCAAAAAGCCTTAGTGGTAGCGGCTATTCCTCTTGAATTGGAAGACGGAGGCGTGTTCTTGATGTATGGCATTGCCAACATGGGCGTAGATCCAAAAGATCTAGAGACCGAAGTAGACAAATTGATCAAGCAGGTTCAAGATCAAGGCATCAGCGATGAGGAGTTTACCAAGTTGAAAAACATCATGGAAAACAACATTGTGAGTGGTAACTCCACCGTAGCGGGTATTGCTGAGAACTTGGCAGAAGCAAAGGTGATTTTTGGCAATACCAACTATGTCAACCAAGTAATGGAGGCTTATGCGAAGGTGACCAAAGCAGACATTCAGCGAGTAGCCAAAACCTACATGGACCTGACTGGACGCGTGGTATTGTACTATTTGCCGAAATCAGCCAAGCCAGTATCTGAATAATTCGTTGACTAAACGTATCGAAAAGACATGAAAAAATTTGCATTAGGAATAGGAATTATGCTACTGGCCACGGGAATCACCTTTGCCCAGGTAGATAGAAGTAAGTTGCCGGCTTCGGGCCCAGCTCCTGAAATCAAGATCGGGGAGGCGGAAACCTTCACACTTGCCAATGGCTTGAAAGTGTTTGTCGTAAAAAACAACAAACTACCACGTGTCTCCTTCACGCTAGTGTTGGAGAGAGATCCAATTCTGGAAGGAGACAAGGCAGGACTCAGCACCTTCGTCGGAGACATGATGATGGGAGGTTCTAAAAATAGAACCAAAGATCAGCTGGATCAAGAAATTGATTTCATTGGAGCAAGCCTTAGCGCTTCTGCAACTTCAGTTTCTGTTTCCTCCCTCAAAAAGCACCAAGGAAAAGTGCTGGATTTGATGGCGGATGTGCTCTTCAATCCCGTTTTCCCACAGCCGGAATTGGATAAGTTGAAAAAGCAATCCTTAACTGGTCTCGCGACTACCAAGGACGATCCTCAGGCGATTTCTTCGCGACTTTCTCGCGCGGTCCTTTATGGAAAAAATCACCCGTATGGAGAGTCTCAAACTGAGCAAACTACCAAGAATATCACCTTGGAAGATGTGAAGGCCTACTACCAAACCTATTTCAAACCCAATATTGCTTATTTGGCAATCGTAGGGGATATGGATAAGGCAGAGGCGCAAAAGGTAGTGAACCAGTATTTTGGTACTTGGGAAAAAGGAGTGGTTCCCACCTTCACCTACCCAATGCCAGTACGTGCTGCCAAGCAGGCAGTAGCTCTTGTGGACCGCAGTTCTTCTGTGCAATCCGTCATCGATGTGACCCAGCCTGTAGCTATGAAAATTGGCGATACCGATTACATCTCCAGTAGATTGTTGAACCAGATTTTGGGTGGAGGTTCTGCCTCACGCTTGTTTATGAACCTACGGGAGGACAAAGGCTTTACCTATGGTGCCTATTCTTCCATTGATGCCGATAAATTGGTTGGAACTATTTCAGCTTCCGCATCGGTACGTAGCGAAGTAACAGACTCTGCGGTGTACGAATTTGTCTATGAAATCAAAAATCTCGTAGACAAGGGTGTGACCCAAGTAGAATTAGACAAAGCCAAGGCTGAACTTGCAGGTAGCTTTGGCCGCTCTCTTGAGCAGCCGGGTACGGTAGCCAACTTTGCTTTGAATACCGCCAGATACAATCTGCCAAAAGATTATTACGCGACCTATTTGCAGAAGTTGAACTCCTACACCGTTGCAGATATCAATGCTACAGCTAAGCGTTTGATTGAGCCAGACAAGTTTATCATCACTACCGTGGGAAATGGAGCAGAGATCAAGGCGAAATTGGCTCAGTTTGGTGAAGTGGTCGAATACGACATCATGG
This sequence comes from Bacteroidia bacterium, assembly GCA_964202605.1. GTDB lineage: Bacteria > Bacteroidota > Bacteroidia > Cytophagales > Cyclobacteriaceae > Algoriphagus. Next base: position 2,975 of record CAXNJN010000111.1, on the reverse strand, counting down.
GCGAACCAGCTAAGCAGCTTGTAGCTGATGCGGCCATGACAGCTGAAAAAGTATTGGAAAATTACTTGACCGCGGTAGGAGGGGCAGATAAAGTAGCTGCCGTTAAATCTGCCAAGATCAGCATGGATGCTAACGTCATGGGGACTCCATTGACCATCGCTTTTGTCTACGACTCACAAAATGGCCGTTATGGACAGAAGCTTTCCATTGCGGGCAATGTGATGCAAAAGACAAGCCTAGTCAATGGCAAGGGTTCCATGTCGGTGCAAGGCAATACGATTGAAATGGCTCCTGCGCAACTAGCTGAAGCGCAATTGAACTCCTATCTATTCCCTGAAGCGGTTTACAAGGCCAATGGCTACACCGTTTCGCTAGATGGATTGAAAGATGTGGACGGGAAGCCAGCATACAAAGTCATCATCTCGGCAGCTTCAGGCGCCAAGCTGATCAACTACTATGCACAGGATTCAGGATTGAAGATCAAGTACGAGAACCCAGCTTCTGGAGATACGTATTATGGAGATTACCAGGCCAAGAACGGAGTATTGCTTCCGATGTCTTGGACCATCAAATCCCCACAGATTCCAGTGCCATTGGAGGCCAAAGTGACTTCAATTGAGCTCAATGTTCCAATTACGGACGCGGATATTAACTAATTGAATTATCCGCAATTTTGCTAGGTGATTAGAATGAAGTTTGATAGCGGTGGATAATTGTTAACAGCTGACAGATCACGGTCCACGGTCCACAGCCCATTTGCTTGAACGTCAAACATCTTTTCTAGGTCTTCTGGTTAGAGAGCAGATATTTACAATAACTAAAAAAAGGAGGGTAGCAATACCCTCCTTTTTTATTGTATCCAATTGATTCTTAGTGAGGTACTTGGCCCTGTTTCCAGGCGTAGCTGGGGATAAAAAGTTTGGGCTTCTTTGGCAACCGAAAGGAGAACTCGCCTTCCTTGTCGGGCTACCTCAAGTTCCCAATGCAGTGCATCTGGGTGGAGATCAATAGTGACCAGGAGGTCGTTTGCCATCAAGTGCTTGTGGGCGATGCTTTCGGGATGGATTTTTTGGATGACTTGTTGGGCATTTACTTGAATGCCGATTTGATCGAAAACCGTATTTTCCGTTCCATCTCTTCGAATTAAAATCCCAAGTTCCTGTAAGCAATCTTCGAGAACTGGAAACAGATCCTTTCTTCCGCGCGCGAATGCATCGAAAAAGTCAATGATTTTTTTTGGTTCATTGAACTGATTTGCAATTATATTTTCAAAATCTGCCAATTGGTACCCTTGAAAGGGGATGCCGAAAGTTTCCCACATGTCACGCATAACTTGGGCGAGGGAACTACCTTTTTTTAGTAGTTGAACATCCAAGCAAAGGCAGATCAGCGCGCCATGGCTGTATATATTTACTTTACGATCGGGAACGCCCAGCACATAGCCATCCAGCCAAAGGTCAATGGAGGATTCTTCGATGGATGCATTTTTCCAGCCATAGTGGGCTGCTTCCCGTTGGACGATTTTCTCCAAATGGCGGAGGTAGGTGGGCAAGTCATATACCCCTGACTTCAGTAAGTACAAGTCTCCGAAATAGGTGGTTACCCCTTCCAGCACCAAGCCTGCTTGGGTATAGATTTCCTTCGAAAAATCGTAGGGGAGGAGTTCTTTTGGCCGAATGCGGCAGACATTCCAGGCATGGTAGAGTTCGTGGCAGCTGATACCCAATAATTCTTCGAGTGCCTCTTCCTCTTGGAGGGAGGTAGCTGGGCCAAAGGTGATCACGGTGCCGCGCCGGTGCTCTACGCCATGGTAGTGTGGGTAGGGCAGGAGCTGAAAGATAAACTGGTATTCATGTTCGGGGAAGCTTCCAAAATCGGCGATCATCCGCCTGGTGAATGCTTGGAGTTGATGGATAAAGGTGTTGGTGTCAAAATGGATGTCCCCATGAAACCAGGCATGAAACTGGGTGGATCCGATCGTGTAGGTTTCACGGTGTAGCTTTTTTGCGGCCAAAACCGTCGCGTCTACCAAGATCTGGTAATTCTCCGCCATCCAAGTAGAGGCTTCGGTTTGGGTTAGCGTTACCGCGCGGTGGGGGTAGTCCTCCAAATCCAGTTGAACTGCAATCGGCGCGGTACTTCTTCCAAGGAGTTCAAAACAACAGTTGACCAAATTGAAATATACTTGCTGATCGTCCACCCATGCGCTTCCGGCATCCATTTTTCCTGCCCAGTATTCGTAAGTAATGTGAATGATGGGTTCATCTGGGGCCATGAGTTCCCAGCGATCCTTAGTTGTCTTTGTAAATGGAATGGGTTCGCCTTTTGAATTTGATGTGGTAAATCCACGTAGATTTTGGGCGTAATTGGCGATTTGATACCTTCCTGCTCTCCAAGCGGGGAGTTGGAGCTGAACTTTTTCGCGAGCTAGGCACGAAAAGCGAAGTTCAATTTGGAGAAATTGAGAGGCAGGATTCGGGCAAGAGATTTTGTAATGGATCATTTTTCTGGACAGGACTAAAACAAATGTAGGGCCTCGATTTGTATTTAAGAAAATGGTACTTATCTTTGCAATCCTTTTTAGGGGCAATCTCCAAGAGGAAAGTCAAGAAAGCAACTAGATTAAAGATATTCGATCATGAAAAGAACATTTCAGCCTTCTAATAGAAAGAGAAAAAATAAGCACGGATTCAGAGAAAGAATGTCGACTGCAAATGGCAGAAGGGTATTGAGAGCCAGAAGAGCAAAAGGCAGACATAAATTGTCTGTGTCTGACGAAAAGACATTGAAGAAGTAATTTTTTGAGTTGTTTTTCGTATGTTACCATACGAAAGCTTTCTTGCAATGAAGTATTCACTTCCGAAATCAGAGCGGCTTCATGCCGAAAAAAGCATAAAGGAACTTTTCGAAAAAGGTTCCTCTTTTTTTTTGTACCCATTCAAGATTGTATTTTGGGTTGGGGAGGGATTGGAAGA
>CAXNJN010000110.1:0-5848 GCA_964202605.1 Bacteroidia bacterium | reverse complement strand
TGGCAGTTATGTAGCCTGATTTAGTTAATTTGCATCAAAATTGACCCAATGGCAAGAGTATTAACAGGGATTCAGAGCTCAGGAAGACCCCACTTAGGAAATATTTTAGGAGCAATAGTTCCTGCTATTCAATTGATTGAACAGAATAGTAAAGAAGAATCTTTCATCTTTATTGCGGATTTTCATTCGCTTACCAGCCAAAAGGATGGAGCCATACGCAAGCAGAACACCTTGGCAGTGGCTGCTGCCTGGTTGGCCTTTGGTTTAGATATTGAAAAGACAGTTTTTTACCGTCAATCCAGAATACCAGAGGTAGCTGAACTTAGCTGGTACCTCAATTGCTTTGCACCCTTTCCGATGCTTGCCAATGCACATAGCTTTAAGGACAAAGCATCTCGCCTTGCAGATGTGAATGCAGGCTTATTTACCTACCCAGTACTCATGGCCGCGGATATTTTATTGTATTCCGCAAACTTGGTACCCGTTGGAAAGGACCAAGTACAGCACATAGAAATGGCCCGAGACTTAGCGAGTACCTTCAATCATACACTAGAAGAAGACATCCTGACGCTTCCTGAAGCACGAATTGCTGAAGATGTGATGACTATTCCTGGTACAGATGGCCAGAAAATGAGCAAATCGTACCAAAACATCTTGGATATTTTCTTGTCCGAAAAGGAGCTGAAAAAAAATGTAAATGCCATCATTACCGACAGCACTCCTTTGGAAGAACCCAAAGATCCAGATACCTGTACCGTCTTCAAATTGTATAGTTTGATGGCTACCCCAACCCAAACCCATTCCTTAAGAGAACAGTACCTCGGAGGTAACTTTGGCTATGGGCATGCCAAAAAAGAACTGCTAGACTTGCTTATAACTCGCTATGCCAAAGAGAGAGAGTTGTTTGATTTCTTCATGAACCATCCTGAGGAAATCGAAAAACGATTGATCGCTGGCGAGGAGAAAGCTCGGTTGATTGCCCTTCCCCTTCTGAATCGTGTCCGAGAAAAATTAGGGTTCTTGTAAGATTTTTTTTCAACGTACCTCTCTAAAATACTCTCGGTCAAAAATTCGGGAGTAAATCCATCCAGGAACCCGATCGTGGTAGGGCATCAGATCCTGAAGTACTTTTTTCTGAGTTTGGTGGGCCTGCATCACTTGCAGGGTTCGCGAAAAATAGGCTTGCGTTCCAATTGAAAAATCCGGTGCAGGCAATCCTTTTTCAGGGTCCTTTGGATAATTCTTCTGAAAACCTGCCGATAGCTTTAGTGCTACTTCGATCTGTTTTTTACTTAAGGTTACCTGATACAACTGCTTGGGTGCAAAATCGGTTGAGCCGCGGGAGCCCAGAAATACCTCCTCCACTGCTTTACCTGTTAGCATGTGATCCGAATGTCCATAAAGTCCCACCTTGGAATCATAGGAAAGTAGGATATCAGGATTCTGGGTCTGAATCAAGGCATAAACCACCGCCTTCAAGCTATCCATTCCTAGGGCTTCGATACCTCCATCGGCATAATCTAACTGGATCAATTCGTCTACGCCCAAGGTTTCGGCACTTAGCTGCATCTCTGCGGTACGCAGTCTTGCCAACTCCTCCTCGGTGGGAATTTGAGCAGCATTGCCCTTCTCCCCTCGTGTCAAGCAGACCAAGGTCACTTCGTGGCCTGCTGCCTTGAGACCCATGACCGTACCTGCCACCGTCACCTCATCGTCAGGATGTGGAAAAATGGCCAAAACTTTCTGTTTGGGTACGGAAGGGATTAATTCCTCCCGTTGCGGAACATCCGAATCATGCAACATTCCCCTACCCCAATAAATTAATAGGAAAGGGGAAGAGATTAGCAAAAGCCCTAAAAAAAGTGCTAGATAAATCCCTAGTTTTTTCATTCGGTTCGATTCAAGGTGCTGAGATAGGAAACCAAATCCCGAATCTCACGCTTACTCAAAAGACTTCCCATCGGAGGCATGCTCGAGGCAGCTATATTCGAAGAGGCAACTTCTTTTTTGGATATTTCCTTCTTCTCAGTTCCTACTTGTACCCAAAAGCTATCCTTCTTTTCCTCCAAGAGTATTCCTGTGATTTTACTTCCACCTACCAAATTGACCGTAATGCTTCCGTAACCTGGAGAAAGCCGTTTACTTGGGTCCACGAGTGCTACCAATAGCTCCTCTTTGGATAGAATCTTGCCTATATTATCTAAAGCAGGACCTGCATTGCCACCCATATCATCATAGGCGTGGCAGCGAATACACTGAGCCGTTTGATTTTGATAGAAGATGTTTCTCCCCTTTTCAATATTCCCAGGTGCAAGTGCTCCCACATATTTCTTCCATGGCTCCCCTCCTGCTTTTTCATCCAAAAGGGTTTCGTAACTAGCTTTTAATGTAGCCGAACCAGTGGCCAGCACTGCTTCTTCAAGTTCTATCCAAGTGCCCTCTGGCAATTTGTCCACCTTAAAGTCTTCCAAAATGGTGCTCCATTCCTTAAAATCTTTGCTTCCTTCCAAACTACCTAAAGTAAGTAAGGCGGTTTGCTGCTCTGCCAAAGTCCTTTTCTTCAAAATTTCAAGTAGCAAAGGCACCTTTTCGTTATTTGGAAGGGAGGTTTGCGCGATCAACCCTAAGCCCGCCACGCGCACCCCTTCGGATACATCACGCATCGCATAGGAGATGGCATCGCTTAGGTTGGATGCATTCATCACCACCAAGGAATTTAATGCTTCCACTTTTACCTCCTGAGAAGGATCAGTTTTCAATTTACCAAACAAGAAATCTGCCATCTCCACCATCCCCAATTTCCCCATGGCCTTTATGGATTCACGTCTTAATTCAACCACTGTACCCTTTGCCTGCATCTCTAGTGCAGCAGCAACTTTTTGCTTGATCAAAGCCGGATCACGCGTAACTTCTCCACGGTACCTTCCATCCACACGGTCCAATACCGAAGGGCTAGCCCAAGTACCAAGCGTGGCTAAGGATTCCTTTTTTAATGCTTCCGATATCCCTGGCTTGGCCAAGTAGCCAAGCACATAGTCTAGATTTTCATCCTTGCCTAGACGCTGATTCGCACTGATGACGCGTCGAATCAACGGTTCGTTGGTGAAAGGAGTAGTCGCCAATAATGCAGCCAATTTTGGCATCGCAGCAGGCACGGATAAATCATCGTGAATGGCTCGGGCTACTTCCGTGACGATATCTTCGGCTGCATCACCTAGGAACTTCGCTAGCTCAGGAGATGCCAAGCGTCTCAAGGCAATGACTGCTCCCATGCGAACGGCCTTGGAAGGATGAGAGGATAGCACTGCCAAAGGAGCTGCTTGACCGATTTGAGATAAGGCATAGGATGCCCCGTGACGTAAAAAAGCATCTTCGTCATTGTTTGCTGCCAAAAGCTGGATCAAGGGCTGGATTGCAGTTGCATCTTTGGCTCTGCCCAATGCTTCGGCGCTAAAAAATCGAACTCGTGCATTTTCATGGGTCAAATTCGCAATCAATTCCTTGCTAGCCTCTTTGTAACGAATATCTCCCAACCATTTGGCCGCTTGAGCGCGGACCTCAGGATCGGCATCTTTCAATAACTCCACAAGTGGCTTGGCGTAGTTTTTATCGTTTAATCTAGCCAATTGGCTCAATCCCAAGATTCCATGGATTCGGGCCAATTGGTTGCTCTTGTCTTGAATCACTAGATTAAACTGATCTGCGCCTTTTTTGCCACGCTTAACCAACTCAAATTGAGCCTTTCTTCGGACACGAAGGTCTTCGAAGTATAATTTTGACTTCAAGTCAGCTTCGGATAATTTTTTATAATCTGCCTTAATTTCAGCTTCGGTTTGTTTTTGAAGTGCCCAGCCTTTGGCTGTCTCATCAGTCAATTTCCAGATGCGCCCGTACCCTTTATCGTTCCATCCAGTGACCCAATCCGCCATAAATAAGGAACCATCAGGGGCAAAGTCAATCCCAGTAGGTAAAAAGTTACCGATGATCTTTTCTGTTTTTGTCAATTCAAAAGAAGCTCCTTTGGCTTGCAATTGGAAGGCGTGTAAACCAGAGCTTGCAGCGTTACCTACAAATTCCACCACAAAGAAATGATCTTTCCAACGCTCACCTAGACCAGCACCTGGATTAAAGGCCATCCCTGTAGGACCACTTACGTAGTTCATCAAGGGTGGCGTAATGAAGGTTGCCTGTCCCTCCCAGCGTGGAAGAAACAACTTTTCGTCCATCCACACCTTGTAGGTATTGTTGTTTGGGTCTCGGTATTTACCAAACTGCCAGTTGATCCGCCAGCCTGAATCCGAACCACGGGTAATGTATACCAGGCGCTCTTTTTCACCCGCATGATCCCCATCGTTGTCAACAGAGATCAAGTTGGTATGCTGATCAAAGACAAATTCGTGGGTATTCCGTAGTCCTCCTGCAAAAATTTCGAAATCACTTCCATCCGGGTTGGATCGAGCAATGACCCCATTGTTAGAGTGGTTGTATTCCGTGCCGTCGTCCCCTTTTCCATTAAATCCAATATCTCCAATGCCCCAATAAATTCGGCCATCAGGTCCCATTTCTACTCCTGACATGCCGTGCGCACCAAAACCAATGTGAATGCCATAGCCATGAGAAAGTGATTTTTTCTCATCCATAAGGCCATCTCCATTGGTATCCATGAGGCGCCACATGTCTGGACCTGCTGCCACATAGAGCGCGTCTTCTGTTTTCATCACTCCCCCAGCCACATCGGTTACCTCCTCGTGAAAGTCATATACCTGCTTTTGACCCCAATCGGCCATCCCGTCTCCATCTGTATCCTTGAGTTGAAACACCTCATTCCGTTCTTCCAACATGTCTTTCCAGTCGTGGGAACCGTCTCCATTCAAGTCAGCAAGCCATTCGTTTTGAGCAGATCGCTCTGGCGAAAGTTCCGTCCGGAGGAAGTTGCGCTTGTCTTCAATAGTCTGCAAAGCAATGGAACGGATTTCCCAATCCTGATGCCCTCTGATGTCAAATTCGGCATTGTTTCTTCTTGGCGAACGGCTGTAGTAGATAGATCCATCGTCAGCCACATGGATGGCAATTGGGTCTTTAACCAAGGAGTCAACTCCCCAAACCTCCATTTTCAATCCCTCAGCGAGTATTGGGGTGACTGAATTTCTTGCCGCCTCCGCTTGAATGGCGATCTCTTCTTTGGTAAGTGTGGTGATTCGGAGGTCAACAGGTTCTTTCTCTTTGCAAGCTGAGATTACCGCGATGAAAAGGATCGAAAAGATCCCTAAAAATTGGAGGGAAGAATTGATTTTGGGCATGGGTTCATGTGAATTAACTGCTTGAAAATATAAAAAATATAGTTCCTAAACGAGTGCTTGGGTTAAATTATACGAAGGGTGCATCAAGTTTCAATAGCAGTTAAAACAAAAAATCCCAACCGTCTGGATGGGATTTTTTCATTGTTTACCTTCAAATCAGCTAGAAAAAAATTTCTAGCCAATCAGGTTGTAGTCCGTACGGGAATCGAACCCGTGTTTTATCCGTGAAAGGGATACGTCCTAACCCCTAGACGAACGGACCTTAAGAAAAAACCAAAAATAAAAAGTGCCCTTAAGATGCACTTTTGTAGTCCGTACGGGAATCGAACCCGTGTTTTATCCGTGAAAGGGATACGTCCTAACCCCTAGACGAACGGACCATTTGACCCACAAAAAAGTGGCTTTTTCAAAGGTTGTGCAAATATAGAGGGTTCAGCTTATATTCCCAAAGTGGCTAGAAAATTTCTTTTTAATCCTCCCTTAATCTACTGAACCAAAGCAGTAAAAATTTACTTTACCTGTAGAACGACATTTTCTGTAAATTCACT
>CAXNJN010000109.1:0-5895 GCA_964202605.1 Bacteroidia bacterium | reverse complement strand
TAATAAATGGTAGATTGATATCTTACTACAGAATTGTACCAAGAACTAAGTACCAAGTACAAAGTAGGGATTCGGGTTCTGAAAAAGATCATGGTACATTGTAATTGTACTTCGTACAGCTAATTGTACTTAGTTCCGCAGCTAGGCTTCGTGAGATAATGCTGCGAATCCCTGTTTCTCCGAGCATGCCTGCCCGCCGCCGAGGGCTCGGATTATTTCCATTCTATTTCCATCGTATTTCACCCGTAATAAATGGTAGATTCATATCATACTACGAATTCCCACTTCTTCCTTCATCATTCTGCGTTGGACATTAGAAAGAAGCAAGAGCCGATAAGCAAGAAACGAGACTTTTCGTGGTGATACGAGATTCTTATGATTCACGAATGCCGTATTTCGTACTTCGTATTTCTACTTTGTACTTGGTACTTAGTACCTTGTACATTGGTTAAAAATCACTAATTAACCTTCCAAGCCCTCGTCATCTCCTTTTTGCCAGGAGGCCCTGGACGGGTCTCCACCTCGAGTCCTAGGTCTTTCAGGTCACGCTTCAGTTGGCCCATCGCACAATAGGTGGTAAATAGGCCGCCAGGAAGCATGGCGTCAACCACTGGCTCCAGCACCTCTTTTGTCCAAAGTTCAGGCTGCTTGCTCGGAGAAAATGCATCGTAAAACACCAGATCGGCAGGATAGAGATCTGACTCTTCCAAGGTAGTCTGGTCCTTTTTGAAATTGAAGTACTCGGAGACCGGCCCACCTTCATTCCATGGGAGTTCATGCAAGGCTTGAAAATACTTGTGGTAATGCCAGATGCCGTGGTCATGCTCAGTATAGTTGAGCTGGCTGTAAACTTCTGCTTCCAAAGGAAAAGGCTCGATTGTGTGGTAAAGTACTGGAACCTGGTTTTGCTCCGCCCAAACCAAGGCAAGCCAGGCATTCAGACCCGTGCCAAATCCAACTTCAAAGACACGAATAGGGAATTTATTGGGGTTGCGTGCAAGCCAAGAATCTAATCCGTACAACATGAATACATGTATGGATTCACGGAAGGCTCCATGGGAGCTGTGGTAGGTTTCCTGAAGCTCTTCGTTGTACAAGGTATGGGAACCGTCTTCGGTCGTGATGATTTTTACTTTGGGTTGACTCATGCCTTGTAAATTAATGCGGTGCAATAGGCGGCAATTCCTTCTTCTCTGCCCACAAAACCCAAATGCTCTGAGGTGGTTGCCTTGATGGATAAGGCATCTTCTTCTACCTGCATCACTGCTGCTAGGCAGGTTTTCATGGCGGGAATATGCGGATTGAGCTTGGGAATCTGCAGGCAGACGGTACTGTCTAGGTTGCCCAGCTCATAGCCTGCGCCGCGAATCATCTGCATGACTTCCTTCAAGAGGAGCTTGCTGTCGATCCCTTTGTATTTCGGGTCTTTGTCTGAAAAATGAAAGCCAATGTTACGCATATTGGCAGCGCCGAGGAGTGCATCACAGATCACATGGATCAGTACATCCGCGTCAGAATGCCCTACTGCTCCTTTGGTATGGGGAACGGAGATGCCTCCCAACCAAAATTCATGGGTTTCACTCAACTGGTGTACATCGTAGCCAAAGCCGATTCGAAATGGAGTCATGGTTAGGTGGATTGGTAATACAAAACGGATGCTTGATCCTCCCGAAGCAAGCGCTGTGCCCAAGATGAAAGTTGGGAGGTAGAGCAGGAAGCCTTTTGCTCAAATTCTTGCCAATATAGCTGAGGATCGCCTAAATGTGCATAGTAAGCGAGGTTCATCGCACGATTTAAGAGTTGAATGGACTCGTAGGTCTTCATGGCCTCCGACTGATTTTTGATTTTTTGAAGGGAAGTGTCCGAGATTTCTTCCTGAAGAAAATCATTCAAAACTGCATCTAGAGCCTGTTCCGCCTCTTTGGCAGACAGCCCTTGTTCCATTTTGCCGGAAAACACCAGAAGACCCGGGTCCACGGAACCCGTGATGTAGGCGCCAATGGAGGCAAATATTTTTCCATTTTTTACCAGCCGCTGCTCCAATGGGGAGGATTTGCCACCGCCCAGCAAGTCACTGATTAAATCTGCCTCCAGGTAGCCCAGTTCCCCTTTTGCAGGCATTTTGAATACTTTATAGAGTGCATCTGTCGGTACTTTAGCCTGAATTTCTAAATTTCTCTTGCTCGTTTGAGCTGGCTCTGGGGAAATGGAAAAGGAGCTTTTTTTCTTAGCAGGGATAGGCCCAAACCATTTTTCAGCTAGGCGAGCCACTTCTTTTTGGCTGACATCTCCCGCCACTACCAGGATGGCATTGCCTGGGTGGTAGTGCTCTTGGTAAAATTCCCAGATGGATTCTCGGGTGTAGCCTTCAATGTCTTCTAAGTTTGCCCCAATGGTGGGCCAGCGGTAGGGATGTACTTCGTAAGTCAATCGTCGAAGGTGATGCCACACATCTCCATAAGGGGGGCTAATGTAGCGTTGCTTGTATTCCTCCAGTACCACCTTCCGTTGCGTCTCTATTGTTTTTTCAGTAAGGCTAAGGTGGGCCATTCGATCGGACTCTAGCCAAAAAGCAGTTTCTAAGTTGCTGGAAGGCAAGGTCATGTAGTAATTGGTGATGTCAGGGCTAGTAAAGGCATTGCAGGAACCTCCCACGCGCTCCAGTTCACGGTCAAATTCTGCAACATGTGCTGAGCTGCCAAACATCAAGTGCTCAAAAAAGTGGGCCAGCCCAGTTTTTCCCGGGATTTCAAATCGGGAGCCAACTTTATAAAGCAGGTTAAACACCGCGATCTTGGAACTGGCATCCTCGTGAACGATGACCTCTAGTCCATTGTCTAAAAAAAAGCGATGGTAATCAAACATGCGGTGTAGGTGTAAAAATGCGAGTAATCGAGTACTTGGGGTGGTTTGAATACCATTCTCAAACACTCCTCAAATTTTGTTTTCCACCACTGATGTAAGAAGTCCTAATTTTTACAAAAAAGAACGAACTTTGGGCGGTTTCGCTAAGTTAGCGCTCTGATTCAGACTTCTCAATCACCCTGATGAAAAAACACTGTGTAGACCTGAAAAAAACAGGTCAGTTTTCCAAATTTTTTCTGGATTACTTGGAGGGCAAGGAGCCACTGCGTTCGTTTTACTCCCATTTACCCAATTTGGAGAGCTTTGATCCCGCAATTAAGGCCAAACAATTTTCTGCGAGCAAGCGTCAAATTTTGGTAGAGGTACTGGAAAGTCAGTATGCAGGGATACCACTTGCTCCTGCTGCAGCGCAGCAGCTCGATGCACTCCGTGATGAAAAGACATTTACCGTGACTACGGGGCATCAGCTCAACTTATTCACTGGGCCCCTTTATTTTATCTACAAATTGATTTCCACAATCAACTTAGCCAAGCGCTTGCAAGAGCGGCATCCGGATTACCGCTTTGTGCCAGTGTATTGGATGGCTACTGAAGATCACGATGCTGCTGAGATCAATTATTTTAAACTCGATGGCCAAACCTATCGCTGGGAGACCTCCCAAAAGGGTGCAGTTGGTGATTTTGAACTGGATGCTAGTTTTCAGAATTACCTAAAGGGCTTGGGATTTGCCCCTGCTGTATTTCGGGATGCCTATTCCCAAAGTGCCACGCTCGCGGAGGCAGTTCGAAAGTATGTGAATGAATTGTTTGGTGCTCAAGGCTTGGTGGTAGTAGATGCGAATGAGGGGAGACTGAAGCGGGAGTTTGTGGAGGTGATGTCGGCTGATCTATTTACCCAGCAGCCCTTTGCGGCAGCGCAAGCCAGCACGCAGGCTTTGGAGCAGCTGGGCTACAGTTCACAGATTTACCCAAGACCGATCAACCTATTTTACCTCGACAAAGGCATTCGGGAGCGAATCGAACGCGATGGAGATGAGTTTGTAGTGTTGAATTCCAATTTGAGGTTTACTTCTGATGGCTTGAAAGCTTTGCTTCAAGAGCATCCAGAGCGTTTTAGTCCCAATGTAGTCCTTCGGCCTGTTTATCAAGAATGCATTTTGCCTAACCTTGCCTACCTGGGCGGCCCTGCAGAGGTAGTGTATTGGTTGCAGCTCAAGGGAATCTTCGATCAATTTACCATTCCTTTCCCCGTGTTGCTTCCGCGGAATTTTGCGGTGCTGATCCCTCAAGCGATCCAGAAAAAGATTACGCAACTTGGATGGGAACCGGAGCAGCTCTTTCAGCAATTTGAAGATTGGAAGAAGGACTATGTGCAAAGCGCCTCCACGTTTGACTTTACATTGGCAGGGCCTCAGGCTCAAGTTTCTCAACTCTTCAAGGACCTGGCCAATCAATCTAGCAGCTTAGATGCTGGGCTACCAAAAGCCTTTGCGGCAGGAGAGGTGCGCAGCTTGAAGATCCTGGAGCAGATGGGTGCAAAGCTCCGCAAGGCGGAAGAGCGAAGGCTGGAGGTGGATTTACTTCGTGCCAAGGCAGTGTTCGAATTTCTTTCCCCTGGAGGCAGTCCTCAAGAGCGAGTGGTCAATTTTATGCAGTTTCAGTTGGAGCAGCCGACTTTGCTGGAGGAATTGACTGCGGTTTTTGACCCTTTTGATTTTCGAATGCAAGTACTTTCTCTAGAATGAAAACAAAAAACGAACTCCGACAGGACTACCGACAACTCCGAAAGCAGTTGAGCGGAGATGAAGTAAACGACCTGTCTCGAAAAATCACAAAGCAGCTAGGCACTTGGCTTGAAGGTCAAGAAGGCCTCACGCATTTTCATTTGTTTTTCCCTATTTCCAAATTTAAGGAGGTCAACACCTTCTATATACAGCAACTTTTGGAGCAGCAAGGCAAGACGCTCTTCACTTCTCAGGTCAATCGGGAGGAGAATAGATTAGATACACTCCAACTTCCTCCAGACGCCGCCTTTTTTCTAGATGAGTGGGGAATCCCTGTGCCTCAAGAATCGGTACGTGTGGCGGCTACTAAGATTCAGGTTGTATTTGTGCCGCTACTCGCCTACGACAAGTCTGGGCATCGCTTGGGATTTGGAAAAGGATTTTACGATCGCTTTTTGTCTAGTTTGGAACAACCCATTCTCAAGGTAGGGTTAAGCTTTTTTACCCCTGAGGAGTCGATTCCTGTAGAAGCTCATGATATTCCGTTGAACTACTGCATTACACCCGATCAGGTTTGGGAATTTACTGCCTAGTTCTTTGTTTCGATCGCCAAATTGTTGGGGAAAAAGATCTTTACTATCCTCCTTCTTAAAAATCAGAGTAAAGGATAAAAACCAATTTTTATTTTGCAGAAAGAAATCTATCCGGACTAGGAAAAATGATTTTTCGAAAAAATATAGCTAGAATATTCAGGTTTAAGTAAAAAATCAACGTTTCATTGATGAAAATATAAAAAAAGAACCTTTTTTTGATCAAAAGCCTCAGTTTTATTCTGATTTTCAAAATAGTCTTTGTTTTATGTCGCTTGGGCTAATTTAATTTAGAATTATATAATGCGATTATCCTAAAAGGATACTTTTTATTTGCTAAAGGTTTGCAATCGCTAAATTTTATTGGCGGAAAGATTTTTTTATTCAAAAAATCGAAATTTTTTAAATTTTGTTAAATCGATTATCGCGAAATAATATTTTGATAACATTAAAAAAATATATCCATTCAGTTAATTTTTGTTAATCAGGGGTACAAAAGCCAAATTTTTCGCCTTTTCGGGGTTTAGGGCCTTTTTTCCACTTCTTTTGAAATTACCAACAAATGAATTTTCTTTACAGATCAACTAAACTAAACACCTTATGAGAAAAGCTTTACTCTTTGTTGTTGCGGTTTTTACAATGGCCCTCAGTTTTGAGGTTTCAGCGCAGCAACGGGTAGTTACCGGAACGGTAATTTCCGAGGAAGACGGTCTAGG
>CAXNJN010000108.1:0-5950 GCA_964202605.1 Bacteroidia bacterium | reverse complement strand
AGCCAATATCCAATTTTGGAGTTGGCTTACTAGCCATTGACCTGTTTTTGTGCAAATCGTGTGCAAATTAGAAAAGCACCTACAAGTTTTATCTCGTAAGTGCCTGGTTATAAAGTGGGCCCACTTGGAATCGAACCAAGCACCTACTGATTATGAGTCAGTTGCTCTAACCGAATGAGCTATAGGCCCTAAATCTCAAGTTTTCAATAACCAAATTGGAGGTCAATTGATCCACTCACCTTGGTTTTGGGACTGCAATGTTACATATTTGAGTTGAATTAATCAACCTTCATCCCCCATGAAAAATCGGCCTGACGTGGATTTTGTCATCTTTGACCTAGGCAACGTGCTGATAGACATTGACTACCACCAGTCCATGGCCCTGATGAAGTCGGTCCTGCCCGATTCGCTGCAGGACAAGGTAGACAACTGCTATGCAGCAGAATTCCATAAGGCCTTCGAAAAAGGGCAACTGAGTTCGGTTGAGTTTCGCCAAGAGTTTCGAAACTACTTCCAAACGAACTGGTCGGATGCCGAGGTGGACTACTACTGGAATAGCCTGCTGGGCACAATTCCTGCCTATCGCCTCGAGCTGGTACGCAAACTCAAGGCACAGTACCAAGTAGGCATCTTAAGCAATACGAACGAAATTCATATCGAAGCAGTCTATGCCCAACTGCAAGCCCAGCACGGGATGGACAATTTTGATCTCCTTTTTGACTGGGTATTTTATAGCCACGAAATGGGTCTCGCCAAACCGAATCAAGACATTTACCGACAGCTGCTCCTGGAACTAGGAACAACAGCAGATCGGGTCCTCTTTTTTGATGACTTGCAAGCCAATGTAGCAGGAGCAGCCTCAGTAGGTATACAGGCAATTCAAGTGATGGGCCCACATACCTTAATCGATTTTTTTGGCGATGTATAAACCGAAAGAATACCTCATTCATGGTTCCTTACTGTTACTTACCCTAGTCACCACCACGCTCGCTGGTGGGGAGTGGATTTACGGTAAATCCATTCGTGCCTCAGGAGAGGCTGCATTGACTTGGCCTTTTTTTATTCGTTCCCTGCAGTTTTCAATCCCATTTATAGGAATCCTTCTCGTACACGAGTTGGGACACCTCTTTACCTCCATTTACCACAAGGTGCGCTGTAGCCTGCCTTACTTTATTCCCGCTTGGCTGGGATTTTTGGGGAGCCCCTCACTCGGGACATTCGGTGCGATCATCCGCATGAAGGGTAGGGTGAATAGCCGTAAAAAATTCTTTGATATCGGAATCGCTGGTCCCTTAGCAGGTTTTGGTCTGGCGCTAGGCGTTTTGGTCTTTGGTTTTGTTACCCTACCTCCGGCAGATTACCTCTACCAAATTCATCCCGAATATGCAGACCCCAATTTCCAAGGCTATGGGGAAGAGGTGATGGAGTTTGAACTAGGAAACAACCTACTATTTTTGGGAATGGGAGAGTTGCTGGCCGATCCAGGGCGTCTGCCTGCCATGTCGGAATTGATCCATTATCCCTATTTATTTGCAGGCTATTTGGCGCTGTTCTTTACTGCGCTCAACCTTCTGCCCATCGGGCAACTGGATGGGGGACATGTGCTTTTTGGATTGTTTCCAAAGAGACATGCACTGATTTCCCTTCTTGCCTTTGTAGCATTCCTCTCCTATGCTGGCATGGGAGTGATTAGCCCTTCTTTGCCATTGGAGGAATTGATGTTTCGCATTCCGCTCTACTTGGGATTTCTCTACTTGTGCCTAAGCAAGTCGGAATTATCTCAACTTAATTGCATTACACTTGCCTTAATGCTGGCAGCAGGACAATACCTGCTTTCCTTCTTTCAGCCAAGTTGGGAAGGCTATCAAGGCTGGTTGTTTTTTGCCTTTTTACTCGGCAGGGTCATGGGTATACGCCATCCTGAAGTGACGGGTAGCATCCCAGTGGACACCAAAAGAAAGGTTTTGGGTTGGTTAGCGCTCCTAATTTTTGTGCTATGCTTCTCGCCACAGCCATTTCAGACGAGCTAAATTCATAGTACAATGTACCAAGTACAAAGTACAAAGTACCAAGTATGGGGATGTGCTAGCATTGTAATTCTACATTTCATAGTAGAAAGTACCCTTCCTGTGGCAGGCAGGCAAGTATGGATTTTGGAGTTGGATAGTTCAGCCAACCCATTTTACAAGCCAACCTTAATTTTTAAGATACTTTGTACATTGTACTTAGTACATTGACATCATTTCATCATTCATCAATCAGCGTTCAACATTAGTTAGAATGTCGTATCTCGTACTTCGTAGTTCTACTTTGTACATTGTACTTAGTACTTGGTACTTAGTACATTGTACTAATCCGTTAAGGCTCGGTAAGCTTGGATACCCCCTAACACATTTCTGACTTTGGTGAAACCTTTGGTCTCCATAAACTTCTTAGCATTGCCACTGCGTGCTCCCGAGCGGCAGTGTACGACGATTTCCTCGTGTTTGATTCCCGAGAGTTGCTCAAGCTGGTGGTCAAGTTCCCCTAAAGGAATGTTGTTCGCTCCAAGGTTATCCTCTTCGTACTCCCATTCTTCTCGCACATCGAAAAAGTGAAATTTTTCTCCTTTTTCTAGTCTTTCTTTTAGTTCCTTGACGGTAATGTCTTCCATATTATTTTTTCACTAAGATTCGATACGATTGTGGCCCTGTGCTACCCTGTACATAGATCAGGTATAATCCAGGATGTTGATCTTTAAAATTAAGAACTTCTCCCTTAGCTGTTGCTATACGAGGAGGGAACACCTCTCTACCATAGGAGTCCAATACCTGCAAGTAGGAAAATTCTCCTTCTACCTGAACTTCGTTGACAGTCGGATTCGGGTAGATTCGAAGGGTGTTCGTTGCGTCATTGCTCCCACCAGCCTTCCCGGTCAAGCTGACATGCGGACGAATCAATAGGGAACCAGTCACTTCTTTATTCTGCACCCATCCGCCACCGACATTGTAGAAGATGCGGCCACTAAAGTCATTGCCTTTGTCAAGACCTACCTGAAGAAATTCGGTGGTGAACTGAGTGAAGCCCACAAAGAAGGTTCCTGAAACAGGGATAGCTTCTTCTAGCGGAAAATAGTGGATCTCTTGCCCTGGCTTCTTTGCTGGAATGACTACTTCTTTGGAGTAGAGTGGTTTCTTGTCAAGTGCAGACCAGACGACCAGGTCAAGTACCTGATTTACCTGTCGGGCATTCGAAAAGTCGATGGACATTCCTTTCAAAAAGACCGGTTCAGGCGTGGTATATTCAACCGCGAGCTGCCCCGAGCGCTGATTAATCCCTGCGGTATAGTCTGCAACCCCTTGATCGTAGGCAAAATAATCGCGGATTGCGAAGGTGCTGCTCACGCGGTCATTGGAACGAAAATCTACCTGGGCATAGCGAATGGTATCGCTGCCATTTACCTCTGTCAAGAGTCCATCACCAGTAATCAAGGCCATTTCAAAAATCACCTCAGTAGGCTTGGCAGGTAAAGGGATTTCAGTGAAGGACCTGCTTGTAATTGTTCTTCTTTCCAGGGCATTTGGAACTGGATTGAATGGAGTGGTGCTATTGATCGGAAGCATACTTACCCCACTACTGTCCCGAAGAGTGACGGAGTACTCCATGGCTTTGAAGCGATTCTCAAGATTTTGAAATTCACTTCTGGCTGTGGACCATTTTCCTTTTTGATTTTTTTGTAAGAGCTCCCATGGATAGGCCCCAAAGTCTCCAAGACGCACCGTAGTTCTTTGGGTAAGGGCTCGGTCGGGGTAGGATAGGTCTGTGCTGCTTCGCTTCGAATTCAAGTAGACGTAATCCAAAAGCCAGGAAGCATAAGGGCCACTTTGTCTACCGTTTGAAAAAAAGCGAAACTGAAAGTTGGCATGCTGCCATTCGGGACGGATGGCTATGGTTTCCTGAATAAAGCGGTTCCGATCCACTGCTGTTCCTCCTCTTTTCTCCCAAATGTTAAGCCAGGTGCCGCCAGGAGTCAAAATTTGTAGCGTGAGTCGATCGTTGCTATCGGGAACTTCTGCTTTGCCGCCAGCTTGCCAATAAAAGCTGAGGTAGACTGAAGCCTGCTGAGCCGTTGGAATTCCACTTAAATCAAGGGGTATGCTGCTTAGGTAATCCCCCTCACCTTGGTCTTTTTCCTGTAAGGAGTATGATTTTCCTGCTTCGTCGACGCCATTGAATAGCACCATGCCGATGGAAGGGGCTTTATTTCCGATGGTTTCGGTGTAGGATGCTCCTTTGGGAATCCATCTGCTAGATTGAATGCCCTTTGAAAAATCATCCCAAAAGGGTAGGGTAGCTGTATTCGTTTGCCGTGTCCAAGGTTCAGGAATTGGATCTACAGTTTGTGAAGACTGATGAATAGGTCCAAAATTAATAAACTGAGCTAGGCTAGGCCCTCCTTGACTCAATAAAGAGAAGAACAGAAGGGTGGAGAATAATCTGCTTCGTTTCAACGTATTAATTTTTGGAAATCCAAAGATCAATTACATCGCCTGATTTCAATTCAGAGCCCACAGAAGGACTTTGCAAATAGACTCTTCCAGGAGCTACAGAGTCAGTTTTATGGTAGATTTTTCTTCCCAAACGCAACCCAGAACCCACTACCAAAAATTCTGCTTCTTCTTCCTCCAAGCCGACAAAGTTTGGAGCACTAAGTAGTTGATTTCCCATGCCATCACCCACCACCAAATCAATTTTCGATCCTTTGGCAATTTCAGCTCCTTCACGGATAGGGGCGCCTTTGTAGCGTTGCTCCAAGACCACATTGATTCCAATATCTGGAACATAGATGATGTCTCCACGTTGCAGTCCAATGTTGGCCAAGATTTCTTGCACATTTTTCAAGGGCATATTGTGCAAACTTGGCATCTTTAGAATAGGAGCGTTTCGCGCATTCAATGTTAAAAATATCTTTCGATCCTTTTTGACCAATGCATTTGCCTCTGGAAGTTGCTTCAAAATAACTAATGGGTCTTCTTCTGCACTGAATCCTGAATCTGGGGAAATTTCATACTGCAAGGAGGCGCTTTTCAATAAGGCCTCTGCCTTCTCATTAGTCAATCCTGATAGGTCCGGTACTGACACGGTCTCTCCATGATTGGTATAGAAAGGAAGATAGACCTTTAAAAAAATAAAGCCGAGGGTAACTGAAACTCCTGCAATCAAGAGCAGGTGTAGCCCAACTTTTTTTAGTTGTGGTAGGAGTGATTGCATGGTATAAAGATAGCGCCTATCAAAGTTTTGATTCTTTATTCGAAGAACAAAATTCAGTAATGTGATTATCCGCAATTGTGATTTGGCTCAACAAGCCTGCTCAGCAAGCGGATAATTCGTTCACAGTCCGCAGTCCACGGTCCACAGCTCATCCATTTGAACTCCAAAGCTTTTTTTCTTTGGTTTTGGTGAAAAAGCAGAAAACCTTAAGTAACCTAACTGAAAGTGGAAAAAAGTAAGCCGAAACGTATCTTTCGGCTTACTTTTTATCACTGGATAATTACGCGCTTAATTTCTTGTAAGCTCGAACTATTTATTTTGAACACATAAAGGCCAGCTGTAAACATCTCTCTACTAAACGTATAAGTCTGGTTCAAAGTATTTGGGAAGGTCAGTTCCCGTACCAAGGCACCAGTAGACGAGATGATCTGAATGGTCACATTTTCTCTTTTTGGAAGGTTGAATGCCACATTGACAAATTCAGAGGCCGGGTTTGGATAGATAACCGTATTCCGCTCAGCTGGAATGACAGGATCAGGATTTGCGCTTAGGAAGAGTTCCATGTTGTCCAAGTAAACAGGCGAATTTATCGTTCCCACCACATCCAACGCAAAAGCTAGGCGAATTTCCTTTTTACCTTCTCCAGCATATTCTGTGAGGTTGACATACTTCCGTTCGTAATCTCCTGCAGTGGATGGGT
>CAXNJN010000107.1:0-6117 GCA_964202605.1 Bacteroidia bacterium | reverse complement strand
GTAGCAAAGATGGTTGCCGCAGCCAAAGCCTCCATCATGGGTGCCTTTCCTGGAATTTTGCGGTAGCCATGCTTGGCCAAGGTTTCTCCTGAAGTATTCAAGTAAACGATGGCTTGCGTTTCTTTCCAATACACTTGAATCACCAAACCGGAAAAATCGGAGCCTGAATCGGGTCTCCTCCCCTTCAAGTCTCGAAAACGATCTACAATGGCATCCTTTACCTTCACATTCACAATCAAGGGAGTGGTCACCGATTCATTTTCGGCTACCGAGTTGACCGAAAAGTACCCATCTACATCCAAGTAGTCTTCCCAAGGGATAGCCTTAAACCGTCTGTAAATGTCATCCGCATTTCTGAGGTAGAAGGATTTGATTTCATAAAGCACGTGAGAGGCAGTGCGCAGGTGCAGATTGAGATCCATGCACTGCTCAAGAGACGCACTCACCTCTAGGCCTGTTCGCGTGACTGCTTCGGGGATGAAACCCAATTCACGTACTTCCTGCTCCAGATAACTCACAGAACGATCCTTGCAGGTAATAAAAACTTTTCCTTTGGTATTGAAATCAAGCATGCACAAAAGTAGTAAACGGATGATGTATTCTGTGGCAATTCAAAAAAATCCTCACCACTCCTCACTTTCGGACTAGCAACACATCAACTAGTTTTTGTATCTTGATTTCCAATTAGGGCAAGCAAAAAGGCAGGCTCGATCTTCAAGCTTTAACTATTCAATTTATGTCTCTACGTTTTTTCGGCTGCTTCCTTCTTTTTATAGTTACCCTTTCCCTCCATGCCCAAAAGGGAGATTGGAAACCCCTATTCAATGGAAAAGACCTAAGTGGCTGGAAAGCTGTAGCTGGAAATGCAACTTTTGCGGTCAAAGATGGGGTAATTGAAGGAAGTGCAGTCTTCGGAACAGGAAACACTTTTCTCATCACTGAGGAGCTATACGGCGATTATATCCTAGAAGTAGACCTCAAAATCAGCCATGTCTCCTCCAATAGTGGAATTATGACCCGCGGTCAATTTGATCCAGCAGGTCAAGGGGGCAAAGGACTGGTGTATGGATACCAAGTAGAAGCAGATCCCACTCCTCGAGCCTGGTCTGGAGGAATTTATGATGAAGCAAGACGCGGATGGTTCTATCCATTGGATCTGAACCCCATAGCCAAGTCAGTATTTAAGATGGGCGAGTGGAATCGCTACCGCATTGAAGCGATTGGCACTACCCTCAAAACCTGGATCAATGGGCAAGAAGTGGCCTATTTTGTGGATGACATGGACAGCAAAGGCTTCATTGGTCTTCAAGTACATAGCATCCAGGCCAAAGAAGACGAGGGCAGAAAAACCTACTTTCGAAATATCAGAGTTCAAACGGAAAATTTGAAACCACACCCCTTCAAGCAGGAGGTTTTTGTGGTCAGCACAGTCAAAAATGAATTAACACCAGAAGAGAAATCCCAAGGCTGGAAACTCCTCTTTGATGGGGTATCTTCAACAGGATGGGAAAGTGCTCGAAAAGAAGCCTTCCCAAAAGCCGGATGGACCATTGAAGATGGCATCTTAACGATCCAAAAGTCGGACGGCAGTGAGGCAAGAACCTTCGGAGACATCGTCACTACTGCTGAATTTAGTGCATTCGATTTGGCTTTTGATTTTAAGCTCAGCGAAGGTGCCAACAGTGGGGTGAAGTATTTTGTGACCCTATCTGAAGGCAACACAGGCTCAGCGATCGGTTTGGAATACCAAATTCTTGACGATGCACTCCATCCAGATGCCAAGATGGGTAGAGATGGCAACCGTACCCTAGCTTCCTTGTATGACCTCATCAAAGCGGAGAAGCAAGCCCGATTTGTGAGGAAGCCTGGAGAATGGAACCAAGGCAGAGTTGTAGTCTATCCAAACAACAAGGTGGAGCACTACCTCAACGGCGTAAAAGTACTGGAGTACGTGCGTGGCTCCCAAGCCTACCGAGACCTGGTGGCCATCAGTAAATATGTGGTTTGGAATAAATTTGGTGAGGCCCCAACAGGTCGCATCCTTCTCCAAGATCACGGAGATCAAGTAAGCTACAAAAACATTAAAATTAAGACCCTCCAATAAGACCATAAACCCTTCCAATCATGTCGAAGTCAAATCGAAGAAACTTTATCAAAAAAAGTGCTGCTGTAACGCTCGGGTTTTCTGCCCTAGGCTCGCTTAGCTTCTCCCCCAAATCCTATGCACGCATTGTGGGTGCAAACGATCGTCTTAATGTAGCAATTGCTGGATTAGGCAGGAGATTAAGCGCATACTACGAGCCTATTGGATTGAAAAGTAGCAATGTAAATTTGCTTTACCTCTGTGATGCGATGCAGTCCCAGATGCCCAAGGCAGCCAAAGAATTTGAAAAATGGATCGATTACCAGCCCAAACAGGAGCAAAACATCTTCAAGGTTTTGGACGACAAGGAGGTCGACGTCTTGATCAATGCCACCCCAGACCACTGGCATGCTCCAGGCACCTGGCTGGCTCTTCAACGAGACAAACATGTGTATGTTGAAAAGCCTTGCTCCCACAATCCACGGGAAGGAGAAGTGCTCGTTGCACTTCAGAAGAAATACAACAAGGTAGTTCAGATGGGCAACCAGCAGCGCTCTGCACCCGAAAGTAGGGAGATCATCAAGGCCATCCACGAGGGTGTTATTGGTAAGGTGTACTTCGCCAAGGCCTTTTACAGCAATTCTCGTGGTGCAGTTTCCAACCCAGTCCAGCAAGCAGCACCTGCAGGATTAGACTGGGATCTTTTCCAAGGCCCAGCTCCTAGAAAGCCTTATTTTCACGACACCTGGGACTACAATTGGCATTGGTATGGTTGGGATTACGGCACTGCCGAAACGGGCAACAATGCGACCCATGAATTGGATATAGCCCGATGGGCACTCCAAGTGGAATTTCCAAAAGCAGTATCGGTGGTAGCTGGGAAAATGCACTTCCCAGGAGATGGCTGGACCATGTACGACACCATGGACGCTACCTTCGAGTTTGGTGAAGGAAAGGTGATTCAATGGGATGGAAAAAGCCGAAATAACTACAAAACTTATGGCTCAGACCGAGGAACGATCATCTATGGATCAGAGGGCACCGTGTATGTGGACCGCGGTGGCTACCGACTGATCGACAGATCTGGGAAAGAAATCAAATCCAACCTGGCCAACAACAACGAAGGGGGTACCGCTCTTGGCGGTGGAGGTGACATGAGTACGCTACACATTGTCAACTTCTTCAATGCAGTACGGGGAACAGAAAAGCAAAACTCGACCATTGAAGAAGGCGCAGTATCTACCCTGCTCTGTCATTTGGCCAATATCAGTAGCCGAACAGGAGAATCCTTGACCTGTGATCCTAGCAATGGACACATCATCAATTCCCCCAAAGCAATGGCATTGTGGAGTAGAGAATACGAAAAAGGCTGGGCTCCACCAGCGATTTGAGCAACTACCTAAGATAAGAAGCCTGCGCTTCAAAAAATTAAAATATCAAACAACCCGATTTTTAATTAGGGCGAATTCGCCCTAATTAAAAGTCAAGGTGGATTTAATAACTATAAATGAAGCGGGTGATAGTGGGTTGTAAAGACTAATGTTAATGCCAAATAATTACCACAATGAAGTGCTTTTTCTAAAATTCTCCAGACTATAAAAATTTATATTTCTGTTCTTAAAGTCAATTATTAGTAATGACCCAATTAACCCAGCAAACTTCATTTCTTTCTGAGGATTTTTTATTGAAAAATAAATTTTCCCAGCAGCTCTACCATGAATATGCGAAAGGGCTTCCCGTCATCGATTACCACAACCACCTCCCTCCCGCTGAAATCGCTACCAACCGAAAGTTTGAATCCATCAGCTCTATTTGGCTAGCCGGAGATCACTACAAGTGGCGAGCGATGCGAACCTTAGGAATTGAGGAACAGTACATCACTGGAAAGGCTTCGGATGCAGAAAAATTTGAGAAATGGGCCTATACCCTACCCTACACACTCAGAAACCCACTATTCCATTGGAGCGCGCTGGAGCTGAAGCGGTATTTTGGGATTACCGATCTCCTTTCACCTGCAAATTCTTCTAAAATTTACTCCACTACCTCAGAAATTCTCCAAGAGGAGTCTTTTCGTACTCGTGGGCTGCTCGAACGGATGAAGGTAGAAGTAGTCGGCACCACTGACGATCCAACAGACGATTTGAGCCATCACCTCGCCTACCGAAAAGAAGGCTTGCCCATGGGTATGTACCCTACCTTTCGCCCTGACAAAGCCTTTGCGATCGGGCAATCCCAAAACTACAGCAGCTACCTTGTGAACCTAGGGACTGTCGCGGGAATAGAAATTAGCTCCTTTGATACCTTGATGGAGGCACTCTACAAGCGAATAGACTACTTTCATTCCATGGGATGCCGAGTAGCGGATCATGGATTGGAACGTCTCTGTTTTTCAACGGACAGCCAGTTGTCTGCTGATCGTATTTTCAAAAATACCCTTGCAGGTAACCCTCCTACAGCCGCGGAACAAGAATACTTTACCTTTCACATTCTTACCCTCCTTTCCAAACAGTACCATGCCAAGGGCTGGGTGCAGCAATTCCACCTCGGTGCGCTTCGCAATACCAACGAGCGAATGGCCAAAAGCTTAGGTGCGGATACTGGATTTGACTCCATTGGAGATTTTGATCAGGCCAAATCCCTTGCCAGCTTCTTCAATGAATTGGACAAAACTGACCAATTGGCCAAAACCGTGATCTACAACCTCAACCCCAGAGACAACGAGGTCTTTGCTTCCATGATCGGTAACTTCAACGACGGTTCAATCAAAGGAAAAATGCAGTATGGCTCTGGATGGTGGTACCTCGACCAAAAAGATGGCATGGAAAAACAACTCAATGCCCTCTCAAATCTGGGCTTATTGAGTTGCTTCATCGGAATGCTCACGGACTCCAGAAGCTTTCTTTCCTTTCCAAGACACGAATATTTTCGTAGGATCTTGTGCCAACTGATTGGTCAAGAAGTCGAACAAGGGGAATTGCCTTGGGATGAGCAATGGCTAGGCAAAATCATTCAAGACATCTGCTACTACAATGCCAAAGCCTACTTCAATTTTAGTCCACAAAACTATAGCACCAACCCATGATATCCAGGGACCTATTTGACTTAAAAGGAACAAAAATTCTATTTTCTGGAGCCACAGGGGTACTTGGAACAAGCATGGCCCTGTACCTAGCACAACAAGGAGCCGAACTTTTGCTCTTGGGCCGAACGCCCGAGAAGGTAAATGCCCTACGAGATCAAATCATTGCTGAAGGAGGCAAAGCCTCGGGCTATTATGCGGATGTCACGGATGAAGAGTCACTCGAAAAAGTCAAACCACTCATCGAATCGCAGCATGGATCTATTGCAATTCTCATCAATGCTGCTGGCGGAAATATGGCGGGTGCAGTGATCCGACCCGAACAAACCATTTTGGACCTTGATGGCGATGCGTTGAGGCAGGTGATGGACCTCAATTATTTAGGTACCGTATATCCTATCAAGGCGTTTCTTCCCCTGCTTTTGAAAAATGGAGGAGGCACTGTCCTCAATATCAGTTCCATGGCTGCTTCTAGACCCATGACTCGTGTAATGGGCTATGCCTCTGCCAAAGCTGCTATCGACAACCTCACCAAATGGCTTGCGGTCGAACTTGCTACCAAGCATGGTCCAAGCTTCCGAGTGAATGCCTTGGCACCCGGTTTTTTTCTAACGGAACAAAACAGAACGCTACTCACGCAGGAGGACGGTAGTCTGACGCAACGGGGCACACAGATTATAAGCCATACGCCAATGAACCGATTTGGACATCCTGATGATTTGTTGGGCGCCTTGCATTGGCTTTGCAGTGATGCCTCCAAGTTTGTGACGGGCACAACTGTGGCAGTAGATGGAGGTTTTAGCGCCTACTCTGGAGTTTAAATTTTTAATGCATTTCACCCAAAAAATCAAATTCTCATGACCTATAGAATGGAACAAACCATGCGCTGGTACGGACCCAAGGATCCAGTGAGCCTTCAAGATATCCGACAGTCTGGTGCCACAGGAGTGGTCAC
>CAXNJN010000106.1:0-6328 GCA_964202605.1 Bacteroidia bacterium | reverse complement strand
GTCCACGCTGCTGCTCTTTGCCATCGTCTTTCTCATCGTTCTCAAAAACACCATGAGTATGGTTTGGGGAATGCTGGGATTGGTAGGCCTATCTCTAGTGCTCCTAATAGCAATCAAGCTGTATAAAAAATATAGATCCCGCTAAGCCCCATGAAAAAATTACTCCTCTTACCACTTATTGCTTTGGCTATTTCTTGTGGCGCTCCTTCTGAAAAAACTAGCGAAACGGCTGAATTACCTATCCTTGGGGAACGCTATGTAGATGATAACCAAGATACAGTGTACCATAGCATTGCAGACTTTGCTTTCGTCAATCAAGTAGGCGACACCATCCGCAAGGAAAATATGGCGGGCAAAATCTATGTGGCCGATTTCTTTTTCACTACCTGCCCTACCATCTGTCCGGTCATGAAAAAGGAAATGCTTCGGGTATTCGAACAGTTTAAGGAAGAACCCAATTTTCGGATTTTGAGCCATACCATCGACCCTACCCACGATACGCAAGCCGTGCTTAAGGATTACGCTGAGAAACTAGGGGTACCCAATGCAGCTACTTGGAATTTTTTGACGGGAGATCAGGAAAAGATCTTTGAGATCGGCCAAACTAGCTATTTGACTACGACCATGGCCGATGACATGGAACCGGGAGGATTTTTGCACAGCGGAGCCTTCTTACTTGTTGACCAGCAGGGAAGGATTCGTGGCGTATATGATGGGACAAAAACCGAACAAGTAGATCGTTTACTTGCAGATATCCCAAAACTACTCAAGCCATGAGATTCTTAGTACCCTTGATTTTTCTTGGCTTAGTCACTTTTTCCTGCAGCCCCAAAGCCAGTACTAAAGAGAATAACTTAGCCCAAATTTCAGATGCGAAGGTGCTGCAGTTTGCCATTCCTGGAAAGGAGCTCTATGAAAATTACTGCGCCAACTGTCACCAAAAAGATGGAAGTGGACTAGGTAAACTGATCCCTCCGCTACGGGATGCAGACTACTTCAAAGCAGACATGCATCGCAGCATCTGGATCATGAAGCATGGAAAAGAAGGCGAAATTTTAGTCAATGGACAGGCCTACAATCAAGCCATGCCTGCTAATCCAAATCTCAGCCCACTGGACCTGGCACAGATCGCCACCTACTTGTACAACAGTTGGGGCATGAACGAAGGGGTCATCGATGCTCCTCGAGTAGAAAAGTACCTGAGAAACCCACCCGCAGAAAATTAATCCTTTAACTGGGTATCTGCTTGCTCCAAGGCGGCTTTGATTTCGACATTGACTTGATTGACTTTCACAAGCTGCTCATCTAGGTAGGTTTTTAGCTCCTCAGGAGTTTTTCCTTCCTCCTCAAGCGAATACTGTCTCATCCAAACAAACATCCCCTCATGGGCCTGATTGAGCTGCCCTGCGAGAGATCGCATACCTTCAATTTCGGCAGTAGCCGTGCTGTCTTGAATAAAAAGGCTGTCTGCCTGCGCCAGGGCTTTCTTTTCCAAAGACATGAGTTGCCCAATCTTGGGCATCACCTCGTCGTGTACCCCTATAATTTGAGCCCTCATTTCTTTGTTTGCTTCAATCAATGGATTGGCACAAGCAAGCACTAGAAAAGAAAGAAACAGGATCAAGGAAGTAGAAAATAGTTTCATGGGAGAAAGGGATTGGTTAACTAATTTTAAAATTAAAGAAGAAACTGGGCTCATTAGCAAAGCCAATGTAAATTTAAGTCCCTAATTTTGAATATTGACTGTAGCGCTATGAAACCATTCTGTTTTGCCGATGGGGAAATCATTCCTTCCCAAGATGCCCGCCTCCATCCTGCCGATCTGGCAGTCATCCGAGGCTATGGTATTTTTGATTTTTTCCGCACCCAAGCCTACCAGCCTGTGTTTCTGGAAGATTACCTCGATCGCTTTATCGGCTCTGCAGCAAAAACCTATTTGCCACTCGCTTATTCTCGAGAAGAACTTCGTGCCATCATTGCGGAGTTGATCCAAAAAAATGATCTGGAACAAGGAGGTATTCGAATGGTGTTGACGGGGGGAGTTTCAGAAAACCACTTCTCCCCTGCAACGGGTAAGCTTTTTATGTTTGGAGAAGAATTGAGTTTCCCATCCGAGGAAAAATACCAAAATGGCGTCAAGCTGATCAGTCTAGAACATATCCGCGCGATTGCAGATATCAAAACCACCAACTATACGCTACCGGTTTGGCATAGCATGCAGTGGAATGCTCAGGGAGCAGAAGATGTAATCTACCACTGGGACGGCCAGGTAAGTGAAAGTTCTAGGAGTAATTTTTTTATTGTCAAAGATGGGATCATCTCTACCCCAGATCGGCACATCCTCATGGGCATCACCCGAAAGCATTTGCTAGCCATTGCAGGGAATGTACAAGTCCGACCTATTTCACTGGACGAAGTTTGGGAAGCGGATGAAGCCTTTATCTCTGCCACCACGAAGATTTTGTTGCCGGTGACGCAGATCGACGATCGAAAAGTGGGTTCTGGAAAAGTAGGGAAAGTCAGCCTGGATTTATTGGAAAAGTTTCGCGATCGCGAAAAAGCCTACCTGCAGGGAAATAAATAATATGATTATCCGCAATCATGCCGGTAGCTCAGCTCGCCAATTTAAAACTGCGGATAATCATCGTTGACAGACCACGAGCCTCGGCCCACAGGCGGTCAACGGTTCACAGCTCACCTATTGAACCTCAAACCTTTTTTTCTCAGTTTAGTGGTGAAAAAGCGGATAGTCAGGATAAATAAAATACACAATTTGAATTACTGCTAGTTGATATCGAGGGTAACAATTCGTCAACAGGTGATAGTAAACATGAATTAAATCGCTAACTTCTATAAGCGATCAAAATTTAAAACTGCTTTTTAAGTGGACAGCACCTGAAATGAAACAACACATTCCAGATTGTTCTGTGTTTTTCTGAATTGCTGGGTCAAAAGGATTTTGGCAGCAAATGCCAAAATGATTACTTGCAAACGCGTAAAAATTAAAAACAGCCTTTGATGAACAGCGACATCCTCATCTACCAAAACTCAGACGGTAACATTAAAATTGATGTGCGCTTAGAGGAAGAAACCGTATGGTTGACCCAAGACCAAATGGCGACTTTGTTTGGCAAAGGGAGAAGCACTGTAGCTGAACATATTGCTAATGTGTTTGAGGAAAGTGAGTTGGAGCAAATTCGAACTTGTCGGAAATTCCGACAAGTTCGAATGGAGGGAAGTCGTGAGGTGGGAAGAGAGATTGATCACTACAATCTTGATGTTATCATTTCAGTAGGCTATCGAGTAAAATCGCCCCAAGGCACGCAGTTTCGCATTTGGGCTACCCAACGGCTCAAAGAATACATCATTAAAGGCTTCGTCCTCAATGACGATCGATTTAAGTCGGGTACTTCAATGAACTATTTCAACGAATTGCAGGAACGCATTCGTGAAATACGCCTATCGGAACGCTTTTTTTATCAGAAAATAAAAGACGTCTATACCACCAGTTTAGTCCTGTAGAAAGCCGCTAATCAAGACCTTACTCTACCAGCTTTCCTTCCTTGAGGATATACATCAGCTTTTCGGGATCGGCGGTATTGAGTGTAAGTTTACCCCGCACCTTCACTCGCTTGGAGGTGTATTTAATGGGGGAAGTAAGCATCACTTCCATGACGGTTTCCGGTCCACCCGAACCACAAAAAAAACATTCCGCTAGCGGCAGACTCGACAAGATGATTTGGGTAGGTTTAAACATGCCTTCAAAAGGAATGATGTAGCCATCTGCCTCCACAACTTTTCCTTCCAATTTTTTGATATTCTCGGAGAAAACCGGAACATACAGCTCTCCAAAATTGTCTTTGCTGATTTTGTAGGTCACCTCAGACAAACTTTTCCAAACCCCTTGGGCCTGGGAATTCTGGGAAAAAGTGGCTAGAGCCAAAAGTAAACAGATAAGGAAAGCTCCTTTTTTCATCTTGCTTTAAATTTTATGCTAATTACGTTTTTGTGAGCTGCTTTGCAATACTCGTTTGGTAGGCTGACCAAGCAGGGATCAGTGAGGCTACGATTCCAACTGCCAAGGCATAGCCGAAAATCAATCCTTCTTCGGCTAGGAATATCCAGGGATCTACCAAGGAAACCAGCTCTTGGGAAGTAAGCTCCACGATAAGGGCCAAAAAGCCATGCCCAAACCCAATGCCTAAAAGAGCGCCCATGGTGGTGAGCGAAATGCCTTCCAAAAACACCAAACCTACCAGTTGCCCGCGAGAAGCACCCAAGGTACGCAAGATCGCCAGGTCGTATTTTCGTTCCTTCAGAGAGTTGTAAAGCGCGATAAATATGCTCAAGCCTGCAATGACCACTAAGGCAATGGCCAAGCCCTGCAAAAGGCTGATGCCTACTCCAAGCAATTCAAACAAGCGAGACATTTCAAATGCAGGTGAGGCAGCCTGCATGGAGGTGCCCGAATTGATCATGCGTGGGAGCTGTATGGCCGCCATGGGATTGCGGTAGCGAACTAATAATGTGGTCACTTCTCGATCCTGATCCGTGATCGGAAAGCCCCGAGCAGTAACCGGTTGCAGATGCGGATCCATCCCCAGTTCTGGACCTTCTTCTACAGCAAGTGGCTCTTCCTCACCTTGTGCAGTGGTATCTGGTTCGGCTTTGCTCTCTTCATCATGGGTATACCAAACCGATTCAATGCTGGTGAGCACGAGTCGATCGACCACCTTTCCGGAGGGTGCCAAAATACCCGTTACGGTAAACGCATGTTGGTCGTGGTCATGGCTGCCCACGCTTATTCCATGACTTCCGCTAAAGCTGTCTCCAAGTTTCAACCCGAGAATCTGGGCACTTTCTGCGCCTAGAGTCACTTCAAAAGGCTTCTCCCAAGCTTTTCCAGCTGCGAATTTTACTCCATATAGATCTAAATAATCATGATTGGTACCCAAGATTCGAAGGCCTTGAACATTATCGCCCATGGCTAGCGGGATAACTTGCTTCACCAAGCGGCTTCTAGAAATGCGTTGCGCCTCCTCCATCTTGATATTTCCGGTAGGAAAATCAATGTGGTAAACCGAGGATAAAATTAACTGGAGCGGGCTTCCTTTGGCACCCACCACCAGATCAATCCCGGCAGCATCATGGGTCATTTTTTGCTCAAACTGGTGTTGCACGAGGAGCAGAACAGTGATGATAGCCAAACCGAAAGCCAATAAAATAGCATTCAGGCCAGTTGAAAGTGGCCTGAAGCTGAGGTATTTCCAACTGAGGGTGAGGAGGTTCATTCGCTTTTCAGTTCAAGTACCTGTGAAACTTCTGATTTAACACGCTGGTCGTGTGTAACGATCACAAGGGCCGCCCCTATTTTGGCAGCCTCGCTTTTTAAAAGTGTGACCACCCGCTGTGCATGTTCGTCATCCAAGCTAGAAGTAGGTTCATCGGCAAGGATCAGTTTGGGTGTATTGACCAAGGCACGAGCGATGGATACCCGTTGGGCTTCTCCTTCACTCAAGGTACCTACCGCTGCGGATGCTTTGCTAGCGATGCCCAGGTCTTGAAGTAGGGACAGGGGCGAAGGTCCTTTTTTCTTGCTTAAAAATTGCGCCAGCTCCAAATTCTGTTTCACGGTGAGGGCGGCAATCAGGTGAGGCTTTTGGAATACAATCCCAATATGTTGCCCCCGAAACAAGTCCAAACGATGGCCTTGAAGGGCAGAAAGGACAGTATCATCCAGAATCACTTGGCCATGGCTGGGGCTGAGGAGACCTGCGAGCAGATTCAGGAAGGTAGTTTTTCCAGACCCAGATTTACCTAGTAGAAGTAATGCCTCCCCCCCGGAAAGCGAAAAATCTGGAAAGGAAAGGCTGGGCTGCCCGGGATAGGCAAAGCTTAGCGAGGTGGTTTTTAGCAGCATGAATCTAGTCTTGGTGGCAGTTAAACTGTAGTAATCTCACTTCCAACTCCCAATTCAAAGTTAATTTTTTAGAACCAAAAAATAACATCTCCCTTTCATCGAGAAGAAGATTTACTATTCTTGGTTCGATTCAGCGCTACGAGAGGAATAAAGGGTGGGTTAACTTTTTGAGAAATGAGAAAGGGAAAGCCAAGCCTTGCTTGCCCACATCAAATTACCTGTAGAATGTTAGGGTTTTCTTTTGAATGGGGGTGCTTTCTTCTATTTTTGTGCGAAACAATAATCAGCACATCATGAGTGTACTCGTCAATAAAAATTCTAAAGTAATCGTTCAGGGCTTCACAGGAACTGAAGGCTCTTTTCACGCCCAGCAAATGATCGAGTACGGCACCCAGGTAGTTGGGGGCG
>CAXNJN010000105.1:0-6523 GCA_964202605.1 Bacteroidia bacterium | reverse complement strand
CTATTCAAAGTTGATTTTAGATCAATTTCCAGCCCCATTTTTCCTTTTTGGAATCATAGGTTTTGATGGTTTGCCCTTTGAATTCTAGTCCATCACTCAACTTATATTTGATTACAAGACTGGGGTGAATAAATGCATCACCCAAAAATCCAAAACTGGCACCTGTGGGTATTTTGACAGTCGCTTCTACTTCTTTTTGAAACTCAGACTTGAAGGAGTCATCGGTTACTTTTTTACAGGTTAGTACATTATACCAGCCTCCTTTGGCTCCACCATTAAATCGTATGGACAGCACATCGCCTGGCTGAGCCTTTTTTATAAACCGATTAAACTTGAAAAAGCCGAACTTTTCTTCAGACGCGATAAAGTTGATCATCCCTTTGTCTGAGTTGACAAATTCCACAAAAACCAACTCCTCTGGAGCATCAGAATAAAGAATATTTTCTGCTAAATCAGCATGTTGGCGGTAGAAGGATTTGTTGGACTCCAAAGAAGTAGCTTCTGCATACCATCCTTGAGTTATCCAGTGAGTGATAATCCCTGGGATTTTGTGTCCATTGGATTGCTTTATTTTCAAAATCTGCTCCAGTTCCGTCTTGGCTTCATTGTAAAAGTTTCGTTGAATCATGGCTTCTGCCATTTTTTGACGAAGGCCAACTAGCATTTCTTCTGGACTTTGACAAAGCAAGGCTCGACAGTAGCAGGAAAAAACCTCTTCTGGATTGCCTTCCACTGCTTCCGCTAATACTTCCCAAACCCAAAAATCATTTTGTTTTTTTCTTGCAAAAGGAATCAGTGAAGACAATACGTTTTCATTGTCTCCTAAGGCTAGCAATAGTTTTGCTTGAAAATAAGGAGGGTATTGGTAGGATGGATAGTTTTCTGCTAATGCTTCTAGTGACGGAAGAAATTCTTCTATCTTCTTTCTATTGAAATATACATTCCCCTGTAGGTCTTTCTGGGGGAGCAATTGCTTTGCATAGGCAATATAGATTTGCTCTGCCAATGCCATAATTTCCTTGCCAGTAGGAAGTTTTTCTTTTTCAAAATCCTCTGGTGAAAGATTTTCTAACCCCCACCAATCTACAAAATCCAAGTAATGTCCACTGTCTTTTAGTCCTTTATGGAACCCTTTTAGGAGGAAACTATAGCCCTCAGATGGTTTTGTAAAATGAAAACTTCGAATTAAATCTCCGAGCTGTTTGATTTTTTGTACAGGAATAGGCTCTTGCTTTAGCAGTGCAAATACCAGTTTGCCAACCTGAAAAGTAAGAGTGTCAAAAAGCATCTTTTCATCTTCAGGAAGTTCTAATGCTGCCAATTTCGTGAGCGAGGAAATAAACTCATCATAGCAATCAGGTAGCGCATTTGCTTTGAGGTATTCATAATAGACCCAACTGAGGTTGCGTTTGGTCCAAATGTTTTCTGGATCCAAGTCAAACTCAGCAGAGGCCATTTCCAAAGCCTCAGCAAGCCTTCCTGATTTGCGAAGTTCTTTTATTTCTTTAGCTGGCATATTCTTCTTTGATTTTGTTTACGGCCGTTTGAATGCTAGAAAGTAGGGATTGGCTTGTGGACTTATTTTGTGTAGGCACAATTCTGCCAAAGAATCCATCCTTATTGTATTCAAAATCCAGTACAGCAGTATCCTGATTCCGTTTGAATGTATAGCGTTCCTTGTAATGGAGGTGTTGAATAGCATAAATTGTAATTCCCAACTCCTTTAATTCGAATTCTAAGTCATCAAACAAATTTCTTGTAAATGGATGTTTTTCCTCAAATTCGACATCAAATTCAATCTTGCTAAGAATATCCGCTGTTGTATTTCGTTTTATTTCCCTAGTGGGTAAATTATTGAAAAGTTCAGTGAGTTCGGTGTTGAAATTACTAGGTGTTGAAAGGTTTGGGATAGAAGAAAATGAGTTTTTAAATTCATTTTTTGCATTGATATAGGTCTTAAATACTGCCTTTTCCTGGCCTCTTTTTACTGTATATCTGATTTCATAGCCCAATTTTTGCCATTCAATTAGTTCTGCACCTAGGTTCTGTAATGCAAGGGAACTAGTAATAAAGTGGTCCTGTATTGAAATTGGTTGTTCCAATAGGTTAAATGCTTCTAATTTTTGTATCCATTCATTATCTAACTGAATTTGCTCTGTTTGAACCTGCATTCCTTTTAAATCATTCAATGCAGAGCTAACTGTGGCATCAAGGAATGTCATGTTTGAATAGGAATTGAAAAAGGGGGGATTCAAAGCATACAAATTTTTTGACGCTCGAGTAATTGCGGTATAAGCCCAGCGGTAAAAATCTTGATTTGTTTTCCCCGCACGCCGTTGAGTATCTGAATAGCAGTTAAATCCTTCCAAAATATCATTGTCCCAAATGGTAAAAACATTGTCCCATTCACCTCCCTGTGCCTTATGGCAGGTAACTGCATACCCATATTTCATTTGTAGGCAATTGAAATATTCGTCCTGCATAAGTGCTTCTGTGAACTCTTTTGTTCTGGGCTTTAGCTCTTTGTGACGGATAGTAAAGTCTACATATAAGGCTTGTGTTTCTTCAGGCTTCAAAAAATTAGCTCCATAAATAAAATTTTCTAACATCATTCCTTTTACCACTTTTGAGTTACTGTCTGCATCAGGAAAAACTAACTCTACCTCGCGCCAGGTTAGCTTAACTGGGTCTTGTCCCCTTAATGAAATAGTTCGTTGAATGACCTGTTCGCTGACCTCATTAATTACAGCAAACTCTCCATTGAAAACACCCTTAGGGTAATTGTTTGCTCCTAGGATAACGTGATCACTCTTTTGGATTGGCGAATTTGAAATCCCAAACCTCCGCTCCCTAATTTGTAAGTTAAGGTCTAGGCAGGTTTTATTTTTACTAGCAAGGATGATTTTTGGACTTTCAGCCTTTTGCCAGGTATCAAGAAAGTTTGAATAATCGGGGTTAAAAATATCCTTCCCATTGGGGCGTAAATTAAATTCCGTAAACAGTTTTGAAGTGATACTCCTTCTGATTTTTGAAGCAGCGTTTAAGATTCCGCTCTCACCTCCTTGGCGCTTTACTTCCTTCATTTCTGTTTCTTCAGAAGAGAGCTTAAATTTTTCTTTGAGGTAATCGGCTTCAAAAGCTTTTGAACTAGTATCTCCTACCGGAGGCAATTGGCAAGGGTCGCCTATGAAAATGATTTTAGAATTCACATTGGGTTGAGTAATTCTTGTATACTGGATAAAATCAGTCAAGAGGTGGCCTGATCCGAAACGGAAAAACTCAGCTTCACTTTTCACATCTGACAACATGGAGGCTTCATCCACAATAAATACTTTTCCGGCCACATCTACATTGTTACGGAGCTTATAAGTGTAATAGAAGGAATCTCCATCTTTTACCTCAACTAAATCCTCAAAACTGTAAATAGACTTATGGACTGTAAAAGCGTCCTGCTTAGTTTTTTCTCGGATTACTTTTGCGGCTCTTCCTGTAGGAGCCATCAAAGCGAAATCCTTTTCAATTGACTTAAGGTATTCCACTAACCCTTTTTGTATGGTAGTTTTCCCACTACCGGCAAACCCTTTTAGCATAAATACCTGCACCGGACTATCTAAAAAAGCCTCCAGCCTAGTTAGAGCAGTTTCCTGACACTGGCTTAGATTTAAATGCGAAAAGTGGTTGAATATGCTCATGTCTTTTAATTTCTATGCAAATGTTGTATTCAATTGTGCGGTGTAACTGCACAGAAAAAAAATTTAAAAAAGATGGTATGTCGTCTTCATACATTTATAAAAATTAAACGGTTTCTAATTGATTTTATTTCGCCCAATTCAAAGGCAAACTTTTGGGCAAATTGACAAAATGTTTCAACAATAGAGTCTTGGTTCTTTTACTAGTTTAGATTGGAAGTAGAATCGGTTGGTTAATTTTGAGTCGGAAAATTATTTCACATTAATTAAGCCCTGATGAATAATTGAGTTTAGTGTTATCAATAATTCAATATTTATGGTGAATTTTTCACCAGTTGTTGAATTAGCATGTATAAGATCATTCCTTTTTTTGATCAAAACACTCAATTCATTTTCCTTCATTTTGTTATCCGTAATAAAGTCTAATGCATTAAGGATTTTAAATTTCCAAGGGATATTTCTCGGTGTTTGTAATTTTGAATTGGTTCTTCTATAAAAACCAGGATTATTTTCATCCTCTATAAATCTTTTGAGTTTCTGATTAGAACCTCTGAATTCAAACATATATAATTGTTGATTGTTATTTTCATTTAAAGATATTGGTATTGGATCGTCCACATTAATCAATCTGTTTGATATGTTTTCTAAAACAGAAAACATGAATATAAATGATGTTGTGATCATGGACTGACTAGGTTCCCTTTTTAAAACTTCACAACTCAATTCAAGCCATTTCAAAGTTTCATCAACAAACTCTTTAGGAAGAGGCGCATCTGATTTTTTTAAATTTTTTCTAGGTATAAGAGCACTTTTCAGTTCCTTTAATTTGGAATAAAAACCTTTTAAAAAGATTTTGTCAAAACAATTAGTTAAAACAGGAATTAAACTTTCAACTCCTTTCAAGGTAGATTCAGGGTTAAAGTTGTTTTTACTTCCATCTTTAAAAATAAAACCATCAGCCTGTGCATCTTGAAGAGCCTGTAAATTCCATGCTTTATTTGTCGCAGAAAAAATAATAACTTGAATTCCTGGATTTATTTTTTTAAGCTCCTTTAATAGTTTTATGCTGGTAATTTCATCTGATTTTATTTTTTCAAAATCTGAAGGATTTAGCCTAAAATCAAGAATTACAACATCAATGTCATCTGTAAATATTTTGTCAATTGATTTTTCAATTATTTCGTCACTACTTAGACTTTTAAAATCAACCCCTAAAAAATCAGTATAAATATTGTTTAGGTCACCTAATAAGAATGCTAACACTTCATACCAACCTTTTTCTGCTTCATCATCAATTAGTAATACTTTAGGCTTGCCTTCATAATCAATTTTTAGTTTTTTGACAGGTAATTCACTGTATTTAGTTATTGGGTGAACCGTTCTTAAATATTTAAAATATAGAGTATAACCTACATTGTGGAATACACTTTTCAACTCTTCAGTTTCATCACATCCAATTGTTTTCGCCCACTGATGAATTGCCCATTCGTTTGCTATAGAGTGGGAATCAGCATAATTTAATGGAGGGTCTAATTTTAGTTTTTTGATTTCTTTCGTGAGTTCCTCAAGTTTTAATGGATCATAATTTCTTTTGGCTGCAGCAGCGAAAGCTTTTTTGCTGTATGAAACAAGTTGAATATTTTTCGTTTTGAGAATATTGAAGTATTCGTGATTCAATAAAAAATCAAGGCCCACAAATCCGTAGATGAAAATCCTTTTTAACTGATTTTTTGTTGGGGTACAACGAATGTGAGTAGCCAATTTTAAGCCATTAAAATCAGAAAGAGTTTGTCCAAAACATAGGGGTACGAAAATATTGTCATATTCTTTTTCACTTAATGAATTGAAAGCGATCTCATTCATGTCAAAGTCCATTTCAGAATAGACCTCCTCAGTTTGAGCGTTAAGTATTGCATTTTGAATAAAATCTTCATCTGGGTGAAAAAATAAGGTCTCACCAATTAATTCTGCAGCATCTTGTTCTATGGTTCGATTAGCTTGTGTTAGCTTTTCATTTAAATCTTCTTCAATTTCAGGATTTTCTCCAAAAAGAAGATATTTGAGCTCAAGAGACCCTTCATAGTGTTGATTTATAAGAATTTCTAAGTTTTGATAAACTGTAGAAACTGGCAAAATTGCTACATTCTCTTTGAGCGATCTTGCCCCTTGGCTGCCACTAAAAAATGCAACTGAAAGATTAGGAGATGATGCTGCTATTTTAGTTAGCTTTTCTCTTTGTTTAAGTGCTTTATCCTTGTCACTTGTGAAGTCAAGAAATGACTCGTGATATAAAATTATATTGTTTTCAATATAGAGATCTTCTCCAATTCGAGTTATATCTTCAATGTTGTATAATGGCTTTAGAATATTTGAGAAATGAGCAAACCTTTCTTCACTCCATCCAAAATCTTTTTGTCTTAGGTTTTTATCGTCTATTAAATAAATCATGGTTTATATATTTTTGGAAATTCGAAAAAATGTTCAACTCCTTCAAAATAGGGAACTTTGACGGCGGTTTTATCTGCACCGTCCCAAAGATTAATTTCGGCATATTTTTCATTGCCAAAATTTGCTTTTAGGCGCAAGTTGCATAAACCGTTAATTTGATTTTTTATCAAGGAAGTATATGTCTGACCTAATCGTTCTATGGTATTTTCAATTGATTTACTATAAACACCATTTAAATGATGAATAGAAAAATAGACTATTTGGTTTTCTTCATAGTAATTGAGTTTTACTTTGGGTTTCTCAATCACCTTATTGTAATCAATAATTAGCTCTATAATTTTTTCATATGCCTGGATTAGTTTTTCTACATCAACAAAGTGTTCGAG
>CAXNJN010000104.1:0-6585 GCA_964202605.1 Bacteroidia bacterium | reverse complement strand
CAAGGGAGATGCCCCTGTACCTCCATCTGCGCCGGAAATCAAGATCACATCTGTCATGGCTTTGGCTACGCCAGCAGCGACGGTACCTACTCCTGCTTGGGAAACTAATTTTACATTGATCCGAGCAGTTCGATTTGCATTTCTTAGATCGTAAATCAGCTGTGCCAAATCCTCAATGGAGTAAATGTCGTGGTGTGGAGGCGGGGAAATTAAGCCTACTCCTGGAGTGGCATGGCGTACGCGACCAATCCAATCGTCCACTTTATGTCCCGGAAGTTGTCCTCCTTCCCCTGGCTTTGCGCCTTGTGCCATCTTGATTTGAAGTTCGGATGCATGCGTCAAGTAATGGGAAGTCACTCCAAAGCGGCCAGATGCCACCTGTTTGATTGCAGATCGTTCCCAGTCTCCGTTTGCTTTTTTGTCATACCGCACCTCATCCTCTCCACCTTCACCTGAATTACTTTTAGCACCAATCCGGTTCATGGCGATTGCCAAGGTGGTGTGTGCCTCGTGGGAGATGGAACCAAAGGACATCGCTCCTGTAGCGAAGCGCTTCATGATTTTTTCTTCGGGCTCAACCTCCTCTAGGGGAACGGAGATTTGCTTTTTAAATTCAAACAAGCCCCTCAAAGTCATCGCATCTTGGCCTTGCTCGTTAATTTTTGAGGCGAATTTTTGATAAAGGGCATAATCACCCATTCGGGTAGATTTTTGGAGAAGGTGAATGGTTTCTGGATTAAAAAGGTGTTTTTCTCCCCTTCTTTTCCATTGGTAAATCCCCCCTGTTTCCAACACTCCTGCATGAGGGAGGTAGGCTGCACGGTGGCGAATCAATACTTCTTCCGCCAGTTCATCGAAGGAAATTCCACTAATTCGGGAGGCAGTGCCTTTGAAACAGCGATCCATCACTTCTGGACCTAGTCCTATGGCTTCAAAAATCTGTGCGCCCTGGTAAGATTGCAAGGTTGAAATCCCCATTTTGGAGAGCACCTTGAGTAGTCCTTTTCCAATTCCTTTCTGATAGTTAACTAAAACTGTTTTCTCATCTTTGGCTCCAGGGAGTTCTCCTTTTCGATGTAAATCCAATAGGGATTCTAGGGCCATGTACGGGTTGATGGCAGACACTCCATAGCCAATTGCGGTGGCGAAGTGGTGCACTTCTCGGATGTCAGCAGATTCAAGGACTAATCCTGCACGAGTACGAATTTTTTTCTTGACGAGATGTTGATGCACAGCTCCAATGGCTAGAAGCGATGGGATAGGGGCAAGGCTCTCTGAACTATCTCTATCCGAGAGGATAAGCACATTTTTACCTTCAATCAAAATTGCATCTTCAGCTTCTTTGCATAGCAGATCCAATGCAGCCAATAGTCTCCCGGGCTGGTGATCTGCCACAAAATGTCCAAATAGGCGCTTGGTTCGGTAGCCCAAATGCTCAAGTCGGGTAATTTTTTCCAAATCGCCATTGAGTAGGACTGGCTGAGAAATATGGATTTGCTTGGTGTGAAGTGGGCTTTCTTCCAAAATATTGTGGCCTTCCCCAATTCGAGTGAAAAGGGACATGACCAGTCGTTCTCGAATGGGGTCTATGGGCGGATTGCTCACCTGAGCAAAAAGCTGTTTGAAGTAATTCGAAATATGCTGGCTTTGTTTGGAAAGGACTGCCAGTGGCGTATCTGCGCCCATCGATCCTACTGCTTCCTGACCCTCATTTCCAAGCGGGGCTAAAATCACTTTTAGCTCTTCGGAGGTGTAGCCGAAAATAGTTTGGCGTTTATGGATTTCTTCAGTTTGGTAGGAATAGGTAAGTTCTTCAGGTTCGGGAACAAGCCTGAGTTTTGTGCGTTTTTCATTGACCCATTGTTCGTAAGGCTGTCGTTTGCAAATCTCCCCTTTGACTTCATCGTCGAGGAGGACCTTTCCTTTTTCCAAGTCTGCCCAAAGCATACGTCCAGGGCTAATCCTTCCTTTTTGGGTGATGGTTGCTTCCCGAATAGGGAGCGCTCCAGCCTCGGAGGAGAGGATGAGGCGCTGGTCTTTAGTGATGAAATAGCGAAGCGGGCGAAGACCATTTCGATCAAGTGTGGCGCCCACCGATTTGCCGTCGGTAAATAAAAGTGCGGCAGGTCCATCCCAGGGTTCTACCAAGGAGGCGTGAAATTTATAGAAGGCCGCTCGATCCTTGTCCATGACCTCGTTGTCCTGCCAAGCTTCCGGCACGAGCATCATCATCGCATGCGGCAGGCTCCGCCCACTGAGGGTGAGCAGTTCCACCATGGCATCCAAATTGGCGGAGTCAGAGTTCAATTTGTTGGTGATGGGCATGAGCATTGCCAACTCTTCCGGACTGAAAAAGGAAGATTTCATCAAGGCCTCTTTGGACTTCATTTTGTTCAAATTGCCTCGAATGGTATTGATTTCTCCGTTGTGAGAAAGGTATCGAAAGGGTTGTGCCAGCCTCCAGTTTGGAAAGGTGTTGGTGCTAAATCTGGAGTGAACAATGGCAAAGGCGGAGGCAATGCGGGGATTTTGAAGGTCCTTGAAGAAAGGCAGTACCTGATCCGTTCGCAGCTGTCCTTTGTACACCACGGTTAAGGAACTGAAGCTTGCAAAATAGAAGGCTTGGTTTACGCCTGGGATTTCTGAATTGATTTTTGAGCTCGCATAATTTCGAAGTACATAGAGTTTACGCTCTAGGTCAAGGCTTTGAAGTCCATCCTTGTGGCGAACAAATACCTGTTCAATAATCGGCATCACTTCTAGCGCACTTGATCCGGGGATGGTTTCATCGATAGGAACTTTCCGGTAGCCAATCAGCTCAAACCCCAATTCTTCGATGAGTTGGTTGAGTAAGGCCTTTGCTTTCGAGTAGAGCTGCTTGTTGGTAGGAAAAAAAGTCATGCCTAAGCCAAACTCTCCGGGTGCGGGCAGCTGGATCTCAGTACGTGCGGTTACGTCTTGAAGAAATTGGTGGGGAATTTGGATGGAAATACCAGCTCCATCACCTGTTTTGGGATCAGCTCCTCTGCCTCCACGGTGCT
Source organism: Bacteroidia bacterium (assembly GCA_964202605.1). GTDB lineage: Bacteria > Bacteroidota > Bacteroidia > Cytophagales > Cyclobacteriaceae > Algoriphagus. The sequence goes on along the minus strand of CAXNJN010000104.1, from coordinate 3,544 downwards.
CCATATTGCTGAGCATGTACAAAGCCCCGCTGATGGTTTCGTGTGTAGGTTCATTGGTGAGGTCTACTACTGCTCCAATACCGCAGGAGTCGTGCTCAAACTCCTGCCGATATAACCCTTGCTCCATTTTTATAAGTTTAATAGGTTTGAAAACTAAAAATTACTGATTTTTTTAAAATAAGCATAATTAAAAACCCGTAATCATGCTAAAATGATTTAAAAAAATCTTTTTTATTAAAAATAAGATAAAAAACAGAAATGGATTTTTAGGCTTTTTAAAAAAAAATCTGCCTTATTTTTAAAATAAGGCAGATTTTAAACTCGAACATTAGTTTTTTGGTAGCGGAATGAAAATATTTTGTGGAATTGGAAAAAATAGTGTCATTCCTTTTTTAGCACTGCACTATTCCAAATAAACGAGCAGCAATAGTGGGAATAAACCAAATAAAAAATTAGTCAGTAAATGGGGATGTACTGTCTTTTTCACCTCCGCTTAGGTGGACTTTTACTTTTTTGATTTTGCGCGTATCCACCGCCAAGATGGTGAATTCAAAATCTTTGAAGCGGATTTTAGCCCCGTTTTTGGGCAGCTTGGAGTTCAGCTCAAGGAGTAAGCCGCCAAGAGACTCACTTTCCCCTTTTACTTCATCAAAGACTTGGGTATCTAAATCTAGTTTTTTACAAAAATCATTGAGGGAAACCTTCCCTTCAAAGATAAAGGTGTCCACATCGATCTCCTGAAAAAATAGGGTGTCCGTGTCGTCAAATTCATCGTTGATTTCTCCAATAATCTCTTCAATTAAGTCTTCTAGGGTGATCAAGCCAGAGGTGCCCCCATATTCATCCACGACGATGGCCATGTGCACACGCATTTTTTGAAAATCTTTGAGGAGGGAGTCTGCTTTTTTATTTTCAGGAACGAAGAAACTCTTTCGAATCAAGGATTTCCACTCGAAGGTCTCATCTTTTTCGATGTGTGGGAGCAAGTCTTTGATGTAGAGAATTCCCAGGATACGGTCAATCGTCTCCTCATACACTGGGATTCTAGAGTAGCCACTTTTGTTGACTTTATCCATCAGCTCATGGAAATCAATTTCAACATCTATGGCGGAGATATCCATGCGGCTTTTCATGACTTGACGGACGCTTAATGTGCCAAAATTCACGATGCCGCGAAGGATTTCTTTTTCTTCCTCAGGGGTGTCTTCGGTGGTCATTTCCAAAGCTTGATTCAGTTCATCTACGGAAAGGGAATATCCTTTTTGTTGAACACGCTTTTCGATGAGGTTACTGAATGCGATTAGAAATACCGAAAAGGGTTTTAGAAGGTGCGTGAAAAAAGTAATTGGTCTTGCAAGTGCCAATGCAAAACGGGTGTTGGCTTGGTTGGCGTACACTTTCGGTACAATCTCTCCAAAAAATACGATGGCGAAGGTGACGCCTACTGTTTGAATTAAAATGACTACTAGGCCAGTAGCGTTCGTTCCAAATAGGGTCCAAGTAACAAAGGTCGTCAAGGTGACGATGCCGATATTGATTAGGTTATTTAGGATTAGAACAGTACTGAGCAAGATTTTTGGGGTGGCCAATAAGCTTGTGATCACACGCCCTTTTTCTGGATGTTTTTGGTTGAGATCGGTTAGCTCGTCTTTACTCAACGAAAAAAAAGCTACTTCAGAACCAGATACCAATGCAGATCCTACTAGGAGGATAAGGAGCGCAAGCCCATTAAACAAAAAATAAGAGAATGAAAACGAAGAAACCTGGGCTATCAGTAAGTAACTCGGGTAGGGGTCATCCATGTGTTTAATTCAATAAAGTGTTCAAAGTTATACAAATCCCCTGAATTAAGGGAACAGGGGATTTGTATTTCAATTAAAAGGGAAGGTCATCGTCTCCCTCGTCAAGGGATACCATGGGTGCGCTTGGTGCAGGGGAGGAACTTGGCATTGCGGCCATTCCTGTATTCGGTGCTGGAGTAGTGGCCATTCCTTCTGGCTTGCCGCCTACCATGGTAAAGCTCAAAACTCTGATTTTCATCTTCTTTCGATTTTGGCCTTGCTCATCCGTCCATTTGTCAGACTTGATTTTGCCTTCTACGTAGATCTGAGAACCCTTTTTCAGGTATTTTTCAGCGATTTTTGCTTGCTGATCCCAAAGCTCCAAGTCGTGCCACTCGGTTTGCTCCACGCGGTTGCCGTTTCGATCTTGGTAAGCCTCTGAGGTTGCTAAGCTTAGATTAGCGACTACCTTGTCTCCCTCCAAATATTTCACTTCTGGGTCAGATCCTAGATGTCCCAATAAAATGACCTTGTTTACTCCTGCCATAACATTTTGTTTTTAGTAGTTAAAAAGTTTAGAAGATTGAAAGTAATCAAATCTCTCGATCAGTCAAATAGCGAACGATCAATTTGGGCTTTGGTAAAGCGTCAATTTGCTGTTGATCAACCAAGTCAAATCCTTCTTTTTGGCACCAATGAACCAATTCAGCGCGTTTGTTGGGCGGAAGTTCCACTTCCCAAAAGCTCCCAAGTATCCGTTGATGCGACAGAAGATGTCGGTATTTTTTAGGAAATAGGACAGCTTCTTTGCTCAGATTTTCGTGCCATGGAAAATTTTCTTGTTCCAGAAGGGGAAAATCATACATTCCCGTCCAAATATCACCTGCACCTCTTTTATTCCAAACTACCTGACCTGCACAGCGAATCACCAGGTAGTTGAGGGTACGTTCCTTGACCTTAGTTTTATTGATTTTTACTGGCAAGGAGCCTACCAGGCCTTTTTGAAAAGCAAAGCAGGTGGTGGAAAGAGGGCATTCTCCACAGGATGGATTTTTGGGCACACAGCATCGCGAACCGAAATCCATCATGGCCTGGTTGAATTCCCCAGGGGAATTTTTAGGAATCAGCTGGTTGGCGAGTGCTTCGAATTCTTTTTTCCCTTTGCCACTTGCAATGTCTGTGGCGGTTCCAAAGTAGCGGGCGAGAACCCGGAACACATTGCCGTCCACCACTGCCTGCACCTCCCCAAAGGCGAAGCTTGAGATCGCAGCCGCGGTGTAGCTGCCCACTCCCTTGAGTTGGATGAGAGTATCGTAGCGGTTTGGAAAAACACCACCCAGTTCTCTCCAAATAAATTGTGCGCAGCCATGCAGGTTTCGGGCTCTACTGTAGTAGCCCAAGCCCTGCCATAGCCGGAGTACTTCTTCTTCTGGGGCTTCTGCAAGCGCCTGCACAGTAGGATAAGTTTTTGAAAATGCTTCGTAATAGGGCAGGCCTTGTGCCACGCGGGTTTGCTGAAGAATGATTTCCGAAAGCCAAATTTTGTAGGGATCTTGGGTTTCGCGCCAAGGTAAATGCCGTGGATTTTCTTGATACCAAGAAAGTATTGCATTTGAAAAGAATTGATTTTCAGTGACTTTGCTCTTCATTTGTGATTCGTTGCGAGACTACAAACCAAGGTATTTTTTTTGAATATCTTTTTTAATTGCGTTGGTTCTTGTACATTTGCAGTCCCAAAAATACTTGGTTAATAGGTTGTTAAG
>CAXNJN010000103.1:0-6808 GCA_964202605.1 Bacteroidia bacterium | reverse complement strand
TTTGTTTTTCCTTACAAGTATCAATACAAAGAAGGCAGAAAAGCTTCTTTTTATCCTGACAACCATAAGTTGGAAATCATATGGACTGCGGTACCGGGTGTGGTATTGGCTGGTTTGGTGATTTCAGGCTGGTTGGCTTGGTCGGATATCACAGCTCCAGCACCTGAAAAAGCGCACGTTGTAGAAATCATGGGCTATCAATTTGCTTGGGAGGTCCGTTATCCTGGAAAGGACAATGTCCTAGGTGACTATGATTACCGTTTGATCAACGCATCTAACTCTCATGGGATTGATTTTACAGATAAGAATGCCACGGACGATTTTCCTTCTCCGAAGGTAGTAATTCCAAAAGGTGAACCTGTATTATTCAAAATCAGAGCACGCGATGTATTGCACTCTGTATTTGCTCCACACATGCGTTTGAAAATGGATGCCGTACCTGGTATGCCTACGCGTTTTTGGTTTATTCCTACCAAGACCACTGCAGAGATGCGGGCAGAACTGAAAGATCCTGAGTTTGAGTATGAAATCGCTTGTACAGAAATTTGTGGGCGTGGACACTTTTCAATGCGAAAAATAATTGAAGTGTTAGAGCCTGCCGAATACCAGAAGTGGATGGCAGAGCAAAAGTCTTTTGTGCAGCAGAATCCTGCCATCGCACAGGGTCAAAAAGTTGAAGTAAAAGAAATTGCAGGTATTGAAAAAAGCGAAAGAAATAAATAATAAGTAAAGTTATGGCTACAGCAACAGTTGCACAGCAGGACAGCGCAGTTCATGAGCATCACGAACAAGAGCATCATGAACACGAGCATCATGACAATTTTATAACCAAATACATTTTTACAACCGATCACAAAATGATCGCTAAGCAGTTCTTGGTGACAGGAATTTTCTGGGCAATCATTGGTGGATTTCTTTCCACCTTGTTCAGGTTGCAGTTGGGATTTCCGGACATGAATTTGGAATTCCTCCGGCCTTTATTGGGCGGTTGGATAGATGAAGCAGGAAAGCTTGATCCAACCTTCTACTTGGCTTTGGTGACCATGCACGGAACCATCATGGTCTTCTTTGTATTGACGGCAGGCTTGAGTGGCACTTTCTCTAACTTTCTGATTCCACTTCAGATTGGTGCGAGAGACATGGCTTCTGGCTTTATGAACCTGCTTTCCTACTGGTTTTTCTTCTTGTCAGGTGTGATTATGTTTATCTCCCTGTTCTTGAAGACTGGGCCTGCTGGAGGTGGGTGGGTAGTCTATCCACCTTTGTCTGCACTAGAGCAAGCCATTCCAGGATCTGGTATGGGAATGACCCTTTGGTTGATTTCCATGACTTTATTTATTGCATCTTCTTTGTTGGGAGGTATCAATTATGTGACTACTGTAATCAATCTTCGAACGAAGGGGATGTCTTTCTCAAGACTTCCTTTAACGATTTGGGCTTTCTTTTTGACTGCTGTAATCGGTATTCTTTCGTTCCCTGTATTATTTGCTGCAGCCTTATTGCTCGTTTTTGACCGAAGCTTCGGTACGTCCTTCTACCTTTCTGACATCTATGTAGCCGGAGAAGCGCTTCCGAATACGGGGGGTAGCCCAGTACTTTACCAGCACTTGTTCTGGTTCTTGGGACACCCTGAAGTGTATATTGTTTTGTTGCCTGCTTTAGGTATTACTTCGGAAGTTATTGCGACCAACTCTCGTAAGCCAATTTTTGGATACAAGGCCATGGTTGTTTCTTTGCTGGGCATTACTGTTCTATCTTTTATCGTTTGGGCGCACCACATGTTTGTATCGGGAATGAATCCATTCTTGGGTTCGATCTTCATGTTCTTAACCTTGATTATTGCAGTTCCTTCAGCGGTGAAAGTATTTAACTACCTCGCTACACTTTGGAGAGGTAACTTGATCTTTACTCCTGGGATGTTATTCTCCATCGGTCTAGTATCCTTCTTTATTTCCGGAGGTTTGACGGGTGTATTCTTGGGCAACTCTGCGATTGACATTCAATTGCACGACACCTATTTTGTGGTCGCTCACTTCCACTTGGTAATGGGTTCCGCCTCTTTCTTCGGATTGATGGCAGGGGTGTACCATTGGTTCCCGAAAATGTTTGGTCGAATGATGGACGCAAAATTGGGATACATTCACTTCTGGTTGACTTTCGTAGGGGTGTACATGGTATTCTTCCCAATGCACTACATTGGTATCGCTGGTTTCCCAAGAAGGTATTACTCTTGGACCAACTATGAATTTGCAAATATGTACTCTGATTTGAACATGTTTGTGTCAGTTGCTGCATTCATCACATTTGCAGCACAGGCGATCTTCTTGTTCAATTTCTTCTACAGCATGTATAGAGGTAGAAAAGCGACGCTTAACCCTTGGAGTTCCAATACCTTGGAGTGGACTACTCCTTTACATCCTGGACACGGCAACTGGCCTGGCGAGATTCCAACTGTTTACCGTTGGCCATACGACTATTCCAAGCCCGGAGCTGCGGAAGATTTTATTCCCCAAACGGTTCCCTTGTCCCAAACTCCTGAATCCAACCTTCCACATGAGCAAGAGCAAGTGAAGCTAGAGTTGGAAATCATGAAGGAAGAGGCAGAGCTCTTAGCAGCGAATGGCTCCAAACACTAAAATTCAAGTAAACAGCTACCGCCGCCTCTCAGGCATTACCGTGGTAGCTGTTTATTTTCTTATACTGGTAGGAGGCATTGTGCGAAGTACGGGTTCAGGTATGGGTTGTCCCGACTGGCCGAAGTGCTTTGGTTCTGTTATTCCACCCACAGCAGTGGAGCAACTTCCGGAAAACTATCAGGAGATTTACCTCGAAAAAAGGCTTGCAAAAAATGAACGATTTGTAGCGACTTTGTCCAAGTTGGGCTTTAATGAAACTGCGAATCAACTAGCCAATGATAAATCCATTCAAGTTGAGGAAGAATTTAATGCTACCAAAACCTGGATTGAATACATCAATAGGCTTATCGGTGTAGTCATTGGTCTTTTAATTCTAGCCACTTTGTTAAAATCATTTTCACTTTGGTCTCAGGATAAATGGATTACGATCACGGCGTTTCTTTCGCTTGTGCTAGTTGCGTTTACAGGTTGGATTGGATCTATCGTGGTTTCTACTAATTTACTGGCTTGGATGATTACGGTGCATATGCTGCTTGCTTTGGCTTTGGTTGCTGTGCTTTTGTATAGTCATCGCAGGGCTGCTCGGTTGCTTACAACTAAACAGGTTACTAATCCAATGCCGCGAAAAATCTTTGGATTGCTTTTAGTAGCCAGTATATTGATGTTGATTCAGGTAATACTGGGCACACAAGTCAGAGAAGGAATTGATCGCGTATCATTTGCTATGGGAAATATGCTTCGTGAAGAATGGGTTGGAAAGGTGGGTTTGGTATTCCTAGTTCATCGCTCCTTTTCTTTAGTGCTGCTGGCTTTGCATGTACTCTATTTTGTGTGGGCATTTAAATTTTCACCTCGGCATAGCGCTTTAACTTATTGGAATCAGGTGCTTTTGTTACTTATCCTACTTGAGATCGTTTCTGGAATGGGGATGGCATATTTTGGTGTGCCTGCCTTCTTACAACCCGTTCATTTGCTTTTCGGCTCCATGATTTTAGGAGTTCAGTTTATTCTAATGCTCTTATTGAAGGAGCAATCCAATCCTAAACTTACCCCGCAGCTATGAGTTCAGTTGATGTGACATCAAGCAGCTTGCTATTTTTAATTCGGGGTAGGCTAGCGGCCTATTCTGATTTAATTAAGTTTCGGCTTTCTGCTTTGGTAACTTTTTCCGCTGTTTTTGGCTATATTCTTGGAGATCGTGGTGTTTTCGGTTGGCCTGGGTTTATCGGTTTAACTTTAGGTGGCTTCTTAATTTCAGGGGCTTCTGGTGCTGCCAATGAGATCATGGAGCGCGATTTGGATAAGTTGATGAAGCGAACCCAGAATAGACCGCTTCCCTTGCAGCTTATTTCCTTGCAGGAGGCCTATTGGTTTACCGGTTTTGTAGCGCTTTTAGGAATTAGTTTGCTTTGGATTTTCACCAATCCCTTGACTACCTTCTTGGGAGTTTTGAGCATGGTCCTTTATGTATTTGCCTATACTCCACTCAAGCGTGTGGGCCCGATTGCTGTTTTTGTAGGTGCTATTCCTGGAGCGATGCCCCCTTTGTTGGGATGGACCGCTGCTACTGGATCAATCACCTATGAGGCTTTGATTATTTTTGGAATTCAATTTGTTTGGCAGTTTCCTCATTTCTGGGCTATTGCTTGGGTGAGTGATGAGGATTACAAACGTGCTGGATTCAAGTTGCTCCCAAGTGGGGGAGGGCAGGATTTGAATACAGCGATTCAGATTATGATCTATACCCTCTTTTTGCTGCCTTTGGGCTTATTACCTAGCTACTTCGGTCTGGTGGGGTTGAATTCAGGAATTGTGGCTACAGTATGTGGGGTATTATTTTTGGCTCAAACCTTTTCGCTGATGCGTGATTGTTCCAGAAAGTCAGCTTTAAAAATTATGTTTGGATCCTTTATTTATTTGCCTGTAGTACAGATTGCGTATTTGTTAGATAAAATGCCTTAAGTCATGGAGAGTGAATTAAAATACATTGATATAGTTGAGCAGCCCATCAGCATGCACCCAAAGAAGTTTGCACTTTGGCTCTTTCTGGTAACTGTACTTATGGTGTTTGCAGCGCTTACAAGTGCGTACATCGTACGTCAGGCTGAAGGGAATTGGCTGGAGTACGAGCTTCCAGAGATCTTTTGGGTTACCTCCGGAATTGTTTTGCTCAGTTCGGTTTGTGTTCAAGCTGCTTATTTTGCGGCTAAAAAAGATAATTTTCTTGGTTTACGTATTTGGATGGTTTTGACGGTATTGTTGGGCATTGCTTTCTTGGTGGGCCAATGGTACAGTTGGGTAGCGTTGGTGGATCGGGAAGTATTTTTTGTTGGGAATCCAGCAGGATCTTTTTTGTATGTTTTCACCGGATTGCACGCGGTTCATTTGATCAGCGGTGTGATTTTTCTGATTATTGTATTAATTTCGACCTTTAGATATAAGGTGCATTCACAAGCAATGAATACCCTAGAAATGGCCACAACCTATTGGCATTTTTTAGGAGGTTTGTGGTTGTATTTGTTTCTATTTTTGCTTTTGAATCATTAAAGTTAACCCAGCACAAAAATTTACCTATGTCTGCTCATTCTACTGCTATTGAAGTAAGTTCGAAAAGAGGCGTTTGGGGAGGAGGAAATGAACCCCTTAAGGCTAGTTATGGAAAACTCATGATGTGGTTTTTCCTACTCTCTGACATCTTCACCTTTGCTGCTTTCCTAATTACCTACCTGGCTATCCGTGTCAGCTACCCTGCCTATGGGGGTGCTGCGGAAACCTTTACTGGTTCCAACGAGTACTGGCCCGTTCCTGAATTGGTATTTGAGGCGCTTCCATTTCTACATGGAGTGCATGCTCCTCTAATATTTGTGGGTATCATGACCTTTGTCTTGATTGCAAGTTCTGTCACCATGGTATTGGCTGTAGAAGCAGGTCACCGCAATGATAGAGATGATGTGGTAAAATGGATGCTTTGGACACTACTTGGAGGGATTACCTTCTTAAGTTGCCAGGCTTGGGAGTGGTCTCATTTCATTCACGGTACAGAGGCAGGGTCATTGCTGACTTATGTAAATGGGTTAGGTCAAAATGTGACAGAGACTGTTTATGGTGCCAACCTGATGGTCAACGAATATGGGCCTGGGTCTTTTGCTCAACTATTTTTCTTCATTACTGGATTCCATGGTTTCCACGTAACCATTGGTGTTTTCTTGTTGTTCCTTTGCTTTTACCAAGCAGCAGTAGGAATTTATGACAAGAGAGGCCATTACGAGATGGTAGAAAAAATTGGACTCTACTGGCACTTCGTAGATTTGGTTTGGGTATTTGTATTTACCTTATTTTATTTGATCTAAGCAATTCAATTCGTGCATTATGGAAGTACAAGACACTAAATCTACGCTTCAGGTAACTCCTAGAAACGAGGAAAAAATAAAGAAAATCTGGAAAACAGCATTAATTCTGTTGGTGATTACCTTAGCAGAATTCGTGATGGCTTTCACCATGGATAGAGGTATTTTGTTGTATGCGGTATTTATTATACTAACCGTTTGGAAGGCCAAATACATCATGATGGAGTTTATGCACTTAGGAGACGAAGCAAAGCCTCTATTTTATGCCATCATTGTCCCGCTGATCTTTTTGATCTGGCTGGTGATCACCTTGATTAAGGAAGCATCGGACATCTTTATGATGCGTTGGTAGAAAATTAATTCAATAAAAAAATTTAGGTTGGAGTGAATCACTTCAACCTTCTTTTTTGTTATACACTTACTATGCGAAGTTTACGAATTCTTCAAGGCTTTGTCTTGGTCTGTATTTTGTTAATTCCAATATTGATCTTCTTGTTTTTGAAGGGCTTTGGAAAAAACGAATTCAACATACCTATCTTTTATCAAAATGGGGTGGACAATCCATTTCAGGAATGTCCTGTTAAAGATAGTACGCAGCATTATATCCCTGAATTCTCCTTCATCAATCAGGATGGGCAGCGCATGGGAAGGGCGCAAATGCAAGGAAAAATTACCCTTGTAAATTTCTTTTTCACTTCCTGCCCAAGTATTTGTCCAGTGATGTCTAAGGAGATGGAGCGAGTAAATGACCATTTTCGAGATGATCCTTTGGTACAAATTATGTCGATTAGCCTTGACCCAACCTACGATACCCTGCAAATCTTG
>CAXNJN010000102.1:0-6911 GCA_964202605.1 Bacteroidia bacterium | reverse complement strand
AATTATCTGATTACAATCATGCCGCTATCCTGCGCTTTTTTCAAAACTGCAGTGATGCCATTCTTGTTGATTGTCTTCAATGCCTTAGAGCACACTTTCAATGTAATCCATGCGTCTTCTTCAGGAACGTAAAAATTCTTCTTGTGAAGATTTGGGTAAAACTTACGTTTCGTCTTGTTGTTTGCATGGGAAACATTATTACCTACTCGAGGTCTTTTGCCGGTAATGTCACAAACTTTTGCCATGATAATTTATACTTTGTGGTATGCGTTTCTGTATTGGGTCTGCAAATATCGGAACTTTTCGGATAGTAGCAACAACTATTTTTAAAAATATTCCTCGATTTTTAGGATTTGGGATAGGGGCAATGTTTACACCCACTTCCACAACAGAACCCGCGTTTTAGATGGTATTTTTCCGTAAAAACCAGCAATCCTTGGGCATTGATGTAATAATCTTCTTCTGGAGTCAAGGGAGGTACTGGCTTCTTTTCCTGTTTCATGGTTTAGCCCAAGGGCATTTCCTATATTTGTATTCAGTCAGTAGCATGAACTGTTCACAAAATTAAGCAAATCATGGAGATCATCACCTCAAGTAGTCAAGCAATCGCGTTGGAAGAAAAGTATGGTGCCCACAATTACCATCCTTTGCCCGTGGTATTGACCCGTGGAGAGGGGGTTTTTGTATGGGATGTGGAAGGAAAGCGGTACTATGATTTTTTGTCTGCCTACTCTGCTGTCAACCAGGGTCATTGCCATCCAAGGATTAAAAATGCCATGATTGAGCAGCTGGGAACACTTACCCTTACTTCCCGAGCATTCCACAACGATCAGTTGGGGCCATTTGAACAATATATTACGGAATACTTTGGCTATGACAAGGTGCTGCCCATGAATACCGGTGCAGAAGGGGTGGAGACGGCCATTAAGCTAGCCCGAAAGTGGGGTCATGAAGTAAAAGGTGTTCCAGAAAACGAGGCTAAAATCATCGTTGCAGCTGGTAATTTTCATGGTCGCACTACCACCATTGTTTCTTTCTCCACAGACGATTCTGCCAAAAAGAATTTTGGTCCCTTCACGCCAGGATTTATCACCGTACCCTATGACGATATTCCAGCACTTGAAAGTGCACTAGAAATGGAGGGTGTGGTTGGATTTTTGATTGAACCCATTCAAGGAGAGGCAGGTGTATATACGCCTGCGGCCGACTATTTGCAACTTGCGAAAAAAGCATGCAGCAAAAAGAACGTGTTGCTCATTGCAGACGAAATTCAAACAGGCATTGCCCGCACAGGATCCTTACTTGCTGTTTGTGGTACTTGTACCTGCCAAGGGCACTGTGAAAAACAGGCTACCTACATTCAGCCCGATATTTTGATTTTAGGGAAAGCCTTGTCGGGTGGATTTTATCCCGTTTCTGCCGTTTTGGCCAACGACTCCATCATGAATGTGATCAAGCCAGGTCAGCACGGGTCCACCTTTGGGGGTAACCCAGTAGCTGCACGCGTAGCGATTACCGCCTTGGAGGTGATTCGTGACGAGCATTTGGCACAAAATGCACGGTACTTAGGGGATTTATTCCGTTCCCGCATTCAAATCTTGGTGGATAAGTATGCCATACTAAGCCTGGTGCGTGGCAAGGGATTGCTCAACGCCGTGGTCATCAACGATAGCCCCGAGAGCAGTACGGCCTGGGATATTTGCGTGAAGCTCGCCGAAGCTGGATTGTTAGCAAAGCCCACCCATGGTAATATCATTCGTTTTGCACCGCCTTTGGTACTTACCGAAGAGCAGGTTCACGACTGTGTAGATATCATCGAGTCGGTGGTCGCTACCTACGGGTGATCTCAACAAATACGCACTACCCACAGTTTCCCTTCAAACAATCCTTCAGATGTCTAAAGCAGTGATTTTTGATATGGATGGGGTGATTTGCCATACCAATCCCTTCCATGCCCAAGCCTTTTCTCACTTTTTTTCAACCCGCAACCTTTTTCCAACAGAGGAGGAGTATTTTCAACACATGTATGGAAAAAATAACGGCTACATCTTGAGCCATTTTCTGGGGAGAAAAATTGAGGGGCAGGAGCTCCTTGACTTGGAATTTGAAAAGGAAAGCTTGTTTCGAGAGATCTACCAACACCATGTGGATCCCATCACTGGATTTTTAGAGTTTTTTCATGGGCTGAAGAAAGAGGGACTTAAAACAGGCATCGCTACCTCTGCCCCCTTTGCCAACATGGAGCTGATTGCAGGGAAGCTGGATCTTTTTCCGCACCTGGAATCCGCGCTAGCGAGTGAGCAGGTGAGCAAACACAAGCCAGATCCCGAGGTGTATCTCAAGTCTGCTGCCAACCTCTCCCTGACCCCCGATCGTTGCCTGGTCTTTGAAGATTCCTTTTCTGGAGTCAGTGCTGCAAAAAATGCGGGCATGAAGGTAGTAGGGGTGCTTTCCTCCCATCAAAAATCGGAATTGCCTCCCTGTGACTGGTATATCGAGGATTATTCCGAAATTCGCCCTGATTTGATTCACCAATTGATACCCTGATGAACTCCCGTAGACCCCGTCGAAACCGTAAATCTGAAGCTGTACGCAACTTGGTGGAAGAAACCCAGGTGTCTGTGAAGGACTTGATTTTCCCCTTGTTTCTCGTAGAGGGCAGCGGACAGCAAAGTGAAGTATCCTCCATGCCGGGGATCTACAGAAGGTCTTTGGACGGAACCTTGCGGGAAATCGAGGAATGCATGAAGCTAGGGATAACCGCTTTCGATGTGTTCCCTGCCTATCCTGAATCTTTGAAGGATGCCGTAGCCTCTGAAAGCTATAACCCAGAAACGTTTTACCTCAAAGCCTTGCGGCAAATCAAAACCAATTTTCCAGAACTCTGCTTGATGTCCGATGTGGCCATGGATCCCTACAGCAGCGATGGTCACGATGGATTGGTCAAAAATGGCAAAATTCTGAATGACGAAACCTTGGTGATCTTGGGAAGAATGGCTTTGGCACAGGCCGAGGTAGGCGTAGATATTCTCGGTCCCTCTGACATGATGGATGGGCGAGTAGGGTTTATTCGAAATCTATTGGATGAAAATGGATTTACAGACACCTCGATTATGTCTTACACGGCCAAGTATGCAAGTGCCTTTTACGGACCATTTCGGGATGCTTTGGACTCTGCACCCAAGTTTGGCGATAAGAAAACCTACCAGATGAATCCTGCCAACAGCAGAGAAGCTTTGGTGGAGGCTGCGCTGGATGTGGTGGAAGGAGCTGATTTTTTGATGGTGAAGCCTGCCTTGAGTTACCTCGATATTATTAAATCCCTGAGTGAGGCCCATCCACTTCCTATTGCTGCCTACAATGTGTCCGGCGAATACAGTATGGTGAAGGCCGCTGCGGAACGTGGTTGGCTAGACTATGATCGAAGCATGAATGAGATGCTGCTCTCCATCAAGCGAGCGGGGGCGAAGGTGATCTTGACCTATTTCGCGAAGGATTTTGCGAAGCAAAAAAAATAATAGGATTATCCGCTATTATGCCTTTGGCTCAAAAAATACCTAATAAACACAGCGAATAATCGTCCACAGTCCACGGTCCACAGCTCACTTAATTTGTCCTCAAACCCTATTTTCTTTGGGCAGTTGTGAAAAACTGGATAATCATCAAGAATAAAAAAGCCTAGAATGAATGTAGAAAGCCCCGAAAAGATTTGGGGCTTTTTTTATTTCTAATCCAGTGTTGTTAGGCTTTCGCTTGACTTTCCGCTTTTGGGAAGAGATCTAGAGTTTTAAGTATTTTTAGAAAATCAGGTTAAAAAAATAGCCTATTATTTGATAAAAAATAAATAAAAACAAAAAACAGGTTTAAAAATGATAATAAAAATAAAATAATAATGAAAAAAATATAAAAATAGGTTTGTTTTTTAACCAATAAAATAATTACATTCGAAAAACTTCTGGATAAGCTTTCAGAAGTACCCTCTCAAAAACCTATTTCAACTCCAACCTATGACTTACGAACAATTTTTAAGGAAAGAATCAGGTTAAGCCTGGTTTTCTTACCACCTGTGTCTAAGGCTTAGGTATGGGTTGGTTTGGGTACATCCCACTTGCTTCATGATTTCCTTTTGAGCCGATTTGCCAATTCCAATTTTCGTGGATGAAGCTCTTCCAGATAAGGACTTTTATGAAGGTATTCCCCAAAGTATTAAAAAAGAAGAACCCCGTCCGGAGAAAAAAATGCGACTCTCTTTCGACCGGATCGGGGCTCTATTGGTCAACTCTATCATTCACCAACACTCAAATTTAAGATGAAAAAAAGAATCTTTACCCTATTGTTCCTTTTCTTTAGCCTAGTCCCATTTTTGCATAGTCAAGAAGTGGAACAAAAAGAAGAGGGAACGCTTACGCTCTCAGGATCGGTAGACGCCTACTTCCGTTCCAATCTAAATGCTCCCAATTCAGGAGGTAATTTTCAAGCGCCAGCTTCTTCTTTTGCCAATTTGCCTGGGTTCTCGCTCGGCATGGCCAATATCATTGCAACTTACCAAACCAAAAAAGTAGGAGCCGTGATTGATCTAGTCTTTGGACCGCGTGGAGAAGATGCTGTTTTTGGATCTCCGCTATACAGTGGAGGGATGGCTGGCAGTTCTCAAATGGTCAATCAGTTGTATGTGTATTGGAATGTGTCGGACAAGGTTACCTTGACAATGGGTAATTTCAATACCTTCTTGGGCTATGAGGTGATTTCGCCAAAGTCGAACTTTAATTACTCCACCTCCTATCAATTTTCGTATGGACCTTTTTCCCATACCGGATTAAAGGCAAACATAAAATTGTCTGATAGCTGGTCTGTGCTTGCCGCAGTGATGAACCCTACCGACATGACGGAGTTTAACCTGAATGGAACCTACACGCTAGGGGGGCAACTGGCCTACTCCACAGATGCGGGCAACACCTATTTGAATGTGGTGTATGGAGATCAGGATGGAAGACTAAAAGAAGAAACTGGATTAGTATCTGGAGTTACATCTCTTGGAAAGACATTTCAACTTGATTTAACTACTGGAGTAAATCTAAGCCCCACGGTATTTGCAGGGGTGAACACAACTTACCAAACCACTACTGCGGGTGAAATTTTTACTCAATCTGAGGTTCAGGATGTTCAAGGAGATGGAGCTGGTTTTTATGGATTTGCAGGATATTTGCAGGCCAAGCCATCTGATACTTTTGGCATTGGATTTCGAGGAGAATACTTTTCTGTCTTCAATACAGGTCTAGAAGAGGTAGTAGGATTGAATTCTGAGGGAAATGGATCGGTATTTGCCGCTACCCTTTCTGGAAATATTCAGTTAGGTGACAACTTGAAATTGATACCCGAGCTTCGGGTAGATAGCATGAAAGAGGAGTTTTTCCTTACTAAAGATTTAAACGGAAGCAAGGGATTGGCTTCTTTCCTTCTCGCTGCTGTATTTTCATTTTAATCAGATGTAATCCAGTCTTTACTAAATTGACCGAGGCGGCATCGCCTCGGTTTTTTTATGCCCTAAGAGGTTATCGCATTAAAATTTTTTAATTCGGGAACAAATTTTGCTGGGTTTCCGTATATAAGGCATAAACCCAAATAAATACCTTGAAGAAATTTAGTTTTTTTCTACTTGCACTAAGCATTGCCTACATGGGCCATGCTCAAGAAATAAGTCCTAGTTTCAAAGCAAAAAATGGACTCTTTGGTAAATTTAAAGTCCTAAAAATTCCGTTTGTAACGCAAAGTTCCAATCCAGAACTAAAAGGTCCAAAAGCAAAAAATCAATCCCCTTGGGCTAAGAATTTAGAAAAAGGCAGCCCTATTGAGTTCACTTCAGGAGAATCTGAATTTACTGGACCAAAATCTAAAAACGTAAAACCGAGTAGGAAGAAGGAGACTAAAGTTTCAACTAAGGCGGCTTACCAAGAACCAAAGTCCATGCGACCAAGAAAAAGGTGGATCCATTGATAAAAAATTAAGCCCGAAAATCTGTCGATATCGGGCTTTTTTTTACAATTCCTGCTCCCGCTCCAGCATCAAAATAGCCCCCTGGGAGACGATAAAATATTTTTCTCCTTCATAGATTACTTCATGAGCACCGTTGAGTAAAAAGATGGCCAAATCCCCTTCTTTTGCTTGAAGTGGGACATAGCGCGTTTTTTCTTCCGTCTCCATCCAGGGTTCCTGGTCGTCCATAGGCATGGGTATCGGATAGCCTGGTCCAGCCTTGATGATATAGCCTTGCTGCACTTTTTCTTTTTCCTGCACCCCAGGAGGGAGGTATAGCCCAGAGCCGGTTTTCTCGTGCGGTTTTTTCAGTCGGATCAAAACCCGATCTCCCACAATGATTAGTTTTTTCAATTTATTGTCGGCTGTCAATCGCATGCGCTTCTGGTTGAATGAAAGAAAAGGCCAAGAGTCACGACGAATAGATCTTGATTCTTGGCCCTTAAAAAAGGCAGCACCCATCCGAGACAGGTGCTGCTTTGGGTACTTTATTTTTTGTCTTCGCTAACTTCTTCGTAGTCCACATCAGAGACCCCGTCACCGGTAGTGCTATTGCTCTCTCCAGCTTCTGGTCCTGTAGCAGCACCCTCACCCTGGCTAGATGCATACATCTCGGTAGATGCTGCTTCCCAAGCACTGTTTAGGTTGGCCATGGCCGCGTCGACTCCCTCTAGATTTTTGGATCCATGGGCTGACTTTAGCGCATCTACAGCGGAGCTGATGTTTGCTTTGTTATTATCGGAAAGTTTGTCACCGTATTCTTTCAGCTGCTTCTCCGTTTGGAAAATCAAGCTGTCCGCCTGGTTCAATTTTTCGATGGTCTCTTTTTCAGCTTTATCAGCAGTAGCATTCACTTCTGCCTCACGCTTCATGCGCTC
>CAXNJN010000101.1:0-7021 GCA_964202605.1 Bacteroidia bacterium | reverse complement strand
AGATTAAGCAGCCATGGCGTAAGAAGTTTCGCCATTTGTCTTTTGCATGAATTTTTTAAGGCCGTACATACTCCAGCCTGCATGCGAGCCCGATGATTACACCTACTGTCAAAACCGGTCAGCCCCTTTTAATTGCTACAAAAGTAGGTATAAATAAGTTCATTTTGGAGTATCAAGTAGTCAGTATCAAGTAGCAAGTACGAACCAAATAGGAAATACAGTTGAAATAGGATAGAAATACCCGCCGCGGCGGGCAGGCTTTGTGAAATACTCCTGGGAATCCAGGTTTCTCCGAATCTACTTACAGGCAGGCTTGCTCGGGTTATTTCCATTCTATTTCCATCGTATTTCAATCCCTAATAAATGGTAGATACATATCGTGCTCCGAATCCCTACTTTGTACTTTGTTCTTGGTACAAATAATTGTACTTCGTACAACTTTTGTCTTGATACTTGATACTAGCTACTTGCGACTAAAAAATCTCCTTCCAATCCCAAATCTCCTACCTAGGAATAATTACTTTTTTATATCTTGCAGCGATGGAAAATTTCGTTGTTTCGGCAAGAAAATATAGACCTGCAGATTTTAAGAGTGTCGTGGGGCAGCAGCACATCACGACCACCCTTCAGAATGCAATCAAAAACAAGCACCTTGCCCAGGCATTTCTTTTTTGTGGTCCTAGAGGAGTAGGCAAAACGACCTGTGCGCGTATCCTGGCCAAAACCATCAACTGCGAATCCATCACCAAAGACTTTGAAGCCTGCGGTAACTGTGCCTCTTGCATATCCTTCCAAAATAACGCTTCCTTCAACGTCTACGAACTTGATGCAGCCTCCAACAACTCGGTAGAAGATATCCGTAACCTGGTCGAACAAGTACGCTACGCCCCGCAGAGAGGGGAATACAAAATCTACATCATTGATGAGGCGCACATGCTCTCGCCATCGGCCTTCAATGCTTTTTTGAAGACGCTGGAAGAGCCTCCTAAGTATGCCATCTTTATCTTGGCTACCACGGAAAAACACAAAATCATTCCGACCATCCTCTCGCGTTGCCAGATTTTTGACTTCAACCGAATTCAAATCAAGCACATCGCTGAGCACCTCAAATACGTTGCTGGCATGGAAGTGGTAGATTATGAGGAAGAAGCCCTACGATTAATTGCCACCAAGGCAGATGGGGCCCTCCGTGATGCCTTGTCGATGTTTGACCTAATCGTCACCTATTCGGCAGGCAAAAAGGTCACCTATCTTGAAACGATTGCCAACCTCAATATCCTGGACTACGACTACTACTTTAAAGTGGTCGACGCGCTCCTAGAGGAAAATATTTCGACTACCCTGCTGATCTTTGACGAGATCCTTAAAAAAGGCTTTGATGGGCTTAATTTTATTGTTGGCTTAAGTGAGCACCTTCGAGATCTTCTCGTGGTGAAAGATGAGGCTACCGTGGAGCTACTCCAGGTATCTGAATCGGCCAAGGAACGCTACCTAGAACAAACAGCACGAGCATCGGTTTCCTTCCTCTTGTCGGCCCTCAACCTAGCCAACCAATGTGATATCCATTACAAGACCAGCAAAAACCAACGCCTTCATGTGGAATTAACCCTGATGAAGGTGGCCAAACTATCGCAGGCATTCCGCCTAGCCACCCTCGCTACGGTGGATGCAAAAAAAAAAGCCTGATTGAGGAGGAAAACACGCCAGCCCCAACACAAGCTCCCCAAGAACCCCAATTTGTTGCTCCTGAAATTCCCGCTTCGGTATCGGTACCCGCTTCCCAAGAGCCTACTGTTGCTGTAGAAACCAAGTCGAGCTCGTTAAAATCCACTTTTTCGATTCCAAGTAGTCTCGGCCAAACCAAGAAATTAGGAGAGAGCAGCCAGCAAGAGGAAGTCAATTCAGTTGCTGAAGAGGTCGTGACAACGACCTATGGCTCTACTCCACCTGCTCCGGATATTTTGTTAACACAAGAGCTGCTCGACCAAGCGATTTTTTCGATTCAAGAGCTCTTCCGCACTGAAAACAAAAATTTGGAACTTACCGTACTGGATCAAGAGATCAGCTTGCAAAAAAGTGAAATTATCCTTCAAGTGAGTGGTTCAATCCAAGAAGATATTGCACAAAAGATGAAGCCAGAGCTTGTGGGCTTGATCCGGAAATTTACCGGGGCCACTTCCTTTACGATCAGTGTAGTGCAGCAAGAAGAAGTGCCGGACGAAAAGGGGAAGTTGTATACCAGCACGGACAAACTCAAATTTTTACGGGAAAAGCATCCCGCCTTGATGGAGCTACAGCGGAAGTTTGACCTAGATATAGATTTTTAAAAATCGAGAGAGATTCCAAAATTGATCAGATTCTGAAATTGAATCGCCCGCTTGCTGCTCCCATCATCTTGCTTGATTCGCACTTCCTCGTCATAAATCAAAACCGTCTCGATACGGGTGGAGATAAACTTGTTTACTTTCATCCGAATGAGTGAGTTGAAGTTGACAACTAGGTTTCCAAACCGCTCGTAGTTCGAAAATAAATTGAGGTCGGCCTTCCAGGTGACATTGTCCATCAGGACCACATCTACCCCTCCAAGGGCGATGGACATTCCTGCTTCAGCCCGAACATTCTCTCCGGGGATCACCCCAAAAGCCCCTTCACGACTTAAGGAATCATTCATAACCAGGGTAAATCTCCCTGTAAATGGAGAGAGAATCACCGAAATCTTGCTGTTGTCATCGTAAGTTCTTCGGTAGTTGATACCGGTAGAGGATTGTAGATATCCGGGGGAAAGTAGGTCGGAAATTTTAGTTCTAAGTTCGTTCTCTGCCCCAGGAGGCTTGGTGTATTTGTATCCTGCAGCCAACTGGGTACGGGCATCCAATTGGGTTGTTAAAAAGAATTTTTCCGAAAGCTGCCGCCCATAGTTACTCACGAAAATAAAGTTATCGTTGGTTTTTCGGGTTTTGTAGTCCCGCTCATTTTGGCGGTTAAAACCCAAGTTGAGCGTCAGCTGGGTGTCCCAAACCTTGCTGTCTTTTTTGAAGTTGGCAAACAGGGTAGCACCAGTATTCAGGGCAAAGGAACCCGTGCCTCCTGCTGCCCAATTGCTCAGGGTGACCTGTTGCACATTGAGCGTGTAAGTTCCTCCGGTCTTCCAGAAAGTTTCTTTTACGGGCTCCTGGATGAGCAGCGAATCTCCCAGCATGACCAAGGTATCCCGATCGATGATTACCGTATCCGGTACTATTTTCCTGTCCTGCGCCTTAATAAAGGAGGAGCTGCTAAAGATTAACAGGCCGATTAGGAAAAAGCAATTCCGCATGGGATTGGGTTGATCAGGTCAAGGGATTAAAATACGTAATTTCTGTCCTATTGTGATCAAGTTTTGATTGCCGATGCCGTTTAGCTTTTTGAGTTCCTCTACGGAGATCCCATATCTTTTGGAGATGGAAAACAGGGTTTCTCCTGCGCTAACCGTATGGAAGGAGTAGGAAGGAGTTTGGGGCTGTACTTTTTGTGGAGGAGCCTCTTCTACTTTCGGCTGTGCAACAGGCGGTGTAGGACTACTAGTGACTACCGGTTTGGGCTCCGAATAGGTAGGGATTTCTGTTCCTCTTTTTCGAGGCTCCTTCAGATTAAGTACCATACCGGGGCGAAGCTCTGAGTCTTTTCTAATTCTATTTTTAGTTTTTAATGCGGCCAGACGGATGCCATATTTTTGGGAAATAGACCAGAGTGTCTCCCCAGCTTCTACTACATGCGTAGCTACTTCTGCATTGGGACGCTTTCGCTGGGTGTAGTAATAGGCCCCCTGTTCGATCTGCTCGGTTACAGGGAGGTCATTTAATTTAATGAATCGCCTTTCTCGGATTCCAATTTCTTGCGAAAATGCGCTAGTTGAAGCGCTGCCTGCTGCCTGTACCCCTTCCAAGTTATTCACTAGAATTTGCTTGCGTTGGGAGGCTTTGCTGGTGTTTCCTGTGATTTTTGGAAAGGAGTTAGCCGCTTTCGGTGCTACCGATGTTTTAGAAGGTGCTGCTTGAGTAGCAGCCACGGGATTTGGATTGGCTACAGGACCCTCTGTAAGTCCAGTTCCTTTGACAAAGAAAAGGGTGAAGGAGCCGGCAGGTATTTTTCCGTTTAGCGCCCATTTGTTGTATTCGATCAAGTGGGCTTCAGAGACTCCAAACTGCTTTGCAAGTGCAGCAAAAGTGTTGGGGCCTTGAATTTGAACCTCAGAAAGACGTGCGGAATTGGAGGTTAAAATAGCAATTGAAGGCTGATAGGCGATCTTGTGAGCCAAATATTTCTTAAAGTACCAATGCGTGTTGCGGTCAATGTTCACTACTTTTTGACCTGAATATTGGCTGCCAAAATAGGCTTTTGCTCCACCCAAGCCCATTTGATAAGAGACCAGGGCAGTCATCCAATTGTTGAGGACTCCTTGGTGTTTTTTTAAGTAGATCGCTGCACCACGAGAGGAGGCGACAATGCTTTTCCGCTCGTCAACTTGCCCATCTACGCGCAGACCTACTTCTTCGGCTGTCCCCTGTTTAAACTGCCAGAAGCCTACCGCATTGGAGGTAGATACCGCATCAGGAACCAATCCGCTTTCTTGGATCACTAAATACTTGATTTCGTCGGGGATATTTTGGTTGCGGAGTTCTCGCTCTACCAGGGGAAGGTAGAGGTTAATGCGTTCCGCTTTTACCTTAAAGTAGGCGGCATTACGGTAGAGCGCATCGACATCCAATTGGATTTCCCGCTGGGCTTGTGGGTGGATTTTCAAGATTAAATCCGCGAATTCCATCTCCAAGGGAACCTGGGGAATTTGTGCCTGAAGAAGCTGAGTTCCAGAAAAAAGGATAAAAAATAAGAATTGAAAACGAAGTTGGGCTTTCATTAAAATGAGAAGAGTTTGGCGCTACGCAGAAGCAAGCAAAAATGAGACCCTTTTTTACAGCTTACCGCTTTCGAGCCATTAATATTCCATCACGAATGGGCAAAAGGAGCGTTTCTACACGAGGATCCTGGGCGAGCTTTTGGTTAAAATCCAACAAGGCCTGCGTGTCTTTGTCTATTTTTTGTCCTTCTTCGACTAGGATTTTTCCTGACCACAGGACATTGTCTGCTAGGAGAATGCCACCAGGCCGTAGTTTATCGATGACCAACTCATAATAGGTGCTGTAGTAATACTTATCCGCATCGATAAAAATAAGATCAAAGGGGCCTGGAATTGAAGGCAGCAGTTCTCGTGCATTTCCAAGGCGGTAATCAATCTGTGAAGCAAGGCCACTTTCCTCAAAAAATCCGCGAACCATCGTTTCCAGCTCATCATTGATATCCAGTGTGAGGAGTTTTCCACCGGCGGCAAGGCCACGAGCAAGGCAAATGGCGGAGTAGCCCGTGAAGGTACCGATTTCCAAAATGGAGCTTGGCTGAAGCATTTTGGCAAAAAACTCCAAGGTTTTACCTTGTAGGTGTCCGGAGAGCATGCGAGGAAGCAGGACCTTGGCCTGAGTTTCGCGTGTGATTTTCAGGAGGAGTGGATCCTCTGCATGGGTATGGGCTTCGCAGTAGGCGAGCAGTTCTGGCGCAATAAACTCCATATCAAGCAGGGGTATAAATGAGCTGCGTTAGCTGATCGGGTTGGAAAATCTCCTGAGCAATGTCCTGAAGTTCAGCAGCGGTGGTAGAGCGAATTTGCTCAAAAATAAGGTCCAAAGGGTCTATTTTCCCATGGTCAAGAATACTTTTTCCATAGACGAGCATCAATCCGGCATAGTTTTCCTCCGCCATCGCCATTTGTCCAATAGCTTGGACTTTGGCGGTATGAAGCTGAAGGCTACCTAGTTTATTGGCGCGTAGTTTTTCCAATTCACGGTGAACAATCGTTAAACTTTTCTTCAGTGTTTTCTCTTCGGTGCCGAAATTGATTCCAAAAAATCCGGTATCAGAGAAAGGCTGGTAGGTAGATTCCACGCTGTATACATAGCCATAGTTTTCTCGCAAAGACAGGTTGAGTCGGCTATTCATGCTTGGGCCTCCTAGGATATTGTTAAGCAAAAAGAGCTTGTAGCGATTGGGGTCGTGTAGCGAATAGGCGGGTCTTCCGATGGCACAAAGGGATTGCGTGACCTCTCGCTTCACGGTCTTGTGCTTGGGTTGATAGGTCTGAAAGCCACTACGGGTGTAGAGGGTCCTTTTGGTGGGGATTTCTCGTAAGGGTCCTTCGATTTGGCGGAGCACTTTTTCGAAGGAGATATTGCCAACTACAGAAAATACCAGCTGGGAGGTATCCAATCGTGAGGAGATAAAGTCGATAAAGTCGTGGTGGTGAAAGTTGGATACCGTCTCTTCGGTTCCTAAAATATTTCTACCCAGGGCATGATGCTCAAAAACTAATGCGTCCAATTCGTCCTGGATGGCATCGTCTGGAGAGTCTCGGTACATGGCCATTTCTTCTAGGATCACTTGCCGTTCCCGTTCAATTTGCTTTTCAGGGAAGGTGGAGTGGAAGGTGATGTCATAGAGCAATTCTGCAGCCTTCCCGTAGTGGTCTTTGAGGACCGATGCATAGAAACAGACCTTTTCCTGGGTGGTATAGGCGTTTAGTTCTCCCCCTAGGGACTCAAGGCGGTTGATGATGTGGAAGGTTTTTCGTTTTTGGGTTCCTTTGAAGGCCATGTGTTCCCAAAAATGTGCCAGGCCCTCTTGTTCTTGGCTCTCATCTCTGCTCCCAATATTGAGGATAAATCCACAGTGCACCATGCGGGTATGCGGGATCTCCTGATGGACAATCCGAATCCCATTGGGAAGCTCTTTACAAGTCAACTGCATACGCTGTGGTTCCGGGTTTGTGAATGGGTGGGTGCGCGATCTAAACTGTCCCTAGAATTTTCATTCTAAAAAACGTCCTATTTTACTATCTTGGCAATATAATTTGTCTGCAATGAAATATACTCCCTTACCCAAAGAAATCTACCAACGCAATCGAGCCAAGTTTGCTGCAAAAATGGCGAAAAAC
>CAXNJN010000100.1:0-7590 GCA_964202605.1 Bacteroidia bacterium | reverse complement strand
GCTGGGCTGAGTCGGGTAGCTTTTAGAGCAACGATTTTAAAACCTGCTGCTTCAATCATTTTTAAGATTGCACCTGCATTGCCTGCTTCGAAAGCATCTGGCTTAATCATGGTGAATGTTCTGGTTCCTGCCATGGGATTTGGAGTTTCATTGGTTTATTTCGGCTGCAAAATTAGCGCTTTTTGATTCATAATTTAATAGGTGGTATAGAATTCTCCTGTAGTTGCTTCAGTATCAGTAAATTTCATGCTTTGGGAATTGTCTAAAATTTACTGACCTTTGCTGGCTCTGGAGCCAAAAGTGCGGCTGAATCAAATTAATGGAAGCATTAGGTACGCTTATTCAAAAACTTTCCTCTCCTAGGAAAATCGTCATTACCACTCATGTGAAGCCTGATGCAGATGCCTTGGGTTCCTCCTTGGGACTATCAAACTACCTAATCAAGAAAGGGCACGAGGTAACGGTGATCACTCCCTCCGACTATCCTTACTTTTTGACTTGGATGAAAGGCAACGATCAAGTCTTGGATTTTTCCAAGGAACGAGATCACAAAAAAGCTGTAGGGAAGTTGGAAAAGGCTGAATTGATCTTTTGCCTTGATTTTTCTGTTTTAAGTCGGGTGAACGAATTGGGGGAATTGATTCGTCATTCCCAGGCCTTTACTGTGAATATCGACCATCATCAAGATCCAGAGGACTTTGCAGAGTTTAGATTATGGAGTACGGAAGCAGCGGCTACTTGTGAGCTAGTCTACGAATTGATCGTGGAGTTGGGGGACAAAAAGTTAATAGACAAAAATATTGCATCCTGTTTGTACGCAGGCATTTTGACGGATACCGGTGGGTTTCGTCATCCCAACACCACCAAAAATGTGCACCTGGTCGTGGCAGAATTGTTGGAGGCTGGAGCAAATGCAACAGAAATTGCCAACCTGATTTATGACTCCAATTCCTTAAATCGGCTCAAATTCATTGGCTTTGCTCTCACAAAGCGCTTGGTGGTGCGGGAAGATTTGTATTTAGCCTATTTTGTGATCGGTAAAAAAGATCTTAAAAAATATCAAAGTCAGACTGGAGACACCGAAGGTTTGGTGAATTATGCCTTATCTTTGGATGGAGTGAAGTTAGCAGCTTTATTTTCGGAACGAGAAGATGGCGTAAAAATTTCCTTTCGTTCAAGTGTTGATGTAGCAGTGAATAAGTTTGCAGCCGCTCATTTTGGCGGAGGAGGGCATAAAAATGCAGCCGGTGGCAAATCTTCGGCTAGCTTGAAAAAAACAGTTGCACGATTTGAGTCCCTTGTTCAAGAGTACAAAGAAGACCTTTTTGATTCCAAAGAAGTACCTACGCTATAACCCCAAACTTAAAAAATTTGAAATTCACCTATCCTTTTATGAAAAATTACAAATCCCTTGTTCTCATTTTTGCCCTAATCATTGGGTTAGGCACTCTTTCTTCTTGTAAAAAAACTAAAGTAACAGAGAAGGATGCCATCGAATTTACCTACGTCGAAGAAGGCAAGGATAAGCCTGCCAATGGTGAATTTCTATTGTATAATTTAGAGATTTTGACCCAGGCTGACTCGGTAATCTACAGTACTTTGACCCAGCCATTTCCAGGCTATTTAATGGCAAATGATACCATTAAGGCCCAGAATGGCATGGACGAAATCTTTTTGGCACTAAGAAAAGGAGACTCGATCACCTTTGAGGCTGCAGCCAAAATTATTTTTAGTGGAAATCAACCTGCTCCAATTAAAGAGGATGACCTAATCAAAGTGCGATTGGGGGCATATGATGTAAAGACGGAAGCAGACATGCAGGCTTTTTATGAAGAAGCAATGCAAAAAGAACAAGAAAAGTCAGCGGAGCGCGCCAAGACTCTTTTGGTAGAAGAAGCAAAAACCATCGAAGCCTACCTCGCTAAAAATAACCTAAAGGCCCAAAAAACAGAAAGTGGACTTTACTATGTGATTGAAAAGGAAGGAACTGGCGAAGCTACCACCGCAGGAACTACCTTGTCTGTGAACTATGCGGGTTACCTAATTACCGGTGCCTTGTTTGACACTTCCTACCCAGAACTTGCCAAAGCCAATAACATGTTCAGCGAGGAGCGTCCTTACGAGCCGCTACCAGTAAATGTAGGCATGGGTCAAGTAATTCCAGGATGGGATGAGGGATTGATGCTATTAAAGAAGGGTTCCAAAGCAAAATTAATTATTCCTTCTCCACTTGGATATGGAGAAAGTGGAGCTGGAGCAATGATTCCGGCCAACTCTATCCTCGTATTTGACGTAGAAGTAACCGACACGAAGAAATAAGGCGTAATAAAACAGCCAGAACCTATGAAATCCAGACTAATTGCCGCATTGGCTTTGTTTATCGGAGCGCTTTCTTTGCTTTCCTGTGTGGATGCTGATCAAACTCAAGAGGCGATCATGGAAAGGGATAAGCTAGCCATCGAAAAATTTCTACAGGAGAACCCCATTGCTAGCGTTAAGGAATACAGTGAGCCAATTGAAGGGGTTTATATTTTCTGGCAAGTTTCAGTCAAACCAGAGCGGAATAGCATCTTGCGAGGAGATACAGTTACGGTCAACTATACTGGTAAGACTCTTGATAAAAAAATATTTGACACTTCCATTGAGCAGGTAGCAAAAGACAACGGCATTTTCAGTGCTGGAAGAAAGTACCAACCCTTGCGCTATGCAGTGGGCTATGGATATACCATTAGTGGATTTGAATTTGCGATTTCTATGATGCACGCAGGAGAAAAAGCAACTGTGATTTTTCCTTCGAGTCTTGGCTATGGAACACAGTCAAGTGGGGGAATTCCTGCTAACTCTCCCTTGATATTTGAAATTGATCTTGTACAGATCAAAAAAGGCCCGAATCTAAATCCATGATGCGAACCATTATTTTACTCTTAATTCTTGCTTCTGTTGGGTTCAGTGCTTGTGAGACCACCAGTCCATTTAATCAGGGGCCAGCATATGATTTCGAAGGAAACCTTGCTACGGATCGTAAGAAAATTGCCGCATACCTAGATACTGCCAAAATTGATAGTATTTACCGCATCCACGATCCTAGTGGTGTGGTGGTAATTGTGCAGCAGGAAGGGAAGGGCTCTCGGCCTACCAATAACACCGTGGTGTATACCGATTACATTGGGAAGGTGATGTCCACAGGAACTGTTTTTGACACTTCTTATGAAGACGTAGCTCGACTCAAAAATACATTTGTGGAGGGTAGAGTCTATGCCCCACTTAGTTTTGTAATTGGAGGCGCCACTGTAATTACAGGTTGGGATATAGGATTCAGACGACTCCGGCCTACCTCAAAGGCGACAATCATTATTCCTTCGCCTTATGCCTATAGCAATCAGAAAAACAACGACAAAATTCCAGAGAATTCGGTCTTAATCTTCCAAGTGGATCTCTTAGGAATCGATTAATTTAGGGGCGCTGAGCCCCTTTTTTGTTTGGGAAATAACCATTCTTTTTTCGAGGGGTAGGAGGCCTTTGGCTCCAAAATTCTTTCTAACTTGTCCCAGCAATGCCCCATAAGGAATGAATGCGGGCGAACTTGCCAGAACCAACAACCCAAATGACTTACTTTTTATGAAAATTGGAATCATCCGTGAAGGGAAAATCCCAGCGGATCAACGCACGCCTTTTACCCCAGAGATTCTTCATGAAATACAAAAAAGGGTTGGGGATAGCTTGTCCATTTGTGTAGAAACAAGCTCTTTCCGCTGCTACACGGATGAGGAGTACCAGAAGCAAGGAATTGAGGTGGTCAGCGACCTATCCAGAGCGGACGTTCTATTTGGCGTGAAGGAAGTGCCGATTGCTCAATTGATTCCAAAAAAGACCTACTTTTTCTTTTCGCATACCATCAAGAAGCAACCTAGGAATGAAGCCTTACTGCAAGCCATCTTGGCGAAGTCCATCCGCCTGATAGACTATGAGCTATTGAAAAATCCAGCCGGAGAACGGGTAGTTGCCTTTGGGCGATGGGCTGGTGTTGTGGGGGCTTACAATGCTTTTTGGACCTATGGAAAGAAGACGGGTCTTTTTGAATTACGGAGAGCTTCAGCTTGTAAGGATTTGGAAGATCTAAAAGTGGAGTTGAGGAAGGTGGCCCTTCCTCCATTAAAAATTTGTGTAACTGGTAGAGGAAGAGTAGGCAAAGGGGTTTTAGAAATCTTGGGAATTTTGGGAATTCGGGAAGTGGAACCTCAGGACTTTCTTCGAAACGAATTCGATGTGCCAGTTTTTACTTGCCTTTCCACTGCTGACTATTTGCGGAGGATCTCCGATGGGGGTTATGAGCAAGCCCATTTTTATGCCAATCCAGAAGCCTATGAAAGTCAATTTATGCCTTTTGCGGAAGCTGCTGAAATTTTAATTGCTGCAGCCTTTTGGGACCCTAAAGCGCCTCGGTTATTTGAGCTAGAGGCCATTCGATCTCCTAATTTTTCAATTTCTGTAATTGCTGACATTACCTGTGATATCAATGGATCGATTCCCACTACGCATCGGGCTTCTACGATTTTAGCCCCCGTGTATGATGTAGATCGGAATACCATGCAAGAGCTCCCTCCATTTGCAAGTCAGGACAGTATTTCCGTGATGGCAATTGATAATTTACCATGCGAACTTCCGCGAGAATCTTCGGCTGAGTTTGCCAGACAGCTTCAAGAATGGGTTGTCCCAGAATTGGGAAACCCTAAGTCACCAATTTTGGAAAAGGCCAGCATTGCCAGAGATGGGAATTTGACTTTGGATTTTATGTATTTGAGTGATTATGTAAGCAAGACCCCCTGATCAATAGCAATGAAACTAAATCGGCACCTTGAATCCACTTTACTTAAGCCAACCGTTACGGAAAAGGAAATTGATCTTTTGATTGCTGAGGCGATTGCAGCCCAATTTATTGGCGTATGTGTACCTCCTTTCTGGGTAAAAAAAGTGAAGCGAGAGCTGCGAGAACAGGACATACAGGTGGTGACTGTAATTGGCTTTCCTTTTGGGTATGAGGCTACCGAAACAAAGGTAGCAGAAGCGAAGACTGCGATTCAAAACGGTGCAGATGAGCTCGATGTGGTATGGTCTCAAACCGCTTTTCATTCGGGAATGTCCTGGCCAAAAATAGAATTAGCACAGTTAGCAAAGGTTTGTCATGAATCGGAAAGAATCCTGAAAGTGATTATTGAAACGGCCTATTTGAGTACTGTACAAATCCGAGAAGCCTGTTTGATTTGCCAAGATGCGGGAGCAGATTTTGTAAAGACCTCCACAGGCTATGCCCCATCTGGAGCAAGGGTAGAGGATGTACTAGTGATGCGAGAGGTCTTGCCTTCCACGATTGGGATTAAAGCAAGTGGAGGAATCAAAACGCTCGAACAAGCTTTGGCCCTGATTCAGGCAGGGGCTGACCGCTTGGGTACAAGCTCTGCCAAATCCTTGATGGATGAATGGAGAAGGGGGAATGCTTAATTGGTGGTAAAGTAGATTAGTAAAAATGGGATGATGAAGAAGGTGAACAAAATATAGGCAAACACCACCATTCGATGTTTCATCGATATTTTTGCCATGTAATTGGAAAGCCACACGGGAATTTTTCGGATGCTCACAAAGGGTAAGAATATCAGCGCCCCAAAACTATTGAAAAGCACGTGGACCAAGGCCAAGGCAATTGCCGCTTCAGGCTTGTAGATTGAGGCGATTACGGCCGTGATTGTGGTGCCAATATTTGCCCCAATGATAAAAGGGAAAGCCTTTGCTAGCGTCACTTTTTTACTAGCTACCAAAGGCACAACCAAGGAGGTAGTCACTGTGCTTGACTGTACCGCAGCAGTAAAAAAAGTACCATAAAAAAAGGCTAGTCCTGTTTTTTGGAAAATAACCTTGTTTACTTCTTCAAACGAATCTTTAACAAAGGTTTTGTACATGGCCGTAGACAAGACTTTTATTGCAAAAAACACGAGAGCGATAGATAAAATTACGGTGACTAGGGTGGAGTCTATTTGGCCGTCTACCCATTCGGAGAGCGATCTAGTGAATATCCTATTGTACACAATTGGACCTTCAAAGGAATTGTCCGAAGCAAACCAACCTGCAATGTGGGCCGCCATTTTGGAGAGAAATCCAAAATAAATCTCCAATGGAAAAAGAAGGATTACGGTAAGCATGTTAAAAAAATCATGAGAAATACCTGCAGAAAGCGCCCTGCGGAATTCTTTTTTATCCATAAGGTAGGACAAGGACACTAAGGTAGATGTAAGTGTGGTACCGATGTTGGCGCCGAGGACGATGGGCACCGCTTGCTGTAGCGTAAGGTTGCCTGAAGCTACGATGGCCACCAAACTGGCCGTTACGGTGGAGCTACTCTGGATTAGAGCAGTCACTAGCAGGCCTATAAATAGGCTGATAAATGGATTTTTTGTGGCCTGTAAAATTTCCAACGCCAGTCCACTGTTGACTTTTCCTATTGCTACAGTGAGCAGATCAATAGCAAAAATGAAGAGCAGAAGGGATAGGAAAACCCAGCCATAATTTAAAAGCTTACGTTTGGCGGGTTGATTTTGCTTTTCCAAGCTTTCCATTTTAGTAGTGATAAGGTCCCGAAAGGAAAAAAGGCTAGGGATTCCTGAACCCTTTCAACCTTAAAATTTCCAAGAATACTCAGCACAAAAATTGACTTTTTTTTGCTAAAATCAATTCAGTTACTCTGCTACTTGGTTATTTTTTTCTTCTTTAACAATTTAATAATACAGGTTGCGGAATATCTTATCTATTTTTGAATCCAAGACCTACTTACTCCAGCATGGCCAAGCAAAAGCCGATTGATCAAAACATAAATCAAGAATACATTTCAAAGAAGGTCTCAGGGATTTTTGATTTGGCTAAGGCTGAGCGCCCATATTTAATTCTCATTGCAGTCCTGGTTTCTATTGCAGGATTTATTACAGAATATACGTATGCTGCCATGTGGTTTGGATTTGCACTCGCTGCCTATTCTGCTATTGCGAATGATAGCATTCAAACCATTGGAACTTTTATTGTTTCCAATCAAAAGACGAAATGGTACTGGTTGTGGATTTTTATTGGATTGATTTGGGTGGTCACGATTACCTACAGTTGGTTTGTTTTCGAGGGAGATGTTTCCTTCCAACTACTCAGTACCCCAGGATTAGAAAAAGCGCCCGAAAGTTTTGTCTTTCTACAGCTGGCAGCCCCAATCGTCTTGCTGATCATGACCCGAATGAGGTGGCCTGTATCTACCACCTTTTTGTTGCTCAATGTATTTACCTACAAGGCAGGAACGATCGTATCGGTGATGAGCAAAAGTTTGTATGGCTATGTTTTGGCCTTTGCCTTAGCGATCCTTGTTTGGTTTGTTTTAGAGCGTTTTGTAAAAAATTACCTCAAAGGGGAGGCAAAACCCTACTGGATGGTCTTGCAATGGATTACTTCAGGAACACTATGGGCAATTTGGATTATGCAGGATGCGGCCAATATTGCTGTGTTTTTACCCCGTCAGTTAAATGTTTTTGAATTTGTTGTTTATACAGGAGTTGTATTTTT
>CAXNJN010000099.1:0-7795 GCA_964202605.1 Bacteroidia bacterium | reverse complement strand
AAAGTTAGAAACGACGACAATATCACTCGAATCTACCGTGTAGCCACGCAGAAGGACATGGAAAAATGGGAGGAAGCCAAGGCCAGAGAAATTCCAACCTTATACCGTTGCAAGCAAATTGTAGACGAGTACGGTCTGAACATGAAAATGTCCGATGTGGAATTTCAGGCGGACAATTCCAAAGCCACCTTTTATTATTCGGCAGAAGATCGAATTGACTTCAGGGAATTAATCAAATCCCTTGCAGGAGAATTTAAGGTACGCGTAGAAATGCGCCAAATAAGTTTGCGTCAAGAAGCTGGAAGATTGGGTGGAATTGGCGTCTGCGGTAGAGAATTGTGTTGCTCTACCTGGCTGGTAGACTTTAAAAATGTAACCACTTCTGCTGCGCGCTACCAAAATCTCTCGCTCAATCCTGGAAAGTTGAGTGGCCAATGCGGGCGTTTGAAATGCTGTCTCAACTACGAGCTTGATACCTACATGGACGCCATCAAGGACATCCCACAGGTGGAAAAGCCGCTCCTGACGGAACAGGGTCCAGCCAAATTACAGAAAACAGATATTTTCAGAAAGTTGATGTGGTTCAATTACAACCATGACAACGACTGGATCAGCATCACTTGTGATCGCGTACGCGAAATCCAGGCCTTGAATGAGCGAGGAGAGAAAGTTTTTAGTCTCCAAGTGGATCAATCCACTGAGGCAGAAGATTTGGCAGCACAATCTACCCGTGAATTGGAATTGCTGGATAAGAAGTTTTCCAAAAAGAAAAAGAAAAAGAAGCGGCCTACAGAGGGAAATGCGATGCGCGTCAACCAGAACCAAGCTCCTCGTCCTGAGAGTCAAGCTCCGAGAGCTGCGGAACCACCACAAGCTGCTACGTCACAAAATAAACCGGCAGAAGGAAATCAGTCCTCGAGACAAGGCGACAAGCGCAAAAAGCATAAAAATAAGCCTCGGCCCAACTTCAATGCTGGTCCTACAGATGCATCATCTTTCAAAGGAGAATCACCTGCACCTAAGCCTAGTAACAACCCATCGGAAACCCCTAAACGCTTTCCGCCAAGAATCAATCAAGGACCAAGTGGTACGGAAGGAAATGACTAAATTCTACCAAGCATCACTTCTTGGATTAGTTCTATTGCTGTTTTCATGTGGAAAAGATCGGATGTATGAGGAATACCATTCATTTGATTCCGACCGATGGCAAGAGGCTGACTCAATTTCTTTTGATCTTACAAACTTAGATTCATGGAGAGGAAAGGCAGTTATTGGGATACGTTATACTGAGGAATATCCATTTTCCAATTGCTACATCAAACTGATTGTTCAGGATTCTCGTCAGGTGGTTTTGATGGATAGCCTATGGAATGTGCCTATTTTTGACCGGCAAACGGGTAAGCCTATCGGGCAGGGATTTGGAAATACCTTTACGACCTACGACACACTTCCCATTACCCTCCCAACAAAGGCTACAAAAATAATTTTTATTCAATACATGCGGCAAGCTGAATTGGAGGGGATTGAGGCAGTTGGTTTGAAGGTTTTAAAACCTTAAAATCATACCCTCGAAAAGGGGGATAATAGCTATACATAATTTCAAATCCACCACTTTCTAAAATTTGGGAATACCAAAGCGGTGTTAAAGTATATGATTTGATAGTCAATGAATTACTCGATTTTTGTTAATTCCTGTTGTTGTTTATGCAATTGCCCTTGCGAAAATCTTTTCTATTGGCGTATATTTGCAACATCTTGGTGCGAGATTTTTATTTTCTCAAGGCACCAACACGGATTAGAGAGTTGGGTGAGTGGCTGAAACCAACAGTTTGCTAAACTGTCGTACGGGTTATACTGTACCGGGGGTTCGAATCCCCCACTCTCTGCAAAAAAAAGCTTTCTCCTAACTAGTTCTTGAAGTTAGAGAAAGCTGATTTTATTCAATAGAGGCCGATTTTTAATTTTCGGCCTCTATTTTTTTGTCTATTTATTACTTATTCATTTAAACAGTGATTTTTTAAGCAAGTTCAATGAATCTGTATTTGGCTTTTAGCGCAAGCCAAAAATAGACTCACCTTTCAATTTCAGCTCAGATCTCAGCAAGGACCAGTAGGCCTATTTTTCCTTAGAAAGAATAACTCAATTTAAGAGTCATGAATCGAGGGCGCTGTGTGAAGTACGGAATATATTGATCTCCATAAGCTGTACCAGGGGCATCACCTGGAAGATTAAAATTAGCTTCAGCTTCTCTGGCTCCAGGGTGATAATACTCCGGATTATTATTGTCAAGAATATTCTTATTCAGGATATTTTCAATACCTAAATCCAAGCGAAGGAATGGAATCATCTTGGCTTTAAAAGCGATATTGCCGTTCACCAAAAGATACGCTGGAATTTCGCCGCTACCATCTCCCAAACCAACATTAGATGCTTGTGAAGTCCCTTCACCGATCGGGCGTCCACTCACGTAATTTGCTCTTAAATTGAGCACATTGGTGATGAAACCCAAATCTGTTTTCTTGGTGATGGATAAATTGACCCGGTGTGCGGCAATATCTCCAAGCCGAATCGGTTTCTCCAATTCCCTAAATGTGGATTTGGTTTGCTGCGGATTAACAAAGGAATGATTGATTTGTATATTCCAAGTTTTATCTGTTGGCTTATAGTAGAAGCCAGACATCAATCCAAAGGTGCTGTACTCACCTGCATTGTAATATCTTTTTATTTTATTGAGCGTTCCTACAGCCACTGCGCCATCAATTTGATGTACAAAAACATTAACATCCCAACCTATCTGGCCATTTGCAATATGACCTAGGTATTCCAAATTAATAAAGTTAATCGCTTCGGTTTTCAAGTTAGGATTAGGTGTCCTACCCCCACCTGTGGAATATTTGGTATAATTAGATACATTTTGAAGACCCCTAGAGTAATTCAATTTGAAAGTGGTATATTCTGTATTGTAAATACCAGAAAATCTAGGGCTCATTACTAATCCAAATCCTTCAGTTTTTCGAATTCTATTGTAGTCAATTCGATTACCTCCACTAATAAAAAACTTATCCCCTAATTTAAGTGTAGCTTGATTAAAGAATCCAATATCAAGAATCGAATACATGTTGCTTCCTTCCGCTTGCTTCAATACAATTCCCTTTTCCCTTGCTAGAGAGACCGTGTCTTGCATGTCACGGTAAGATTGGGCATTGGGATGATTCGTATTAAAATCCATGTATATCTGGAAATCTCCTTGAGTCAAGGTAGTTCTAAAGTCAATACCAGAAGAAACCTTTAGTTTGTTGCCATCATAGAAGAATCTTGCTTCATTTCTGAATTGCTGTCCTTCGTAATAGAAATAACGATTTCTCCAGCCATTACGGATCATCGTATTACTGGTCGTAGCAAAAGTTTCCGTTCCAAATTGGTTCACTTCCAAACCATTGTTTCTTCTTGGAAGCAATTCCGTGGGATTGAGTAAATGTGCAAAATGGAGATTTGCTCTTGGATCCCCAAAAGCAAAGAAATTAACCTTATTACTTTCTTTCGCTAGATTGTGTGCCGAAAAAGATGAAAGATTCGAAATACTAATTTTTTGATTGATTTCTTTATCATATATACCATAGATCGTCGTATTTGTAGGGGCCCAGACAGAGCCATTCCGTGAACCAGCTACATCTATGTCTTGGTTGAACCCAAATCCTTCTTCTAATTTCCAATGCCGTACTCCTAATAAAAAGTTATCAATGGTAAGTTTCGCACTTACATAATAATTTTCACTGTGATTTGAATAGCCAATTGGAACTCCATTCACTTTGCCAGCATAGGCAATACTATCTAAGCTTCTAGCTGCATTGATTCCCGCAGTTGTGATGTTCATGTTCGTAATCAGGCCTTGGCTGTTTTTAGTCAGGGTATAATACGGGTGGGATTGAGGAAGCTTAAATTTGGTAAGGTATTCCTCAAAGGTATAGGAACCCGCTCTACCAGCCATATTCATCTTATTGTATACGAGATGATTGATGTCATCTGGTGAATAATTATAAAACTCTTCGGAAGAAAGGTCATGCTCATCCGATCTAAAATACCTACCCGTAACCTGGAAGGCTGCAACCCTACCTCGAATACCCATCGTCAAATCACCAGCAGCAGTTCTAAAATCTCCACCCTCCATATTTCCATAGGCATAGAAATCTGAAGCTTTATCTGAAGGTACTTTCCCCTTCATCATGGAATCTTTAGGAATATCTTTGGGTAAATAGGTGATGATATTGATGGCACCAATAAACGCCCTTGGTCCATACATGGTAGATGATGGACCATATAAAATTTCTACCGCCTTCACATTGGACAAGGGAAATTGCCTAGAAATGTAGGCCCAATTCAACCAGATATCATTTTCTTCGACTCCATCCACCATAAAAAGTGTTCGTTCCGTATTTTCTTGTCGAAAACCGAGTTGGTTGATATTGGCATAAAGCGTGGAGAAAGTTTTACTGATATCAAATCCTGGCATATCACTCAACAAGTCTACAATGTCCTTGTATCCACGATCCATGATTTCTTCATGAGTCACAAGCTTGACAGTAGCTGGAGCCGTATTTAAACCTTCTGGTTTTTTGGATACCGAACTGACCGTAACCCCCACATTTTCACGCTTGATCTCATCCAAGTAAGTATCAAAAACAATATTTCTATAGTCGGAAGTAAAATTGCTATTTGAGTTTACTATTTGCAAAATATAATCTTTGGCTTCCTCCATTCGATCTTCCACAATCGCTGTCAACGCCAGTAATTCTCTTGCGCTGTTTAGAACAGCCAAAGTTTCAAAGCTTTGTGCCTGAACACATGCTTCTAGATTTTTTTTAACACTCGCAAAATCTCCAACTTCGTAATTACCTCTACTTAGTTCTAACGTGGTTACTGTGCAGACACCGTTTTGAGCAAAAGCAGATGTACTGCTAAGCAGTAGAAAGAAAAGGAAAAGGGAAAGAACACTACTACTATTTTTCATAAGACAGATATTCTTATAGATTACTAAAATTAATTTGTAAGCAATTTATTTACTTCGAGTGGCCAGACCTTAATGGTTCTGTCATTCACTACGAATTGCCTCAAAAAGAAATCATCAAAGTAATGATCCTCCGTTTTAATCAAAACAAGCAATCTATTCGTATCCAAACGAGAGATCATTTGGTTAATTGCTGGTAAGTTATCGTTTTGTGATTTCGAACTCATACTAATTTTTTTAGCCCTTTTTGGTAAAATCAAGTCTCAAAATAGCAGCTAAATATTTTAAGAGCAGTAAGCGGTGAAAGGAATTACCTGCTACTTTTTAAGTGAAGAATAAATTTCATTGTAGAGGACTTCCGCATCAGTTTGCCAAGATTTAAGTTTTCCAAATTCGTCCACGGTCAATAAAGTTTTTACTTCACCGGTTTCTATTAAGGCAAAATCCCAAATCCACTTTTCAAAACCTTCTAAACTGTACGGACTTCTTTCAATCTCTTTAACGCCAAGTTTTTCAAGCTTTAAGTCAAATATTTTGGCAGATTTATCCAAACTAGCGGTAAATAGCTTTTGGGAGCTTTCATCATAAGCCAAACTTGTGATTCGAGTCCGATGTGCAAAAAGGCTTCCTGTAGACGTAATACTTAAAGTGTTTCCTAATTGTTGGAGATTAGCTAAGACAACATTTCCATTATCAAGTCCTAAAAACAATTTCCCTCCCGAACTTTTTAAAGCAGTAACTGCTGCTCTTAGATTTAAACCTGAGTTGATGGGTTGCCATTGTAGTGTAGCAATATCCAGCAACACAAGGGCATTGTCATTTCTTACGATCAATATTTTTTCCTCATTGAGCTTAAATATACTTCTCGCTGAAAGATTTGGCACTGTTTCCGTTGTAATTTGATCCTTGGGAGCTGCGGCAGTTTTAGGTAGCTCTTTGGGAATTCCTGGAGCTTTAGGCAATTCTTTTGGAATGGCTGTAGTTTTAGGTAGTTCTTTGGTTCCCGCAGTTTTAGTTAGTTCACTGAGAGGCATCCTACGTACTCGTCCTCCAGCAAGTACAAACACTCCTTTGGGGGTAACCAGTATTTGTTCTACTATTTGCTCGATGGGAATCCCAACCTCCAGTACTTTTTTTGTACCTGTGCTTATATTAAACTGAAGGAGTTTACCCTGAACCGTTCCAATAAGCAGCTGATTGTTAGAAATAAACTCCAAGGAACGAATCCGGTCTTTACTACCAATAGGAAATTCGAATAGAGGTCCACCTGGAATGTAAGGCTGCTTGGAATAAAGCAATTTACCATCATCACCACCAGCTGCAACATACCCTCCAGGCGAAATAATAATTTTTCGAATACCGTTATCTAAAGATTCTAGGTTTTCAGGAATATCTTTAAGGATGCCATTGTCCATCAAATTCCTTCGAATTACAACCATGGCCTGATAAATATTATTATTGGGAATATTTATCTTCTTTTGCGCCAAAGTCGCTTTATTGTAATCTAAGTAGGCTTTCTTCACTTCCTTTAGAATAGCATCAAGGCTATCTGTATCATAATCCTTGTTTTGGATTTTGATTCTCAAGCTCGAAATTGTATTTAGAATTTCCTCATACTTTCGAGCATTTTTTGCCTCTTCGGTAGCCTCCTTTTCCTTCTCTTGCGTGGCTTTAAGGTTATCAAAAGTTTTCTTCAATTCCCGTTGGGAAGCCTCCGTAGCTGCTTGAGCCAACTTTGTTTTTTTAAGATTATCTTCTGCCTCTTGTTTTGATTCGTTCGCTCTTTTAGTTGCTGCAAGAGCAGCATTCGCACTAATTTCAGCCAGTCTTTGATCCCTTGTAGCTCTTGTTGACGCTACCTTTGCAGAATCGGCTGCAACCTTAGCATTATCCTCTGCTTTTTTAGCAGCCACTTTTTCTTCTTCTGCAACTGCTAATGCATCTTTTGCAATTTTTTGTTGAATTGTAGCCTGAAGTAGAAAATATGAAATTATTAATAAAACAGTAACAGCGCTGGCTCCAATCCAAAGTAATGTTTTTCTATTGCGCTTAGCTTTCTCTTTTTGCGCCAATTCTTTTTTCAAGATTTCCTCTTCAAACTTTGCCTTGCTGGTAAGCAAATAAGAAATGGTACGCTCATAATTTGAATCAAATTGATTGCCCCACAATACGTCAGGTTGCTGCTCCTCATACCAAGTAAGTGCAATGTCCAAATCAGGGGTCTTCAAATAATCAGTGAGTCCATTGTCAAAAAGAAGTGATTTTTCGCTGAGATTTTTATATTGAACTTGCGAATCCCGCTCTTCTTTAATCCAATCAATCAAGCGAGGCCAATTGGGGATAAACTGATCATTTTTGATATCAACAACTGCTGCTTCTGAGGCCAAAGGATGATTTTTATCCTCTAATCGTTCTTGAAGGGGCAGAACCAATTCAAATACATAAGAACATGTATTTTGAAAGGATTGAAGTAAGGGACCAAGGGCATTGAGCTGCGCTCCTGAAACCTTTAAAAAATGATCTATACGAATTGGTCTATTGAAACTAGATGCGTCCTGCGTAACCGTAACTTGCTTGAATAATTTTTCTACTATTATTTTTTGAGTTTCGTCAAAAGATTCAAAAAAATCATCCAGCTTTCGTGCATAAAGTGTGTCACTAGGGACCTGAAGCAAGGTTTCTAGCCCAATTTCATCCTGAGAAGAAGCAGCCGAAGATGCTAGTACCTCACGAAGGTAAAGGCCTAATAATGTCAGATTTTTTTGATCTTTTCCAAATTGATTGTACAGA
>CAXNJN010000098.1:0-7835 GCA_964202605.1 Bacteroidia bacterium | reverse complement strand
AAATGAATTCGTTTACAAGCTGAATCGCAGGTACTTTGGTGAGAAACTGTTCGAACGATTGATTATTGCGTCAGTTCACCCATACGTGCATTGATACGGATACACATATTTTTTTTAGTGCATTCTGTAAAATATGAGCTAACTCTCTTTTATGCGATACTTTTTGTCGCTTCTTACCTAAAGTATACAGAAATAAGAGATAAAATCATCTCAGTTTTTGATTGGTCTGATTCAAACATCTATATCCTAAGCCCTTGTTTTCCAAA
This sequence comes from Bacteroidia bacterium, assembly GCA_964202605.1. Lineage (GTDB taxonomy): Bacteria > Bacteroidota > Bacteroidia > Cytophagales > Cyclobacteriaceae > Algoriphagus. The sequence goes on along the minus strand of CAXNJN010000098.1, from coordinate 7,569 downwards.
CGATTAAATTATGTTTCACTTCAGAATTGTCAAAGCCCAGCTCTTGAATCCTTTTATTTTAAAGAGCTGGGTGCAGTGATTTTATTTGCTTAAAGTGTCCTGAATGAACTTTTTCAAGTCTTCTCTGAATAATTTTGCAGAAGGCAAATGCGTGTACATCATGTGGCCTGCCTCGTAGTACGTCATCTTGATTCGGTCGGTGGCGGAAGCCGGTAAACCCATATGGGAAATCGAGTGCTCCACACCATGGAAAACAGTAGCCAAGTCGTAGTAGCCATTCATGATCAAAACCTCTACATGTGGATCCTTGCTCAAGGCTTCCGCCATGTCAGGAACGGTGGTTACAGCGGCATCTGCACCCCAGAAATTATTTCCTTGGTGCTTCCAATCCCACTTAAACCCTTCTTTGGCATAGGCAGAAGTGGCATACTGCAAATCCTTGCTCACCCCTAAGCTGCCGTGGAAATAATCCAAAAAGCCCATGGTGTAAGCCGGTGAAATGGCATCACTTTGAGGATCCGTAAAGGCTGACATGGCCATCGGGTCCAGGTTGATGCCTTTGTAACGTGAATCCAACCGACCTACAGTCATCCCCTCCTCCCGGAGCAGTTCTTGGTAATATTCTCCTGGAGTGATTCGAAGGTCTGCGCGCTCCCAAACTTTGGATGTAATACCTGTCAACCCTTCCAGTTTCTTGGCAATAGCAGATTTTTCAGTACTGGTAATTCGGTTTCCTTTAAATAAGGCTGGAGCATATTCTTTTTCTACAAATTCACGCACTTGCTGCACAAAGGCAGGCAAGTCAGTTCCCTTATTGGCTACTTTGTTGTGGTACCAACTGGTTGCAGCTACAGTAGGCAAATACACGATGTAAGGCAAGTCCTCATTTGGAGCAAAAAACAGGGTGCGCAGGTCAAAAACTGCGGACACCATGATCACCCCATTCAACGCGTACCCTTTGTCCAACAGGTAATTCATCACCCCTGCATTTCGAAAGGTGCCGTAGCTCTCACCCAAAATGTATTTGGGAGAATTGAGTCGTCCATGTTCCTTCAAAAACTGCATGATAAATAAGCTGGTGCTGCGGATGTCCTGATCTACTCCCCAGAAATCAGCTCCTTTTGCGTCACCAATGGGTACACTAAGGCCCGTTCCTACGGGATCCATCATGACCACATCGGCCACATCTAGGATGGAAAACTCATTGTTGGTCAATTGATAGGGCGCTGCAGCATTGTAGTTGGGATCATCCACTACAATTCGCTTGGGCCCCATGATTCCCATGTGCAACCAATAGGAAGAAGATCCTGGGCCTCCATTGAATGCAAAGACAATGGGACGATTTTTCTCTGGGTTTTCTTTGAAATAGGCAGTAAATCCAAAAAGAGCGATAGGACGATTATTTTCATCTTTCAACTCCATTGTTCCCGCTTTGGCAAGAAGTGGAATTACTTTGCCATCCAAGGTTACGGACTGTTTGGACTCCGCCACCTGAGCTTTGGGTAAGGTACTTGTAGAAGCCTCTTTGGTAGTTTGAGCCATGCTTATTCCTGATAGGAATAGGAATAGCATGAAAATGTGTTTTTTCATGGGTTTTTAACTAGTATTTGGTGAAATGTATTGGGTTTTGACTTGAACTATCTAATCTAAATACCTTTAAGGATAAGTAAACTATACCAATTGGTTAGACCGGAATTTATCACTTGAAATTTTTGCTTTCCTTCATCGCATTGATGTCTTGATCTAGGTTGCCCTTTAGCAAGTTAATGCAATCCTTAGAGAAGTTCTTCTCCGACCTTCAACTGATAGCATCGTTCATGTAAATGAAATCCTAATTTTTGATAAAAAGGAAGCGCATCTTCAGCAGAAAATAGAATTAATCTAGCTTCAGGAGCTTGCTCCCTTGCGATTTTAAGGAGTTGGCGTCCAATTCCATTTCTTTGGTAGGCTTGAGAAACTGCCAAATCCGCAATAAAGCTACGGTAACAGAAATCAGATAGTCCACGAAGGAAGCCCACCAATTGCCCATCCGATCGTGCGGTAATGAGCAGGTTGGATCCTAACAGCATTCGTTCAAGAAGTTGAGGGTCTTCCATCGGTCTTCTTGCTGACAATCCTGAATCTTCAAGGATAAATTGAAACTCGTTTAACCCTAGAGCTAATTCAACTTGGTAAGAAATCATAGGTATAGATGGTAATTAGGAAAGTATTTTTATTTATGTTTGCACCTCGCTAAGGAAAAAGTTCTTTAGCTCAAGTTCGGGGTGTAGCGTAGCCCGGTATCGCGTCCCGCAGCAGTGCGGGAAGGTCCCAGGTTCGAATCCCCTATTTTCAAATAAAATACAATCATTTAGCAAAGGCTAGAAGATTTCAATAAAAAAGTTCGGGGTGTAGCGTAGCCCGGTATCGCGCCACATTTGGGATGTGGAGGTCGTAGGTTCGAATCCTGCCACCCCGACTTATTTAAAATTACCTAAAACCAGCAGAATACCTGTTGGTTTTTTTTGTTTCGGGGGATAGCTTAGCCCGGTATCTCGTCCCGCAAGGGTGCGGGAAGTCCGTAGGTTCGAATCCTGCCACCCCGACTTATTTAAAATTACCTAAAACCAGCAGAATACCTGTTGGTTTTTTTTTGTTTCGGGGGATAGCTTAGCCCGGTATCTCTTCCCGCAAGGGTGCGGGAAGTCCGTAGGTTCGAATCCTGCCACCCCGACTTATTTTTTGATTTACTTTTTTGTCTTACTAAATTTCTTCCTCAAGGTTTTTCAAAAGTTTTCTGAATCTCCATTGACTTGCACTTCGCCACTCAATAAAAAGCCGAATGCCTGTTTATTTTTAAATTAGAACGGTACCAAATAATTCAATAAACGCCAAGATTGAATTAGTTTTGGAGATTGAAATGAAATACCAAACTTACAAGCAGTCCAAACCTATGAAAAACCTCTTCCTTTTATTTCTTCTTTTCCCTTCATTACTCTTTGCTCAAGGACAAGTCGATACAGTGGCCATCTACAGTCCATCCATGAAAAAGACGCTGAAAGCAGCCATCACTTTTCCTTCTAGCTATGAAAATGGCAAAAGTAGCTACCCTGTTGTCTACCTCTTGCATGGTGGTTCTGGCGCCTTTTCGGATTGGCATCAAAAAGTGACCGAAAAAGGGATCGTGAATCAACTAGCAGAGCAACATGAGGTGTTAATTGTCACACCTGGAGTAGGTCCTGCAAGCTATTATTACGATAGCCCATTGCTAGATTCGGTTCGCTACGAAACCTACATGATCCAAGAATTGATCCCATTTGTCGACAAGAATTACCGAACACTTGCACAAAAAGAATCTCGAGCCATCACTGGATTATCCATGGGAGGACATGGAGCCATTACCCTAGCTGCCAAGCACCCTACCCTATTCATCGCTGCAGGAAGCATGAGTGGAGTGATGAATATTGATACCGACCTTTGGAAAGTTGGCGAAGAGTTTCGAAACCTTCGGAAACAAGGTCAAAAGGAAATGCTGGGAGGCATCAATTACCAAGGCCCAGTTTTCAGCTCCTACACTGCTGTAGGCCTAGTAGATCAACTTAAGAATCAAAAGATCTCTTTACTAATTGATTGTGGGGTTGATGACTTTTTGATCGAGACCAACCGACAAATGCATTCGCTTTTGATGGAAAAGAAAATCCCACACGAATATATTGAAAGACCTGGTGCTCATACTTGGAACTATTGGACCGAAGCTTTGCCTGTACAGTTTTTCTTTTTGACCAAATCCCTGAAGCGGTAAACTAGCCTAGAAGCTCGATTCCTAAATTTTAATCCCTTTTAAAATTAAACTAACTTTACGCGTTAAGTTTAAGCCTATTCAACCATGTCCCAGTTCGATTCAATCCGACCCTATTACGACGCAGAAGTTAATGCTGCCATTCGAGAGATTCTGGACGACCCCATGCTGGATGCCATGATGCAATTTACATTTCCAGAGGACCTTGGCCGCTCTTGGAAAGATCGCATGAAGCACACGCATTCCTTACGGGATTTTCAAATCAACTTCATTTACCCTTCCGTTAGAAAAATATTAGAAATGAGTTCGGAAGGTCTGACACTCGGTGGTTTTGACCAATTGGAACCCAATACGGCCTACTTATTTATTTCCAATCACCGAGATATCATTCTTGATACTTCTTTACTGAATGCCAGTCTATTTGAAAATGGGCTAGTCATGACTACTTCTGCCGTCGGAGATAATTTGATCAAAAAGCCTTTCATCCACATCCTTTCTAGGCTAAATCGGAATTTTGCTATTCGTAGGGGGCTCAGTGGCAGAGCTTTACTGGAGAGTTCCTTACTCGCATCCCAATTTATTCACAAATCCCTCCTACGAGAAAACCGATCCGTGTGGACTGCACAGCGAGAAGGGAGAACCAAAGATGGGAACGACAGTACACAAAAGGGATTATTGAAAATGCTTACCCTTGCAGAAAGAGGAAGCAATCCTTTTGGTTTTTTTGAAAAAATACAGCTGGTTCCAGTTTCGATCTCCTACGAATATGACCCAACCGACTCCTTGAAAATCCCTGAATTGATTGCAAAATCAAAGGAGGAAATCTATGTAAAGGCAGAAAATGAGGACTTTATTACACTTCTGAGCGGTATCATGGGTTCCAAAAAGCGAATTCATATTCAAGTCAATAAAATTTTGACTGAGGAGGTCCGTCAACTTAAAAAAGAGGAGCTTACCCAAAACGAAAAGCTAAGCAAACTAGGGGAGCTGATCGATCAACAAATTTGGAAAGGTTACAAACTATGGCCCAGCAATTACATTGCCTACGATCTTTTGCATAAGAAAAGTCAATTTGCATCTCAGTACACTGAACTAGAAAAAGCGAGTTTTGAAAAACGCATTTCCCAAAAAGTAAATCAAACAAATCCCCTAGAGGTGGAAAATTTTTTACAGATGTATGCCCATCCGGTAGTCAATCAGTTGGGCCTCTGATTTTTGAATTCTCTCCATTTTTTTGACTCTCGAGTACCTAATTCGCTCCCCATCAATTGAATCGTTTGCTTTCAACTAAAGCTGCCAAACAATACTTGAGAATTAAAAACGATGCTTTCCTCAAAAAGGAAATAAATTGTCGCACAGAAATCCGTAGTTTAGGAAGTAAACTTTTCTACGATGAGAAAACCAATACTGCTCTTCTGCCTATTCCTGGTTGCTTGGAATGTCTGCATCGCCCAATCGAATAAACAATCGTTTGGGTACATCCACACCCCCTTAGGTGAACTCTGGATTGAGTTGGATGAGCGCACACCCAATCATAAAAAAAGCTTTATTGAACTCGCTAAAGCTGGCTATTGGGATTCACTCACTTTCAACCGAGTGATTCCAAACTTTGTAGCGCAAGGGGGATGCCCAGATACTCCAGCTGGTTTCACTGATCCCGAATACCTATTGGCACCTGAATTTCACCCAGAATTGAAACATGTGTACGGTGCTTTGGGTGCAGGTCGAGACGACAATCCAGGCAAACTATCCGCCAGATGTCAGTTTTATATCGTACAAAATCCTGCAGGAATACCTCGACTAGATGGAGATTACACCGTCTTTGGCAGAATCATCAAAGGGATGGATATCATTGACCGTATCGTAAATGTTCCGCGAGACAAACAAGACCAGCCCCTAACCCCAATTCCCCTACGCGTAGAAATAAAATCCCTTAGTAAAAAAGAAGTTGCAGCACTTTTAGCCCCTGCTACCCATGAATAAACCCATCCAAATCCTTGTGGTAGGTTGTGGAAATATGGGAGCCTCCCATGCTACCGCCTACCACCAAATGCCCGAATTTGAGATTTGTGGTCTCGTCTCCAGAGGTGATTCAAAGTTGCGCCTCCAAGAAAAATTAGGGAGCAGCTATCCCCTTTTTGAGAATTTCGATACCGCACTAGCGGAGAGTCAATCCGATGCTGTTTGCATTTCTACCTATCCCGACACTCATGAGGACTTTGCCTGCAAGGCCATGCAGGCGGGTTGCCATGTGTTTTTAGAAAAACCCTTGGCCTACAGCATTTCTGGTGCGGAACGAATCCTTGCAGTGGCCAAGGAAACTACTAAAAAGGTAGTCGTCGGCTACATCCTTCGGCACCATCCCTCCTGGATCAGATTTATTGAAGAAGCGCAAAAGCTAGGTAAGCCCCTGGTGATGCGGATGAACCTAAATCAACAAAGCCAAGGCTACATGTGGGAGGTGCACCGGAATCTGATGAAGACCTTGAGCCCAATCGTGGACTGTGGGGTCCATTACATTGATGTGATGTGCCAAATGACCCGTTCCAAACCCGTATGGGTTTCTGCCATCGGCGCACGTCTCAGCGAGGAGGTCTCCGCCGACAATTACAATTATGGGCAACTTCAAATTCGCTTTGAAGATGGATCGGTTGGCTGGTACGAAGCAGGATGGGGGCCCATGATCAGTGAGACAGCCTTTTTTATCAAGGATGTCATGGGGCCAAAGGGAGCAGTGTCGATCGTAGCCAAAAAAGCTGCATCCGCAGGGCAATCCGACCAAATCGACTCGCATACCAAAACCGAATCACTACTGGTTCACCATGCTGACTTGAACGAAAAGCAATTGTTTGCCAAAAAAGACGAATGGATAGATTTGAAAGATGAACCTAGCCATCAGGAATTGTGCAACCGAGAGCAAGCCTATTTCCTTCAGGCGATTCGTGCTAATTTAGACCTGCAAGAGCATTTGGACGATGCGCTGAATAGCCTAAAAATTGCCTTCGCTTGCGATGAATCTGTAAAAACTGGAAAAGGAGTTTCTCTTTAAAAATATCGGCCTAGAAAAGTTAAGGCTAAACCCAAAACCTCAAGAAAATGGAAAATAAAACCATCCTTATCACCGGCGGAGCAAGTGGAATTGGGCTTGCTCTTGTCGGAAAATTCGCAAGCCAAGGGAGTACCGTCTTCTTTATTGACTCCAATGCCCTCCTTGGAAAACAGGTTGAAAAGGAATTTCAAGAAAAAGGAAAGCCTGTTACTTTTTTGGAAGTTGATATCCGAGAAGAAAGTCAGGTTCAGACTGCGATTCAATCCATTCCTGGCAAATTGGATGTGCTGATCAACAATGCGGGCATCTCACATATCGGAAACTTAGCATCCACGTCCCTGGCTGATTTCGAGCGCCTTTTCGCAGTAAATGTCACGGGCATGTTTCTCTGCAGCCAAACGGCCCTCCCAAAATTGATCGAACAAGGCGGTGGATCCATCCTCAACCTATGTTCCGTGGCCGCGACGATGGGGATTCCAGATCGCTTCGCCTATAGCATGACCAAGGGAGCCACACTTTCCATGACCTTAAGCATTGCTCGGGATTACGTAAAGCAGGGGATTCGTTGCAATTGCATTTCTCCAGGAAGGGTTCATACCCCCTTTGTAGATGGGTTTTTGGCTAAAAACTACCCTGGGAGAGAGCGAGAAATGTTTGAGCAACTTGCTGCCACCCAACCCATTGGAAGAATGGGTACTCCTGCCGAGATTGCAGAATTGGCCTATTTTATTTCTTCCGATGC
>CAXNJN010000097.1:0-7934 GCA_964202605.1 Bacteroidia bacterium | reverse complement strand
ACTTTTTTAATTCAAAAGAAGTTATTCTTTTTGAGTTAAAACCTGCAGTTAACATCCTTTAGAGAACCAAGATTTACTAGTTTCACCCAAAATACATTATTATTAAGACCATTCGATTTTCCGATTCAGTCTTGTCTGAATTTTCCCTCACACTTAGAAGCAGAGTCAATGCTTATTTTACTTCTACCCAGCAAACTAAGTTTGCGAACAATGAAATGAAGTTCAAGACGGTGGTGATGTTGTGTTTGTATTTCCTGCCCGTTATTCTTCTTTGTACTGGCTTGCTAGATCAAACGTGGCAGCTATTTACTTGCTTTGTGCTCAGCGGCTTTGGAATGGCTGGTATTGGTATGGGCGTCATGCATGATGCAATCCATGGTACCTATTCCCAAAATTCGAAAATCAATAAATTTCTTGGGTACACGCTCAATTTAATCGGTGCCAATGCCACGGTTTGGAAAATACAGCACAATGTATTGCACCATTCCTACACCAATATTCCAGAAGGAGACGATGACATCAATGCTCCTTTTTTCCTACGATTCTCTCCACATGCTCCTAAAAACAAGATGCATGCTTTTCAGCATTGGTATACTTGGATCTTTTATGGCCTTTCAACGGTTTCTTGGGTAACATCCAAGGATTTCATCCGTTTCGATCGGTACTACAAGATGGGAATGTTTAAAGGAGAGAATGTATACCGCAATACGGTACTCAAAATCATTGCTTGGAAATTAGTGTACTATGCATTTATTCTTGGCTTGCCTATTTTGTTTTCCCCATTCGGTATAGGACAAATTTTACTTGCATTCTTAGTGCTTCACTTTATTACCGGTCTCAGCATCTCCTTGGTGTTTCAGACGGCTCACATTATGCCGGAAGTTTCATTTCCTCAGGCGAATGAAAATGGAGTTGTGGAAGGAGAGCGCATTCTGCATCAATTGGCAACTACCTCAAATTATTCTGAGAAAAGTCCGCTTTTCTCATGGATGATCGGTGGCTTAAATTACCAGATTGAACATCATTTATTTCCAGATATCTGTCACGTACACTACCGTAACATTGCTCCTATTGTGAAAGCAACGGCAGCTGAGTTCAATATTCCCTATTACACAAAAAAGACATTTTTTGATGCTTTGAAGGCCCATGCAAATATGTTGTACCAACTTGGTCGACTAGAAGTGCAGCCTGTCAAAGTTTAAAACCAACTTATGAATCAATTTACAAGAAAAAATACCAAGCCATCTGCTCCGGCACGAACTCAGAATACGGACCGAAGACAGGTGAAAAAGAAAGAATCTACACTTGATCCGCGGCTTTTTGTGAAGAAAGCACAGCCAAGTGGACAGGAGGGATTCCGTACGGAAAAAACCTTCGCCGACCTAGGACTGACAGCCAAGTTACTTCAAAATATCCTTGCCAAAGGATATGAGACATTGACCAACATTCAGGAGCAATCCATCCTTCCGCTCCTTCAGGGGAGAGACATGATGGGTATATCCAAGACAGGGTCGGGAAAAACCGCAGCCTTTTTGATTCCTATTATTGAGCATGCGCTTAAGGATCCTCGTAACTATACAGCTTTGGTTGTAACACCTACTCGTGAACTAGCTTTGCAAATTGAAGAGGAGTTTAAAAGCCTCAGCTCCGGATTATCCTTGAATTCTTCAACCTTTATTGGGGGAACCAACATCAACTCGGATCATCAGAAATTGCAGCGCAAACTACAAGTGATTGTAGGAACTCCAGGAAGGCTTTTAGACCTTTCAGATCGTCGAGTTTTAGACCTTAGAAAAGTGAATACGCTTGTTTTGGATGAGTTTGATCGGATGTTGGATATGGGCTTTATCCTGGATGTCAATAAGCTGGTCAATCGAATTGGGACTAGAGACCAAACACTCTTGTTTTCAGCGACGCTGGAGCCTGGGCAAAAGAAATTGATTGATGGCCTACTTTCTAATCCTGTAGAGGTGAAGGTTTATAGTGGGGCAACAACAAATGAAAATATTGAGCAGCAGACGATTCGTGTTCCAGAAGGACAAGATAAGTTTGATGTTCTGGCTGACTTGTTCGCTAATCCAGAATTGGAGAGAGTAATACTATTTACTGAAACCAAAAGGTTAGCGGATCGTTTAGCTAAAAAGTTAATACAAGCCGGCATCAATGCCGGTCAAATCCACGGAGATAAGTCCCAGAATTTTCGAAATAGAATGATCGATGAATTTAAGAGTGGGGATATCCGCGTGTTGGTGGCTACTGACGTTGCTGCCAGAGGGATCGATGTAGCTGATGTGAGCCATGTGATCAACTATCAGCTACCGATGACCATGGATGCGTATATCCATCGTATCGGAAGAACGGGCAGAGCCGGTAAAATTGGCCATGCCATCACATTTGTAAACTAACCAACTTGCATGTCAAAAAATCAAAACACATTTATTAAAAAACAAAAAGCGGAACTAAAAAAGAGAAAGCAGAAAGATAAAATGGAGAAGAAACTTGAGCGAAAAGGACAACCAAAGGATGGAAGTCTAGACAACATGATCGCTTATGTGGATGAATTCGGAAATATCTCTGATACTCCTCCAGAACCGCCAATAGAGAAAAAATTTATTTCAAATCAGTCAAATCAAAATCGAGTAAAAACAAATCAAAATTTCAAAAATCATGAATGAAGGAACAGTAAAATTCTTTAACACAACAAAAGGCTTTGGATTCATTACCCCATCTGACAACAGTGAGGACGTATTCGTTCACCACACAGGTTTGGTTCACGAAATCCGTGAAAATGACAAAGTAATGTACGAATTGGTACAAGGAAAGAAAGGCATCAATGCCGTTAATGTGAAAGTGGTTAAGTAATTCCACCTTCTCCTTGCTTAAAATCCCCAGGTGATCTAATCGCTTGGGGATTTTTTATTTCATTTTTCCAATCTAGAAGTTTAGCTTTAGCAACTTCTAGATTTAGTTTTGAATTTTAAGTACCTACTTGCTTTAACTCCATTCCTCAAAACCCACGACCCATGAAAAATAGCCCGATTTACCTCATTTCTTTCCTCCTTCTACTTTCTTGCGCTCCTAAAGAAAAAGAAACACTTTCGAGCACTAGTCCAGAAACTAACTTAAATAATGCAGCTATGCCAGATTCCGTTCTTCGCCATGTAGTCCTTTTTGGATTTAAAGCAACTTCCTCCCAGCAAGATGTCGATGGTATAGTAGCAGCTTTTAAAGCATTGCCTTCAAAAATCTCTGAAATTAAAGGCTTTGAATGGGGTGTAAATTCTAGCCCGGAAGGACTCAACCAGGGCTTAACGCATGCCTTTACCGTAACTTTTCACTCCGATGCGGACCGTAATACCTATATCCCACATCCCGCGCACCAAGAATTTGTGGGTCTCTTGGGTCCACATTTGGATAAGGTAACGGTAATTGATTATTGGACGAAAGAGTAACCTGCCTTCGGCAGGCGGGCCTACCTACCTTCCAGGTAGTGTCTCTTTTCTTGCCTCTCGGTTCTTTTTTCTGGAAGCATCTTGCTACTTGCTACTTGATACTAGTTACTTGATACTTTGACCTAATGTCGAACGCTCAACGCCCAGTGCAGAATGAAGAAGTGGAAATTCGTATAACATAAGAATCTCCTAGCATGACGCACAAAGTCTCGTTTCTTGCCTGTCTGCTTAACTTCCTCATGAAGAGGTAGGAGTGTTATTTCTCTCCAAACATGTTGCCTTGAAATTGAGTTGATCGGTATGCAGTATTCACTCCTTCCTCAGGAATCTAGAAATCTGCTTCCTTTTCATGGGGAAGCCTATTTCCATCCTGATTTTTTACCCTTAGGAGAAGCTGATCTTTATTTTAAAGCCTTGCAGGAACGATTAGCTTGGCAGCAGGAGCCAATCTGGATGTTTGGTAAGCAAATCCTTCAGCCTCGACTTACTGCCCTCTATGGGGATCCTAAGGTGCCTTATGGGTATTCTGGGATTGCGATGCATGCCTTGCCATTTACAGCCGAATTGGAAAGCATCAAAAAGCGATTGGAGGACTTCACGCAACACGAATTCACGCACGTACTCTGCAACTATTACCGAGATGGTCAGGACAGCATGGGTTGGCATCGGGACAACGAAGCGGTCTTAGGGAAAAACCCAAAAATAGCTTCGATTACCTTTGGAGCTAGCCGATCTTTTCAGCTGCGGCCCTATACCGAAAAAGAACCTAAAGTGAATCTTGAACTCTCCCATGGTAGCTTGTTGCTCATGGAAGGAGAGAGCCAGCACCACTGGGAACACCAGCTCCCAAAAACCAAGAAGGTATGGTCACCCAGAATCAACCTCACTTTCCGGAAGTTACTAGGCTAGTGCAACTTGAAGTAGAAGTTTAGATTGGCTTAGTCAACCACCCACAGGTAATCCTTGTAGCCTGAAGCTTCCATTTGGGATTTGGGAACAAACTTCATGGCGGCGGAATTCATGCAATACCGCAATCCGGTAGGAGCAGGGCCATCGTAAAATACATGTCCCAAGTGTGAGTTTCCTAGTTTGCTGCGAACCTCTACGCGCATCATGCCGAGTGTTTTGTCGACGGGCTTATCAATAACTCGAGCATCGATTGGCTTGGTAAAGCTTGGCCATCCTGAGCCAGATTCATACTTATCCTTTGAGCTAAATAGGGGGGTGCCAGTGACTACACAAACATAGATTCCATCCTCCTTATTGCCATTGTATTCGTTGTCGAAAGCAAACTCAGTGGCACCTTCCATGGTCACCTCGTATTGAAGCTCGTTTAATTTGCTTTTTAGATCTCCTTTAGATGGCGTAGGATATTTTTTAGCACTGAGCTCAGGCCAATGTTTTTGAATGAATGCATCTCTACCTGAACCCCTGCGATACGAATAGTAGTCTTGAGGGCTCTTTTTGTAGTAATCCTGATGGTAATCCTCAGCCGGATAAAAATTAGTAAACTTGATCAGGGGGGTGGCTACCGGCTTGGAGAATCGTTTGGACTGATCCAGACGCTTTTTGCTTTCTTCAGCTACTTTTTTTTGTTGGTCGTTGTGAAAGAAAATTGCCGACTCATATTGCGTGCCTCGATCAAAAAAAGATCCTCCTACATCCGTAGGATCATAGGTTTGCCAGAAAATATCGACCAATTCAGCATAGCTAATTACTTCTGGGTCGAAGGTAATTTGAACCGACTCCCGGTGGGAAGTTTTGCCTCCAGCAACTTCGCCATAGGTAGGGTTCTTTTCTTTTCCCCCTGCATAGCCAGAAACCACGGATAGCACCCCGTCAAGATCCTCAAAAGGAGCTTCCACACACCAAAAGCAACCTCCTGCGAAGGTGGCCACTTGCTGAGAAGCGGAGAAGATTTCTTTTGGACTCTCTAATTCTTCTGAAGGATTCTTGGATTCCGTAGGAGTAGAACCTCCATTACAAGCAAGGAGAAGGGATGCAATCAGGGCGATCATGGGATAGCTAAATTTTGAATTGAGTATCATTTGCAATTGGTTTCGCATAACGGATTGAACTGCAGTTAGCGACAAGCATTTAAACTCCGAATGCAGTCCGTCTGTTTCAAATTTAGCGGATTAATTTTGAGGGTATTCTACTTTTACAGAGGAGGTTGACTTTATTTTTTTGTGGAACTGCGTTTTTTTGATGAAAAAAGGGAAATAATTGAAGAACACATTTAGATTTGTATAACCCAGTTTTTTTTAGTTGACTATGCATTCATCCGTACGAATTCTTGCCGCATTTATTTCAATTGGATTGCTGTACTTCTTGCCAGTACGCACGGTACAGGCCCAAGATGAAGGCTTTACATCTCTATTTGATGGGCGCACCTTGTCTGGATGGGTAGGAAACAAAAATTCCTACCTCGTCAAAGATGGAATGATCGTGATCGAACCTCAAGGCGGCGATGGTGGAAATTTATACACCGAAAAGGAATACGGAAATTTTATCCTACGATTTGAGTTTCAGCTTACTCCTGGAGCAAATAATGGGTTGGGAATTCATGCTCCTTTGGTAGGAGATGCTGCTTATGTGGGCAAGGAACTCCAGATTTTGGACAATGAAGCGGAAAAATATGCAACCACCCTACAACCGTACCAATACCATGGATCGGTCTATGGGGTAATCGCTGCCAAGCGGGGCTATTTACGACCTACAGGAGCATGGAATCAGCAGGAGGTACGCGTGCAGCATCCATACATCACTGTTGTGCTCAATGGTGAAGTGATTTTGGAAGGAAATTACCTTGAAGCCAGTAAAAACGGTACGTTAGACAAAAGAGAACATCCTGGACTCCAAAGAAGTCGAGGACATATTGGATTTTTGGGCCACGGTGATGTGGTCCGATTTCAAAATATCAAAATTAAAGAATTACCCTAAACCCAAGAAGCCCCTTTTTTCATGAAAAAAAATTATCAAGTAATCGATCGTAGAGACTTTATCAAGAAGTCTGCGCTTGGCATAGCAGGATTATCTCTTGCCCCAGCACTATTGGCAGAGGTAGCTGCCAAAGGCAAGCTCCGAACCGTACACATAGGTTTGGGAGGAATGGGAATGGAGGATTTGCGTGCCATCTCTAGCCATGCCATGGTAGAAGTAGTGGGGCTTTGTGATGTGGATTCGAATGCCTTAAGTAATGCGACTGCACTTTTTCCTAAAGCAAAGACCTATGAGGATTACCGCTTGCTTTTGAGTGAAATGGAAGATCAGTTTGACGCGGTCGTGGTGTCGACTCCAGACCATACCCATGCTCCAGCCTCTTTGATGGCTATGGGGATGAAAAAGGCGGTGTACTGTCAAAAACCCTTGACTCACCATGTCACTGAGGCGAGAGCCATGAAAAAGCTGGCGGAAGACAAAAAGCTGGTTACTCAAATGGGAATTCAGGTGCATTCGTTTTACGATTACAAACTGGCTACGCTACTCATCCAATCCGGAATTATTGGGAAGGTACATACCGTACGTGCTTGGTCTCCGAAAAACTGGGGTTTTGATGGCAAAGAACCCAACGGGAGCGATGCAGTGCCAAGTAACTTGAATTGGAATCTCTGGTTGGGCACAGCTCCTGAGCGGGACTACAATGAAGGGGTCTACCATCCAGGCAACTGGAGGAAGATATTAGACTACGGTTGTGGTACACTTGGAGACATGGGGGTGCACATTTTTGATACGCCCTACAATGCACTCCAACTGGATGTGCCACGTACGATTATCAACCAGTGTAGAAAGCCGACGGGTTTTGGATTTCCAGAGAACAATATCGTGACTTATGAATTTCCAGCCACTCGTTATACCACCGATACCTTGAAGTGGGTATGGTACGATGGAGCTGGGGCTCCTGACCTACATGAGGATCTGCAGCTCCCCAATGGAGACGAGCTTCCTGATCAAGGCGCCATGTTTATGGGCGAAAAAGGTAGGTTGTTATTGCCTCATTTCCAGCAACTCCCACGATGGATTGTGGATGGAAAGTACAAAAAGTTTGATGTGACTCCGTTCAACTTGGGTGCTCCGGTAAAAGACTACGTGGGCGAAAGTAAGAAGCATTACCACCAGTTTGTGGATGCTTGTTTGGGTAAAGGTGAGTGCAGTGCTCCTTTCGAATATTCCGCTCGCTTGACTGAGACGATTCTTCTTGGGGTGATTGCAGGTCGTTTTCCAAACGAAACCCTGCACTGGAATAGCAAGAAGGCAAAATTTGCGGAGCGAAAAGCAAACAAGTTCCTGGATGGGAAGTACCGTAAATTTTAGATTTAGGATCACGAAAGGTGGATTTCCCCTTTCGTGAATTTTTTAAAGTAATTTTTTTGTAATCCTTGCTTGAAGTTGATGCTTCTGAGCAGCTAATTTTTTCAACTATGCCAACAGAAAAGCGCTATTGCCAATCCTGTGCCCAAGTCCTTTATGGGAGATTGGACA
>CAXNJN010000096.1:0-8099 GCA_964202605.1 Bacteroidia bacterium | reverse complement strand
CACCTTGGAGGCTTCCCAGCGAACTTGGCTTTCTGTTTTGCTTACTGTGGCAGGAGCTACAAATTCTGCTGCTGCAAAAAGCGTACTTAGTCCTAAGACTAGTGTGGTAATTAGTTTCATAAGAATTGGTTTTAAGGATTGAAAATAGGTTAACCTCCATTGGAATCTTTACGAAGGCTTTTCATTTAACGAAGTTCACAAAAAAGTGTTTTAAATAAAAATCAGAGATCAAGGGAAAAGTGGATTTTCCCAATGGTAAAAAAGTTGACACTTTTTGTGCTTCATTTTTTATCTTAAGGAAAAAATAGATCTCACAATGAAAAAAACGCTTTGGATCCTCTTCTTTTTGCCAATGCTCGCCTATGGGCAAGGCCATGAAGCTCGATTAAAAACTATTTACGACACGGAGCTCTCTTCCGGTCATACCTATGAAAATCTCCGCTACCTCTGCAAAGAAATTGGAAATCGCTTATCGGGATCTCCTGGAGCTGCCGCCGCAGTAGAGTGGACCAAGCAATTGATGGAAAGCTATGGTTTCGATACAGTTTACTTGCAACCCGTGATGGTACCCCACTGGGAGCGAGGAGGTAACGATGTGGTACGCATAGTGAATTCAAAAAAACAAGGAACTGTAGAGTTAGCCAGTTTGGCATTAGGGAATACCCAAGGTACTGGACCCAAGGGCTTGCTGGGGCAGGTAGTGGAGGTGAAGGGTCTGGCTGCATTGCAATCGCTGGGGAGCCAAGTAAAGGGAAAGATTGTCTTTTTCAATGGCCCTATGGATCCCACCAAGGTGGATGCTTTTGAAGCCTATTCAGGGGCCGTAGGCCAGCGGAGTTCGGGTGCTGCAGAAGCTGCCAAGTACGGAGCCATTGCCACGGTGGTGCGCTCGATGAACAATCGAGTGGATGGCTATGCTCATACGGGAAATCAGCGCTATGCGCCTAATGTACCAGCTATTCCTGCTTTGGCCATCAGTACCAAGGATGCTGAGCTGCTCAGTAGCCTGCTTGCAGATCAATCTGATTTGCAGCTGTATTTGGAGTCCCATGGGGAAATGAAGACGGAGAAGTTGTCTTACAATGTCATCGGGGAACTGAGAGGCACCGAAAAGCCAGAGGAGATCATTGCTGTGGGCGGTCACCTCGATTCTTGGGATGTAGGTGAGGGAGCGCATGACGATGGGGCAGGATGTATGCAAGGCATTGAGGTCCTCCGTTTGTACAAACAGCTGGGATGGAAGCCCAAGCGCACGCTCCGTGCGGTGATGTGGATGAATGAGGAGAATGGTTTGCGTGGCGGACAGGAGTACGCACGGGTAGCCAAAGAAAAAGGAGAAAAGCACATTGCGGCCATTGAGTCCGATTCGGGAGGATTTTTACCCATTGGATTTTCTTCTACGGGTACTGCTGAGCAGCGTGGTAAAATCGCTTCTTGGGCCGAGCTACTTCGACCCTACCAGTTGTGGAACCTTCAAAAATCAGGTGGTGGAGCAGACATTGGCCCCCTTCGAGATCAAGGGACCCTCCTGATT
Organism: Bacteroidia bacterium; assembly: GCA_964202605.1. Lineage (GTDB taxonomy): Bacteria > Bacteroidota > Bacteroidia > Cytophagales > Cyclobacteriaceae > Algoriphagus. The sequence goes on along the minus strand of CAXNJN010000096.1, from coordinate 6,565 downwards.
GGATTGCTGCCAGATTCTCAAAAGTACTTTATCTACCACCACACCGAGGCAGATGTTTTTGAGGCGGTGGATAAGCGGGAACTGGAATTGGGAGCAGCGGGAATGGCTGCATTGGTGTATCTCCTTGACCAAGAAGGTATTTAAACTGCCATTTTATGGAAAAGAAATTTTCAAACAAAAATTTTAAGCTGGGATCAACTCGACTGGCTCATCGAGTGAACGTTGGTAAAAAAAAATCCGTTCGATGAGATTTTGTCTTGATAATCAGATGCTTATTATTTGATCTATCCAGAGTAAACACGCTTATGGGGAGAAAATCTGGAGTTTGGAGAGGGCTTAAAAAGCTCCATTCGTGTAAAAATTGCCTTCACTTCTGTTTAAATGAGGTGTTATGAAAAAAAAGTTAAAAGACACTCTTGTTTTTTGAAATTAAAAAATGATAACTTTAAAACTTGATTTAATCTGAAAACCATTTAACCTTAATCCAAGTCAATTAAAAAAAAAACTATGAGAAAGTTCATCGCTTTGTTCATGCTTGCAGGCATCCTATTTGTCCCTGCTTTCGCTAACGCTCAAGATGCACCTGCTGCTGCAGCTGCTACAGAAGCAACACCTGCAGCAGAAGAGACTGCTGCGTCACCAACAGTAGTTGACGACGAGATCGTCGCTGAGGAGCAAAGCTTCCATCAGCTTATCAAAGAAAAATTCATTGAAGGAGATCCATTGTACATGACTCCAGTATTGCTTTGCTTGATCATCGGTCTTGCGATTGCCTTGGAGAGAATCATTACGCTTAACATGGCGACTACCAATACCAAGAAATTGTTGTTGAAAGTAGAAGAGGCTTTGGCTTCTGGCGGTGTAGAAGCAGCTAAGGATATTACTAGAGACACCAAAGGTCCAGTAGCTTCTATCTTTACTCAAGGTTTGATGCGTTATGCAGAAGGCATTGACATGGTAGAAAAGTCTATCGTTTCTTACGGTTCTGTTGAAATGGGACGTTTGGAGAAAGGCCTTATCTGGGTTTCTTTGTTCATTGCTCTTGCTCCAATGTTGGGCTTCTTCGGTACTGTAGTTGGTATGATCTTCGCCTTCGATACAATCGAAGCAGCTGGTGATATCTCTCCTTCTATCGTAGCAGGTGGTATCAAAATCGCCCTTTTGACTACAGTAGCAGGTTTGATCGCAGCGATGATCCTTCAATTGTTCTACAACTACTTGGTGTCAAAAATTGACTCTTTGGTGAACGATATGGAAGATGCTTCCATTTCATTTGTTGATATCTTGGTTAAGCACAAATTGACTGGTAAGTAATTACTAGCTCAATCTTCTTACTCAATTATTAAAGTTAAAAACAACTGAAACTATGGATGCTTACGATATAATGCTTTATTCCAGCTACCTGCTTGCAGTAGTTGGTACCATCTTGTCCATTGTGATGCCCTTACTTAAGTCTTTGGATGATCCGAAAGGGTTGATGAAGTCAGGTCTAGGGGTATTGGGACTAGCTATTCTCTTCGTTATTTGCTACAGCCTTTCTAGCAACGAAGTATTGCCAAAATTTGAAGGGTCACCCTTTAATTTGACTCCCGGTTTGTCACAGTTCATCGGTGGTATGTTGGTTATGACCTACATACTAACTGTTGTCGCAATTGTGTCTATCGTAGTCACTGAACTTACTAAAGCTGTCAAATAAAATGGCAAGAAGTAAAAATAGAATGAGTAATGAGATCAATGCAGGATCGATGGCGGATATCGCCTTCCTTCTGTTGATCTTCTTCCTCGTAACTACTACTATTGCTTCGGACAAGGGAATTCTAAATGTCCTTCCTCCGAAGCAGGATCCTAATGTTCCACCCCCAGACATCAAGAAAAACGAGCGAAATATCTTCAACGTCTTGATTAATGCCAATAACGATTTGTTGGTTGAAGGGGAATACAGAAGGACAGCAGAAGGGCTTGATAAAGATTTCAAAGAATTTATCATGAATTTTGGAGCTCCGGATGAGGATGCTGCCGCATTGTTCAACTCTTTTCCAGCTTCCTTACAAGGGCAAGCCCAAAGAAGACCTGATTCATCGGATCACCCTGGTGAGGCAGTAATCTCCATTAAGACGAACAGAGGAACCAGCTATGCTGTTTTCCTTGAGGTTTTCGATTTAGCCAAAAAGGCGTATTTCAATGTGTATTCTGAAAGAGTAGGACTTAATGCTGACGAATACAGAGCGCTAACAGGAGATGATGAGGCTTCTAAAGCACTTCAAGACAAGGGTAAAGAGGGGATTCCTATGGCGATCTCTATTGCTGAACCTGATAAAGCGGGAGGAAACTGATATGGCAAAGTTTAGAAAGAAAAAGTTAAGTGGTGGAGATCAAATCAATACCTCTGCCCTTCCAGATATCATTTTCATGTTGTTGTTTTTCTTCATGGTGACTACCGTTTTGAGAGAACAAGACGTGTTAGTTGATCAGAAAATTCCTCAGTCTACTCAGCTTCAAAAGCTGCAGAATAAGACCTTGATTTCCTACATTTTCATTGGAAAGCCAAAAAACACGAGTCTATACGGTACTGAGCCTAGAGTTCAAGCCAATGATGTGTTGATTAGCTCTCCGGAGATCGTGCAATGGGTAAATCAAGAACGTGATAAATTACCTGAAGCGGATCGTACCTCAATCACCATCTCTATGAAAGTAGATAAAGAAGTGAAGATGGGTCCTATCTCTGACGTGCAGACTGAATTGCGAAATGCTGATGCACGTAAAGTCTTGTATGCTTCTACTAAAAAAACTGAGATAGACTAATAATCTTTCTCGTATATTGAAAGCCATTCGCCTAGCGAATGGCTTTTTTTATTCCTGCCTTTATGAACACCCACCCAACCTCCAATAAGAAAGTTCAACGTGCATGGGTCATGTACGATTGGGCAAATTCGGTATACAGTCTGGTGATCTCTGCTACGATATTTCCAGTGTATTACAATAGTGTCACGCAAGCTTCAGATGGCTCCGATACCGTTTCTTTCTTCGGCTGGGAAGTCGTCAATACGGTGTTGTATTCCTATTCGATCTCGTTTTCATTCCTGGTGGTTGCCTTGCTGGCTCCCTTGCTTTCGGGCATTGCAGATGCCGCTGGTAATAAATTGAGCTTTATGAAGTTCTTTGTGTACATGGGGGCCCTATCCTGTATTTCCTTATTCTTTTTTACGGGTGAAAACCTAGAATTTGGAATTATTTGCAGCATTTTAGCAAGTGTTGGATTTTCAGGCAGTATCGTGTTTTACAATTCCTTTTTGCCTGAAATAGCCAAAGAAGAAGAGTTTGATATGCTTAGTGCCAAAGGTTTTGCATTCGGTTACATCGGAAGTGTGATTCTCCTAGTTTTTAATTTGCTGATCATTCAAAATCCCGAATGGTTTGGGATGCCAGCAGGAAGCTTTGCTCCTCGCTTTTCTTTCGTAGTTACTGGCATCTGGTGGATCGGATTTGCCCAGATCCCTTTTCGAGTTTTACCCAATAACCCCTACAAGAAATCTATTTCGGCTGACTACCTCTTGAAAGGATATCGGGAGGTGAACATGGTGTTTAAGGAACTCCGAGCTATGCCTGTAGTGAATCGATTTTTGGCTTCTTTTTTCTTTTATTCGATGGGGGTACAAACGGTCATGTATTTGGCAGCATCCTTTGGAGACAAGGAGCTCGGCATGCCAGGAGACCAATTGATCTTAACGGTATTGATTATTCAATTAGTAGCCATAGGAGGGAGTTACTTTTTTGCTTTTGTGTCCCGAAGGTTTGGAAATAAAACGAGCATGGTGATCATGATCCTAATCTGGATGGGGATCTGTGTAGCTGCCTATTTTGTCAATTCGGTCTACCAATTTTATACGCTAGCTTTTGTAGTGGGTCTAGTGATGGGTGGGATTCAGTCTCTCTCTCGTGCTACTTATGCCAAGCTGATTCCAACCACAACTACTGACCATGCTTCCTTTTTCAGTTTCTTTGACCTGACAGAAAAAGTCGCAGTCGTCCTTGGAACCGCTACCTACGGAGCTATCGAACAGTTGACTGGAAGCATGCGAAACTCAGCCTTGTTCCTAGTGATTTTCTTTGTGCTTGGAATGATCTTTTTGAGTAGGCTGAAATTACCCGAAAGGAAATCGCTTTCGCCTCAAGCCTAAAATATGTTGAAAATTCTTTCGGCTTTGGAGATTGCCAATCTGGACCAAATTCACTTGGGAAAGCTGGGGGTTTCCAATCATGCCTTTATGGAGCTTGTTGCTCAGCGCTTTGTGAGCTGGTTTCAAAAGCAGGACTTTTCTTCATCTACTACGATAGTAATTTGTGCTGGTCCAGGCAACAATGGGGGTGATGGGCTAGCTATTGCACGAATCCTCTTCTCTTTAGGATTCTCCGTCGAGGTAGCTACCTGCTTTTCGGCGAATGCCAATTTAGCTACCGACTGCAAACAGAATCTTTCGCTGCTTCCCACACAAATTCCTACCTACCCGTTGGATTCTTCGCCGTTGCCGGATGGAGGTATCTTGATCGATGCCTATTTGGGGATTGGTTGCAAAGGCATACTCCGAGAAGAAGCGCTTTTGCGAATCGAAAAAATCAATTCGTTTGGAGGAAAAATCATCGCGCTAGACCTGCCTAGTGGTTTGCCAGCCGATACGATTCTATCTGGAGTAGCAGTAAAAGCAGACCTCACGGTAACCTTGGGTTTCCCAAAGTTGTCTCTACTCCTTCCAGAGCATGCCGAATACACCGGTGAGCTCGTGGTGCTTGATATAGGCTTTGCCGAAGAGGAACTGGAGGTATTCTCGTCTACTACCTTTTTCATGGAAGAGAAGGATATTCTGCAGCTCCATCGTAGGTTCCACCGTTTTGCACACAAGGGAGATTTTGGAAAGGTGCTCTTGGTAGCGGGCAGCAAAGGAAAAATAGGGGCTGCGATTTTGGCTGCCAAAGCAGCCTTTCGTGCGGGTTCGGGTTTGGTGACTTGTTTGATTCCTGAGGAGGAACGTGGTGCCCTTGCCGCAGCGGTGCCTGAAGCCATGTGTATATTTGACAACTTGTCTGATGTTGCTGCTTACGATGCGATTGGCATTGGACCAGGTTTAGGCTTGAATCAAGGCGAAACACTTAAGAAGGTTCTTTCCGCTATCCACAAGCCAGTCGTACTGGATGCCGATGCGCTAAATTGCCTGGCGAAGGATTCGAGCATTTGGGCTCTGATTCCCAAGGGGAGTATCCTTACTCCTCATTTGAAGGAATTTGACCGCCTGTTTGGAACATCTACTACGCATCTCGAGCGGATGGCTAAAGCCAAAGCCTGCTGCCTTAAATACGGGCTGAATCTTGTCCTCAAAGGGGCTAATTCCCTATGCAGCCTTGAAGATGGGCGGCAGGTATTTAACTCTTCCGGAAGCAAGTACATGGCCACTGCTGGGATGGGTGATGTATTGACTGGTATGTTGACTTCCTTCTTGGGTCAAGGGTATTCCCCAGAAAATGCGGTTCTTTGCGCGGTGTTTCACCATGGATTGGCAGGTGAGCTAGCTGGTGAGAATTACCTTCGTGGCACGATGGCTTGGGATTTGATCGATGCCATTCCACAAACCTATCTTCGCATCGGCCTGGACTAGCTTCAGTCTAATCTATTTCCACTTTATTTCCACCTTATTTCCCTTCTATTTCCACCTTATTTCCATCGTATTTCTACCCTATTTCTATTTTTAAATTTTTCCATGAAACAAGAGAAAGCCTTACTCTGGACCCTGGCAGCCATCAATTTTATCCATATCGTGGATTTCATGATGCTGATGCCCCTCGGCCCCCAACTGATGCGTTTGTTTGACATCAGCCCCAGTGAGTTTGCTTTTTTAGTTTCTTCCTACACCTTCAGTGCTGGAGTTTCCAGTTTCTTTGGGGCCTTTATCTTGGATCGTTTTGACCGGAAGAAGATTTTAATTTGGGTGTATGTGGGCTTCACCTTAGGAACACTTGCCTGTGCCTTGTCTCCAAGTTACCCTATTTTGCTGCTAGCTAGAGTGGTGTCTGGAATTTTTGGAGGGCTGACCTCTGCCTTGATTCTAGCCATTATTGGTGATGTGGTGCCCGATGAGCGCCGCGGTAGAGCCATGGGCTTGGTGATGTCTGCCTTTTCCTTCGCCTCCGTCATGGGCGTACCTTTGGGACTCTTTTTGGCGAGCTTATCCGATTGGCATACGCCTTTCTATATTTTAGCTGCCTTGTCCATTGTGAGCATGGGAATGATTGTAAAGTTTATTCCTTCCATCACAGGACACGTGAACAGTGGTGTGAAGCGTCCCCATCCTTTTGAAGTGATCAGGCGGGTTACCAGCAACCCAAATCAAATGCGAGCCATCAGCCTTTCTATCATGATGATGCTCGGGCAATTTATGATCATCCCTTTTTTGAGTCCCTACAATGTGGCCAATGTGGGCTTTTCAGAACTGCAGCTGACCTATGTGTACATGGCTGGGGGAGCCTTCACCATGTTTACCTCTCCTTGGGTAGGCAAGCTGGCCGACAAACATGG
>CAXNJN010000095.1:0-8317 GCA_964202605.1 Bacteroidia bacterium | reverse complement strand
ATTTCTTCAAAGTAGCGGTGCGCAAACTGCGGTTGGATGTACTTCCCTTCCTTTGATATTTTGAGTACCAACTCAATCTCATGGTGGATATTCGTTGAAAAGTCAGGATAGTAGAATGGCGCTCCTCCCTTCACAAGGGCAGTATCGGGCTTGAGAAAAACGACCGGCTGTCCAGGTTTTTCATTTTTTAATTCTTCAATATGTGCTGCATAATTGCGGCCAATGCAAATTATTTTCATTGGATCTAAAATTAAATTCCGGTCTGTTTTAGAAATTCATGGTGTTGAGCTCTTTGAACAATTTGCCCATCCATTGTCCGTAGATGAGTTTGGAAGGATGAAGCTGATCTTCGACCACCCCTTCAGGCAATCCTCCATTTACTCGGTATTCCACCGTGATGTCAATGAATTTTATGCCATTCTTCTCGCAAATCTCTTTTTTTGTTTCGTTGTATTCGTCTATTTGGTTGGCTACTTGAGCTGGGCTTACGCCTTTGCTGATTGCGAATGGGGTAACTCCCCAATCAGGAATGGAGAGCACGATGACGTGGGCTTTATTTCCCCTTGCAAAAGCAATTGCACGCTGGAGCATTTTCTCAAAGTCAAGGGCATAGGATTCTACAGATCGACCTCGATACTGGTTGTTGACTCCAATCAGCAAGGTGACCAAGTCATAGCCCTCAGCTGCTGTAGGAGTGGCTTGGATGCCTGCTTCCAGTTCATCCACGGTCCAACCTGTCTTTGCAATGATTAGTGGGGATGCAAATGGTATTTTAGCTGACTTATTCCACTCTTGGACCAGTTGCATCGGATAACGATCGCTGACATCCACTCCTTCTCCAATGGTGTAGCTATCTCCCAAAGCAAGGTAAGTCAAGGTTTTTTGCTGTGCTTGGCTAAACTGTGAAAGAGACATGGTGATGCAAACTAGAAGGAGAAATGAAAAATTGGAGTACATGAGTTTAGCTAGTTCTAAAGACTTTTTCAAGAAGGGTAATGCTTCCTTGATCGGCATTCAAGCGTACACGAGCACCTACAGGAATGATAAATTGCTTCGAAATATGCCCAATCATTGCACCAATATAGGCAGGGATATTCAAGGGAATAATGTACTGATCCATAATTTGATCCACCGTGAATGCTCCATAGCCACTGCCAGGTTTGCAATCCGAGCATTGCCCAAAAACGAAGCCTTTTATTTTCCCGAGCGTGCCATTGAGTTTGAGTGTACTCATCATCCGATCGATGCGGTATGGGTCTTCACCTACATCTTCAATAAACAAAATAGCATCCTGAAAATCAGGATAATAAATACTTCCAGATAAAGCAGTTAATACAGTTAGATTCCCTCCTAAGATTTTACCTTCTACCGTCCCCTTTGTGAGGGTTTGAATTCGGTTTCCCTTGGCTACCAGGTCATCTCCTTTGGTTACTTCGTTTTTGAAGCTGAGCAACTTTTGGTCAAAAAACAGCTGTTGAAACTGGTTGGCATGGAAGCTGTTCCAACTTCCAGACCCGTTTGGACCATGAAATGAAATTAAGCCGGTTTGACTGTAAAGTGCGCAATGCAATGCAGTAATATCTGAATAGCCAAGTAATGGTTTTGGATTGGCTTTTACTTGTTCGTAATCAATTAGCGGTAGGATTCGAGCTGCGCCAGATCCTCCACGTAGGCAGATAATGGCTTTCACCTCTGGATCTGCAAACATGGCATTGAAATCTGCAGCACGTTCTTCGTCTGTTCCCGCTAAATGGCCAAATCGATTTTTAAAATTTGAGCCAACCTTCACTTTTAATCCCATGGCCTCCATCGCCTCTTTTGCGAAGGTATATTCCATTCGGTCTGCGGAAGCTGCCGATGGACTGATAATCCCAACTGTTTGACCACGAAGTAAGGCTATGGGCAAAAGGGGATTCGCACTGCTTGACCTTGAAAAATCAAATGCAAGCAGGGGGCTTGAGGCTGCCAAAAGGCCTAAGGACTTCAAGAAACTTCGTTTATTCATGGGTGTACAATTTTTAGGCAATCAAAGTTCTGGACAACTTAATCAATTGCTGGCTACTTCAAAAGTGATCTCTGACCTGTAGCATTACTTTTTCCACTTCTTTTCGCACAGTCGAAACTGGAAATGGGAAATTTGAATTCATAAATGCAAAAGCATAGCTTTTTCCTGATTTGGTTTTTACGATTCCTGCCAAACTGTAGGAGTGGCTCATACTTCCTGTTTTCGCAAATAGATAAGGCTGAGCGGCCTGAAAGGTGTTTTTTAGTGTGCCTGATTTTCCACCAACAGCAAGGTATTCTTCGAATTGGCCATCAGGAAGCAATTCCTCTAGTTTCTCTACTACTCGAACTAAAGACCGTGGCGTCATCAAATTGTGTCGACTCAAACCGCTACCATCTACCCATCGAGGTCGATCTGGGAGGTCTGAGAATGATGTTTTCAACAGGTAATCTATGGCTCTATCGCTATCTAAGGTTTGAAATAGCTTGTCTGAAGTCATCAACAGGATTTGTTCCGCCAGGTAATTATCACTGAAAAGCATCATTTCTTTGAGCAACGGAGCGAGGATCGTTCCTCTCCACTGTTGATGGATCACAGGAAGTGAATCTGATCGATAAATCCATGGAACACCTGTTTCCAAACTGGCAAGCTCAGCAATTAAGGCTGGTTCTACCAGGAAGGGGACTTGATTTTCTCTACCCAAAAAAGTTTTGGGGTTATAGTGGTAGGTGTTGCTGTTGAAATCCCGTTCCAGTTCTTTCAGATTTTTGGGACTGAATTGAATCATTCGCTGGAAAGTGGCTGGGAAAAGCTGTAGTGAATCTCCCACCATTTTCAAGTTTACGAGGTTGCCAAAGATCGGCAAAGAACTTCGTTCCGCTGCGTAATCGAATTTGTAATCGTCCCATTGCCAGCCATAGCCATAGCCAGGAGATACTTGGTTGGCATCTGAAAACTGGACCACCGCATGGTTCCCAATAATTTTTTGAAAATCAGGCTGGTCAAAATTTTTGTACTTCCAGCTTGGGTCCCCTGAACCCCATACTTTCAAGGTATCTCCAGTAGATAAGTATCGAAGGGTTTGGGTGCTGTCTTGAAGTACAAGTAATGCCCCATAGAGGGTCATTAATTTGGCGGTAGAGGCTGGGATTTGGTAGAGGTGGCTATTTTTTTCAAATACAACTTGCTTGGATTCCAAGTCATAGAGCATAAAGCCGGTGAGGTGTCCAGCAAAGAAACTTTGAGATCCGAAGGCGCTATCCAACGGCGTGAACCCCATAGTTGGAACCTGTGCAGTTGCACCGCCACAAAGGCAAAAGAATGCTAGAAGGGCTAGGAGATTTTTTTTCAAGGGTTTACTGGTTTTTGATGCTTAGGTAAACAAGTGAACACCAACCTAGAATAAAGGAAAGACCTCCTAGAGGTGCGGTTGCGCCCAGCCAAGTAATTCCAGTCAAGGAGAGCACATAAAGAGAGCCCGAGAAAATCAAAATTCCCAAGATCATACACCAAGCGGTGAATGAAAATCCTTTCCATTGCGGTTTGACCGAAGCCAAAATCCCAATCCCTAAAAGAGCCAAGGTGTGGTAGAAATGATAGTTTACGGCAGTTTGAAAGGTATCAAGCCGGCCATTTTGAACCAAGATAGCTTCCAAGCCATGTGCACCGAAGGCGCCCAAACCCACTGCTAGTGCTCCTGAAATCCCTGTGATTTGTAAGATTCGTTTTGCGTTCATGAATTCGGTTAGTTTCGAGCTCCAAAAATGGAAGATCCAATGCGGACCATTGTACTTCCTTCTTCTTGCGCAATTTGGTAATCCCCGCTCATTCCCATGGACAGCTCATGAAGGTTGACAAAGGAGGGGAGGGCTCGTTTTTTTAAGTCCTCATACAGCTGTTTCAATCCTCGAAACTCAGTTCTGATTTGTTCCTGATTTTCAGTAAAGCTAGCCATACCCATCAAACCTTGAATTTGAACATGGGTCAAATTTGTGAATTCAGTGCTAGAAAGCATGGTATCCAGTTCATCTTTATCGAAGCCAAACTTACTTTCTTCGGTGGCAATATGGATTTGCAGCAACACTGGAATTGGTCGATCGATCTTTTTTCCTTGCTTGTCAATTTCGACTAGGAGTTTGAAGGAATCTACCCCATGAATGAGGTGAATAAATGGAGCTATGTATTTGATCTTATTGCTCTGCAGGTGTCCAATCATGTGCCAACGGGTATCCGCAGGCATTTCAGGTTGCTTGGCCTGAATTTCCTGGACTTTATTCTCCCCAAAATCGCGAATTCCAGCGGCATAGGCAGCTTGAAGGTCGGACAAAGGCTTGGTTTTGCTGACTGCTACCAGTTTGCAATTTGGATTTTGAAATGATTTTTTGACTTGCTCAAGGTTGGCTTTGATGTCCATTTTGATGATCTTAGCGTGTGTTAATTCCTTAAACAAAGATATGGCTATACTTAGTAAGTTACTTAAAAAAGGCATTAGACTACGGGATAGCCTTGAACAAGAATACGCTAGTCCCTTGGATTTACAAAAGGAGCAACTTAAAAAATTGCTTTTGAAGGCAGCGGATACTGAGATTGGTAAAAAATATCAGTTTAAAAATATTTTAGGAAAGCTCAAGGGTAGTTCGGAAGAGTTTCAATCCTCCTTTGCTCAAGAGGTCCCCATTTATGATTACAATTCACTTCGAGAGGAGTTTTGGTACAAATTGGAGGAGGGTAAAAAGAATGTCACCTGGCCGGGGAAAGTCAACTATTTTGCCTTGAGTTCGGGCACTTCTGGTGCTGCCTCCAAGTTTATTCCAGTGACAGATGCAATGATTAAGGCTATTCGAAAAACTGGTGTAAGGCAGCTTTTGACTTTATCAAAATACGATTTGCCCACCTCCATGTTTAGTAAAGGGATTTTAATGCTCGGTGGTAGTACGGATTTAAAGTTTAATGGAACTTATTTTTCTGGGGACTTGAGCGGCATTACCACCAGTAAACTTCCAATATGGATTCAGCAATTTTATAAGCCAGGAAAAAAAATTGCAAGAAACCGTAACTGGGGGGATAAGCTAGATCAAATCGTTGAAAAAGCCCCAGACTGGGATATTGGAATTATAATGGGGGTACCTGCATGGCTACAATTGCTGTTGGAAAAAATTATCGAACGGTACAAACTCAAGACCATTCATGATATCTGGCCAAATCTCAGGCTATTTGCACATGGAGGAGTATCATTTGAACCTTACAAACTAGGATTTGAGAGGCTATTGGGGCAGCCCATATTTTACATTGAAACTTACCTTGCCTCGGAAGGATTCCTTGCCTATCAGGCGCTTCCTGACCGGAAATCCATGCGCTTGGTTTTGAATAATGGTATTTATTTTGAATTTATCCCTTTCAATTCTGAGAATTTTGATGAGGAAGGAAATTTATTGGCCAATCCAAAGACCCTAGCTTACCAAAAAATCGAGGACGGGAAAGAGTATGCCTTACTTATTTCTACCTGCGCGGGCGCATGGAGATATTTGATAGGAGATGTGATTCGAATTGTTTCCAAGGAAGAAGCAGAAATAACGATTACAGGAAGGACAAAGCATTTTTTAAGTCTTTGTGGAGAGCATTTGTCCGTAGATAACATGAACAAAGCGATTGAGCATGCTTCGGAGAAATTTGCAATTCAGGTAAAAGAATTTACCGTTTTGGGAGTTCCCCATGATTCCTTGTTTGGGCACCACTGGTATGTGGGTACAGATGATTTAGTAGACCCCAAAATCCTGATCAAGTTAATTGACAAGCAGCTCAAGGTCTTGAATGACGATTATGCGATTGAGCGAAAACATGCACTCAAGAAAGTGAAATTAACGCTCGTGCCAACCGCCCTTTTTTACGATTGGATGCGACTCCAAGGAAAGGAGGGAGGGCAAAACAAGTTTCCAAGGGTACTTAAAGGTGATCGAGCAGGCAGTTGGAAGCAATTTATGAGCGAAAAAGGCCTGGAATGATTTCGGAATCGGTTTTTGAAGGAATTAAACTTGGATTGCTTCTCTCCATGATGATTGGGCCCGTATTTTTTGCCCTTCTCACAACTAGTATGGATCATGGCTTTAAGCAAGCTTCAATTTTAGCCCTGGGCGTATTGTTCAGCGACCTAGTATACGTGGCAATTACCTACTTTGGAATTCATTTTTTAACCCGCTATCCGCTTATTGAACAATCCCTTGGCTATGTCGGCGGGGTGATTTTATTGGGTTTTGGCGCCCGCTATTTCACCAAAAAAGTGCCCGCTGCTGGCCAGGAAACAACGCCTGCCGCTGCAAGTAAGAGAAAAGCCTTCCTTCAAGGATTTGGTATCAATGGCATCAATCCCTTTGTGCTCTTGTTTTGGATCTCCATTGCCAGTATGGTGGCAGTAAAGGTGAATTGGGGTAAGGGAGAAACGTTTTTGTTTTACCTAGGACTGCTGATGACTGTTTTCTTAACAGATGTGGGGAAGGCTTTTTTGGCAGGTCAACTGGCGCCTCTAATGTCTCCGAGGGTGCGTAAATTGCTAAACATAGGCGTAGGGTTGCTTATATGTTATTTTGGGCTGAACATGCTCTGGACCACCTGGCAGGGATAAGCGGGTTTACCCTTCTGCATTAGAAAAATGATAACTTAGCGCACCATGATTGCTACTCCCAGCCTCCGGCAAAAGTCCCTTCTCATTCTCCTCTTTTGTTGCGCCGCACTGCCGCTTTTTGCAGAGGAGGCCAGTTCCTTAGCAGGTTTCAACCAAACAAGGCTTGCCTACAACCAATTTGGCATGCTGATCTTGGGGAGCTGGGCAGTAGTCAACCTGATTTGGGGGGGCCTAGCTTCGAGGCAATCCACAGGCCAGATCAAGGCTTTTCATCAGATGAATGCTTATTGGAACTTGGTCAACCTAGCCATTGCTGGATTTGGCTACTGGCAAGCAAGCCAGGAAGTACCAGGACTGGACTTTTGGGCGAGTATAGAGGCGCAGCACGGCATTGAAAAAATACTTTTGCTCAATAGCGGATTGGACTTGGGCTATATCGCCATGGGAGCCTACCTGGTGGAACGTGGGAGACGAAAGGAAAAGCTGCAATGGATCGGCTTTGGCAAATCCATTATGCTCCAAGGTGCCTTTTTATTGGCCTTCGATGCAATCTTGTATGGATTTCACCACAGTCATTCAGCCGAGCTCCCAAAGCTGCTCGATGCATTGCTGCTGAAGTAAACAGACAGTTGTCGCGAAAAAGCCATTCCAATTGTAACTGCAGGAGCTAAGTTAGCTGGGGGCATTTTTCCTCCTACGTAACTTCATCCATTCTCCTGATCTATTTTTTTAGCTTTACCCCATGGAAAATTTAGCCCCTTGCCCCAGTTGCAGCTCCGAATACACCTATGCGATGGACAACATACTCGTTTGTCCCGACTGTGGACTGGAGTGGGATCCGTCTGAAGTAGAAGAAGGGTTGGAAATGGGATTGGTAGTGAAAGATGCCAATGGCACGCTCTTGGCTTCGGGAGACACGGTGATTATCATAAAAGACCTTCCGGTAAAGGGTGCTCCAAAATCAATTAAGGCCGGAACAAAAGTCAAAAATATTAGGTTGGTCGAAGGGGATCATAACATTGATTGCAAGATCGATGGCTTTGGATCCATGGCACTCAAATCCGAATTTGTGAGAAAAGCGTAACTCTATCAACTCGTTCTGTAGTCATTAATTGACCACTGTTATAAATCAAAAAATCTCAGCAAGAAGGCCTTGCTGAGATTTTTGTTGGGTTTGGTCTTCCTTAAGAAAGGTATTTTTCAACTGGAGTATAAGGCATATTGAATGCTTCTGCAACAGCCTTGTAGACAATATCACCTTGGATTACATTTAGACCTGGAATGAGGTCGGAATTTTCTTGTGCAGCCTTCTTCCAGCCCTTATCTGCCAATTGGATTGCATAAGGAAGTGTTGCGTTAGTCAACGCTAGAGTTGAAGTATAGGGAACAGCTCCAGGCATGTTGGCTACGCAATAATGCACTACATCATCGATGACGTACGTAGGGTTTTCATGGGTGGTAGGCTTGCAGGTTTCAATGCAACCGCCCTGATCTACGGCCACATCCACGACAACAGCACCTTTTTTCATGTCTTTTAACATGTCTTTAGTGATCAAGTGGGGAGCTTTTGCTCCAGGAATCAACACTGCGCCTACAATTAAGTCAGCCTGCTTGATCTGTTCCCGAATGTTGAACTCATTAGACATAATGGTCTTTACGTTGGCAGGCATCACATCTGCCAGGTAGCGCATTCT
>CAXNJN010000094.1:0-8428 GCA_964202605.1 Bacteroidia bacterium | reverse complement strand
AATTTAGGGGCATAGACGAACTGATCTTTTGTTACTTTGAACTGCTTTCCTGCGATGTTAACAATTGCGTACATGTTCTTGATTTATCGAAATCGGAGTGCAAATATAGGAATTGAATTGAAACTAAAAAAACTTTCTTGGAAAATGATTAAAGATTAGAGGCTCCTTTTTGGGCTCCTTTTTGTTGGATGATCAAACAGGACTATTCTCTCAAAATTACTTCGGTTTATTGGAGAGCTAGAAAAATTTAAAAAAATAGTGATTTGATCAACTAATTGATTTTTAGTTATTTATAAAATTAAATTGATCAATATTTTTATTGACTTTAATTCAAAACACAAGTCAGGGCTATGCTCAAAAAAAAAATTTATGAATTTAAAAATTATTCAAACAGGCTAAATTGAAGAATTAGATTGATTTTATACTTAATGCCTAAATGCTTATTTAATTGATTTATAGTTATTTAAACCATTTTTGACCGATGGTCATTTTCTTGCTTTTTAGGCTCTTGTCGACTTTTTTATTCCCTTTTTGATCCTCATATTTGTTTTCAAGCTGTTCTGAAAAGACAGCTTTTTCCTTCACTACAACGCCCAAAGGTATATTTTATACCAAACACAACGAAAAATAAATTTACAACTACTAGAGAGCAATGCAGCACGAGCCGATTTTACATGAAAACAGTAACCGTTTTGTTTTATTTCCCATTCAACATGCGGACATCTGGCAATACTATAAAAAGGCAGAAGCAAGTTTTTGGACTGCGGAGGAGATAGACTTAAGCCAAGACCTTACAGATTGGAAAAATCTAAATGATGGAGAAAGACATTTTGTTTCTCACATCCTTGCATTTTTTGCTGCTTCAGATGGGATTGTAAACGAAAACCTTGCTGAACACTTTGTATCAGAAGTACAATACACCGAAGCAAAGTTTTTCTATGGCTTCCAAATCGCAATGGAAAATATCCATTCCGAAACCTACTCCTTATTGATTGATACTTACATCAAAGACAACGTGGAGCGTGATCGCCTCCTCAACGCCATTGAGCACATCGATTGCGTAAAGAAGAAAGCGGATTGGGCGTTGAGATGGATAGACAATGGCAATTTCCAGGAACGCTTGATCGCCTTTGCGGCAGTAGAAGGAATTTTCTTCTCTGGTTCTTTTTGCTCCATCTTCTGGCTCAAGAAAAGAGGACTCATGCCAGGACTCACCTTCTCCAATGAACTGATTTCGAGAGACGAAGGGTTGCACTGCGATTTCGCGTGTCACCTCTACACCAAACACGTAACTAACCAGCTTCCAAAAGAGACCGTTCGCGAAATCATTATGGATGCTGTAGCTATCGAAAAAGAATTTGTGACCGATGCGCTACCCGTGCGCCTTATCGGAATGAACTCTGTTTTGATGTGTCAATACATTGAATTTGTAGCAGATCGACTCCTCATGGAGCTGGGATGTGAGAAGGAATGGAATAGCACCAATCCATTCGATTTCATGGACATGATTTCCCTACAAGGCAAAACAAACTTCTTCGAAAAAAGAGTAGGTGACTACCAGAAAGCTGGAGTCATGAAATCTACCGAACCGGCAGATAACGTTGCTCGATTCTCGATCGGAGAAGAGTTCTAAAACACCTGGAATACCCGATAATCCCTTTTCCAAGCCACCCCCTTTAAAATTCGCCTGAGTATGTTAGTAATTAAAAGAGACGGAAGACGAGAATCTGTACGATTCGATAAGATCACTTCACGGATAGAAAATCTGTGCTATGAACTAGATCCCAAATTCATCCAGCCCATAGAAGTTGCCAAGAAGGTAATTGATGGGCTTTACGATGGCGTTACCACTTCCGAACTCGACAATCTCGCTGCTGAAGTCTGCGCTTCCCTAACGGTACGTCACCCAGACTATGCAATTTTGGCGGCACGAATTGCTATCTCCAACCTACACAAAACTACCAGCCAGTCTTTTTCGAATACCATGAAAAGACTGTACACCTATGTCAATCCTATAACTGGTGGAAATGCCCAGCTACTCGACACTGAGGTATATGGAATTATTAAGCAGCACGCAGCGAAACTCGATGGGGCGATCGATTACAAGCGTGACTTTAGTTACGACTATTTTGGGTACAAAACTTTGGAAAAAAGCTACCTCATCCGTCTGGATGGCAAGGTAGTAGAGCGTCCACAACACATGCTCATGCGGGTGGCAGTAGGCATTCACCGTGAGGATTTGGATGCAGCTATTGAAACTTACGATTTGCTATCCGAAAAGTGGTTTACACACGCTACCCCAACCCTTTTTAACGCGGGTACCCCAAAGCCTCAGCTCTCCTCTTGCTTCCTTCTTACCATGAAGGATGACAGCATCGATGGCATCTACGATACCTTGAAGTCCTGTGCTAAAATCTCTCAATCTGCGGGTGGAATCGGTCTTTCTATCCACAATGTCCGAGCAAAGGGAAGCTACATCAAAGGCACCAATGGCGTTTCCAATGGCATCGTGCCTATGCTTCGAAACTTTGACATGACCGCCCGCTATGTTGATCAAGGCGGAGGAAAGCGAAAGGGAAGCTTCGCCATCTACTTGGAGCCTTGGCACGCAGATATCAAGGACTTCCTTGAACTACGAAGAAACCATGGTAAGGAAGAGATGCGTGCAAGAGACCTTTTCTATGCCTTGTGGATTCCAGATTTATTCATGCAGCGCGTAGAGAACAACGAAGACTGGTCTCTCTTCTGCCCTAATGAAGCTCCCGGACTTGCAGATTGCCATGGAGAAGAATTTGTAAGATTGTACGAGAAGTACGAGAAGGAAGGAAAAGCTAGAGAAACGATCAAGGCTCAAGAACTTTGGTTTGAAGTATTGGAATCTCAAATTGAAACCGGTACCCCCTACATGCTATACAAGGATGCTGCAAATGGCAAGTCCAACCAGCAGAACTTGGGAACGATCAAGTCTTCTAACCTCTGCACGGAGATCATCGAATATACCGCGCCAGATGAAGTAGCAGTATGTAACCTTGCCTCTATAGCCCTTCCAAAATTTGTGATCGCGGGTGAAGATGGCGTGCTACGCTTTGACCACCAAAAACTATACGAGATCACTAAAGTAGCTACTCGTAACCTGAACAAGGTGATCGACATCAACTACTATCCAGTAGAGGAAGCAAGAAAATCCAACTTTAGACACCGTCCAATTGGCTTGGGTATTCAAGGTTTAGCGGATGCATTTATTCTTTTACGAATGCCTTTCGACTCCGAGGAAGCAAGAGGGCTCAATGAAGATATCTTTGAAACCATCTACTACGCGGCTGTGGAGACTTCCATGGAGCTTGCAAAAACCCAAGGTACCTACGAAACCTACGACGGTTGCCCAGCATCCAAAGGAAATCTCCAGTTTGACATGTGGGGTGTTACCCCTAAATCTGGACGATACGATTGGGATTCATTGAAGGAAAAAGTAAAAAAGTTCGGCTTGAGAAACTCCCTATTGGTAGCTCCAATGCCAACCGCTTCTACTTCTCAGATCTTGGGCAACAACGAATGCTTTGAGCCTTATACCTCAAACATCTATACACGAAGAACCCTTTCTGGAGAGTTTATTGTGGTCAACAAGCACTTGATGAAAGACTTGATTGAGTTAGGATTGTGGAATGACACCATGAGAAATCGACTCATCTCTACCAATGGATCGGTTCTGTCTGTTCCTGGAATCCCACAAAACATCAAAGACCTCTACAAAACGGTTTGGGAGATCTCTCAGAAAATCATCATTGATATGTCTGCAGATCGTGGTGCCTACATCTGCCAGTCTCAAAGCATGAACATCTTCATGCAGGATCCAAACTTTGGCAAGCTGACCTCCATGCACTTCTATGCCTGGAAAAAGGGTTTGAAGACCGGCATGTACTACCTACGCTCTCAAGCAGCTACGGCAGCAATCAAGTTTACCTTGGACAAGTCTCAGCTGGAGCAGCCAAAAATGGAAAAGGCAAACGAAACCGAGTCCTTAAAAACACAAAAGCAAGATTCCATCGCCTGCTCCCTGGATGATCCGGAGGGATGCGAGATGTGCGGAAGCTAAATCGATATTCTAGAGTTCATTATTACTTAAAGGCGTTTGATATTATCAAACGCTTTTTTTTTCTAAATTCATTCCCATGACAAAAGAAACGCTACTCCAAAGACTAGAACACTTGAACCTTCAATCCAAGGCTAAGTTTGGCATCTTTACTCCACAGCACATGGTGGAACATTTGACTATCACACTCAAACTGTCCGCAGGAAGAATCCCAATCCCCGAAATAGTCCCTAACGAAAAACAGCTCGCTAGAAAGCAGGCACTGCTTTTTACGGACATCCCTTTTCCACAAGGAATTAAGGCTCCAGGCCTACCCGACACCTTACTTGAACTTCGATTTCCTGATTTGGAAACTGCAAAAACAGCTCTAATTACGAGTTGGGATGCATACCATCTTGTATTTCAAGAAAATCCCTCTTTGCAGACCCCACACCCTGGCTTTGGGCCTCTCAATTACGCGGAGTGGGAATTATTTCATGACAAGCACATAGACCATCATTTGGGTCAATTTGGCTGTTAAAAAATATCAGAGCCCTTCCTTAGCCTGTTCAATAGTAGACACGCCACCAGAGACCATAAACTTCATCACATCCGAATTTTTCACCCCTTTGAGTGGGGTCACCTTCTCTCGCTTTACCAAGAATACGTTTCCAGATACATTGTAGCTATGTGGGAAATAAACCGCTACAAAGTCAGGTTCACCGACGGGAGTCATGTCCTCTTGGGTAACAAATCCTAGTCGCTTCATATTCTCAGAAACTTCAACGAGAACAGGAGAATTAAATTTCTTTTTTTCTCCCACAAAAGCCCCCATCAAATCCTTGATAGAAGTATAAAGAAGGTTTACAAAAGGAATCTTAAAAACGCCACGCTCAAACCAATCAAAAAGTGGCTTGGTAAAGAATAAACTCGCCAAATACCCCACAAAAGTAATCAAAGCGAGAACCATTAAGATTCCAATTCCCGGAATGGGGACGGGAATCAGATTGTCAAGAAAAAGAAAAAGTTGATAAATAATATAGACCGTTACCGCCAATGGAGTGAGGAACAACAATCCTCTAAAGAAATAAGCAAGCAGTTTTCGGTAGGTAACAGACATAAATTGGGAGTTAGAATAATTTCATCCGGGCAAGGAATGAACAACAAACTCAGTCAAGAAGTTTAATTTTAACAGACCGGTAGTAAATCACACTCTCAGGATCATGCGCTTGAAGTGCGATTGTTCCACGATCAAACCGTTTTGGATCGGTACCAATAGTGCGCTTGGTGTCTGCAGATTCGTCGTATTCCATGACCACTTTGCCATTGAGTGCTACTGAAATTTGGTCTCCTTTGACCACCACATGATAGGTATACCAGTCTCCATCCTGAACATATACTTCGCGGACATCTTGCACCGCATAAAGGCTACCTGACTTCCGCCAGTCAGAATGGCTTTGGTTTACCTGAATCTCATATCCTTTTTCTGGCCAACCCGTTTCCTGGTAATTCGTGTGAATGAAGATCCCCGAATTGGCTTTGGGCATGGTCTTCACTTCCACCAGCAATTCAAAATTTTTGAAGTCAGCATTTCCAACCTTACCCGCGTAAAAAGCATGTCCTCTAGGTCCTGAAACTTTGAGCAGTTTGTTTTCGATCGAAAAAGAACCTGGGTTTTCTGAAATTTTCCAACCCTCCAGATTCTCGCCTGAAAATAATTCAATCCAAGAATCATTTTGGGCAAAGGCAGCAGCCTGGAGAAAAAAGAGAAGCAATAGCGTGAAAATGGCTTTCATAGAATTAGGGGATAAGGTGAACACAATCAAGGTAAACAAAATTCAATGCATAAAAAAAGGCCCTGAAGAAACTTCAGGGCCTTCTGTGTAATTCTTAACTAATTACAGGTCAATTCCCATAAAAGACATGAATGCAATACCCATTAATCCGGTAAGCAACATCGTAATTCCAAGACCTTTCAATCCATTAGGAACTTGTGAATACTTCAAACGCTCACGGATAGCCGCTAGCAAGACAATTGCCAACATAAAGCCAAATCCAGATCCAAAGCCATACACTGCAGACTCGGCCAAAGTATAATCTCGCTGTGCCATAAACAAACAACCCCCTAGGATCGCACAGTTTACCGCAATCAATGGAAGGAAAATTCCCAACTGACCATACAATGCAGGAGAAAACTTTTCCACTACCATTTCTACCAACTGCACAATACCTGCGATGATCGCAATGAACATGATAAATCGAAGGAATGACAAATCAATGGGTGCCAAGCCTGCTGAAATCCAGGTAAGTGCTCCTTCTTTCAATACAAACTCATTCAACAACCAGTTGAAGGGAACCGTAACACCCAATACAAAAACTACTGCAGCACCGAGGCCAACAGCTGTACTTACTTTTTTGGAAACGGCAAGAAAAGAGCACATTCCCAAAAAGTATGCGAAAATCATGTTATCAATGAAAATCGATCGAATACCTAAACTAAATAATTCCATGGTCAGCTTGTCTTAATTAATGTTCTACGTAACCTGTTTTGGTACGCTGTACCCAAACTATCAATCCCAAAATAATAAATGCACCTACTGGTGTCACCATCAATCCATTGGTGGCCAACTTAAAATCTGGGCCAAACCAACTGGAAACATACTCGAATACAGGAACACCAAAAACTGCTCCAGAGCCCCAAAGCTCTCGGAAGAAAGCAACGGTAAGGATAATCCAGGAATAGCCAAGTGCTGACCCCAAACCATCAAGCATGGAATCGTATGGCTTGTTGCCCATGGCGAAAGCTTCCAATCTACCCATCACGATACAGTTGGTGATGATCAAACCAATGAATACGGAAAGCTCCTTGTACATGTCGTATGCGAATGCTTTCAAGACCTCACTTACCAAGGTCACCAAAGTTGCTACTACCGCCAATTGAACAATGATTCGTACTCGAGCAGGGATGGTGTTTCGCATCAACGAAATCACAAAATTGGAAAGCGCTACTACAAATATTACCGAGATAGCCATGACCAAAGTAGGCTTCATCTGAGTGGTAACTGCCAATGCAGAGCAGATTCCCAATACCTGAACCGTAATCGGGTTGTCGTCAATTAATGGATCTGTAACAAGCTTCTTTCTGCGCTTCGAGAAAATTGGCTCGGCTGGCTTAGCGACTACTTCCTTTTCTAATGTTTCAGTACTCATATAAGTAAGTGGTTTGAATGAGTTAATGTTAAAGTGCAGCAACAACTGCCTTTGGGGTTGACTTCGCTTTGATGTAAGCTTCGTAATTGCCCATGTAAGCTTTCAACATGTTATTGACGCCATTGCCTGTGATCGTAGCACCTGACATGCCATCTACCTTGTGCGCATCATCTCCATACTCTTTGCCCTCTCCTTTTTGCATCATCACAGTAACCAAGGCGCCGGATTCATCAAAAATTTTCTTCCCAACATACCGGTCTTGTACTTTCGCTTCCGTGATTCGTGCACCTAGACCTGGGGTCTCTGCAGCGTGAGCAAGTGTAATCCCTCCAATGGTATTCATGTCTGTGTCAAGGGCAAGGTAACCCCAAATCGCATCCCATAGACCTGCTCCATACATCGGGAAGATATACGATTCTACTTGGTCAGGCTTACCTTCTGCATGAAAAATAAATACCGGATAGGCACGCTCTTCTGCTGGCTTCTTGTAATCCTTCGCGATTTCAACCTTCTCTGCACTTACCCCTTCCTTTGTAATTTCCTTTCCAGTGACATCAACTACTGTAGACGAGATTCTTGAGGAATAAAACGCATTTACTTGTTCTGGGGTCATGACTGCAATTTCTTCAGCAGAAATCACAGCGCCCAAAATTTGCTTTTTCTTATCCAAAGCAATGGCTTCTTGCTGCCATGGTCCCAGTACTTGAGCCGATCCTGAAAGTAAGAGTCCCAGGATGATGGTCAATACTGCCGAATAAACGATGATGTAAGTATTAGACTGTTGCACGTTGTAACCTCCTTGTTTTATTTGCCTTCACTACATAATGATCAATCAATGGCGCAACTACATTCATAAAGAGTACCGCCAACATGATACCTTCTGGGTAAGCCGGGTTGGTGACTCGAATGATGACAGTTAGCACCCCAATCAAAATCCCGTATATCCATTTTCCTAACTCTGTCTGCGCAGCAGATACAGGGTCAGTAGCCATAAATACTACTCCAAAAGCCAAACCTCCCATTACCAAATGGTAGTGTGCCGGCATGGCCATAAATTCGTTTACTTGCAGGGCATTCATGACTAGACCCATCGCATAAGCTCCACTAAAGCCCCCTACGATGATTTTCCAGCTTGCTACACCTGTAGCC
>CAXNJN010000093.1:0-9101 GCA_964202605.1 Bacteroidia bacterium | reverse complement strand
AATCATCGCTCTAAATACATCTTCCAGTATACGGATCATGGTTGGACGATCCACATTTTTTGATCTCGCAAACTCTGCGAAGGATTCAATTAAGATTTTTGCATCCATTGGTATTAGTTAAAAGATACTTGTACGATAGATTTTTTTATTTCATTGAAGGAGATACTTTGCTCCTCTTCAACACTTTTTTTTCCCTTTTCTTTTTTGGTAACAACCAACTTAATCCCCTGCTCTTCAACTTCCTTTAATTTGCCTACTACTTCTTCTCCAGAAAGCAGGTGGACTTTGAGAGACCTCCCACTATTTTTTTGGTACTGTCTTTTTTCGGTGAGCGGATAATCCAAACCAGGTGAAGACACTTCTAGAATGTAGGCTTCGTCCAAATTTTCATTGGTTTCGAGCTCCACAGACAAGGCCCTGCTCAGTGATGCGCAGGCAGCGATCGTCATCCCTTGATCGGCGTCTACCAAAATGAGGATTTTAGTCTTGTCAGCCACCCGATCAATTTTCACCTCCACAATAAAATATTCTTGATCAGGAAGGTGCTTTTGGACTAGGTCTAGGATCACATGCTTTAGGTCACTCATACAGCAGGATAATGAAAGAGGGGACTGTTGTCCCCTCTAGAAATTTTAGAATACAGTACAAAAGTAATGGAAAGATTAACGAAATACAAAATAGCACATCGAATGCTCCTGAATTTTACTTAAATTTAATGAATTGTCTTGGGAAAATGACTGTCAGGAACAATTCCCTCCCATTTCTACCCGTCCAAAACAAAAAATCCTCTTTCTCTCTGTTTTATCAATTTAAGGTAATATTTTTGTCGAATCTCGGTCAAAAATAGTACGCAAAGACTGCCACAATTGTCGTTAACCGAGTTCAAAGCCAAAAAAATTAAAAATGGGACTATTTGATTTTTTCTCAAGTGATATTGCCATTGATTTGGGTACGGCCAACACCCTAATTATCCATAAAGACAAAATCGTGGTAGATGAACCATCGATTATTGCAATAGACAAAACGAACAATCGGGTTTTGGCTGTGGGAAGAGAGGCAATGAACATGCACGAAAAAACCCATGAAAACATCAAAACTATCCGTCCACTCAAAGACGGGGTGATTGCCGATTTCTACGCTGCAGAGCAAATGATTCGTGGATTGATCAAAATGATCCCAGGGCAGAAAAGAGGCCTATTTCCACAGTCCCATAAAATGGTAATTTGTATCCCTTCTGGCATCACAGAAGTAGAGAAAAGAGCGGTGCGCGACTCTGCTGAGCATGCTGGTGCCAAAGAAGTATACATGATTTACGAACCTATCGCAGCAGCCATCGGTATTGGTATTGACATTGAAAAGCCAATGGGATCCATGATCGTAGACATTGGAGGTGGAACCACAGAAATTGCACTTATCGCTTTGTCTGGGATAGTTGCTGACCAGTCTATCCGCATTGCTGGAGACACCTTTACCAAGGACATCTTGGACTACATGAGAAGGCAGCACAACTTGCTTATTGGAGAGCGTTCTTCGGAGAAGGTAAAAATTGCGATAGGCTCTGCGCTTACCGAATTGGACGATGCGCCAGACGATTACGAGATTCGAGGGAGAGATTTGATGACTGGAATTCCAAAAGTGATCAAGGTATCCTACTCTGAAATTGCTTTTGCGTTGGACAAATCAGTTTCCAAAATCGAGGAAGCCGTATTGAAAGCCTTGGAAATCGCTCCACCAGAATTGTCAGCAGATATTTACGACAATGGCATCCATCTCACTGGCGGTGGTGCATTGTTGAAAGGTCTAGACAAGCGTTTGCATCAAAAAACGAAGCTTCCCATTCATATTGCGGAAGATCCCTTAAGAGCTGTAGTTCGTGGTACCGGCACTGCACTGAAAAACATTCAACACTTCCGAAACGTTCTGATGACCTAATTTCTTAATGCTACGCATCTTTCAGTTCCTTTACCGAATACGGGCATTTTTTCTATTCGCATTTCTTGAATTTTTGGCGATCTGGATGATTGTCGCCAACAATTCCCCACAAGGAGCCGCATTCTTTAATAGTTCGACTGAATTGGTGGGCAATGCCCTCAAAAAACAGGCAGATGTAGTTCAGTTTTTCTCACTCGTAGATGCCAATGCCGCACTTGTGGAAGAAAATGCGAGCCTAATGCAGGAGCTTCTAAGATTACAGATCAAGCCGGACAGCATGCCGTTGGCAATTGATTCAGCGCTAGAAGCTACCTTTTTACTGAAAAGTGCTCGCGTAGTGGCCAATTCCATGCGGTTTTCACAAAATCACCTTACCCTATACAAAGGCACTAAGGATGGAATTAAACCTGGAATGGGTGTGTTTAACTCTCAAGGTATCGTAGGAAGGATCAAATCTGTTTCGGAGAATTATTCAGTTGCATTTTCAGTGCTGAACACCAACCTTCTCATTTCTGCGAAAATCAAATCTTCGGATGTTTTTGGTTCGGTACAATGGGATGGGGGCAATACCTCGGAAGTAAAGCTCCTTTACGTTCCCCGGCATGTCAAAGCGAGCAAAGGGGACACCGTAATCACTTCGGGCTTCAATGCAGTATTTCCTGAAGGAATCCTGATAGGAAAAATTTCAAAAGTGGAAGTCAACAAAACTGATCCCAATTATTTAGCACTAACCGTAAAATTGAGCACTGATTTTAGTAAATTAAACTACGTTTACTTGGTGGAAAATACTCGATTTCAAGAGCTCGACTCACTATACCGGCAATCCGATTTGACCAATGAATATTAGAAACCTGTTTTCGTACGGCTTCTTGATACTAATTTTAGGATTGGTTCAAATTCTATTTCTAAAAAATCTTGCCGTCTTTGGGTATGCCTTTGGCTTTTTATACCTTCTCGGTTTATTGATTTTGCCGAGCACCATTCGCACGATCCCCTTGATGCTGATTGCATTTTGCATTGGATTTATCTTGGATATTTTCTTCGAAACAATCGGCATGCATACAGCAGCGGCCACTTTATTTGCATTTCTAAAGCCCACTTGGCTTAAAGCCGCTAGCCCTACTGGAGGCTTTGATGAAGCAGAAGAGCCCAGCCTCGGTCAGATAGGATTTGGACGATACATTAGCTACGCCTTCCCACTCCTATTTGTGTATTGCCTTGCTTTTTTTACTGCAGACCAATGGGGTACTGGCGGATTTTTTGAAATCCTGAGTAAAAGCTTCTTTTCCGCACTATTCACCTTGCTACTTACCTTAGTGGTGCAATTACTTTTCTTTAGTCGTAAACGAAGTATCTCATGAGAGATCAACGTCCTGCCGTCATCCTATTGGTCATTTTTTTATTAAGTGGGATATTACTTGTTAAGCTATTTGCTATACAAGTTCTGGATGACAGCTTCTTAAAAAGAGCAGAAAGTAATGCCATTCAACGAATAGTCGATCACCCTTACCGAGGATTGGTATATGATCGTTCTGACAAATTGATGGTGTTCAACAACCCCATATTTGATTTGATGGTGGTCCCACGGGAATTCCATTTGAAAGATACTGCTAAATTTTGCGAGCTGTTTCGAATCAGTAAAGAGCAATTAATCGAGGGATATAATGCGGCAAAAAGCTACTCCAAGGTGAAGCCATCCCCGCTTATCAAGCAGCTCTCCAACACCGACTTTGCGCGGATTCAAGATTTTTTGGTGGACTATCCCGGATTATTTATTCTTACCCGCTCCGTCAGGTCTTATCCCAGTCCAACAGCGGCACATGCCTTGGGCTACATTGGAGAAATCAGTGCAGGGCAACTCGGAAGAGATACTCTAAGCTACTATTCCCAGGGGGACTATGTAGGACTTAGCGGCTTAGAAAAGTACTATGAAAACGAGCTGCGCGGGAATAAAGGAGTTAAATACAAGATGGTCAATGTTCGTGGAATGGACAAAGGGCCATTTAAGGAAGGACAATATGACACCATATCCATCGCAGGCAAAAACCTTACCTCCACGATAGACCTGGATTTACAACAGTTTGGAGAGTTGCTGATGAGCGGCAAAACTGGTTCTGTGGTAGCAATTGAACCCAAAACTGGGGAGATTTTGGCCATGATTTCAGCTCCATTTTATGATCCCAATCAACTGACCGGGGCGGAATTTGGCAAAACTTACAAAACCCTTAATTCAGACAATTCTAAGCCGCTATTCAATAGACCAATCATGGCTACCTATCCTCCTGGGTCTATCTTTAAAATCGTGCAGAGCTTAATTGGCCTTCAGGAAGGTGTGTTGACTCCCAATTCAACTTTTGCCTGCAACAAGTCTTTGGTGGCCTGCCACAACCATCCCAACCCAGTAAATTTGTTTGGCGCCATTCGGAATTCTTGCAATCCATACTACCACCAAGCTTTTCGCCAGATCATCAACCGAGAGGTCTCGTCCAACACCTTCAAAGACACTGAAATAGGATTGAATGCCTGGCGAGAGAGTGTTTTGAAATTTGGATTGGGTGGTCCACTAGGAATTGACATGAGCGGAGAAAAAGGAGGAGATATCCCTTCTAGCAAACTCTATGACCGCATCTACGGAGCTGGGCATTGGAAATACTCCACCATCTATTCCCTTTCCATCGGCCAAGGAGAGATGCAAGTAACTCCACTCCAGATGGCCAATCTAGCTGCTATATTTGCAAATAAGGGATATTACTACACCCCGCATCTGATCAAAGCCATCGATGGAGATCCGAAAAAAATACCTGCCAAATTCCAACAAAAAATCTCGGTAGGCATTGATGCGCGTCACTTTGACCTAATTCAGGAAGCCATGGTCGAAGCCATCTACGGGACTGCTGCCCGAGCAGTCATGACCGACCTCGTAATCGCAGGTAAAACAGGGACTGCACAAAATCCACATGGGGAAGACCACTCTGTCTTTATTGCATTTGCACCCAAGGACAATCCAACAATTGCGATTGCAGTCTATGTCGAAAATGCAGGATGGGGAGGCAGAGCAGCGGCAAGCACGGCATCCCTGATGATTGAAAAATACATCCGAAAAACCATCTCGCGGCCTGAGCTTCAGGATTATGTAATCGCAGGTAATTTTATTTATTAAATGAAAGAAGCTGAGGTTCAAATCAATCGAGTCGACTGGATCGCAGTATCCATCTACTTTGCATTGGTCATCATTGGCTGGTTCAATATCTATGCAGTCACTTACGATAGCCAGGTGGAAAAAAGCATCTTTGATCTCTCCACCAGCTCAGGAAAGCAGCTCGTATGGATTGGCACTGCGATCGGTCTGATCACCTTAATAATGGTGGCGGATTACCGATTTTTTGAAAACCTGTCCCTTTACATCTACCTGTTCTTTCTTTTGATATTAGTGGTAACCCCCTTTTTTGGAAAAGAGGTAAACGGTCAAATACTCTCCATAGGTGTAGGCGACTTTCGTATCCAGCCAGGTGAATTTGCAAAATTTGCCACTGCCTTGGCCTTAGCTAAGGTGATGGAACGACCAACTTTTGACCTAAACAAGCGAAACTATCAAGCCATCGCTTTCGGAGTTCTATTGATTCCAGTAGTCTTGATTTTGTTGCAACCCGATACGGGTACCGCCTTAGTCTACTTTTCGCTGCTCATCATGTTTTACAGAGAAGGACTCCCCCAATGGTACTATGGATTGGGCATTGGATCAGTCAGCATCACACTACTTGCATTGGGTGTAGAAAACAACCTTTACCTAGCGGCAGCAATCATCCTTGCCATGATCGTATTAATTTACCTAGGCAAAAAATCTTGGCAGCGTATTCTTGCCTTCTCCCTGATTGGGATAGGCCTCATTGCCTACATTTATTCCATCGATTTTGTGGTTTCCAAGCTCCCTCTCCACCATCAAAATCGAGTTATGGTGCTATTCAATCCAGACATCGATCCACTAGGTGTCGGATGGAACGTTACCCAATCCAAAATCGCCATTGGATCTGGAGGCTTTTTTGGAAAGGGATACCTGGAAGGCACACAAACCAAGTTTGACTTCGTCCCCGAACAAGATACTGACTTTATCTTCTGTACACTTGGGGAGGAGTTTGGTTGGACAGGAAGTTTGGTCGTGATTGGCTTATTCGTAGGTATGCTTTATCGGCTTGTCATCATGGCGGAGCGGCAAAAAACTCGATTTTCTCGAATCTATGGATATGGAGTGATTTCGATCCTTCTTTTCCATTTCGTAGTGAACATCTCCATGACCGTCGGCCTCTTTCCTGTGGTGGGGATTCCGCTTCCCTTTTTTAGCTATGGAGGATCTTCACTTTGGTCCTTTACCGTTTTGCTATTTATCTTCATTAAGCTAGATTCTTCCCGTGCTTCTCAGCTGGGAAGAATAAGCTAAAAAATAAGAGCCAGCCTATAGGGTTGAAAAAAAGAGCTTACTACAAAAACTTCCGATAGACTTGTTGCATAAACTCACGGACCTCTTCGGACTCAATATCCCAGCCTAGTTCAACTACAAACCGAGCATTGATGAGAGCTACCGCTTCCTCAAAGGTGGCAAGCTCATCCACCGATTTTAAAGCGTGGCGAAGCAAGTCGGCATTGCCATCAAACAATTCTTTGGAAAACATAAACCGCTGATTTAAGGCCAGGCTTTCTGCAAGCTCACCCAAAATCCCTTTCATCCCTTTGTAGGTTTCTGAAGCGAAAAGGGCCTGCAAATGAGCCGCATCTAAGCCCTTTCCAATATCGGAAGTTGAGGCGATGGGGGCTCTTTTTTCGGGTTGAGGTGTAGGTATCTCTTCTTCTGGCAATTGAATTCGAACATCTTCCTCCTCTACCACTTCTTCCTCTGATTCAAATCGCGGGGATTCTTCCTCCTGTTCAAACTCAAGCACTTTGGGTTCTTCGGTTTCCTCAATTTTGCCTGTTGATTGACCCCAATACTCCTCCAAATCAAAAAATAAAGTGTCACTAAGGCTTGCTAGAAGCTCTTTTGGCGAATCCAAGCTCACTTTGAGTGACTGAAAGTTGGCCAAAATAGCCTGTTGATAGCTCTCAAAGTCCAATCCAATACCTGCCTTATCAATTAGGCCAATTACCAACATTTCATTCCATTTGAAGTACTTTTTATTCTCCTTTAAGTACTCATTTATTTTTCCAGTAGGCGCTTTTGCCAACTCATTTTGGAAGAAGTTGAGGGGATCTGTAGCAACTTGGATCGCATCTTGTACCGCATCTTGCAAAATACCGGCTAAGTGGACGCGCTCCACTTTGATCCGTCTGGAAAGCACATTCATAAACTGGGTTAGCGCCTCATGAACCGCAATGTCACGGTAATCAAAATAGGGACTACCCTTCAGCTTACCCAATTCCTCTTGCCACAACTCGAACAAACGTTTGATAATAAAAAAATTTACCTGAGTACTTGGAGTCAACTGAGTGATTTCTTGCCCCGTTATAAATTGTCTATTGCTAAAAAATTGATCACAAACCAATTCTGCATAGGATATGGCATATTTTTCTAAATAATTGCCGTTAATTTGAGCGGTCATAGGAAGGTATTGTTTTCAAAAACAAACAAAAGAATGGTCCAAATAAGAATTCAAAATCTCGGAAATAGATCTATTGAATCAAAAGCAATGGATTGTAAAGTTATTGATTTAATTCATGAAAATGGAATAGATTGGATGCATGCCTGTGGTAAAAAAGGAAGATGTACCACCTGCAAAATGACTATAGTAAACGGCCAAGAAAATTTGAGTTCAGAAACAGTACAGGAGCACCATTTCAGAGAACTTAAACGGCTCCTTGCAAATGAGCGGTTGGCCTGTCAAGCACATTTACTCCATGGGGTATTGACTATTCGAGTGCCTGATTCATCTAAATTCCCCCATTTGACTTACACCGAATAAGCATGTTTATAGAACCTTCACCCATCAGTAGAAAAAATTCAGAAAAAAAGGGTCAAATAGAAGTGATCTGTGGCTCTATGTTTTCGGGAAAAACAGAAGAACTGATTCGTAGGTTGACTCGAGCGCGACTGGCCAAGCAACAGGTAGAAATCTTCAAGCCCTCCGTAGATACCCGATACCACGATACGCATGTGGTGTCGCACAATGAAACAAGCATTCGATCTACCCCGGTAAGCTTTGCTGGTGACATCCTTCTACTAAGCGGAACTTGTGATGTGGTTGGAATTGATGAGGCCCAATTTTTTGACGAAGAGATTGTGCGGGTAGTACAGCTCCTTGCCAACCAAGGGAAGCGGGTAATTTTGGCTGGCTTAGACATGGACTTTGAAGGGAAGCCTTTTGATCCCATGCCCAAACTCATGGCTATTGCCGAATACGTCACCAAAGTACATGCCATCTGCATGAAATGTGGGGATTTGGCCGCCTTCTCCTACCGACTTTCTGCAGCCAAGGAAAAAGTGATGCTCGGGGAAAAGGACAGTTACGAAGCCAGATGCAGAAAATGCTTCCATGAAGAGCAGGGTTAAGGAAAAAAGACATGCTTAAAAAAACGGCAGGGATCGTATTAAGCCATATCAAATACAAGGATAGCAGCATCATTGTGCGCATTTTCACCAGAGAACTTGGCCTAAAAGGCTACCTCGTCAATGGGGTAAGAAGCATGGGCAAAGGAAGTAAAATTGCTCTTTACCAGCCCCTCACCCTTCTGGATTTGGTGGTCTATGATAAGGAAAATTCTGGCTTACAACGGATTGCTGAAGCAAAAATCAAGCATCCCCAGCGGCTTATCCCATTTGATATGACCCGAACAAGTTTGGCGTTATTTAGTACTGAAGTCATCAGTAGAAGCATTTTGGAGGGATACCAGAATGAAGACCTATTTGACTTTTTGGATGAAAGTATCACGCTATTAGATAGTCCTGAAACCAATTTATCCCATTTTCCCCTTGTCTTTTTGCTTGAAAACGCCAGGCATCTGGGTTTTGCCCCAGAGCAGGGGGAAGGATTTTTGGCAGAAAGCATACACCACCCTTTTAGCATAGAGGAGGTTCAACTTGTTCTTCCCTACCTGAAAGATCTTCTTGACCATTCCTACCACCCTTCTACAACTTTACCTCTCCCACTTCGGAGAAAACTCCTCGATCACTTGGTGGAATT
>CAXNJN010000092.1:0-9801 GCA_964202605.1 Bacteroidia bacterium | reverse complement strand
GAATTGCCAGTGGTCCCAATTCTTTCTAAACCCACAGGCATTCCAGAAGTACTTTCACCGATTTGTACCACTTTCAGGTAGGGTTCCATGACGTTCATAATGAATTCTGCAGGACCTTTTGTCTGTTTGCTTGTCAAGATAATTACCTTATTAAGTGTTATGCTACCCGCTTTACCAAAGGGAACTGCTCGATCATACTTAGTCTGTTTGGAGTTATTTTTTAAAGTATACATCAACTTACCATTATGTTCAGCAGGTACGATGTAATTACAAAGCCTTTCTACTACCTCTACTTCACCTCCAAAACTGTACCGGAGATCGATAATTAGCTCTTGAATACCTTTTCTTTGGAATTCCTCCATTCTTTCCTGGACTTCAGCACTGCGTTTTGGAAGCAAACCATCTGTAGCTATAAAATTTTGGTACGCCAAATAACCCACTTTGACACTTATATCTTTCTTTTTACCTGTGGAGTCTACGGTGAAGTCATCTTTATACAAGACTGGATTAACTTTATATTCGGCGGCCTCCATATTTTTTGAAACAAAGGTTCCCTCTGCAACTTGGAAGTTTATATTGAATTTTTTACCCACTTGACCAGTCAAATTTGCAGTAGCTAATTTTAGGTCGTAATTTTCTGGGATAAGTGTACTATTTATTTTAAGAATTTCCCATCCCCTTTTCACGCCAGCTAGGTCGGCTGGAGAACCTTTAAGCACATAAGCCACATAAAGTTTTTTCCTCTCGTCATGAGCAACGTTGATTCCTACATCACTCGCCTTTCCTTGTATAATTCTGGATTCAAATATATTATTGGGGAGGAGTTCTGAAAATTCATCATTTGGCTTGAACTTAAGTGCATCAAGAACGTCTAAAGCAGTTTCAAATTTAGTTGCATCAAAGGTCAAAGGAATGGAATTATTCCAAAAATAAGTTTCTTGCATCACGTCTAAAATGGCTCTTTTGAGCGTGTCGTTCTTGAGGGCATTCTGATATTTTTTTAATTCCGCTAGATCAGCCGCTGAAAGTGCGCCTGCAGGGACCTCGGTTGTACCACAGCTTATTACACCAAGACAGAGTACTGCCCAAAGCCAAATTAATTTTTTCATCGGCATTATTTTTTTTGAACTGATTATCCGCAATTTTACCAAGTGTTCATAAACTTTAAACCTAATTTCCGTTGACTACTGCATACAAAACGGATATATAGGTATAATTTTTAGTAGCAATAAACTTACAAAACTTTTTAATCAACATAACATTTTAGTTTCCTTCAAGTGAAGGTAAACGCAGTAAATAGTTTTAAGTCCAGTGTTTTTAAGATTAGTTTATTGGCCAAAAAATCAACTTAAGGGATATAAACAAAGAGCCCGGCATTTTCGCTGGGCTCTTCGTTTAAGAAAAAAAACGTTCAGTTTAAAATACTGGAAACTCTTGTTGCAATCCTTTGAAGGCATCGATCATTTCCCATTTAGGCCTGTAGTAAGTGTCTCTGGTTCGGTTACCTACGGTACCCGAACGGATGTACTGAATAGCCGCAGCCAAACGAAGATCTTTCACATCTCCCCAAGCAAACTGGGGACTATCACCCACTTGATAATCTGCAGGAAATCCTTCAAAATATTCGGCTTTTCCTGCTGAATTAGCAATCGCAAAGGTGATTGGAACTACTTCTACGTTGTTGGTTTGTAGGATTCGATTGTAGCTAGAAAGCGGAAAAGAACCTACTGGCTTACCGTAGGTATTGTCACCGATCAAAACCACATCCATGTATGGATCTAAAGCATTGATGATCAATTCAGATGCTGAGGCAGAGCTCCGCGAAGTAAGGAAAATCACCCGACTCAAACTGATAGTTCCAATTTTGGTGAAATTCCGAGAAGTATTTTGAGCGGTTTTCATGGCGTTCAACTTGTTGGTATACATCAACTTGCTGTTGTTTGCAGTTTGAATCAGGTAATTGCAAATCTGCTCGGCTACCGCTACAGATCCACCCCCATTGTATCGAAGATCGATTACAAGCTCTTGGACTCCTTGATTCTGGAAAAACTCCATGCTGGTTTGTACTTCAGCACTTCGGGTAGGACTCAATCCTGCGGTGGCTTTGAAACTTTGGTAAGCCCAATACCCCACTTTTTTGGTGTCTACCTGAATTATGCGCTGGTCCAAAACCGAGTTGGACTGGTACTCTGCCTTCACGTTGCTGCGTGTGGTAGTGGTTCCATCCGGTAGTTTGAAGGTAAAGGAATTGGTAATCCCAGGGTCAGAAGTCCCTAACTTGAAGTCGTACCCTCCTGTGGAAGTTTTGTATTCTGCGATGGGCTTGCCATTGATTTGGGTGATTTCCCAACCTCTTTTCCAGCCATCCTTTCCAGCAGGGGCTTCCGCAAATACAAAGGATACATAGAGCTTTTCATCCGCGGTAAACGCAAATCCAAATCCATGGCCTGCGTTCTTGCCTACAAATGCATTGTTGAACGCTTCCTGTGTAGTGATGTAGGAAAATCGGTCGATAGGCTTATAAATAATCCCATCCAAAAGCGCTTCATTGGAGGTGTATTTTGCTAAATCTACGGTAACTGGGACTTGCCCATTCCAGAAATACCATTCTCGCATTACTTCCACGATGGCGTTTTTCACCTCGTCCACAACCGGCTTTGTTGGTTCTACCGGATCTTCTTTTGGTTCACAAGACCCTAACAGGCCTACCATTAACCAAGCGCTTATCCAAATTAATTTTTTCATGGGAGTAGAGTATTTTTTTATTCTAAACGTAAAATTTCAGTTCTTGTTTTATAACAGGATGTCGTACACCTTCACGCTTTTCCAAAAAGTGGAATACTTGGCGATAAACTCAAGATGAAGTGGGTCTTTTTGGTAAGCTGCTTGGCCTTCTAATGAATCAAAAAACAGGCTGCAGGACACATGGAAACTATGATCTACCACATCTCTTTTCTCTGTTGGTGCAGGAACTCCCTTGTAAAATTGAATCACATCTTTGCAGCGGCCAAGCATGGGAACTGCGTCTTTTAGAAATTCTTCTACATCAGATTCTTTGTGAAGCCAGAAATAAACTTGGTGAATGATTTTTTGTGTGGGCATAGGGGTAGAATGGCTAATTGGAATTGAAACTAGGCTTATCGCACTGGCAGCTCCAAGGGTTTGAATAAATTTACGTCGTGAATTCATGTTTTCTTCAATTTTAATCCTAAATGATCAAGTTAAGCTTTACTGAGGCGGGATAAATATAAAAAATTATCTTGCTTTCTCGAACAGGGCTAGTAGATATGTGCTGGTTTGAAAACTACTAAATCAATTGAAACTATGAATTATCGTGTACTTGGAAAAACAGCATGGTCTATTTCAGAAATTGGGCTAGGTACCTGGCAGGTAGGCGGGGGATGGGGAAAACGGTTTGATCCCAAAATAGCATCTCAACTGTTGCATGCCGCTTTTGATCAGGGGGTGAACTTTGTAGATACTGCAGATGTGTACGATGGCGGCTTCAGTGAAGCGGCAGTAGGAAAGGCGGTCCGAGAGCGTAGTGAAACGATCTACGTCGGCACCAAATGTGGTCGACGGTTGCAACCGCATGATGCTGCTGGATATACGCCTAAAAATCTTCAAAAATTTGTGGAAGATAGCCTTCAAAATACCGGATTGGAGCGGTTGGATTTGATTCAGTTGCACTGTCCACCCAGTCTAGTATATGAGCGAGATGAGGTCTTTGGACTTTTTGAAAATTTAATTCAGCAAGGGAAAATAGCTGCGCTTGGGGTGAGTATCGAAAAGGTAGCCGAAGGAATTCGAGCACTAGATTATGCCGTAGTATCTTCCATTCAAGTGATCGTCAATTTATTTCGGCAAAAGCCGGTTGAGGAACTTTTTGAACTAGCCGAAGAGAAAAATGTGGGATTGATTGTGCGTGTTCCCTTGGCCAGCGGATTGCTTACGGGGAAAATTACTAGGCAAACCACCTTTGATGCCGATGATCATCGCTTTTTCAATCGGGAGGGACAGGCTTTTGATAAAGGAGAAACCTTCTCTGGAGTACCCTTGGATTTGGGTTTTGCTGGAGTAGACGAATTGAAAACGCATTTTTCAGGAGGACAGGACTTGGCTGCTCAGGCACTTCGTTGGGTGTTGATGCATCGGCAAGTAAGTACGGTGATTCCCGGTGCTTCCACAGTAGCTCAAGTAGCTCAGAACATTCAAGCCGGCCAATTGCCTCCTTTAAGTAACCTTCAAATGCAGGAGGCGACCCGTATTTACGAGCAGTATATCAAAGCAGAGGTGCACTCGCTGTGGTGAAATCAAAAAAAAATGTCCCCAAAATTTTTGGGGACATTTTTAAAAGTTGAGTCAGAAGTATTAATCCTCCTTTTTTGCCATCCTGGTTCTTTCGTTTTCGTCCAGGTAGATTTTTCGCATACGGATGGACTTGGGGGTGATCTCCAAGTACTCGTCTTTTTGGATGTATTCCATAGATTCCTCCAAGGAGAAACGCTTTGCTGGAGTGATTCTCACGTTGTCATCCGAGCCAGAAGCACGCATGTTGGTGAGTTTCTTTCCTTTCTGTATGTTGACTACGATATCGTTATCTCGAGAGTGTTCGCCGATTACTTGTCCAGTATACAATTCATCACCTGGCTCAACGAAAAATACCCCGCGATCCTGAAGTTTGTCAATGGCATAAGCGGTACATGGACCACCTTCCATGGAGATAAGCGAACCGTTAATTCTACCAGGGATTGGGCCTTTGAATGGTTCGTAGGCTGTAAATCTATGGTTCATGATGGCCTCACCCTGGGTAGCGGTAAGCATGTTGTTTCGAAGGCCAATTAGACCTCTTGAAGGAATTTTAAACTCAAGGTGTTGCAGATCTCCCTTAGGTTCCATGATCAATAATTCTCCTTTTCGCTGGGTAGCCAATTCAATGACTTTCCCTGCAGTTTCTTGAGGCACATCTACCACGAGGGTTTCGATAGGTTCGCACTTGACGCCGTCAATTTCCTTGAAGATAACTTGAGGCTGACCCACTTGAAGCTCGTACCCTTCTCTTCTCATGGTTTCGATCAATATAGACAAGTGAAGGATGCCTCTTCCATAGACCAAGAAACGGTCTTCAGAGTCGGTGGGCTCTACACGAAGGGCCAAGTTTTTCTCAATTTCCTTCATCAAACGATCTCTCAAGTGGCGTGAGGTAACGAATTTACCTTCCTTACCAAAAAATGGAGAGTTGTTGATTGTAAATAGCATGTTCATCGTCGGCTCATCGATAGAAATACGTGCCAAAGCCTCCGGGTTTTCTACGTCTGTAATGGTATCTCCGATTTCGAAATCCTCGATACCGGTTACCGCGCAGATATCACCCGCGGTGACGGTCTGAACTTTGAATTTACCAAGACCCTCAAAGGTCTGCAGTTCTTTGACGCGCATCTTTTTGATAGAGCCATCTGCTTTGCAAAGGGCAATTTGCTGGTTTTCAGAGATACTTCCTCTAGCAATACGGCCGATGGCGATACGTCCAACAAAGCTGGAATAGTCTAAGGAAGTGATTTGCATCTGCAGGGTACCTTCTTCAATTTTTGGCGCAGGGATATGATCTATGATCGCGTCCAAAAGTGGTACGATGGAGTCGGTAGGATTTTTCCAGTCAGGACCCATCCAGTTTTGCTTCGCTGATCCGTAGAGTGTTTGGAATTCCAATTGCTCTTCAGTCGCATCCAAGTTGAACATGAGTTCAAATACAGCCTCATACACCTCGTCTGGTCGACAGTTTTCTTTGTCTACCTTGTTGACTACAACGATAGGAGTAAGGCCAAGTGCCAAAGCTTTGCCTAAGACAAAGCGTGTTTGTGGCATAGGACCTTCAAAGGCATCCACAAGAAGGATGACTCCGTCGGCCATTTTAAGTACGCGCTCTACTTCTCCACCAAAGTCGGCGTGACCAGGCGTGTCAATGATGTTGATTTTATGTTCTTTATAGCGAACCGATACATTCTTGGAAAGAATGGTAATGCCGCGCTCTCGCTCTAGATCGTTGCTGTCGAGGATAAGGTCTACAAACTGTTGGTTTTCTCTGAAGATTTTTGAAAGGTGGATGATCTTATCCACAAGGGTAGTTTTACCGTGGTCAACGTGTGCGATGATCGCGATATTCCGAATTTTCTGCATGGTTTGCCTTATTGAAGGCGCAAAATTACGAATAATATTTGGAAATAAGGTTACTGATATGTGAAGTTTAAAGGAGATTCATCATACAGTTGAACTTTTGCTCTCTTATCACTTAAAAATACGCGAAAGTGTATAATTATTTGATTCTTAAAGAAATGCAAATTATATTTTAAGGATATCAAATCATTTTATGTGGACTATCCCTTGGTATAGCATTTCCTCAATTAGGGGGGAACTCCTTATTCCCAACATGGGTATGGAGGTCTGCTTTGGGAAAGTTTACTTGAGGCAAATGATCTTGCTTTTCCTTCTATATAAAAAGCACATATAATTCTAATTCAAAAAAAATAGAAATAATAAATAAACCAACACATTGACAAATACACGCTTAAGAAGCTTTAAACCTGCATTATTCAACAATTCAAACCTAAAATAAATAAACCATGGTAACCCATAATTTAAAAATCCGTCTTTTGGCGTTCTCTCTGAGCATGTTCTTATGTTGCGCTACGCTTTTTGCGCAACAGATTTCCAAGGAGGAGATGATATTTCTAACCCAGCAGTGGAAAGGGGAGAGATTTGAAGACGGTAGGCCCAAAGTTTCTGATGACCTCCTTACCAGGATGCGTCTTGTAACCCATGACGAAGCTTGGGCCGTCATGAAAAATGCGGGATACCTTTATCAATATACTGACGGTTGGGAAGTCATCAATCCGGATAGTATTTTGATTGGAAGGGCAGTTACTGCAACTTTTATTCCCGGTCGGCCTGATATCCACGACGCCATTGATGAACGGGGAAAAAAGGCTGGAAAAAGAGGTCAGAACTCTTGGCCGGTGGATTTACTCGTGCCAAGGGACGTGTATGTGGCTGACCAGTTTGGAATCCAAATCGATGGCCCTACTATCGGAGACAATGTTGGAAATGCCATTTTTGCCAAAACAGGTAACGGCATTGTCTATCATGGTGCCATTCGGGACATTGCTGGTTTGAAGGAAATGGGAGGATTCACTTCGTATTTCAGTTCCTATCACCCTTCACACCACAACCAACCAGGAAATCTGAATACCATGTTGGTTGGGATCAACCAGCCCACTCGGATCAAACAGGCTACCGTGATGGCAGGAGATGTGGTCTTGGGAAGAGATGGGGGAGTTTCCTTCATCCCCGCACATTTAGCAGAAAAGGTAGTTGTAACCTCTGAAATCGTCAGACTTCGAGACATGTTTGGTCATGAGCGATTGAGAGAAGGTAAATATACAGCAGGTCAAATTGATACAAGATGGTCGGATGATATCGAACGAGATTTTTCTCAATGGCTAAATGCGCATATTGATGAACTTCCAGTACCCAAAGCTCAAATTCAGGAATTTCTAAAAAACCGGACCTGGTAATTAAAAAATTGAAAATCAATGAATGATTTAAAAGAAAGTAGAAGGTCCTTTTTTGCGAAAGGACTTGGATTGGCTGGTGCTGGTTTTTTCAGCACCTTCGGTCAAGGCCTTGAGGCTGCCGTGGAAAGAACTCCCTCCGCATCAAATCCCTCCGATTTGAAAATTACGGATGTAAAATGTGGGTATGTCCGCGGTGCTGTATACGTGAAAGTGTATACCAACCAGGATGTTTGGGGATGTGGAGAAGCAGTAGATGCGATCCAGGGAACCTACTACATGGTAAAAAGGCTCGGTGACCAAATTAAAGGACAGAGTCCATTAAATCCCAATAGGATTGCTGAGCAGCTACGCAAAGGCGCCTTTTTTGGAGGAGCCCAAAGTGGGGTTTATGTAGCAGTTCTTACGGCAATTGAAACAGCACTCTGGGATTTGACAGGAAAAGTTTTTGGAGTGCCTGTTTACCAATTACTAGGAGGTAAATTCAGAGATAAAATTCGGGTCTATTGCGATACTGCCTTATATACCTCAACCAATCCGACACCCGCAGATTATGCGCTGGCTGCTCGAAATGCTGTTAGCCGAGGCTACAATGCAGTCAAATTTGATGTCGATGATGCACGCGATCCAAATAAATACGACCGATTCAACTGGACTGCTAACCCGATGGAGATTGACCGAATGTACAATGCAATAGCT
Source organism: Bacteroidia bacterium (assembly GCA_964202605.1). GTDB lineage: Bacteria > Bacteroidota > Bacteroidia > Cytophagales > Cyclobacteriaceae > Algoriphagus. The sequence continues at coordinate 1,534 of CAXNJN010000092.1, read as the reverse complement.
GCTGTACGTCAGGAAGTAGGTCCAAATATCGATATCTGTGTCGATATGCATGGACGATACGATGCGGTTACGGGTTTGAAGATGGCCAAAATGTATGAGGATTTGAATCTCATGTGGCTAGAAGAGCCTGTTCCTGCAGACAATATCGAAGTGTATAAGAAAATATCCCAGGAGACTTCCACCCCCATCTGTACAGGTGAGAATGTATACCTCGCATATGGCTTTACAAGGCTACTCTCTGAAAATGCAGTCGATATCATCATGCCAGACATTCAAAAAGCAGGTGGATTGGGAGAAGCTCAACGTATAGCCAATCTAGCCAATCTGTATTACGTGCCTTTTTCACCACACATGGTTGCCTCATTTCTTGGTGCAATGGCAGCTTGTCATGTCTGTGCTTCAGTACCTAATTTCCAAATTATGGAATGGCAAATCTACATGGATACAGATCAGCTTTGGCAGGATATCGTGACCTATGATGGTCCTCGAACTCAAAACAGTTTCATCACCCTATCTGAAAAGCCAGGGATCGGTGTGGAAATCAATGAGGAAGGCATGAAAAAATATGCTGTTAAAGGCGTTCCTTTTTTTGAATAATCAAAACCCAATCTACTATGTCTAACTATTTAAAAATCAATTTAAAACGCATTTGCTTCCTGATCCTTGGCTTTGGGATGCTTTCCACTGTGGGAATTGCACAGCATGTAGGGGCCACACCGGAGCAAATCCGTTTACTGACCTCAGAATGGACTGGTGAGCGATTCCCAGACGGAAGACCTAAAGTTTCTGATCAAATTTTAGAGCGCCTCAAGAATATTTCGATTGAAGAAGCTTGGGGAGTGCTTCGAAATAAGGGCTACAACAATCAATACGAGGGGGATTGGCAAATTATCTGGCCCGATTCAGTGATGACTGGAAGGGTGGTAACTGCTCAATACATGCCCCTGAGACCTGATTTTGATAAATTAATCAAAACTACCGGAGTGGAAAAAGAAGGCAGATCCCCCAAAGGAGGTACCAATTCTTGGCCTATTGATGTGCTGATGAATGGTGATGTTTATGTGGCAGATAGCTATGGTAAAATGGCTGATGGAACCTTGATTGGTGATAACTTAGGTAATTCAATCTACTCGAGGTCAAAGCGTGGGGTGATTTTTTACGGCTCTGTCAGAGATCAAGAGGGGCTTTCTGAAATCCAAGGCTTTAATGCCTGGATTAAAGGGCAAGATCCATCCTATATCCGAGAAATGATGCTCACTTCCATCAATGCACCCATCCGAATTGGTCGTGCTACGGTCCTTCCAGGAGATGTAGTATTGGCTAAAAAGTATGGTGTCATTTTTATTCCAGCGCACCTGGTGGAGGATTTGGTCATTACTTCAGAGGTTACTGGTCTTCGTGATCAATTTGGTCATCAGAGACTTAAAGAAAAAAAATACCTTGCAGGACAGATTGATTCGGAATGGACTGAGGACATCAAAAAAGATTTTCTCAACTGGCTAGCTAACTATCCAGGGAAACTTCCGATGACGAA
>CAXNJN010000091.1:0-9839 GCA_964202605.1 Bacteroidia bacterium | reverse complement strand
CTTGAATTTGATCCTTAAAAACCTGGCTTTCTTGCTGCTTCACGATGCTAAGCAGGCAACCACCAAAGCCTCCGCCCATCATTCTTGCACCCAATACTCCTTTGGCTTTTTCGGTTTGCTTTGCAAGAAAATCAAGTTCTGCACAGCTGACCTCAAAATCATCACGTAAACTTTGATGGGAAGCATGGAGTAGTGATCCCACAAGGGTAAGATTCCCTGAGCCAAGCGCTGCAGCCGTTTGGTGTACGCGAGCACATTCCGTAATCACATGCTTTGCCTTCGGAAAAACAACTTCAGGTAAAAGATTTTTGATGGTGGGTAAATCGCTCACTGCCAAGTCTCGAAGCGTAAGAACCTCTGGATAGGACTGCTGTAAAATAACTACGCTCTCTTCACATGCTGCGCGCCGTTGGTTGTAAGCAGAAGAGGCCAAGGAATGAGAAACTTTGGAATGGATCAAAAGTAGTCCATAGTCCTCGAGGTTTACCGGTATGTCTTGATGATCCAAACTTCTGCAATCTAATAGCATGGCTTTTCCATGCTTTCCAAAGGAAGATGCATAGGGGTCCATGATGCCACAATTCACCCCAGCAAAGAGCTGCTCTGATTTTTGAGCATATAGGGCTAGGTTTTTCTTTGGGATAAGAAAGGAGAATAATTCGGAGAGGGCAAGACCCATGGCTACGGAGAGTGCAGCAGAGGAAGATAAACCAGCCCCTACGGGTATGTCGCCTCCGATTACTAGATCAAAGTTTACCAAAGGATAGCCAGCCTGCTGCAAAAGGGTGCACATGCCCATGATGTAGGTTGCCCAGTATCCTTTTTTAGGAGACATGCTATTCAGCTCAAAGCAAAACTCCTGTTCAAAATCTAGGGAGTAGGCTCTGCAAACCTCCAAATTATTTTTTGCGATGCCCACCCAAATCCCTTGCGTAATGGCTGCAGGGAAAACAAATCCTTCCTGGTAGTCCGTATGCTCTCCAATCAAGTTGATCCTTCCTGGAGCAAATACCACAAGGGGCTCGGCTTCAAAATGATGTTGGAAGGTTTGGGTAATCTGTGATTTCATTTGGAAGGGGAGGGCTAGCTAGTGCAATACATTAAAAATCGCTCACCTATTTTTTAACAGGAAAATGCAGGGAAGATTTGCGAACCACCAAGGTGGTATCCAACACAATGGAGATGGGGTCTTCTGAGGCCAGTCCATCCAATTGATCGAGCAGGTGGCTCACTGCCAGCTTGCCCATTTCATAGCCTGGTTGGGCTACTGTGGTCAATGGTGGTTCGACCACGGCGGAAGAAGGGTTATTTGTGAATCCAGCTAGTGCGATGTCCTCTGGGATGCGAATGCCTAACTTTTTCCATTCGGTCAGGACATCTACTGCGACAGGATCAATCATGCAAAACACGGCCTCTGGTCTATGGTCCATGGTAAGAATATGTTTGGCTACCTGAAGGTTGCCTTCTAAGGTGAGGTCTGTAATTTGGATAAGGGAGGGATCCTCGGCAACACCAAATTCTTCAAGGGCGCGAAGGTAACCTTCCTTTCTTTTTTTGGAAATGTAGAGGTCTTCAGGTCCAGATACGTAAACGATCCTGCGGGAACCGTTTTCCAACAAGTGTTTGACGACCTGATAGGCGCCACTCACATCATTAAAGGTGACCTTGGAAACGGGAATATCTTCCTGTACGCGGTCAAACAAGACGAAGTTGATTTCTCGGTCGTAGAGTTCGTACAGGTGTTCGTAGGTATTGGTTTGGCGACTTAACGAAATCAAGAGGCCATCCACTTGGCTTGAAACTAAGGTTTGAATGTTGGCCTTTTCTTGAGCAATTGACTCGTTGCTTTGGCAAATCATCACATTGTAACCACGGGTGGTGGCAATGTCTTGTATTCCGCTGATGCAGGAAGCAAAAAAGTGAGAGGTGATTTCGGGTACAATGACACCCAGAGTCTTGGATCTGCTGCTACGAAGGCTTTGCGCAAGTAAGTTGGGCCTGTAATTCATTTCCTTCGCGGCCTCTACGATTTTCCGCTTGGTTTCGATATGCAACTCGGGCGAGTCCTGAAGGGCTCTGGAAACAGTAGAGACGGACACGCCTAGCTTCTTGGCGATTTCCTTCATCGTAACCTGTCTCCCCTTTTTCATCCTTCTGATTTTTTGATTTTGATCGGTTGCAACCGTCTGCTGTTACGAATAAAGCAAAGATTTTAACAAATACTGCTATTCTTGATAAATAGTAGCCAAAACTGTTTCACCCACTACCTTTAAGGTGCGTACATCAATCCCATCCATCGCATCTTGGTGCGTGTGGTGGTAGGTACCAAATCCTAAATCTGGAGAGAAGTCAATGATGTTGATCATCGGAATACCCGCCCATTCGTTGACAAAGACGTGGTCATCCAAGATTTCTGGGGCATCTTGCTGAATAAAATAGGAGCCATGGCCAAGAAAGGAAGCATTGCCCCAAACCTTGGAAAGGATGCCGCTAGCAAATTTTCTCGAATAGCCTTCTCGATAGAAACGGGCGTTTTTTCCACCCACCAAATCAACTAAAATCCCATAGTAGGCGGAGTAGTTGGGAAGGTGCTTGTTTTTGGACCAGAACTGGGAGCCATGACACCACCAGATTTTGGAGTTGTCTCTGCTGGATGCGTATTCCGGTTCCCCGTCGTCCTCCCCATCAAAGAAGATCAAATCAATGCCCACCTCCGAAGATAGGGGCTGGCTGGAGATGCTACGAGCAATCTCCAAAAGTACGGCCACTCCAGAAGCTCCATCATTGGCTCCATCGATGGGCTGATCAATCCGTTGGATGTCCTTGTCTGCAATTCTCCTGGTATCCCAATGCGCGGCGAGAAGGATGCGCTTGGTAGCTTGAGGATTGATCGAGGCGATTACGTTGCTGAGGTCCCAAGTCAAGTCATCGTAGGTCTGGGCTTGAAAATCTTGTACTTGAACAGTCCAACCATATTTTTTCAAGGTTGCTACCATCCAGGCTTTGGTCTTGGCATGTCCTGGAGTTCCGGGAACACGTGGTCCAAAATCCACCTGCTTTTGTACAAAAGCGTAGGCAGAATCCGCATTGAAGGCAGGATAAGGTTTTAGAGCAACCGGCTCAGTTTTGGTTTCGGTACTTTTCTCGCCCGAACAGGACACTAGGAGGATGAGCAGTACAAATACTCCCCAAGGAAACTTATTCTTCATAGGCCCAGTCGATACGGTCTTTCATGTCTTTGACTACAAAGCCCATGGACTTGAGCCCAAGTCGAATTTCATCCACTTTGGCATAGTTTCGGGCTGTTTTTGCTTCGGTATACTGTTGCAACAGAAGGTCTAAAAGTCCATCCTGAACCTCGCCTTTTTCTTCCACCAAACCAAGAATCTCCTCCACAAAGGTGACATAGGTGGCAAGCATCTTGGTAAATACTTCTTGTCCTAAGCTAGCGGACTGAAGTTGCCCGGTGAAAATAGAGTTGATCTTCTTCAGCAAATTGAACAGGTGACCAATGGCCATGGCTGTATTGAAGTCGTCGTCCATGGAGCGGTAGGCTGCAGTGATGCTTGCCTCCACCTGTTGTACCTGTTCGGCATCGAGGGCTACTTCTGAATTTGCCGTATAGCACATGCTTCGGACGATGCGCAAGCCGTTGATAATCTTTTTGTATCCTTTTTGCGCAGCACGAAGCGCATCATTCGAAAAGTCCAGCGTGGAGCGGTACTGGGCAGTCAAGATAAAGAACCGGATCGTCATCGGGCTGTAGGCCTGTTCCAATAGCGGGTGCTTCCCCGTGAAGAGCTCCTGTAGCGTGATGAAGTTGCCCAAGGACTTGCCCATCTTCTGTCCGTTGATGGTGATCATGTTGTTGTGCATCCAGTACTTGGCGGGGTCACGGTGGTTGCAGGCATTGCCTTGCGCGATTTCGCACTCGTGGTGCGGGAAAAGCAAGTCCATGCCCCCTCCATGGATGTCAAATTGGGTGCCGAGGTATTTGGAACTCATGGCCGTACATTCCAAGTGCCAGCCTGGGAACCCAACACCCCAAGGGGAGGGCCATTTCATAAGGTGCTCGGAAGAAGCATTTTTCCAGAGGGCAAAATCTACTGCATTTCGCTTTTCTCCTTGCCCATCCAGATTTCTACTTCCGCTCATGAGGTCGTCGAGCACGCGTCCAGATAGCTTTCCGTAGGTATAGCGCTTGTTGTAGGCAAGTACATCGAAGTACACCGAACCATTGACGACATAGGCGAGACCCTCTTTTAGAATGGCTTCCACCAGGGCGATTTGCTCGGGGATATGACCGGTAGCACGCGGTTCAATGCTCGGTTTCCAGGTATTGAGCAAAGCCATATCGCGGTGGTAGGTGTCTGTGTACTGCTGGGCCACTTCCATGGGCTCGAGCTGCTCCAACTTTGCTTTTTTGGCGATTTTATCTTCTCCCTCGTCTGCATCTCCGGTTAAGTGACCTACATCGGTAATGTTGCGGACGTAGCGCACGCGGTAACCCAAATGCGACAAGTAGCGGTTGACCGTATCAAAGGTGATGGCCGGCCGACCATGTCCCAAATGCGCATCCCCATAGACTGTCGGCCCACACACATACATGCCCACAAAGGGAGGGTTGATGGGTGCAAAATCCTCCTTCTGTCTGGAAAGAGTGTTGTAGAGCTTGAGTTGGTGTGCTTTCATAAAAGTACAATGTACAAAGTACCAAGTACGAAGTACAACATTTTTCAGAATTTGAATGTGACCTTTGAGGTTTTCAAAACCTCGAAGGTCTTGGTTTTTATTAAAACATCAAAGGTCTTGGTTTTCATTAAAACCTCAAAGGTTTGAAAAAAACCTTCGAGGTTATATATTTCAAAACCTCAAAGGTCTTGGTTTTCATTAAAACCTCAAAGGTCTTGGTTATTAATGCTTGAAGTGGCGTACGCCGGTGAGCACCATGCTCATGCCCTGGGCATTGCAGTAGTCGATGCTATCTTGGTCTTTGATGGATCCGCCCGGTTGCACCACTGCGGTAATGCCTGCTTCGTGGGCAATGGCTACGCAGTCAGGGAATGGGAAGAAGGCGTCGGAAGCCATGACAGCACCTTTCAAGTTGAAGCCAAACTCATTTGCTTTTACAATTGCCTGTCTTAGGGCATCCACTCGGGAGGTTTGGCCTACACCAGAGGCAAATAATTGGGAGTCGTTGCTCAAGATGATGGTATTGGACTTGGTGTGCTTGCACACTTTCGCTGCAAATACCAAGGCGTCTAGTTCTTTCTCGCTAGGGGCTAGGGTAGTAGCTACACTGAAATCAGCTTTTCCTTCCGTAGCTAGGTCCTTGTCCTGTTCGATGATTCCGTTGAGCAAGGTTTTGAGTTGCTTTGTTCCCGGCACTTCTCCTTTTTGCTGCAGGAGGATGCGGTTTTTCTTGCTCATCAACACGGCAAGTGCTTCTGGGCTGAACGCAGGAGCAATAAGCACCTCGAAGAATAGGGAATTCATTTCTTCCGCGGCTGCTTGATCTACAGGTTTGTTCGTTACCAATACCCCACCAAAAGCGGAAGTGGTATCCGCTGCGAAGGCCTTTTGGTAGGCTTCCTTTACTGTAGCGCCGGTAGCACATCCGCAGGCGTTGGTGTGCTTGAGGATGGCGAAGGCTGTTTGGTTTGGAAACTCAGCGATCAGGTGTACTGCTGCATCGATGTCCACCAGGTTGTTGTAGGACATTTCCTTGCCATGCAGCTGCGCAAAAAGATCCTCCAGCTTGCCGTAAAAATGGGCGGACTGGTGTGGATTTTCTCCGTAGCGAAGGGCTTTGGACTCGGTTTCTGAAATCTTCAGTGCAGGGATATTTTCGGCACGGTTGAAGTAGTTGAAAATATGGGTATCGTAGTTGGAGGATACTTGGAAAGCCTGCGCGGCAAAATAGCGTCTGTCCTCCAAGGTGGTGGCACCGTCTTGGGCTTCCAGTTTGGCTGCCAACTCTTCGTATTGATTTTTGGAAGCGATGATGGTCACGTCCTTGAAATTCTTGGCTGCTGCGCGGATCAAGGAGATGCCGCCGATGTCTATTTTCTCAATGATATCTGCTTCAGATGCTCCAGAGGCAACTGTTTCTTCAAAGGGATACAAATCCACAATCACGAGGTCAATGGCCGGAATGTCGTAGGTGGCAGCTTGAGCGATATCGCCCTCGTGATCTCTGCGCTGGAGGATGCCTCCAAAAACCTTGGGATGTAGGGTTTTTACTCTTCCTCCAAAGATGGAAGGATAGCTGGTGAGTTCCTCCACAGGCACTACCGTAGCTCCTTGGCTCTCAATAAATTCCTGGGTGCCGCCAGTAGAATAGATAGTGACGCCGTGCTGTTTTAGCAAAGCAATGATGGGTTCAAGCTTGTCTTTGTAATAGACCGAAATGAGGGCAGATTGTATTTTTTTGAGTGCCATGGGGATTGAAAAATCAGGTAAAATCGAAGAAGGGACAAAGGTAGAAAAAATGCCGGGAAGGGCTTGGGGCAAAGGGGAAGAAATTTCTAAAAATAGGAGCCTGCGAATTTTGTTTTTTGGCTGGAGAGGACCCCTGTCTGTGATGGGGAAAAATCGATTCCCCTAAGGATTTAGTGTTGGACCTTAGTCTCAAATTATATGCAACTGAATCGCTAAAATCCAAAAAACCGAAATAATTAAATTTCAAAACTCGGATGAGGGCAAAAGGATCTATTTGATGAAATATCTCGTCTTATTTAGTTTCCCTGAACTCTCAAATAAATTCATTTCAATTCCTTTTTTTAGATCTCGGCTAGCCGTAGCAGAGGCGATGTCTTTAAATACGCGCATGTAATCTTTGCGGCTAAAATCTGTAAATCCTTGAGCTAAAAAGTATTCCAATCTATCGGTGTCCTTTAGGATTCTTTGGGTATAATTCAGTAGCTCAGCCAAAGATTTATCAATGACCCCAAGCATGTACTCAATGAAAGGTGTCGATTTTCCTAATTTATCGCTCAGCGAAAGCGATTGGTAATAGTCGATTTGAGTTTCACTAATTAATTTTTCAAAAGGCAGGAATTCAAAAACTGGAAAATCTTGTAGAAGGATTACGGTCTGCCACAATCTCCCCATTCTTCCATTCCCATCCAGAAATGGGTGAATAAATTCCATTTCATAATGAAAGACGCAACTTTTGATTAAGGTTAATTCATCGGCATCTTTCAAATAGGTAAATAACTCTTTCATCAAATAAGGTACGTTCTGAAATGGCGGCGCAAGATGTTTAAGCTTATCTCCCTTCACGATGCCAACGCTTTGATTCCTGTATTTTCCAACTGGATCTATTAGGCCTTTCATTAATGCCGCATGGGCCTTTAAAAAAACTTTTTCTGAATGGGGTTTATAGGTAGTTAATTCATCATAGACTTCGATTGCATTTAGAACTTCCAGCACATCTTTTTTGGGTCCTACCACTCTTTTTCTCTCAATCAATGCTGTGATTTGTTCGGTAGTCAGCGTATTTCCCTCAATTTGTAAAGAGGACTGAATCGTTTTAATTCTGTTTTGCTTCCGAAGTTGTGGCGATTGTTTGCTTAGATAAGTTGCATTAACCTCGCCGATTTTCTCGGAAATGGAGCTGATGAGTTTTAAAACCCTAGGGGTAATATCATATGGGGGTTTCATTGATACTATCATTTGATATTATCAAATATAGTCTTCTTTGTGGGATAGCCAAAAAATTAGACGGGTGCAATTGGTTTGAAGGAAGGGTTGGATTACTTTGGTTCAGCACTAGTTAAAATAGCAGAAACTGTTTGCGGAGGCCCAAACCAAGACAAACTACCCCATAGTAAAATAAGGTTTCGTTCCTTGCTTTAAGTTCTGAGATAAAAGGTATCAAGGTGGTTACGGCGATTTTTATTGATGTAACGCTATTTTCAAGTACTTCCCATAATTTTTTGGCTTACCTGCGCAAGTGGGTAGCTTTTTAGACGATGGTTAGTTATTCCACATAATCCAGATCCTTGTTGAAGGTTTCCTCAGAACTGTAAGCCGCATAGATTGCCATCAGGATCACGGGGATACCAATGATTGCGAGGCTATACTGAATTCCCAAACCAGGCTTAAGTGCTTGAAATATAAAAGTCATGGGGATTAATAGTCCACGGATAAAGTTTGGAACTGTGGTAGTTGCCATGGCTCGGATATTCGTTCCAAATTGCTCCGTAGCATTAGACATCATGACCGCCCAGAAGCCAATGCTACAACCCAAAATGGAGAAGATGACGTAAACCTGTTCCATCTGGGTAATCGGAAAGAAAAGTATGAGTAGGGTTCCCACCAACGATATGCCTAGAAATAGTAGCAATGGGATTCGCCTGGATTGGAGTTTCTGGCTCAGCCAACTACATCCAACGTCGGCTACAGCAATAGCGGTGTAGGTCACAATCACCAGTTTGGCAACTAAGGTGGGTTCCACTTGTAAGTTAAAGGCGGATTTTAAGAGTTCAGGTGCACCAGTCAGCAGTAGTCCAACAATAAAATAGGTGGGAAGGCCAATCAGGATGCATTTCAGGTATTTTACAAATCGGGCACGGTTGCTAAACACGTAAAAGAAATTTCCTTTGGATACTTTGGGTTGCTGTTTCATCTGCTCATACATTCCGCTCTCTGCTACGCCGAAGCGCAAGGCGAGTAAGAGAAAGCCAAGAATACCCCCAATTTTATAGGCGGTCTGCCAGGGGAGATTTAGCCCGACGATGGCTGCCACGACTGCACCTAACATACCCACTGAAGAGATGATCATGGTTCCGTAGCCTCGTTTTTGTTTGGACATGATTTCGGACACGATGGTAATTCCTGCTCCCAATTCTCCGGCAAGTCCAATTCCAGCGATGAAGCGGCACCATTTGTATTGCTCCACGGAGACGATGTATCCGTTCAGGAAATTTGCTAGGGAGTAGAGTAAGATGGAGAAAAAGAGGACCGAAAGCCTTCCTTTCTTGTCTCCAATGGCTCCCCAAAGTATCCCTCCTAGGATCAGTCCCCCAACCTGCCAATTTAAAATGGATAGACCTACATCTAGGGATTGTTCGGGGGCTACGCCAAGCGAAGTCAAACTGTCTTGTCGAACAATGCTAAATAGTAGAATGTCGTAGATGTCCACAAAGTAACCCAGGGCCGAAACGAGAATCGTTAAGGGAACCAGGTATTTTGGATTGACTTTCATTTGATTTAGGTAGTTGTAATGTCTGGAAGGATTTGATTTCAAAATAAATCAATTGTAAAAATAAGTCACACGGTCAAGGTTAAAAACCAAACGACCAAACCTTCACCTGTTGAATGTTCTAGATCGAAAACAAATAGAAAGGGACAATCAAAATTAGATTAAAATACTGGTATCAAGGTTTATTCCAATTCATGTGGAATCCACCGGGCATCAACTATTATTTAGTGGGTTCTAACCCACTCCATTAAGTCAGACCAAAATTTGTCAGGTTCGTTCATCATCGGCGAATGACCAGATGTTGAATAGATAATTTTTTCAACATCAGGACTCCCAATGTTTTTTTCAATGTCTTCAGCTAGTTCGGGAGGACAAACAAAATCATATTTTCCCCATAGCAATAGTGTTGGCAATTTAACTTTGAAAATTTGGTCAGAATTTGGATTTTGAAAAGTAGGACCATCAATACTTTTTTTTCCAGATGTAATTCCATTTGACCATTTTGAAAGACGTGCATCGGCTAGGATTTTTTTAAAGTCTACACTGCTTTCAGGTACAGTTATATCCTCAAATAGCCCCTCCGCGCTATGTGCAAATTGGTTGAGTTTTGAGGAATTTTCAGCCCCTTGGA
>CAXNJN010000090.1:0-9985 GCA_964202605.1 Bacteroidia bacterium | reverse complement strand
GTGTCATTTTTTTTAAAAAAATATTCATTTAACTAAATTATTCCATTGTATTTTTATATTTTTAAAAATAAATAGCTTTTTATTTAATTTTATTTAATTTATTTAAACATAAATTATTTTTTCACTGCTTTTTAATCGCTATCTATTTTTATGAAGACACAAGTGCAATTTTTCAGAAGATTGAAACCGATCGTTTCCCCTTACTCCTCCTTGGCTGCTGAAGTAGCCATCACGCTCAATGTAAGTTTGGATAGCGCCTACCGAAGAATTCGAGGGGAAAAACTCCTAGACTTCGATGAAATAAGTTTACTCTGTCAAGGGTTCAACATTTCTGTAGACGAATTTTTCTGTTTGAACAGCAGTACCATCTTATTTCAGACAGGCACCAAACCCTCCCAAAAGGATGCCTTAAAACAATGGATGGAGGATGTATACAAGCAATTGTACTACATCAATAGCTACCCCAAGCGGCACCTGTATCATCTAATTAAGGACCTCCCCCCCTTTCACCATTTTTTTCATCCCGTGCTTGCTCGCTTTAAATTCTTCTTCTGGACTAAATCCATTTTATCTCCTGGGCAGGCACAATTCGAAAAATTTTGCCTCAACCAGAAGCAGCTGTTCAATTACGAAGAATTATCCCAACGGATCATTCGAGCTTATGCCAAAGTTCCGAGTACAGAAATCTGGAATATGGATGCCCTAAATACAACCTTACGACAGATTGAAACCTACCATGAGATGGGTTGGATTGAGAATAGAGAAACTACCAAATTGATTTATTTAAGTGTATTGGATATGATTGGACACCTCGAAAAAATGGCTACCCAAGGCAAAAAGTCTCTTTTGGGCCAAAGTCCTACTTCCGAAAATGGAGAATACCGACTTTATCTAAACGACATCGTATCGGGAGACAATACTTTACTCGTAGAGCTAGGGGAAAGTAAAATCACCTACCTCAACCATAGCGTCCTCTATTTTGTGGGTTCCAAGGATCCCGAATTTAATGAGGTGATTTTTCGAAACATGGAAAATGTGATCAAAAAATCAAGTTTGATGAGTGGATCAGGTGAAAAAGAGCGAACCCAGGTATTCAATACCCTTCGTAAAAAGGTTTACCTCAAGCTTGAAGCCTTGGACCATACGTCAAAAAACTAAAATATATTTTGGCTTGAATTTCATTCCGTGTATCTTACTCCAATGATTAGTTTGCGCGGTTTTATAGCATTTGTAGGGTTGATTGGAATCGCTTCCTGTGCTTCCAAGGCTACAGAAAATACAAGCCCAGATCTTGGTGACCTGGCTTTTTCTACTCCCGCCACCAAAAATGGCATGGTTTGGGTTCCCGGTGGTGAGCTGATTATGGGAAGTGATGACCCTGGGGCCTATGCAGCTGAAAAACCTGCTGTGAACCTATCTGTCACCGGATTTTGGATGGATCCCACAGAAGTTACCAATGCACAATTCCAAAAATTCGTGACTGCTACGGGATACCTGACCGTGGCAGAACGGCCAATTTCCTGGGATGAACTAATAAAACAACTCCCCCCCAATACACCAAAATTATCCGATGAAGATCTTGCCCCAGGTTCCATGGTCTTTGTTGCTCCATCCCAGCCTGTTCCACTACAAGACCTCTCTGCCTGGTGGATTTGGGTAAAAGGGGCCAATTGGATGCACCCAGAAGGTCCAGAAAGCAATCTAGAAGGTCGAGAAAATCATCCAGTAGTTCATGTAGCTTATGAGGATGCAGTAGCCTATGCCAGCTGGGTGGGCAAGCGATTGCCTACCGAAGCTGAATGGGAATTTGCTGCTCGCGGAGGACTAAAAGGGCAAAAATTTGCTTGGGGAGATGAATTTACACCGGGAGGTAACTACCTCGCCAATACTTTTCAAGGCAAGTTCCCCTACCAAAATCAAGGGATGGATGGATTTGTATCCACTGCACCCGTACAATCATTTCCCCCAAATGGCTATGGGGCATACGACATGATTGGAAATGTATGGGAACTCACTTCGGACTGGTTTGATGCATTGAAGCACGCACGAACTGCTGGGAAAGTGGCCAAGTTGGATGAAGGTATGAACCCCTGCTACAATCCGAGCAACCCCTATGCTGTAGAACGTGTAATTAAGGGCGGATCCTTTTTATGCGCATCCAATTACTGTGTGAATTACCGGCCTGCAGCACGTCAAGGACAGGCCATTGACTCTGGAACCTCAAATGTTGGTTTCCGCCTGGTGTCAGATAAAATCTAGTTCTTAAGATCTTTATTCAACACCAATCCAATTCGAAACAAATCTCAATCAATTCCTCAGGGAATATAATTATCTGTTTTTTCACCATAACCCAAAAAAAAAGGGTTTGAGGTTCAATTAAATGAGCTGTTGACCGTGGTCCGTGGTCTTTGAACGATTATCCGCATTGGTAAACATCCCTATTGAGTTATTGGTCTAGTTGCGGATAATCATATTAGCGAATTCCTTTCTCTGGATATTTGGGGACAACAGTCCTTCCGAAAGCTTTAAGTTCCTCAATCTGTCCTTCCATATCACCATTGGGATACAGACAAGGTCCTATTCCCGCTTCCTTCTTTTTGTAATCCAAGTAGCCAATCACAATCGGTACATTTGCTCCAAGTGCGGTATGATAAAAACCTGATTTCCATTTGTTTACTGCGCTTCTAGTTCCTTCGGGAGTGACCATTACAACTAAATCCTCTCGATTATTGAGCATTTGGATCATCGCTTCCGTATAGGTTTGCTTCTTTCCGCCAGGAATCCGCTTCCGGTCAATAGGGATCGCTCCCAAGCCAGACAACAGCCAGCCCAAGGGGCCCACCATCAATTCTTTTTTGATTGTAAATCGAACAGGAATATCCATCAAAAAAAAGGCGGCTCTGGCATACAAAAGATCCCAGTTGGAGGTGTGAGGAATCGCAATTAAAACTGCCTTTTTTACACCAACAGGCCAATTTGGGTTCAAGCGCCATCCTGCCAACCAAAATATAAATCGGGAAAGTAACTTCATCATAAATCGCTTTTTAAGGTTTGTAACTGGGAAGACATTTCGAGTAAACTGGGATTGGCTTGAATCACTTTCATGGCTTGGTTGTAGCCCGCTTGAAAGAATTCCGGCGCCTTTTTTAAATCAAAGACGCCAAACTTACCCAATCCAGGGGCCTCAATAAAATAAGTACAAGCCGATTTACGGCTGTAGGCATTGAAATTCATGTTCATCATGACTGCGCGTTCCAAAAGATTTTTCACATTTCGAACCGCTGCCAATTCAGGTAGATGATTGCAGTTGACCCCAATCAGTACTTCACAATTGGCTTGCAAGGGTTCCACAGGCAAATTATTCAGCACCCCACCATCCACCAGGTACCGAGATTCATAAAATATAGGTTCAAACATTCCTGGAATACAGGAGGAAGCCAATATGGGTTCGATCAACTTGCCGGAATTGAAATAAATTACCTCCCCTTTTCCAATATCTGTTGCCGCCACATGCAGGGTTGTTTTCAGTGAAGCAAAATCATTGTGTGGAAGGTAGGTTTTTAGTAGCTGGGCCAAACTATCCATGTTAAACAACCCCTTCCAAGAGATGGCAGGTCGGATTAACTTGAAATAGTTGGTTTCAATAATAATCTTCAACACCTTATCGGGGCTATATCCTTGGCAATACATGGCGCCCACTATGGCTCCAGCCGAACTACCACTGACTTGATCTGGAAATATCCCCACTTCATTAAGTGCCTTTAGGACTCCCAAATGCGAGATTCCTCTGACTCCTCCACCGGAGAAGGCAATTCCAATGCTTGGCTTAGAGTTCATTGAGCCGAAAAGTTTGATCTACACGTACGCCCTTTTCGGTCATTTTCACGGTGCAACACTCATTCACCGAATCGTGCTCAAGAAAAAGTACATACTGCTCTCGAACTGCCTCTTCTAGAAATAGCTGTTTTTCCTGAATTGTAAGCAGAGGTCGGGTATCATAGCCCATCACATAGGCGAGAGGCAAATGCCCTACAGATGGAAGTAAATCAGCCATAAACACCAGTGTACGTCCTTTGTATTGCATTTTGGGGAGCATTTGCTTATCCGTATGCCCATCCATGGTGAAAAAGTCAAACCCTGGAAATAAGGATTTAGTGGCTAAGTCTAGGTACTTGAGCGCTCCATGCTCCTGTAGGGGAAGGATATTTTCTTCCAAAAAGGATGCTTTCTCTCTTGGATTTGGAACCGTTGCCCAGTTCCAGTGGTCTTCATTAGACCAATAGGTCGCCCGAGGAAAAGTAAGTTCGTATTGCCCATGGGAACCATACTTCACACTTCCTCCACAGTGGTCAAAATGCAAGTGGGTCAAAAAAACATCCGTGATGTCGGTAGGATGTACACCCAGCTGCTGCAAACTTTTGGCTAAGCTAGCATCTCCATGCAAGTAGTAATGTGAAAAGAAGCGGGCATCTTGCTTGTCCCCTATCCCGTTGTCGATTAAGACCAATCGATTGCCTTCCGAAACAAGTAAGCAGCGCATCGCCCAAGGACACAGGTTGTTTTCATCCGAGGGATTGGTTCGAGACCAGATGGACTTGGGAACTACCCCAAACATGGCTCCTCCATCCAATTTAAAAAAGCCTGTATCTACGGTGAAGAGCTCCATGTATGGTGATTAAAGCACAAGTTAAAATCCAGTCAACTAGTTTGAACGCAAGCGGGGTCCACAAATTGGAAATGGAAATATCGGAAAGACTTATTCCACAACCACACCCATCGCACAGAACTTGTCTATTCGCTGAGAGATGCGTTCTTCTGCCTCAATTTTATCCAGTTCCTTTAAGGCCTTGCTGATTACCTGCTTGAGGGTTTTGGCCATCCCTTTGAGGTCTTTGTGTGCCCCACCGAGTGGCTCTGGAATGATATCGTCCACTAGCCCATTGGATTTCATATCCGTAGCAGTCAACTTGAGTGCTTCAGCTGCTTGCTCCTTGTAATCCCAGGATCTCCACAAAATGGAAGAGCAGGATTCAGGAGAAATCACAGAATACCAGGTATTTTCCAACATGTAGACTTTATCTCCTACGGCAATGCCTAAAGCACCTCCGGAGGCTCCTTCCCCAATGATGATGCAAATCACCGGTACTTTGAGCATAAACATTTCTTTGATATTGCGAGCGATAGCTTCCCCTTGGCCTCGTTCTTCTGCTTCCAAACCAGGAAATGCACCTGGGGTATCGATAAGCGTTACGATGGGCTTGTTGAATTTTTCAGCCATCTTCATTAGGCGAAGTGCCTTTCTGTAGCCTTCTGGATTGGCCATTCCAAAATTACGCTCTTGACGCTGTTTGGTATTTCGACCTTTTTGCTGTCCTATAAAAAGGACTGTTCTGCCATCGATATCACCCAAGCCACCAATCATGGCCTTGTCATCCTTGACAGTACGGTCCCCGTGCAGTTCAATAAAGTCGTTGGTGATCTCGTAGATGTAATCTAAGGCATAAGGTCTGTCTGCATGTCTGGAGAGCTGTACCCGCTGCCAGCGCGTAAGATTCGCGAAGGTTTCCTTTTTCAAATCTAAAATTTTACCCTCTAAAGATTGAATGTCCTTGCTTAGGTCGATATTTCTCCCCTTTGCCAACTCCTTCATCTCCTGCAATTTTTGCTCTAAATCAGCAATGGGTTTTTCAAATTCTAAGACCATTTCCGTAAATTTTTGAAGAACAAATATAAGGATTAGTCTTAATCTCTGGTGGAAATTTTGAGTGAAAAGGCAGGATAACAGCAGACTTAAAATCTAGTTTTCAAGAACAAACCTTGAAATAAAGACAAGGATTGCCTTAGGCCTTGCCTCCACACCGATCAAACTGTATGAAAACAAAAAAGTCCCTAATTTCTTAGGGACTTTAAGCGGAATGGACGGGACTCGAACCCGCGACCTCCTGCGTGACAGGCAGGCATTCTAACCAGCTGAACTACCACTCCAAGGTTAGAAAAGACAAGTAATCAATAAATTAATTGCCCAAATAAATACTAGTAACGAACTCAAAATAAGTAAGTTATAATCGATGCGGAATGGACGGGACTCGAACCCGCGACCTCCTGCGTGACAGGCAGGCATTCTAACCAGCTGAACTACCACTCCGTTTCCCTTCACTTTTGAAGTGGTGCAAAGGTAGAAAAAGGGAACTTATCCGCAATAAATCAACTTTATTTTTTTAATAAGGAGGGAGTATCTCCTTCGCTATCAAACAAATAAATATGGTTTTGGCAGCGTCAAACGGCACGCTGGTCCACCAGGACCTGCACATTGGGGTGCAACCAAAGAAAGGATGCAGGAAATTGACCCGATACGCCAGGTTCCTTCAAGCGCTCAAACGCTTCTTTTTTGCCGGATCCCGCAATAAATAATAGAATGAGTTTGGATTGCATGATTCCCCGAAGCCCAATAGTCATTCCAAAACTCGGCGGTTGCTTCAAGGTCTTCAACATCCCGTTGGCTAAAGTAGATGGAGCTAATTCACATACATGATACGGAAGTTGATGGGCTTCTAATGGTTCATTGAGCGCAATATGGCCATTGATCCCAATTCCCAAAATGCAGATATCCAAAGGCCCCTCTCGCTCCAAAACCTGCTCCATGTTAGAGCAAGCCCCCTCAGGATCTGAAGTAGTTGGGTCAATGGTCCAGTAGCGATCATTTGGAATGCCCATCGGCTGCACAAACTTTTGTTGCACATCCAATTCAGAGGTAAATGGGGAATCTGGTTCCAAGCCTCCCCATTCATCTAGTTTAATGACACGGAGCCGATCCCCAAACTCAGGATGGGCTTCCTTGTACGCCGCTAATTTGGAATAGGTGCCGGATGGTGATCCACCACTGGCTACACAAAACAAAAGATCAGGCTTTTTTTCCACCTCTTTTTTGATCAATTCAAATCCTTCGGTACTCATTGACTCAAAGTCAGAAAAAAAATGGAAGTTCATGCCTGCAGGTTTTTGATGGGTATGGGTTTAAATTAATGGAATAAATGTATTACATCCTTCGGTTCAAACGCAAAAATTAGGTGTAGAAAACTTCTTCCCATCAATTAATTCGCTACAAATCCAAAACCCTTCTTATCTTACTTTTGAATTTGACTAGTATATAATCTACTTATGAAAAGACCTCACCTACTCCTCTTACTAGCGTTGTTCGGACTTGGACATTCGCTGCATGCGCAGAAAAAAGCTCCTGTAAAAGCAAATCCACTCAAACAAGCTGTTCAGGCATCCGTTGATGCACAATTTACAAACATGACTGAACTGAGT
Organism: Bacteroidia bacterium; assembly: GCA_964202605.1. Taxonomy (GTDB): domain Bacteria; phylum Bacteroidota; class Bacteroidia; order Cytophagales; family Cyclobacteriaceae; genus Algoriphagus. Next base: position 2,674 of record CAXNJN010000090.1, on the reverse strand, counting down.
GATAAAATATGGGCCTTTGAAGAGATTGCTTTTCAGGAAAGCCAATCTTCCGCCGCCTTATCTGCCTACGCAGAGAAACTTGGATTTAAAGTAACAAGAGGCGTGGGCGAAATCCCAACTGCCTTTGTGGCTGAATATGGATCTGGAACTCCAATCATCGGCATCATGGGTGAATTTGATGGGCTTCCCGGTTTGTCTCAGAACAAAGTGCCCTTCAAAAGCCCCTTGCATGCAGGCGCTCCCGGACACGGATGTGGACACAATCTCTTTGGCGTAGCCTCCCTAGGCGCGGCTTCGGCCATCAAGGACTTGATTGCCTCAGGAGAACTCAAAGGAACGATTCGTTTTTACGGCACTCCTGCAGAAGAAAAATACTTCGGTAAACTTTGGATGATCCGAGCTGGCTTGATGGATGATGTAGACATCATGATGGATTGGCACCCTGCCGATGAAACCAAAACCGAAGTTCAAAAAGGACTAGCCTTGGTGGATTTTTTAGTGGAATTTAACGGCCAAGCGGCGCATGCTTCAGGCGATCCCTGGAATGGCCGCTCCGCATCCGATGCGCTAGAACTATACACCAATGGAATCAACTACTACAGAGAGCATATCAAGCCAACCGTACGTATTCACTACCACATCCAAGATGCAGGTAAGGTAGTCAATGTAGTACCTGACTACAGCCGACTGTGGGTGCGCGTGCGTGACTCCAGCAGAGATGGACTGCTACCCGTTTACAAGCAAGTGGAAAAAATGGCTGAAGGAGCCGCTATCATGGCCAACGTAAGCCACAAAGTGACCTTGGTCTCTGGAGTACACGAAATCTTGGTCAACCGTACCGGATCCGCCGTGATGCAGCAAAACATCGAGGCATTGGGTGCCATATCTTATACAGATGAGGAGCAGGCCTTTGCAAAGAAAATTCAAGAAGCCAATGGTAAACCACTTGTGGGCGTACTTTCCGAAATCAAGCCCATGGAAGAAACCCTTGAACACAGCATGGGCGGTAGCACAGACGTAGGCGACGTGAGCTGGGTGGTTCCGACCATCCGCATGGGTGCAACGGTTGCCCCTACCGGTACGCCATGGCACTCTTGGGCCGTTGTCGCCTCTGTAGGCATGTCAATTGGCCACAAAGGCATGGGCTATGCTTCTAAGGCACTTGCCATGACCATGGTGGATTTGTTCAAAAACGAAACCCTACGCAACGAGATCAAAGCGGAGTTTGCACAGAAAAAAGGAAGTTATGTCTACAAAGGGATGGTTCCGGCTGGACCTCCTCCCTTGAAAGCTGGCTATTAATCTTAAAAGCCCTCTGTTACTTCCTAAACAGAGGGCTTTTTTGTGGATTAACCTTTTATCTTTTTTTTAAACTTATTTATTGGTTTCTAGTTTGGTATCTGTAAACACTAAAAAAACATTCAAATGAAAAATTTCAAACTAGTAACTTTTGCCCTTTTGGGTTTTGCAGCTACAAGCTTGGTAGGTTGCAATGCTCCTAAGGAAGAAGCAACAGACGAAACTGCTGTTGATTCTACCACACTTGTAGTAGAAGAAGTAGCACCTAACACTGTGGTAGATATCGCTGTAGGATCTGCTGACCACACTACCCTAGTGGCTGCTGTAACAGCTGCAGGCTTAGTAGAGACCCTTAGCGGAACAGGTCCTTTCACTATTTTTGCTCCAACAAATGCTGCGTTTGCTGCATTGCCAAAGGGTACAGTAGAAGGTCTTTTGAAGCCTGAAAGCAAAGATAAATTGACTGCTGTCCTTACCTACCACGTTGTGGCTGGAAATGTATTGTCATCTCAATTAACCGACGGTCAGAAAGTAAAGACTTTGAACGGTCAAGAATTGACTGTAGGGATCAAGGGTGGTGTAGTAACTATCAATGGTGCTAAAGTTGTAGCTGCTGACCTAGCTGGTACAAATGGCGTTATTCACGTAGTGGATGGCGTAATCTTACCAAAGTAAGTAACCCCACAACAATAGAAAAGTCGGCTTTAGGGCCGACTTTTCTTGTTTAAAGCGAATTCAACTCTCGAGTCGCTCTGTTTTTTTAAACTTTTAATTTTTTCTTCTTTCAAACAAACACTCACCTGCGTAATTTACTTTGCTTTCAACCTGATCTCCTCGCCATCTTTTTTTTAATACAAATGAAAAACAACCTACTCACCCTTTGTTTTCTACTTGCGCTAAGTGCCTCGGCTTTCGCGCAAGGATCCGATAAGCAGGCAGACGAACGTGCCCTGCAGGAACTTATCCAGCGCTCCTTTGATAGCATTTTTTCAGCCCATCGTGCCGGCCAGGTCGAGCAGTTTTATACTGCAGACTTTTTACTACTTGAACAAGGGGAGATTTGGACCCTGGAGACGGTTAAAAACTACTTGACCAAAGCGAAGAACAGTCCCAACCCTGTCAATCGGGTCAACCGCTTGGAGTTTATCAAAACGGAAGTGTTTGGCAACCGAGCCTGGGTAGCCTACCACAATTGGGCAAGCCTCAGTGCCGACGGACAAGCCCCGCGCGAACTCTACTGGTTGGAAAGTGCCACCGCCATCAAAACGGAGTCGGGCTGGCGGCTAGACATGCTGCATTCCACTCGGGTGGATCAAAAAAAGTGAACACAAAGTTCCTTTAAACCTTATTTGGTGAAAAGTTTCTCTAAAATCTT
>CAXNJN010000089.1:0-10568 GCA_964202605.1 Bacteroidia bacterium | reverse complement strand
AAAAAATCAGTTGAAAAAATCACCCTTAAGAAGACTTGCCCGTTCCTCTTAAAAACTAGCTAAAAAAGTAGATAAAAAAATCACCCTTTTGTCGCTCCATCTCCTGCTTGGTAAGTGATGGAAAGATACCCTTAAATGGCTTCGATGGTTAAAAAAGGGGGATAAGGAAAGCGAATTGTTTTAGTAGAAAATGCTAAAAAATGGTTTTTAAGGGATAGGAAAAGTAGATTTTACTAAACCAAATTTGAAAAGTCCCCTTTTTAGTAAAATCTGCAAAAAATAGCCTGGACCCCCAAAAGAGTCGGGAGTACTTTCCAGACAAAAAATCCAGTACCTACTCGTGAAAATAAAGCTTTGGAAACTCTCCCACCCCAGGTTTACTTCAGTATAGGAAGCAGCACCTCTAGCTTGCCATCAATTCCATCTGGGATAGGAAGGCCCAAAATGCGGCAGAGTAAGGGATAGATGTGAATGTTTTGGAAAGGATCTACCCGAAATCCTTCTTTAATTTGAGGCCCTTTGGCATAAAAAATTCCCCACATATCCGGGTAAGTAGGGCTGAATCCATGCTCCCCGAAGGATTCCGTTTGGAAGTGGGCAGCATTATTTTGGTAGCGCATCATGCCCGGAGCATCGGCCAAGTAGTACCCCTCCTTGGGTAGGATCAGTAAATCCCCCTTACGCTGAGGGAAGGCGGCCAAGTCAATGTAATTGGCAGTAGTACGGAGGTCATCTACGGTGATGTGTTCATTTCTTTCAAGAAGCAGCTTGATGACTGCCTTCTTCTTTTTGGGATCTTCTAAATGAAGGTGCGCCAGAGCCCCGTTGTTGACCACGCGAGCAGAGATCCCTTCAGTCAATTGATCCAGCTGTATCAGGTGATCTTTCTTGACAGTTGCCATACCATGGTCAGATACCAACACCACATGGATGGGGAGGTCGAAGCTTTGGAGCCCTTCAAACAAGGCTCCGAGTTCATGATCTAGCCGATCCAATGTTTTCTTCAACTCCAAGTCATTGTTGGGACCATAACGATGACCTGTGTCGTCCATGTCTGAAAAGTAGAGTGTAATCAGTCGAGGGCGCTCTGCAGCGGGTAATCTTAGCCAGTCAAACACCTTTGCAATCCGTGTGAGATTGGGCACTCCTCCATCGTAATCGTAGTAATAACTGGGTCGAACCCCTTGAATCGGCGCCTCCGTGCCTACAAAAAAGTAGCTCGCCGACTTGATTCCCTGTTGCTCTGCAAGCACCCAAATCGGTGTTCCTCCATACCAATAGCCATCCTGCACAATGGCTCGATTGCCCATGGTATACACTTGGTCTTTGAATGGTTCGTAGAAGGCATTATCCACCAAGCCATGGTGCTCGGGAAGCATCCCGGTGGCTATGGTGTAGTGGTTGGGAAAAGTTTTGGTGGGAAATGAAGGAATCAAGCCCTTCGCAGCCGTTCCCTCCGCAATAAATCGACTTAGATTCTCTGGCTGAAAGCGCTCCACATAATCGTAACGGAAGCCATCCAAGGAAATTAAGATAACAATGGGCTCTTTTTCCTGAGAAAAAGTTGCAGTCCAAACGAACAGCAGCACAACCAAAACTAGAAAATAGCGCTTCATTTTTTATTTAAAAATACAACGTACTTATTTTCCTTGCAAGAAGTAGGAACTTGAAACACTCCGCTTCAAACCTGCACCCGCATCAACCAATCGGTTTGGATTTCGTCCCCAAAGGGAAAGGGATGACTTCCAAAGGCCCTAAATCCATTTTTCTCGTAAAAACGGATGGCCCGGGCATTGTGCTCCCAGACTCCTAGCCAGACGAAAGTTTTTCCTTTTTCTTTGGCAAAGTCCAGTGCTGCATCCAAAAGAAACTGTCCTACACCCATCCCCCACACTTTCTCCACCGTATACAATCGGGCCACCTCCAGGCTCTCTGGGTCTTGGACGTCGGTTTGGGCAGCTGCCAGGTTTAACTTGGTATAGCCGACCAACTTCCCCTCCAAGCTAGCCAGCAGAAAAGTGGAAGCGGGATTTTTCCATTCATTTTCGAGCTGAACTGGCGTAAATGCTTGGGAGAGATAGGCCTGCACATTCTCTGGTTTATTGCCTTCGGTAAAAGCCTGCACAAAAGAAGTTTGGGCGAGATCAACCAAGGGGACTAGGTCGGCAAATTCTGCCACCCTCAAGCTAAGTGCAGGTTTGGAAGGATTCATTTTACAATTTTTTAAGCGCAACATCTATTTGTGAAATAGGAAATTCTCCCAGAATAGCTCGGTAATTCCCCCTTGGACTGATCACGACAAAACTTTTACAAGGATAGGGAAATGAAAAGAACTGCTGTGCAAAGACTCCATCCGGGTCAGGAGCCCAAGTGTGAATGCCCTCGTATTTTTCTAAGCCATGTGGCTGCTGGTAGAGGTATACAGGAGCAGCGGCATCGTGTTTTTTGACATACTTGAGTACCGCGAGATTATCGCTTTTGAGCGTCTTAGGATCCGAGGTGCTGCGAGCAGAATTGCATTCGTCTTTGCCTGGATAAAAAATCACCACCAAAGGCTGTCCTGCTTTAAAAGCATCCATTTTTCCTAACTTCTCGTAAAACAGGCGCGCATCCGTAAGGCCTACTGGCATGCGATGCACGAGCCTCATCTCTCCAGATTGCTTTCCTGGAACACCAAAATAGGGGCCGTTTACGATTTTTCCCTCGTATTCAGGATATAGTATTCGCTTGCCTCGCTCATCAAAATAACTTTGAGCAAGGAGCTTTCCTTGAAAACCAAGCAAAACAAGACCCAATACGAGAATCGAAATCCTTTTCATTCGCTCCTATCAGGTGGATGCTTTGCCAGCAGATGCCACCTTATTCCCCCAAAGGATGACTAATGCGGCAGTTCCAAACATGATCAAACTGTAAATGGCAGACGGAATGGTCATCACTGAATTCATCAGTAGCGTAGCGGCTATGGTAATGCCCAAGGTGCCATTTTGGATCCCCGACTCAATCGAGATGGTAAGACCCTGACGAAAAGGGAGCTTGACCAATTTGGCTATCCCAAAACTCAAGGCCAAGGTGGCCACATTCAAGGCCAGTGCTGCAGGACCTGCCTCCACAAAATAACGAACCAAGTTTTCCTTTTCCTTCAGCACTGCAGCAAGTACAATCACAACAAAGAAAATGGCAGAAATGCGCCGAAAAGGAAGGTCCAACTTTGAAGCTAACTTCGGGGCCTTGGCAAAAACCAGCATCCCCAGCGCCACTGGAATAATGGTGATGACGAGTACAGAGACGACCGTTCCCACTACTTCCAGCTGCTTTGCTTCGCCCCCAGGGATAAAATGAGCAATCGAATAATTGACTAAAAAAGGGATGGTAAATACGGTAATTACGGAAGAGCATGCCGTAAGCGTGATGGATAGTGCTGAATCTCCTTTAGCCAAGTGGGTGATCAAATTGGAAGTAGCTCCACCAGGACAAACTGCCAAAATCATCAGACCTACTGCAAGTTCAGGAGGAAGCTGGAAGGCTTTCGCAATTCCAAAAGCAATCAATGGTAACAAGACTAACTGATTAAGCAAACCAATTCCTACCGCCTTGGGATAAATCAAAATTCGCTTGAAATCTTCTATACGCAAACTAAGTCCCATGCCAAACATGATGACTGCTAGCGAAAAAGGCAAGAAAAGCTCGGTTAGAATACTGGATTGCATAAAATTGAGGTTGGGTGGTTCGTTTGGGTTCGTCTAAGTTAAAACAAGCCGCTTGCAACAGCAAATCCGATGTAGGTTCCAATGGCATTGCCCAAACTTCCTACAAGAATACCAGGAATCAGCAGATCAGGCCGTTGCAAACTTTCGGCTGAGGCTAAAGCAGTGGTAGTTCCACCTATATTCGCTTGCGAAGCCACCGCTATCATGTCCCAATCCATTTTGAAAAGGGCTCCTACTCCAAATATCACCAGGCCATGAACTAGGATCAGAATAGTCACAAACAGAATCAGGGTAAATGCCAAATCTCCAACCTCCACCAAAGCTCCCAAATCACACAGGGTGCCTACCACTGCCAAAAATAGAAGGATTAAGAAGTAGCCTATGGTATGCTTTCCACGTAGCTGCTGTACCGCAGGAAATTGGGCGAGGACCAAGGCTAGGGAGGTCAGCACCAGGATTTCAGGTACCTGCGGAAACCAAATGACCACCGCCTTGCTTATTGCCATCCCTAAAAAAGCCAATGCGAGTACCGACGATATAGAACCAATAGAGATAGATTCCTGGGATTGGGCTGTTTCACTGCTAGCTGCAGATTCATTTTTTTTCCGAGGAAAGAGTTTTTGTAAGTATTTGGGCAAGATTAAGGTAGCGATGATCCAGGGCGTACCCACCAAATTGTCCACTACAGTAGTTGCCGCAAATAAGGTCCCTGCCTCATTGACCTTGTAATGCAGCGCAATTGCGTTAAAGTTGATCGCTCCCCCGATGTAGGTTCCTGTATACATGCCCGCCACTGCTGGAGCCAAAGGACCGAGCGCTTCTGCCGGTTGCACGAGTACCCAGGACACAAGTACCCCAACCACAGTGGCTAGCGATCCAAGCAAAAACAAAAGCAGCAAAGGGATACCCGCTTTTTTCAAACTTTTCAGATCTACTTCGAGCAAGGCTATAAATATACCCAAGGGCGCAATGTAAGTGAACACTCCATCGTAGATCGGATGGCCATCCATCGCACTTGGAATCAACCCAATATTGGACAGTACCGCGCAAATCAAAATCGCAAAAATGGGAGTCCCTACCGACTTGCCCCATGTAAATCGGGTAAGCCAACTTGCAAAAAACACAGACAAACAAAGTGTGGCCGCTACAAACAGAAGTGAGGAAGGACTTGACATTCCGAAAAGTAGAAAAAAAAGTTAGTTCTGGTGATAAGGTGATTTTATTTGTACAAAGTACGAAGTACAAAGTACGAAGTACAAAGTACAAAGTACAGAACTGGAAACACATTGGAAATAAGATAGAAATAGACTCCGCTTCGCTTCGTGAAATAAAAAGAAATACAATGGAAATAGAGTTGAAATAAACTCCGCTGCGCTTCGTGAAATAAATAGGAAATACTATAGAAATAGGGTTGAAATAGACTTTGCTGCGCTTGCCTGCGGCAGGCAAGCGCAAAGGAATAGTTCCCAATTCTTTGCGCCTTGGCGGCTTTGCGCGCTATTCTCTTTTTCTTTTTTTCTCGCAAAGCGTGCCTGCGGTAGGCAGGATACTTTTCTAATGTCGAATGCTGAACGCCGATTGAAGAATAAAGAAGTGAAGAAACATGGAGTTATGCCAGTAGCAGACCTTCTAGCCCTGCAGTATTTAGTCTAATCTCTCGGTTCTTGCGTCTTGATACTTGCTACTTGATACCTGCTACTTCTTTAATGTCGAATTCTGAACGCCGATTGAAGAATTTCGAAGTAGGGATTCGTAGTAGGACATGAATTCTACTCAGAAAGTATCTTGGTACATTGTACTTGGTACTTCGTACAGAGCATTGTACTTGATACTAAATACTAATCCTGTCCAAAAGCTCGGCTACATGTCTGCTTCCCGTTTTTCTAGAAAATACTTCCAAAGAACCTAGCGTTTGCTGAGTCCCTGCTGAGGCATATAGCTCCCGAAGTTTGGCTTGCATCCCTTTCAGATCGCCATGCCCCAGAACGGCTCCAGCACCTGCTTGACTGAGGATCTCCGAACTATCTCCTTTGGGATCGCCCAAAGCCAAAACTGGTAGGCCCGTAGCGAGGTATTCAAAAAGTTTGCCTGGGATATTCCCTTTGGCATTTTTAGTATCCGTGAGAATCAATACCAAGGCGTCGGCCTTGGTATAAAAATCAAATACTTGATGATGGGGCACATAGCCCGCAAAATGTATGTGGGCTTGAAGCCATGGATCGGCTTCCACCTGCCGCTGCACTTGTTCGCTTACTTTTCCGACAAAACTCCAAGAAACCTCCTCCCCTCCAACTTCAAATTCTGCTTTGAGCGCCTGCATCAAAGGAAGCGGGTTACGAATGGCGTCGATAATACCGGTGTAGACGAGGTGTAGTCTTTTTGCAAGCTTGGGTCGAGGATGAAAATCAGTTGGAATATCGGCAGGATCATACCCATTGGTGATTAGATCCACTTTTCTTCCCGACAGTTTTTCCAAGTCACGCTGAAAGGTTGGGGAAATGGTCACGACCACATCAGCTTGCTGCAAGACCTTCCGCTCCAGAGCTTCGTGTCGTCTCCTGATAAAGGGGAGCATGGGAAGGGTATCCAAAAATTCCCACTGCGACCAAGGGTCTCTGAAGTCGGCAAGCCAAGGGATGCCGTGTTTTTGTTTGAGTTTTTGTCCAATTAAGTGTAGACTATGTGGAGGTCCTGTAGTGATGATCGCTTGAAATTGACCTTCTTGGAGTAGCTCGTTCAGAAATTGTGTAGCGGGTTTCACCCAAAATACGCGAGGATCTGGTACCAGTAGGTTGGCCCGCAGCCAAATTGCTAATTTTTCCAGAATGCCTTTTTTTTGCTGTTCCAGGATACGGCCAGGGTGGCTTTCCCCTTTCTTTTTCACTTTGGCAAACAACTGATAGGGCTCCCAGATCGGAAAGCGGATCACCTCCAGATTGGGTGAAATTTCTTTGAGTAGGCTATCATCCTTCAGGTCAAAATCGGGATTCTCAGGCGTAAAAATCACAGGCTCCCAACCTGCTTCGGGCAGGTATTTGGCAAACTTCAACCAACGCTGAACCCCTGAACCTCCACTCGGAGGCCAATAGTAGGTGATGATTAAAACGCGCTTTTGCATGGTTGTCACAGAAGTTGCCACTACTTGGTTGGTAAATGTACAAAAAAGAAAAAGGGGAAAGTTTCCTTCCCCTACAATAAAACGACATCTCCAATGGTCGGTACAGAAAGTTTCTTTCATGCCATCAGGATATACTTTTGCCCCTCGGTTGGTGATGAGGCTTAGTTTTAATACTCCACCATCGATTTTACTCAGAAGGCTACCAAGGTGGCTTTCATGATTTCGGGGCCGATTGCATCGCCATAGGCTACGGTGATTTTTCTATTGGAATTCATGGAGGAAGTGTGGTTTAGCTCTTTCAAATTGTGCCGCAGAAGTAAGTACATAAGGCCAAAAAGAGGCGGTAAACTTCAAAAATTCCCTTTGGGATTTAAATAAAAAATAGTCTAATACAGCCTATTTTGGTCCTTTTTTTAGTTTTTTATACGCGTATGAATTTGGCATTCTTAGAGGGGGAGGTATATTTGTTTGAACTATGCTGCAAGACGATGTCTGAATTTGTCAATATTCTTACCGAAGAACGTCAAGGTATCCTGTACCTAACTATCAATCGAGAGGATAAACTCAACGCAATGAACCTCGCAACCTTAGCTGAGTTGAGGTCGGTTTTTGATCAAGTCATGGACAACAAATCCATCAAGGCTGTCATTCTAACTGGAGCTGGTGAGAAGGCTTTTGTAGCTGGTGCAGACATCACCGAAATCGCCTCACTAAATGAGGTCAATGCACGAAAATTTGCAGAGAGCGGTCAAGAAATTTTTGCAATGATCGAAAATTGCCACAAGCCAGTAATCGCAGTCACAAACGGCTATGCCTTGGGTGGAGGTTGCGAATTGGCGATGGCTTGCCACATGCGGATTGCAACTGCCAATGCAAAATTTGGTCAGCCAGAAGTAAATCTCGGAATTATCCCTGGCTACGGCGGCACCCAGCGACTTACCCTCCTGGTAGGCCGAGGCAAAGCCAATGAATTGATGATGACCGGCGACATGATTGGTGCCGAAGAAGCAAAAACACTCGGACTAGTGAATCATGTATTCCCCACCAAGCAGGAAGCTATTGCTGGTGCTGAGGAGATCCTCCAAAAAATTATGGGTAAAGCGCCCCTTGCAATTAGCATGGTAGTAGATTGCGTAAATGCTGTATTTCTGGAGGAAAATGGCTATCAAACTGAGGCGAACTCCTTTGCCCGCTGCGTGAAATCAGGAGATTACAAGGAAGGTACTTCTGCATTTTTGGAGAAAAGAAAGCCTGTCTTCCGTGGAGAGTAAGTGATCCAGCAACCCATGGGCACACTAAAAAAACTTGCCGGACAAACTGCCATTTATGGCCTAAGCAGCATTTTAGGGCGCTCCATTAATTTTTTATTGATCATCGTTTATACCGGGTACCTGAGTAAGGCAGACCTCGGTGCATTTACGGGTATCTATGCCTTGATCGGATTTTTAAATATTGTCTTTACTTATGGCATGGAAACCACTTTTTTCAGGTTTTCAACAGGAAAAAATCAAGATTCCACCAGAGTATACCACAACACTCAATCCTTATTGGTCTTGTCCAGCCTCGTTTTGGGATCGGGCATTTACCTCGCAGCACCACTTTTGGCAGAATGGATGGACTACCCAGGCCAAGCCTATTTGTTTCAGTGGACCGCCTTATTGCTTGCCTTCGATGCCGTTTTGGCGATTCCTTTTGCCAAACTCCGGCTAGAGAACAAAGCCAAAACCTTTGCAGGCGCCAAATTGATCAACATTTTCTTGAATGTCACCTTCAACCTGCTTTTGCTGATTTGGATACCTGGGTGGATTCAAACCGGAACCCTACCCGAAGGAATTTTGGGCTATCAGTCCAGTTGGGGAGTGGAATACATTCTCCTTGCCAACTTACTTGCCAATGGCTTAATCATTCCTTTTGTGTGGTGGAAAGCAGGATTCTTTTCGTTCCGTTTGGAGAAGGAAATTCTCAAACCGATGTGGACCTATTCCCTGCCCTTGCTATTTATGGGACTGGCAGGCGTGACTAATGAACTTATTTCGCGACTATTATTTGAATACGTGTTGCCGGTTAATTTTTATTCTGGCCTGAGTAGCCGCGAAGCGGCAGGGATATTTGGAGCCAATTTTAAGTTGGCAATCCTGATGAACCTGGTGATTCAAGCCTTTAAGTATGCTGCCGAACCCTTCTTTTTCAGAGAGTCCAAAGAAAAGGATTCTCCCAAAATGTATGCGCAAGTAATGCATGTCTTCATCTTATTCTGCTCCCTACTCATGATCCTGATTTCAGTTAACCTGCAGTGGATCGGGCCACTTTTCTTAAAAGGAGAAGGGTATGAAATGGGATTTTCCATCGTTCCCATGCTGCTACTAGGCTACCTACTATTGGGGATTTATTTCAATTTGTCAATCTGGTTTAAACTGACTGACAAAACGAATTACAGCTTCTGGATTACCTTCTTGGGAGCGGTAGTCAGTGTGGCAGGCATTTCTTTTTCTGTACCTATCTTGGGTTTTATGGGGGCTGCCCTAAGCACAGTAGCTTGCTATTTGGTGATGGCAATCATTTGCTACTTCTATGGTCAAAAATATTACCCCATCCCCTACCAGACACGCACTGGCATAGGGTATCTAGTACTAGCTTTTGCCTTAAGCTATGGAGGATTTTATGTTCAGACTGGGGTCATTGGTTTGGATTTTTTAATCAAAAATTCAGGAGCCCTTATTTTTCTAGCCGTAGTATTCCTCGTGGAACGAAAGTTCTTCTTGTCACTATTTGGTAAAAAATCCTAAGTTTCCCCGGCGAGCCACTTCCTTTTCTTCAGCCAAATTGATGAAAAGGCACTATGTTTGCAGCGGTCATTTGAAATCCCATTCTTCAGTGAAAGTCACTCCCATTTTTCTTCTGCTTTGCCTTGTTTTTCTAAGTCCGGTTGCTGGATTTACTCAGAATTCTTTGTCCAAAAAAGAGATCAAGGCACAGGAATTAGCTGCAAATGCAAGCCGCTTTTTTATTGAAGGAGAAAAGGCATTGGTGCTTGGAGACTTGGAAAAGGCATTTCGATATTTAGAAAAAGCAAGCGAATTTTCCCCTGAAGAGCCTGCCATTTCTTACAAATTAGCGGAGGTACTACTTAAGAAAAATCAAGGGGAAAGTGCACTTCCTTATGCCTTGAAAGCAGCCGCTGGAGACCCTGAAAATTTATTTTATGTACTGCTAGTTGCGGAAATTTACTCCAGTTTAAAGCAACCCTTGCAAGCGGCATCTTTACTAGAAAAATTAACCACTGGATCCACCAAAAACCAACAGTACAATTTGGAATTGGCATCAATTTACTTAAATGCAAATGAATTTGATAAAGCCCTCGTGGCTTTGGATCGTGCTGAAGCCTACTATGGAGTCCGAGAAGCCTTCACTTTCCAGAAGCAGCGCATTTACCTACGAAAAGACCAGCTTGAAAAAGCAGTCGAAGAGGGAGAAAAATTAATTGCTTCCTTCCCAGGAAACCCAAATTATGTGCTCTCATTGGTAGAGATTTTGTTCAACAATGCCAAGTTGGACAAGGCAATCCAGTTAGTAAGGGCAGAAATCGCCAAATATCCAAACCAGCCAGAGCTTCAGCTGGCAGCTTACAGCCTTTACCTAGAAAAGGGTCAAATCGCACAAGCCAATGCCTTTCTTTTGGAGGCAATCGCTAGTCCAGACTTAGCACCTCCTTCCAAATCCGCTGCATTTCAAGGGGTATTGCA
>CAXNJN010000088.1:0-10634 GCA_964202605.1 Bacteroidia bacterium | reverse complement strand
AGGTAGCCTTTTTCTACAACTGCAGATTCTACGGGCTCAAAAAAAGAAGAAATAGTCATGGAAAGTCTTTAGGTTTTTAAAACTAATCAAAAATGATACCTAAAAAAAAATCCTGCAGTTGCAGGATTTTTTATGTCGACTTAACCACCGAAATCATCAAATCGAATGTTCTCATTTGGAATACCCATGTCATCAAGTAACTTGAGTACCGCCGCGTTCATTAATGGAGGACCGCAGAGGTAATATTCTACCTCATCTGGATCTGAATGATTCTTCAGGTAGTTTTCCAACAATACCTGGTGAATAAATCCTACGTAGCCATCTGACTCACGGTCTTCCAAGGAAGTTTTAATTGTCCAATTGTCTTCTGGAAGTGGTTCGGAAAGACCTACGTGGAAACTAAAGTTTGGAAACTCGTTTTCAATTTCTCTAAACTGAGGCACGTAGAACAATTCCTTTTTGGAACGACCTCCGTACCAATAAGAAACCTTACGAGAAGTTTTTTCGGTGTGAAACAAGTGGAAGATTTGTGCTCTCAAAGGAGCCATACCTGCACCACCACCGATGTAGATCATCTCTCGTTGAGTAGGATTGATATGGAATTCACCGTAAGGGCCAGAGATCATGACTTTATCCCCTGGCTTGCACCCAAACACGTAGGAAGAACAAACTCCAGGATTGACATCCATCCAACGGTTGTTGGCACGATCCCATGGTGGAGTTGCGATACGAATCGTCAACATCACGATGTTTCCTTCAGCAGGGTGGTTGGCCATGGAATAGGCACGAAATAGGGGCTCGTCATTTTTCATCACCAAGTCCCACAATCCAAACTTATCCCAATCGCTTTGGTACACATCAGCTGGGTGACCTAGGTCAGGATGTGGAGTAATATCCATGTCCTTGAACTTGACAGTGATAGCAGGCACATCGACCTGAATATATCCTCCTGCCTCAAAATGAAGTATTTCTCCTTCAGGAAGTTTTACTTTAAATTCTTTGATAAACGTAGATACGTTGTAATTAGAAATTACTTCGCACTCCCACTTTTTAATTCCGAAGATCTCCTCAGGAACGCGGATTTTCATGTCCTGCTTTACCTTCACTTGGCAAGCCAAACGAACATGTCCCTGCTGCTCCGCACGGCTTAGGTGACCTACTTCTGTAGGCAGTACATCCCCACCTCCATCGTCGATGATACACTTGCACATCGCGCAAGTACCCCCTCCACCGCAGGCGGACGGAAGGAAAATCTTTTGATTGCTTAGGGTGGAAAGCAGGCTAGTACCAGATGAAACAATTATTGGGTTGCTTTCATCCCCGTTGATGATAATCTTAACATCTCCAGAATTTACCAGTTTGGACTGCGCAAAAAGGAGGATAAATACCAGTAGCAGAATAATCACGGTAAACGCTACAATGGAAGTAATAATTACAGAACCCATGAACTCTTATTTTTTATTTTTCGTAGGAAAACCCCGTTTTTGGGAGTACAAATATATTTATTAATCAGGAATGCACGCCAAATATGGCAGCAAATTTAGAGATGAACACTGATTCTTATTGGTATTCTAACCGATTAATTCTTCAATAGTTTGAGCAAAGTACTCAGCTTTAATTTTAACAGTCGTCTATCGACAATAAAATCAAGAAAACCGTGCTCCAACACAAATTCTGAACTCTGAAATCCTTTGGGTAAATCCTTGCCTATGGTCTCTCGAATCACACGTGGCCCAGCAAATCCAATCAACGCTCCTGGTTCAGCAATGTTGAAATCGCCCAACATGGCATAGGACGCAGTGACGCCGCCTGTGGTAGGATCAGTAAGCAGGGAAAGGTAGGGGATTCTTGCTTTCTCGAGTAAGGCAAGTTTGGCAGAGGTCTTTGCCATTTGCATCAAGGAAAATCCTGCTTCCATCATTCGCGCTCCCCCTGATTTGGATATCATTAGGAAGGGAATTTTGTATTTTAAGGAATGGTCAATCGCTCTAGCAATTTTTTCTCCGACTACCGAACCCATAGAACCTCCAATAAAACTGAAGTCCATGCAGGCAATGACGAGATCCTGGCCATTCATCTTTCCATACGCCGATCTGACCGCATCGTTCAATTCAGTTTTACTGATCGTCGCCTCAATTCTGGAGGAATAGGATTTGGTGTCCACAAAATTTAGAGGATCTCCCGACTTCATTCCTTCATCTAATTCGGTAAAGGTATTTTGATCAAAAAGGATCTCAAAGTATTCTTTGGAACCAATTTTAACATGAAAATCATCGTTTGGGGATACGTAGGCATTACTTTTCAGTTCACGGGTATGTACGATTGTCCCACTGGGGGTCTTAAACCACAACCCATCCGGTGCATCTTTCTTATCCGCTGTGGACGTTTTGATGCCTTTGTCAGTTCTCTTAAACCAAGCCATTTAACCAGTTTGAATGTTCTTACGCCTCAAAGGTGACAAATTTAGTTTGAAACTCTTGTAATTAAAATTTAATTGTAAACCCTCTTTCGGTCTGTTTGACCACAGCGCTAAATTTCCTTTTTCTAGGGATTATTTTTTAGTACTTTGAAATGAATTACAGCACAACCATCCCATACCCACGAACTAGTAAAGCCCATGAGCCTTTCCCTACTCTTGCTAATCTCAGCCCTTATTCTTTTTCTTGCCTACAGGTTTTATGGAAAATATGTGTACAACAAGTTTGGATTGACCGATGCACGAAAAGCTCCCTCACACACGCACCGAGACGGCATTGATTACGAGCCCAGCAAGCCAATCGTAGTTTTAGGACATCATTTTGCATCCATTGCAGGAGCGGGGCCCATCGTTGGGCCCATCATTGCAGTAACTTTTGGTTGGATCCCCGCAGTGATTTGGATTTTGGTTGGCGGGATTTTCTTTGGGGCTGTGCATGACCTGGGAAGCATGGCAGCCTCGTTACGAACAGAAGGCAAGTCCATTGGTGTGATTATTCGAAACCAAATTGGGCTAAAGGGAAAGCAGCTATTTATCCTTTTTAGCTTCTCTACCCTGATTTTGGTCATCGGTGTATTCTCAGACATTATCGCCAAAACCTTTGTGGCCAATCCTGGGGTAGGCTCCGCATCCATTCTTTTTATTTTATTGGCCATTGCTTTTGGCTATGCCAACAAATGGGTTGGAAATAAAAATGTGGCATTTGTGAGCATCACCATCGTTGGGGTAGTGCTGATGTACTACTTTGTTTACCTAGGCACGCAGATCCCATTGGCCTTAACCTACCCCATTTGGGTTGGAGCCCTTTTGGTATATGCCTTTATCGCTTCGGTTACGCCAGTATCGCTATTGCTGCAGCCTCGAGATTACCTGAATAGCTACTTGCTCTATGGCTTAATGATCGCGGCAGTGGCAGGAGTGCTTGTTGCTGATCCTGAGATTAAGATGAGTACAGAAGTACAATTCTCAAGCGATAGCCTTGGTTTTGTCTTTCCAGTATTATTTGTCACGATTGCCTGCGGAGCCATATCCGGATTTCATTCCTTGGTAGCATCAGGCACTACTTCCAAGCAATTAGATAAAGAAAGCGATGCCAAAATGGTTGGCTTTGGCGGTATGCTGATTGAATCCTTCTTGGCGATCATTTCAGTAGGTGCCGTAATCATCCTATCACGAACTGAGTACCTTGACCGACTTACTGTCGAGGGTCCAGTTGCCTTATTTTCTACCGGATTGGGTGGAATGATTTCAAGTCTTGGGCTATCCGAACCCTTTGCCATAGGATTTGTGGCCTTGACAGTTTCCGCATTTGCACTGACTACCCTAGATACCTGTACCCGTTTGGCTCGATTTACCTTGCAGGAATACTTTGAAGACATGCCAAAGCCTGCTGCGCAAGTGATGGCCAAAAATCGCTACCTATCCACGACCATAGTCATTATCCTTTCCGTTTTATTGCTTGCCTCTGGAGAGTTTGAGAAACTTTGGCCAATCTTTGGGTCTGCCAATCAATTGCTTGCCGCACTCGCCTTACTGACCATTGGCGTGTGGCTGATCAAAAAAAATATCTCCGCCACCTTCGTGACCATCCCCATGTTTTTCATGTTTACGGTCACCCTTGCTTCCTTGGGATTGTTTGCCTGGAAAAACTTTCAAGATGAGGGCTATATCCTAGCCAGTATTGCCTCGGTCTTATTTGTGTTGGCAATCGCCCTAATTCTTCTGGCCATTAAAAGTCTAAAAAAAGAGGTCAAGACATCTGAAAAGACATCTTGACCCCTTAGCTGGCAACGGATTTAATCTACCCCATCTAACTTTGCCCTAGCAATGGAATAAGCTGCCGCTTGCCTTCCTTGAGTCAAGCCAGCGGTTGCATCAAAGGAGTAATGAATACCCCCATAAATGCGCGACATGGAGGCCTCCTCAGCCCATGTTCGAAATTGACTTGCATTGGCTGGAAAAAAGTGCGCCAAAACTTCTGCCCCAGCACCAGAAAATGATGCATGTCCCGAAGTGTAAGCAGGGAAATTTGGTGTGCCTAAAATGGTTTTGAAGCCAGGCATTGTTTGAATAGGCCTTGGGTAATGGTAATAATATTTTGCATCCCAACAGCCGATTCCTGCATCTACAATGGCCATGTTAAGGTACGCAAATACCCGAGCGGTACGGACGGGATTCAACTTGTTTGCCACGACCTCCTCTTTAGCAAAACGATTCCAATGCCCGGGAGGGGTATAGGTATTTAATCCATCGTTCCAGAAGTTGGCTATCCTTCGCTGGTTGGTCGTCAGGTTATTCGCATACTGCTTCAATTCCTTAGCTGATGCCTCAAATGCAGGAGATCCAGGCGCTGGAGGTGGGCCGGGACGAATGGCTTCCACATTGGGAACATTCCAAAGTCGAGCCTTACTAAAAAGAGGGACTAAGCCAACCGAACGCTGAGGGGTTTCTTGATTTTCCCAGACCCATCCAAACCGCTCTTTAGCTGCATTCTTGATAGAATCAGATTTAGCTCGAGTCGTTTGGGCATTTTTCATCCCATCTGTGGACGCTCTTGTCAAGGCCGTTTTGGCCACATCGGCCCCAATTAATTTTCCTGCTTCCACATCACTGCTGACGTTTATACCTGCGATCAGAAGGGATTCCAAATGCTCTTGGGCTTTCTGAGCCAAAAACTCTTTCTCCAAAGGAAACATTGCAGTAAGAATATCCCGGGAAGCCGTGGCGATCACTGCTCCATCCGAAGGATAGGAAAAGAGTCCGTTAGTCTCATAGGCAGATTTAATCTGAGGATCCAGTTGGTAAGGGGCCTGCCGCTTAAACTTATACTTGTAATGCCAGGCCATGATCAAGCCGTCGTACTGGGCCACACTCAAATAAGCTAGCATCCTGCTGGTATATGGGGGGTGCGAATAGGGAAACTTGGGGTACTTGGAAGGGTTGGCTGGATCCGGTACGGGATAGCTTCCATCCGGATTTGGAGCCGGAATCAAATTGTATTTGGTAGCTAATTCCAAGGCAATTTCATTCCACCTTACCAAAGGATTATTGGTCCAATACGTTACCGCATCCCGCTGTGCTGAAGTAGCTTTACTCTGTTTTTCTTTGGCATCTGCCAATTCCTTGAGAAGTTCCGCAGAGCCGGCTGCAGCTGGAATGGAAAGGGGTATTTGTTCATTCGAAGTATGCAGTACCAATTTCCATTGCCCTGCATTGGCGTCTAAATTCGAAAATTGATACCCAGTAAATTCGTACTTGGTCGGCAAATCCTCCACACAAGAACTTCCCAAAAAGGCGAAGATTAAGAGTAGTAGGATTGAATAGTTATATTTTTTCATCTTGTCTCAATTTAAAAGGCCTTGAATTGGTAGGTGATTCCTAGGCCATAGCCGGAAAATTGGCCCATATTCCTTCCAGAAATGGCCTTTTGGTAAGAGGCGATGAGCCCAAAGCCCCCATTGGTTTTAAAATAGTATTGCGCAAATCCTTCAATCCGGTCAAAATCAACCTTATTGGTAGGTAATGGCATGCAATACGTTCGGATATCATCCCCAGATGCTGATCGAATGGTGGTCAAACTCGCTTCTACCCGCAGTTTCTTATTGAACATCCAAGAACCTACGGTTACCTGACCCTGAAATGCATCAGGCACATCCATTGTGGAAGTATAAAACGATCCATTTGAAAAATAATATTCACGATCTGCCTGGGTAGTTCCTCTATTTAAATAGGCATATGAAGCTCGAAAATAAGGGCCTTTATCCAATTCGTATTTTCCTATAGCTCTAATGCCAAGCTCATTGGCTCCAAAACCCAGGCTAAAGGGCATGTAATCCGATAAATAATTGGAAGCTGGCGTACTCAAGCTCAGATTGGAAAATCCCGTCAATTTGCCTTTCCCTAAAGATTTTTCAAGAAGCAAAGCCTTCACCGAAATCCCAAAATCTTGAATTCCTTGCACTCCAGTAAGTTGCCCCGCAGAAGCTGCTGTTTTAACATAGGGAAGACTCAGGATTACATTGACTTTGTCGGTAATTCCCCCAACGATCATGGGCATGCCCATGTGCTTCGTGAAGGTGCCGATATTTTGATTGACTCGAATGGTAGACCCTTCCCAATAGCGGTCCCAGGTTGTATTTTCATAAACTATCGCTAGGCAAATCTCCCCTTTAGGCATCATCAGCCCATCTAAAGGAGTTTGTGCTATGGATAGTCTTACAAATCCCAAGCTTGCAACAAGCAAGCCAAGGAATAGTTGATTGACTTTCATAGGTAGTGTAGTAAAATGTAGAAAAACAAACACACCAGATTACGGAATGTACAGCACGCACAATTCTAGATCGGTGGATTGAAAAACAGGTTGAACCAGAATAATCCGATGGATTTAATCTAGCAACAAAAAATTAACCTAGTTGGGGAGGGGGAGCGTCAATCGAGAAGGAAGGATTCTTGTAGGTCAAGGTGATTACAGTTTCCTGCATTGATTCCAATCGGAAACCAATTGGTGCAGGAACTTTTACAAGCAAAGACGGCAAATAGTCTTTGGCAAAAAGTTTAACGAAAGTTTTGCTGGAATGATCTTGGGGAAGCTCTTCCTCATTCAATGAAGAAATCCACTTTTTGAGGGTGGTATCCAATTTCCCTCTTTCCATATCTTCTACATAGACAATTTGGAGTGTGTCGTTTTGGAAACGCTGCTTGATTGCACGGAAGTACTTGCCATCCTTTTCAAAACGGGTATTGGTAGCTTGGAAATCTTCTTGGTTGGCTAGGTAAGGCGCACGAATCGGTATGGAAAGTATAGCCTCTTCTAAATTCTGGTCTTGAACTCCGTAAATTTTATCCTCCCAGCCCGCTTCAATTGAACTGTTTACGGAGAAATAAAAGGCATAGTAGCCAAAATGAAATATGGCAAAGCAAAAAAGAAGAGCTATGGCTACTGCGTTTTTCAACTTGATCTAACTTATGAAATACCAATTTCAATCAAAATATCCAAAAAACAACCGTTAGGCTTTCTTTTTTTGAGTTTCTACCGGTTGAATCCGTTTTTTATTTCTGCTCAACCGAGCATTTTCAAAAAAAAGTAAAGCCCTCCAAATAGGAAAGTAGACGTACCGTAAAATTGAATCACCTTTAGCCGGTTACTCCTATCCAAAAACCACAGCACCCACACAGGGCGAAAAAGCCCCAGAAGTAACAAGAAGCTAGAAAGAATGGCTGCCGCTAGGCATATAATACAAAGGGCTGCTAGCATGGAATAAAAAAAGGAACAGCCTTCGCCATTCCTTTCAATTTGAGGTTTAAAAACTTATTTCTTACGCTTGATTTCTTTCATTTCGTATCCTTCAATGGTATCGTCGATTTCGATATTGTTGTAGTTCTTGATCGATATACCACATTCGTAACCCGCTTTAACCTCAGAAACATCGTCCTTGAAGCGCTTCAACTGGTCGATCTCACCTTCATGGATTACAATACCGGCACGGATGATACGGATTTTATTTTTTCTGGTGATAAAACCATCCGTCACATACGAACCTGCAACTGTACCCACCTTCGTGATTTTGAACACTTCACGAACGGTGATATTACCCGTGATGATTTCTTCGTATTCTGGCTCCAGCATTCCTTCGATCGCATCTTTGATTTGATTGATCGCATCGTAAATGATGGAATAGTGACGAATCTCGATTTCCTCTTGTTCTGCAAGCTTTTTCGCATTGGACGATGGACGAACCTGGAATCCAATGATAATCGCATCCGAAGCTGAAGCTAGAAGGACATCCGATTCGGAGATCTGACCCACCCCTTTGTGGATGATGCTCACTTTTACCTCATCCTTAGAAAGCTTGAGCAAGGAATCCGAAAGTGCTTCAACCGAACCGTCCACGTCACCTTTGATGATGATGTTGAGTTCCTTGAAACTTCCGATAGCCAATCGACGACCGATTTCATCCAAGGTGATGTGTTTCTTGGTGCGCAAACTTTGTTCGCGCTGTATTTGCTCTCTGGAATTGGCAATCTCTCTTGCCTCTCGTTCTGTATCGTATACCTTGATGGTATCTCCTGCTTGTGGAGCACCGCTCAAACCCAACATCTGGACCGGAGTAGATGGACCCGCTTCTTTCAGCTTGTTTCCTTTGTGATCAAACATTGCTTTTACTCGGCCATAGTGCTGCCCAGCAAGCAAGACATCTCCTATTCTCAAGGTACCTGCCTGCACCATAACGGTAGAAACATATCCCCTTCCTTTGTCCAAGGAAGCTTCGATTACAGTTCCCACTGCATTTTTGTCTGGATTGGCTTTCAATTCCAAGATTTCTGATTCAAGAAGCACTTTTTCTAAAAGTTCATCTATTCCTTGTCCTGTCTTAGCTGAAATCTCTTGAGACTGGTATTTTCCTCCCCAATCTTCTACCAACAAGTTCATGTTGGCCAGCTCTTCCTTGATTTTCTCAGGGCGAGCATTAGGTTTATCCACCTTGTTGATGGCAAAGATCATCGGCACGCCAGCTACTTGAGCATGGTTGATTGCTTCTTTGGTTTGAGGCATGATGCTATCGTCTGCAGCAATCACGATGATTGCGACGTCAGTAATTTTAGCACCACGGGCTCTCATTGCGGTAAAGGCCTCGTGACCTGGGGTATCTAGGAAGGCGATTTTATTGCCTGCCTTGGTTCGTACATCGTATGCCCCAATGTGCTGCGTAATTCCACCAGCTTCGGCGGCTGTTACTTTTGACATACGAATGAAATCGAGCAAAGACGTTTTACCATGATCGACGTGTCCCATGATGGTGACAATTGGCGCTCTTTCTAGGAGTTCCTCATCGGTATCCGGCACCTCTTCTTCCATCTCATCTTCGATGGATTTAGTAAATTCCACATCGAAGCCAAATTCATCGGCAATGATTGTGATCGCTTCTGCGTCCAGGCGCTGGTTGATGGACACAAACATTCCTAGTGACAAGCAGGCAGATATAATTTGGTTGACCGACACATCCAGTAGGGATGCAAGGTCATTTGCCGAAATAAATTCGGTCACCTTCAAGATTTTTACCTCATCTCCATCAGTTTCTACATCACGATCGCGCTCGGCACGCTTGTCGCGTCTAGATTTGGTTTTTCCACCTGGCTTATTGCCTTGAAGTCTCGCAAGGGTTTGTTTGATTTGATCTTGAATTTCCTTAGGAGTTGGCTCCGCCTTTTGGATTCGCTGCGGGGGACTACCTCCAGCTGGACGAGGCTGACCCGGTCTAAATGGCTGGCCAGGTCTTGATGGCTGACCTGGTCTTGCACCTCGTTGGTCCTGAGGACGATTTTGGGCACCTGGAGCTTGACCTGCTGGGGTTGGGGCGCCTGGCTTACTATCAATTCGTTTTCTAGGTCGTTTTTTATCCTTCCCTCTCTCATCGGAAGAGGCTACAGGCCCACCTTTTTTCTTTGTTCTATCAGTGGGAAGTTCAATTTTACCAAGTACGGTAAGCCCTTTTAGCGAATCTGCTTTGGCGGATATAAGTTCCTCAGGGACCACTGCCACAACTGGACTTGGCGTTTCAACTACTTTTGGGGTAGGAACAGGGGTTGGTGCTGCTGGAGGGGCGGGAGCTACCGGGGCTTTTGGAGCTACTGGAGCAACTGGCTCAGGCTTTTTCTCCTCTTGCTTTGGCGCTGCTGGAGCTGGTTTCGGCTGAGGGGCTGGGGGAGTGGGTGCAGGCTTTTTGGAAAGATCTACTTTCCCCAAAACGCGAATCCCTTCTAATTTTGGTGCTTCAGAAGTTATTTTTTCAACTACTGGCTCTGGAGCTTTCGCTACAGGCGCTGGAGTAACTTGCGGCTCTTGAACGGGAGTGGACACAGGTGTTGGCTCTACAACTTTTTCCTGCTTCGGCAGATCCTGCTCCGATGCTACAGGCTCATGACGCTTTCCAATGGAAAGATGGGAAGCCTCTTCCTTTTCAAGGGCAGAGGACTTAAATTCCTTTTCCAACATGGACACTTGGTCCAACGTGATCTTGGAATTGGGATTGTTCTCTACCTCATAGCCCTTTTTAGCCATTGACTCAACGATGGTTGCCGTACCCACGTTGAGCTTTCTGGCTATTTGGCCTAATCGCATCATTTTTTCTTCTGACATAAGCAAAAACCTCTTTCGAAA
>CAXNJN010000087.1:0-10687 GCA_964202605.1 Bacteroidia bacterium | reverse complement strand
TGCAATTTTTAGCCAAAAAATGGAGAATGTTCAATTCGTAAATCACTCAAAATCAATTCAGTAGCCTAGCTAGGAATCGAACCTAGATCTAGCGTTTAGGAAACGCTTGAACCTAAAGGATAAAAAAAAATAAGAAGTAGGCTAAAAGCCAACCGCGTAAAAACTGCAGCAGTTGTTCAATTGGACTTTTATTGATTCGATTTTTTTGAGCGGATATCGTGGATTTTCCAAAAAATAGGGAAAATTTACAGCATGAGAATCCTAGTAGTAGAAGATGAGCAAGGGATTTCCAATTTCCTTAAACAAGGATTGGAAGAAGAATCCTTTGCGGTGGATGTGGCAGACAATGGGAAGTTGGGGCTGGAACTGGCCCTTTCTGGCAATTATGATTTACTTTTGCTTGACTGGATGGTACCGGGCATGAGTGGGATCGAACTTACGCGGCTGTTTCGCAAGGAGTATCCGGCCACACCCATCATTTTTTTAACGGCTAAGGATACCGTGGATGAAACGGTCTTTGGATTGCAAAATGGGGCGAATGATTACATCAAAAAGCCCTTTCATTTTGAAGAGCTTTTGGTACGCATTCGTGTTCAAATGCGTAATTCCGTACAAACTGAAGAAAAACTGACCCTTGGTCCCATTGTCTTGGAACCAGAAAAACACCTGGTCCTTTTGGAAGGCAAGGAAGTGCCGCTGACACAAAAGGAATTTGCTCTCCTCGAGTACCTCGTGCGCAACAAAAATAAGGTCTGCAGACGAACCCGTATTATCGAAAGTGTCTGGGACATTCATTTTGACTACAACACGGGCATCATTGATGTTTTTATCAATTCCTTGAGAAAAAAGCTCCAGTTAAAGAAGGGGGAAGACTACATTCAGACCATCCGTGGAGTGGGGTACATGGCCAAAGACTTATGAATACCTCCTACAAAGAGCGGATTGCGAGAAGGCTGACCTGGGTAACAGCCCTAATTTTCTCGCTGGTATTTCTCCTGATTTATCTGGTAGCCAACTTTACCGTAGTTCGGAACATTGACCGAGAGCTCCAACTAGAGGTTGATAAACACAAGGGGGAGATTTTTTTGGTTGATGGCAAAATCCGTTTTCTGTACCTAAACGAATGGAAGCAGATGGAGCATACGCAGCTCCAACTGAACCCGATTTTCATCGAAATAGTAGATTTGGAAGGTAATTCCATGGATCGGTCTCCCAATTTGGGAGAAAACCACCTCACCTTTTCTCCCGAAAAAGCAAGATCTGAAGAGGCATGGACCCAGAAAATCGGTTCCCGTGAGGTGCGGCAGCGTCAAATTCCCCTGCTGAATGCAGGAAAGCAAGAAGGCTACTTGTTATTGGCGAAGTCCTTTGAGGATTCCCGTGAACTGCTGGACAATCTGCGGAATGTACTGCTGTTGATCTATCCTTTGATCCTCGTATCGCTCTACTTGAGCATGCGCTACCTCGCTGGGAAGAGCATAGAGCCTTTGGAGAAAATCAGTTTAAAGACCAACCAGATCACCCAGCAAAATCTAAACGAACGCGTTCCAGAAACAGGCACCAACGACGAAATTGGGCAGTTGACTCGGGCCATCAATAGTTTATTGGGCCGCCTAGAACAGGCCATGCAACGGGAGAAGCAGTTTACTTCGGATGCTTCCCATGAATTGCGCACCCCACTGGCTGTTTTGCGAGGAACTTTAGAAGTATTGATTCGTAAGCCTAGATCGGCGGAAGAGTACGAGACGAAAGTAAAGACGGCCTTGGTGAGTATCGACCGAATGAGTGCCATGCTTGACCAATTGCTGGCCTTGGCTCGGGTAGAAAATGGGAAGAATTTGGTTAAAGAAGAGCTGGAGCTCATCACTTTTTTGGAGGAGCTTGCCGATAAAATAACGGAGGAACAAGCACATCAGATTCAATTTCAATCCTTGGTGGGAGTTCCGATTTATGTGGCCACTCATGAAAAGTCCTTGGAGATGATTTTGCAAAATCTCTTGGAAAATGCCGTCAAATATTCCAAGAATGGAGGAGAGGTTTTCCTTCGCGTTGGCAAAGAGAAAGAGGCATTTATAGAGGTGGTGGATACGGGTACGGGTATTTCTTCGGAGTACTTGGAGCAAATTTTTGATCCTTTTTTCAGGGTCCAAGAAGCGTTAGATCATGGAATTCCTGGCACCGGTTTGGGCTTGGCGATCGTCAAAAAATTGGCTCAAGAAGCTTCCATCCGCTTGTCGGTAAGCAGTGAAAAAGGGAAGGGGAGCACCTTCCGTTTGGACTTCAACGAGACTTCTTAAGGAAAAATTAAGAATGGACTAAGTTAGTCCTAAGGGGGGTATTGGACTTTTGTACACTACCCTAGCCTAGGACTTATGCTTGACCGGATCATACAGTGGAGTATTTCCAATAAATTTTTAGTTGCCCTGTTTATTGCTGCATGGGTTGGTTTTGGAATTTATTCCTTAGCCAATCTGCCCATAGGTGCAGTTCCAGATGTGACCAACAACCAGGTGCAGGTTATCACGACCTCTCGAAATTTAGCGACCGAGGATGTCGAAAAGTTTCTCACCTATCCCATTGAGTTAGAAATGGCCAACCTTCCGGGCATCAAGGAGATTCGATCCATTTCCAAGTTTGGGCTTTCGGTTGTCACCTTGGTTTTCGAGGAAGATATGGGTACCTACCTGCCCAGGCAACTGATTGCAGAGCGACTCAAGATTGCTGAGGAACGCATTCCTGCGGGCTTTGGCAAACCCATCATGGGACCAATCTCGACGGGATTGGGAGAAATCTACCAATACATCATCGATGTCAAGCCAGGTTACGAAGATCGCTACAGCATCACCGACCTTCGAACGATCCAAGACTGGGTGGTGAGAAGAAATCTTTCTGGCATTGAAGGAGTCATCGAAGTCAATACCTGGGGTGGGTATCTCAAGCAATACGAAGTAGCCATCAACCCTGAGCGACTCAAGGCCATGGAGGTGGATTTGGCGGCAGTGTACGAGGTGTTACAAACCAATAACTCCATCGCTGGTGGCAGCTATATTGAAAAGACCAACGAGAGCTTCTTTATCCGTGGGGAAGGTCAAGTCAAGAGTTTGGAGGACATCGAAAACATCGTGGTGGAGCTCCGCAATGGAAGCCCCATTTACATTCGAGATCTGGCTGAGGTGAAATTTGGCTATGCCAATCGATTTGGAGCCATCACCGCCAATGGCCAAGGAGAGAAGGTCTTGGGGCAGGTGATGATGCTCAAAGGTGCAGATAGTAAAGGCACCATTGATCGTGTTAAGGCAAGAATTGCCGAAATGGAATCTACCCTTCCAGAAGGGATTGTGATCAATGGGTTTTTGGATCGGTCGGAGTTGATTGGCCGCACGACGCTTACCATTGTGGAGAACCTTGTTCTGGGCTGCCTCATCGTGGTATTTGTAGTGGTCTTGTTGCTTGGCAATTTTCGTTCGGGACTAGTGGTGGCCTCTGTCATTCCTTTGAGCTTGTTATTTGCCTTGTCCATGATGTATTTGTTTGACGTGGATGCCAATTTGATGAGTTTGGGTGCTATAGATTTTGGAATCATCATCGATGGGGCAGTCATCATTGTGGAGTTCATTGCCTTTCAGTTTAGCAAATCCTCAGCTGCTTTTGTTGGGCTTTCTAAACAAGATAAACAGCTCGAAAAGGATAAGATTTCCTTCACTGGATCTTCTAAGATGATGCATTCCGCGATTTTCGGGCAGATCATCATTATTATTGTTTTCATTCCTATTCTCTCCCTTTCTGGGGTGGAGGGCAAAATGTTCCGTCCCATGGCAGAGGTGTTTAGCTTTGCCTTGATTGGGGCGATGATATTGGGCCTTACCTATGTTCCCGTAGTTTCTGCTATTTTTCTCAAGTCGAACGTTCCTGGACCCAAAAACATTTCGGTCCGATTACTTAATTTTTTAAATCAAGTCTATAAGCCGGTATTGCATTGGGCTTTGGACCACAGCAAAGCAGTTTTGATCGCAGCAGGAAGCCTTCTAGTAGGTGTTATTTTGATTTTTTCAAGTATGGGTTCGGAGTTTGTACCCACCTTGGATGAAGGAGATTTTGTAATTCAACCGTTTTTGAAGACGGGAACGACCTTGACCAATACGGTAGAAACCATTACGGAGATGGAGCGAATTCTGATGAAATTCCCTGAGGTAAAGCAGGTAGTGACGCGTATTGGTGCAGCCGAGATCCCAACGGATCCCATGTCCATGGAGGAGAGTGATGTGATTGTGACGCTACATCCTCCCAGTGAATGGACCACTGTCGAGACCAAAGATGAGTTGGCAGAGAAATTTAAAAAGGCATTGGAAGCTATTCCTGGATTGGACTATGAATTTACCCAGCCCATTGAGATGCGCTTCAACGAGTTGATTACGGGTGTCCGTGCCGATTTGGCCATCAAGGTGGTGGGAGAGGACTTGGATGTCTTGCTGCAAACCGCTGAAGAAATTGAAGCGGCCATCCAGGGAGTAGAAGGAGCGGCGGACATCATACTTGAAAAAGTGGATGGGCTTCCCCAGATGAAAATCGAATACGATCGTGCCAAGATCGCCAAGTACGGCTTAAATGTGGAGGCAATCAACCAGGTCGTGACTAT
This sequence comes from Bacteroidia bacterium, assembly GCA_964202605.1. Classification (GTDB taxonomy): domain Bacteria; phylum Bacteroidota; class Bacteroidia; order Cytophagales; family Cyclobacteriaceae; genus Algoriphagus. The sequence continues at coordinate 6,051 of CAXNJN010000087.1, read as the reverse complement.
GGGCTTTGCGGGACTGAGTGCAGGAACGGTCTTTGAGGGTGAAAAGCAATTTGAATTGGTAGTTCGTTTTGATGAACCCTATCGAAAAGACATCGAGCATCTCGAGAATGCAGCCATTCAACTCCCCATGGGAGGAAGCATTCCCTTGTCAGAATTGGCAAAAATCAGTTACACCAAGGGTCCTGCAAAAATTTCGCGCGACAATACCCAACGAAGAGTGGTGGTAGGGGTCAATGTTCGAAATCGTGACCTCCAGTCTGTAGTAGACGACATTCAAGCGATTGTGAAAACCAAAGTCACCATTCCTGAGGGATACCGAGTGGATTATGGCGGTCAATTTGAAAATTTGCAACAGGCTAGAAATCGCCTCTTAATAGCTGTGCCCATCGCGCTGATCTTGATTTTTGTCCTGTTGTACTTCGCTTTTTCTTCGGCTCGAGATGCCTTTATGATTTACACAGCGATACCGTTTTCTGCCATTGGAGGCGTGGTCTTGCTTTGGCTTCGGGACATGCCTTTCAGTATTTCTGCTGGAGTAGGATTCATTGCCCTATTTGGTATAGCGGTTCTCAACGGCATTGTGATGATTGAACACTTTAAATCCATGGCTTCTAGATTTACTTCCCTTCGCGAACTCGTGACTGTAGGTGCTGCCGAGCGCTTGCGTCCCGTCCTCCTAACTGCTTCGGCAGCAGCCTTAGGCTTCCTGCCGATGGCGCTATCTGGTTCCGCCGGAGCAGAAGTGCAGCGTCCATTGGCTACCGTGGTCGTGGGAGGTCTTATTTCTGCCACCCTACTTACCTTGGTGGTACTCCCGGTGCTTTATGTCTTGTTCAATTCTAGAAAAACGAACACTACCATTCCGCTTCCAAATAAAGGAGCTTTGGTCCTTTTGTTTGTACTTGCTCCACTCGCTTTTTCCTGGGCACAAGACACCAAGGAATTGACCTTGGAGGAAGCACTTACACGTGCCAAAAAGCAAAACCCACTCTTACAGGCCTCCCAAAAGCGATTGGAGTCGGTTCAGGCCATGACCGGTACAGCCTGGAATCTGGGGCGAACGGAGGTGTATCGTGCGCAGGATCAAAACGACATTGCCGAAAATGGAGTGTTCAACCAGGTTTGGGGCATTCGTCAAGGTCTTGAATTCCCCAGCGTCTATGCTACCCAAAAGAATTATTTAAAAGCAGGCCAGCGGCAGGAGGAAGCAAGGCTAGAGCTGGATGTGCGTGCGCTAAAAAAGGAAGTAAGCAGGACTTTTATCCAAGCCCAGTATTGGATGGAATTGGAGAAAAGGTTTGACTATCTAGATAGTCTGTATGTTTCTTTTGCTCGAGCGGCTGCTAGGCGATTAGAAACGGGCGATGCTACGCTGCTTGAAAAGCTAATGGCCGAGAGCAAGAAAAAGGAAATAGGTCTCCGTAAATCGGAGGCTCAAAGTGAAAAAAAGAAGGCCTTGATCCAATTGGCCAGCCTGATCCAGTGGGAGGGTGAGGGTGATCTCACTATTTCCTCCAAACCTGTGATTTTAGCCGATGTGAATTCTCAGGAGGGACATCCCGGAATTTCCTGGTTCGAGGCAGGCAAGCAACAGGCATTGTTCCAAACTAGAGTAGAGCAACAGGCATTTCTGCCTGATGTGAAGGTCAATTTATTCCGTGGAACTAACCTTGCTGCGGGCTCAAAAATTTATCCCGGATTCGAAGTGGGGTTGGGTATCCCGCTATTTTTCGGCGCCCAATCAGCTAAGGTGAAATCTAGCAAAAGCATGCAGCAGCAACTGGACTGGGAAGCAGTTAATTTTCAATCTCGTTTAGAAAGTCAATCTCGCGCACTTCAATCCACTTTAGCCCAGCAGCTGTCCGTCATTCAGTACTACGAGACGGAAGGAAAGCAATTGGGTTACCAGTTGCGTGAGCAGGCGATTCGCTCCTTTGCAGAAGGAGAAATTGATTTCATCCAGTACGTACAACTTATCGAAAATTCGCAATCCCTAGACCTGCAATACCTACAGGCAAAGCGGGATTATTTACTCAATCAACTCGAACTTATTTACTTCACTATCTCATGAAATCTAAAAATATATTCTTTTCAGTAGGGCTAATTTTTGGGTTGTTTTTACTTGCCTCCTGTTCAAAAAACGATTCTTCAGATGGAGGGATTGAGGTCACCGAAGCGCCCGAGCAAACAACAGAAATTGAGCTGACCGAAGAACAGTTCAAAACCATGAAGATGGAGTGGGGTCCGTTGCATACGGGCGATTTTTCAGAGGAAATTCAGGTGCAGGGCACCGTACAAATTCCAGTTGAAGGGATGCGAGAGATCACCACCTACTTTGGAGGGTATGTCCAAGATCTGAAATTGATTGAAGGGCAGGAAGTCCGAAAGGGTGAGGTATTGTTTACCTTGGAGAATCCTGATTTTCTGCGTTTGCAACAAGATTTTCTAGAGATAAATAGCCAGTTGGCTTACCTCAAAGCGGAATGGGAGAGGCAAAAGACCTTGGCGCAAGAGCAGATCTCAGCACAAAAAAACTTCCTAAAAGCTGCTGCAGACTACGATGCGGCCTCAGCAAAAGTGCAGAGTTTGAAAAAGCAATTGGCCATGCTTGGGATCAATACGGATGGGTTGACACCAGCTACCATGCGGAGTAAAATTTCAGTTCCCTCTCCGATCTCAGGATTTGTTGTGGAGGTAGTGGCTGTCCCTGGTCAATTTTTGCCTCCAGCAGCAAAGGCCCTTGGCTTGATTAGTAGGGAGCATATTCATGTGGAGTTGGTACTTTTTGAGAAGGATGCGAGCAAGGTTCATGTGGGACAAGTAGTTGAATTTACCAGTCCTGATCGCCCGGAAGAGGTGCTCAAGGCTAAGGTGTATGTCGTAGGCAAATCCATCAATGCACAGCGACAAATCAATGTGCATGCCCATCTACTCAATGAAAAGGAGGAAGCTAAATTGACACCAGGGATGTTTTTGCAAGCAAGAATCCAGCTGGACCCACAACGGTCTTTGGCTGTTCCCGAAGAATCCATCATCGAAGTGGGGGAGGACCACTACATATTGATTCAAAAAGCGAAATCTAATGGTTCCTATACTTTGCAGAAAATAAAGGTGATTCCTGGTTCCAAGGGCAAGGGTTATCGAGCCATAGATACAGAGGCTACCCTCGATTCCACTACTGTTGTATTGGCGAAAGGCGGATTTAATTTGCTTTAAGAGAGGTCTTCTTTCCTCTAAAAATAGGGTTAGATGTGATGCGGTTGGTTTTTCTTTAGTAAGTTGGCTTTCTAATCGAATTCGGATCTCCATTTCAATCATGCACCATCCCTTAGACAATCCCATTTGGACTGCACTACATTCAGGTTCTAGCTCCTTTGCCTTTGGTAAAGGAGCTGCACGGTTTATTGACCGTAAAATTGGGTTTTTTGCGGGGCTTCCCCTTTACGATGACGAACACATGGCCCGGCTGCATGCGGAGATGGATTCTGGAATGCGGGTGATTGTATTTACCCCTGGATTTTTGGATTTGGATCCCATGTGGAAGGTACGCAATGACAATGCCTTGTTACAAATGGTCTTCGAAAAGCCTTTTGTAAACTTGCCTGTGGATTCAAACATTCGGGCACTTGGTGTGGCAGATGTACCTGAGATGTTGGCATTAACTCAATTGGCCAAGCCTGGGCCCTTTTTAGAAAATACGATCGGTTTTGGAGGCTATTTCGGTTATTTTGAAGGGGGAAAGCTAGTTTCTATGGCAGGAACTCGCTTGGCTGCAGGACCTTACACCGAAGTAAGTGCAGTTTGCACGCATCCAGATTTTGTAGGGAGGGGATTAGCGAAAATAGTTGTGCCCTTTGTTCTACAATTTATTCGGGCACAAGGTCAAATTCCCTACCTCCAACTTTATCCGGACAACCTACCTGCCCACCGATTGTACCAACGATTGGGATTTGTGGAGCGAGCAAACCTACGCACCTACTTATTAGAAAAATAAGAACCAAACTCTGATTTTTATAAAACTGTTATCAATTGCCTGATTCTTCCCAATTTTATATTTAATCAAATTAATCTCGGCATTATTGGTTTGTTCGCCATTTTTTTTTTGGAGGGATATTTCAATTTTAAACCCCCTTTTTAAGTCGATAACCTTCGCTTAATCCATCAAGTTTTGGTTTCAACTTTCTGGTATTGGTTATCCTATAATTAATTCATGCATTGGTAAAAGTGGGTTAATAATTAAGGAACAGAGATGCCCTAGCTTTGTATTCTTTAGTAAAAAATTTAACTAACACAAATGCAGCCATTGGAAGACATGGTGAAGCTGAAATCACCAAGCGAGTTTGGTGGGATATCAACTTGGATCTCAACCTTTAGTTATACTACTTTTGAAAATCTACTCGATCCGATCCTTCGGGTAGATTTCCTTTAATTTAAAAAAGCTATGATCAAGCACATAATAGTAACTGCTCTTCTTTTTGGTATTTCCTTCGGGGTTTCCGCTCAAACGAAAACGACTAAAACAGAAAATATTGTTTTTATAACTTTGGATGGATTGCGTTGGCAAGAATTGTTTAAAGGGGCTGATTCCCTTTTGGTGAATGATGCCGAGATGATTAAGACTCCTGGATCTCTAATGCAAGAATTTTGGGACGCTAATCCGCTAAAACGAAGAGAGATGCTATTTCCATTCCTTTGGAGTACTGTTGCCCAGAAAGGTCAGCTTTATGGGAACAGAGCTTATGGAAATAATGTGGACAATAGCAATAAAATGTGGTTTTCTTACCCAGGTTACAACGAAGCATTAAGTGGCTTTGCCGACGATGCCCGCATCAACTCCAACGACAAAGTCAACAACCCCAACGTTACCTTTTTAGAATACCTCAATCAGATGCCTGCCTACAAAGACAAGGTGTTTGCCTTTGGTAGCTGGGATGTATTTCCTTACATCGTAAACGAGGAGCGAAGTGGGGTGCCTGTAAATGCTGGGTTTGATTTGGCAGAAGGGCCCAACCTAACTCCGGTAGAGCAAACAGTGAATCGCCTACAACAAGAAATTAGAGGTCCTTGGGAAGGAGTTCGCTTGGATCCATTTACACACCATTTTGCTTTGGAGACCATAAAAACGAAGAAACCTAAGGTAGTTTACATCGCCTATGGAGAAACGGACGATTGGGCCCATGATGGGGAATACGATCAATACCTTTGGTCAGCAAAGCAAACAGACAAGTACATCCAGGAGGTTTGGGAAACCTTGCAGGCAGATCCGTACTATAGCAATAAGACGACTATGCTGATCACTGTAGACCATGGCCGTGGCATTACCAAAGAAACTTGGAAAAGCCATGGCGAAAAATTGCCAGAAGCAAGTCAAATTTGGATGATTGCTATCGGGCCTGATACGCCTGCTTTAGGTGAGATGAAGTTTCAAGGTCAGTGGCATTCTTCCATGATCGCTAGAACGATATTTCGACTTTTGGGACTCGAGTATCCAGAACCTAAGGCTGCGCAAGAGCTGCAAATGATCCTAGGGAAACCGAGCGTAAAATAAGATAATGTAGCAGGTCTCCATTCCCATATAAGAAAAAATCATTTCTGAAGGGGATCATTTTCGGAATCCACGAAAAGCCTTGACTTGAAGGGGATGCATTCTCTCCAAGTCAAGGGCCATTGCATTCCACCCTCCTAAAGTTCCTTTGGTTTTTTGTCTAAGAGGAGAAACTCATGGACGACCACCTCAGTAATGAGTTTTTTGTCCCCATTTTTATCCGTGTAACTCCGGTTGGTCAACTTGCCTTCTACCGCAATTTCTGAGCCCTTATCGGTAAATTTGGCTAGGTTTTCCGCAGGCTTATCCCATATCACCAGGTTATGCCAAATGGTTTCTTCTACCCGCTCTCCCTTTTGGGTTTTGTAGCTTTCATTGGTGGCAAGCGACACATGACCTAGGAATTTGCCCGACTCGAGCTGCTTGAGATCTACTTTGGCACCCAAGTGCCCGATCAACTGAACTTTGTTTTTTAATGCATTCATGTAGTAAAAAATTGAGGTGAA
>CAXNJN010000086.1:0-10876 GCA_964202605.1 Bacteroidia bacterium | reverse complement strand
TTTACAGTAGACTCAATCAAATCTGCAAAATGCCTTTCAGAAGGCGCACTACCTTTTTTAAAGTAGTTGATTAGGGATTGTCTATTTAATAATGCCATACCTAAAATTTAAAATTAAAGTGATAAAACGTCTCATCCTCCACCTTTTTTGCTTCTATAGTAGTTTCTTCAAGTACTGTTTCTGTATAATCAGAAGTAATGATGAGATTTTCTCCAATGATCATGTCCTCCAAATCAAATGCTTCTGCGGGAAGATAGTTTTCTTCTTCCACCAGCTGCACCTTTTTCAATGGATAAGGAATAAGAATAGACCAAGGTTTTCCAACGGTTACCGTTTCCATCCCATCCGCTAAAAGTGCCCCATCGATAAACTGATAATCTCCTTGTTCATTTTCATACATCTGAGCCAAAGAGAAACCTGTGAAAAATTTAATATAAGATCTGCTAGTAATCAAATTCAATATCTCAGCTCTTTTGGTCTCTCGTTGATTGAATGCCGTAGAAATATCATCAAAAAACCATGGACAGGTTTCTACTAATAATTCATGGTATAGTTGTTTGAAAATAAGTCCTGTATCTGAAGAATTAAATTTAACCCTCCCCTTAATCATCAAATATTCGAATTGAGGATTGATTACTTTAAAATCAACAAAAGGATTCATCACCTCCTTGAGGTAAATTTCAATTTCTTTAAGCTGACCTGGATTCAATTTAGGAAGGTAGAAATTATCCCTATCTTCAATTTTAGGCATTCCTACAACTACAACTGATCCTGCATCCACAAAATTCTCCTGACCAAAATTTCCAAACACTTTTACAAATCCAAGCCAATTGAATTTTTGAAGAAGCATTTTTTCTATATCCCAGGACGTCGCTGCTCTAAACTTATGTTTTAGGCTATCACTTACCCTCCTATAAAAATGATTTTTTTCTTCTTTCTCTCTTCCTCCAGTGGATGGAATAGGCTGGGTTACTCCAAGTATCCCCGGTATGGATTGCTCAAATGATTCTATCTTAAACGCAGGAAGCACAGCGTCATGATGCACACCATCTTCTAATATGGCTTTTGCTGAAAATGCATTTAAATAAATTCCTGAAATACTACTAGCCATGGGTTGCTGGTCTTTGGTACGGCAACAAATCCAGTACAAGCCATCCGGCATCACCAAGTTATTCAGACTGATGTCTTTTGGGCTTTTGAAGGAAATTATCCCTGAGCGTGTTAACCCAAAGCTACTATCAAACAAAATATCCTCTTTCTTAAATGGCTTCCAATTATCATTTGCCAAATAGAACCAATCTAGCTTTGGAGGATCTCCTTGAAAATCACCCTTGTTTTTGACGATTTGGAAAAGCATACTAAATTCTTCTGCAAATTCCTTCGTTTCCAGTCCTAGGTACAAAGCACCTTGAAGTTCGAGAAATGGAAGAAAAGAGCTTTCATTTACAATCCCGTCTTTTAGCAAAAACTTCTTGCCAAAAGGATGAATTTGAATGAAATTTTCTTGCTTTTTGGTCTGATTGGAAAAAGATCGGGTTCCTAAAAAATTAATCTCTGAAGAAGATGAATAGTCTATGTAAAGATCTTTCACCATGGGTGAAAAAGGCTGATTTGGAGCTTCCATCGAGAATGCAGACTTAGGATTCTCCATTTGTTCCTTCGTAGCCCTAGTAACTTCGTTTTCATAAACCGTAGGAAAAACATCAAATCCAAAACCTATAGTTGGAGAAATTAGCTCAATTTTTAAAAATCCAGTTTCCTGATTGAATAAAATTTCATCACTTCCTTCATTACTCAAATTGTAATCCGGTAGAATTTCTAACGCATCTAAGTCTAGATCATCAATGTACCGGTCTACTATAATTTTTCCATCCTTTTGTTCAAACAAAGAAATAATAATGGATTGCTTCTCATCCTTAGGCATAAACCTATAGTCAGAAAGTGCTTGAACTTTGAATTTAAAACTATCGTTTTCTATTCCGTAAGGATAACCTGAGAAATAGGATTTCATATCCTCACCTAGCGGTAGACCATGGTAAGACCAACCCACCTTAAGACTCTCTAAATCTTTTGAAAAAATCTCTTCATTTTTAATTAAAACATAGCTACCAACCTTTGGATTGGAACCAAATAATTCAAATGGGATGTTGGAATCAACAGCACCAAAATTATTTTGTAAGCTTAGGTTTTTAAGTTGCTTGACGTCCACCAAGATCTTCACCTGCTCCAATTCCAAAAACTGTAGGAAAGAATAAGGGTGAAAAACATGTTGATTTTTTAGGAGGACCTTTAAAACAGGCTGTACTAAGTTTAATCCTTCCCCATGAACTTCCTCTTCATATGGAGTTATAGCAGGATGTCCTGGTCCAAATTTGATGATAAGCTTAAAACTATTTTCATTCCAGCTCATAGGAGGGACCACTTCGTAAGATGGTATGTCGCACCAGCCTTCTTCGGTGGTATGTTGTAAACTTAAAGAGCCAGTAAAAATCTGGTGAAATACTTCTTCAGGCAATTGATTTTTTGTCCTAGAAATAGACAAGAGCATTGCCAAAAAGTATTGATAACTTTCCGTCAAAAATATAAAGTCTATCTCCAAATGTCTATAGCCTCCATTTAGACGTAAGGTGGGAGAAGAAATAGAAAACCCTATATCTACCTCCTCCATCGTTTTGGCTGCCTTATCCAAAAAACGCTGTTCTTCTCCTAATGCTTGAAAGGCTTTGAATCCATTTTCCAAGGCAATACGCTTGGAATAGATGCCATTTACTGTTTGAAACGGAGTCCCTGGATCGATGAGCTTATTTCGAGAAACAAAAATCGTACACAGACTTCTCAAATGAATAGACGAAAGCGAAACACTATTTTGAACTTGGTAAATAATATCTTGACCAAACTCATTTTGCCCAGCAATTAGACGAGCACTAGTTGGAATATTCACTTGATCCACTTCTGGATCTATATCCGCATAACAATTCACAATGTCTGCTTCTTGAATTTCTCTGGATTGCCCTAGGATACGTTCAAAATAATACGTGAGAAGCCGATCTGGAACGGTATTAATCTCTTCCTGTAGCTCTCCAAATAAATGAAAAAAAGCAATCATCAAACCAATTTGTGGCTCATGATCTTGCTTATTGGAAAGATTTTCACGAAAAAGCTGCTTCGAGCGTTCAGTGAGATTAACGATTGTCTTCAGGAGCGGTCTATGTAGCAAAAGCAATTGCTTTAGCAGGTAATTGGCATCTAAAAGTTCAGCTCCCCATCCAATACTTGGTGCTTTTGATTCGGAAGCATACCATAGCTGATTTAATTGCAAATCCTCAATTTCTAGTTCAATTGGGCTTCCTAATTGCTTTAATTCAGAAGAGAGAAACACGAGTTGCTCATAAACTGACTTGCAACGGTAGCTGATTGCACCAACAAGTTCATTCTCAAGGCCAGTGCTTTCTCTTTTCTTATTATACTTTGAGGATAAACCATACCAATGGTCTACCGCACGAAGCATAATTTTGATTTGATCAAAAAGTTTGCGAATTAGTTCGGTTTTCTCCTCAAGGACCTCACTTCGCTCAAATTGAAGCAGGATTGTAGTTTTTTCTTTCTCTGCAGCTTTTAAATCAAAATCCTCAATTTCAGCAAGCAAAAAAAGTTCATTGGAAATAAAAAAATCAGACCAATCTCCATTTACCTCAAGTCGCTCGTCGAAAAAATTCACATGCTTGGACAAGCGATTGATAAATTTTAAGAAATCACTCAAAGTACGCTCCTCCGGTAAAAAATATCGGGGATCTAGCGAGTTTTTTTGACGCGCCCTTGATGGATTAGTATTAAAATCACTTAGATTTTCCAAAATGCTTATTCAGGTATATTTGTGCCTTCCAATATATAAAACGGATAAACGATATTATCTCTCACGTTGGTCGATTGTATCTCATATTCAATCGTAAAATGTGCAATACCATCATTAATATTTTTGGCATTAACATCTACTTTGTGGACGATAATCCTAGGTTCATAGATACGTAGATCATTCTTTAGACTCTCGCAAAGAAAATTTAGGTTGCCGTAAGTTGCCCTCTCAAACATATACTCGTGCATTATCGAACCATAAGCAAGACGGAGAAGACGCTCCCCACGCTTGGTGGCAAGATAAATCTGTAAACTTTGCCGAATATCGATTTCGTCACTCACCATATTTACTTTTCCTAGAGACTTATTAAAAGTCACCGGAAACCCCCACCCTCTACCTAAGAAACTTTTTTCTTCCGCCATAGAACCTATCCTTTATTCAAAATTATCTGGGTCAAATTAATTAACATTTACCATTGACCCTTTAATATTTATAGCTGCAGAAGATTTGATATCTGTACCAGCACTTCCATTCACTTCAACCTTTGCACTTGCTTTTAGTTTTGCGTTTTTTCCACTAACTTCCGTATCGCCCGAAGAAGACTTTACAACTACTCCTTTGGTACCATTCAATTCTAATTTACCAGCAGCCGTAATTTTTATATCCTTTTTGGAATCAATGCTTATTCCACTAGCTGAAGTTAGAATTATATTTCCGTTTTGATCTTCAATTTTTATTCCCTTGGCTTTATCGGAAATAAAAATCATGTTTTTGCCAGGAGTAATTACTTTAAAGGTCTTGTCCTTATCCTCAAATTCCAAACGCGTTCCTGCTTTAGTCACGATAGATTTGATGAAATTATCCTTCGTGAATTTTTCTAGTGTCGTGTTATTTTTACTATACAATGAACCTAAAACCACTGGGAACCGTGGATCATCATTAATAAATCCTACAATCACTTCTGAATTGAGCTCTGGAACAAAAAAACTACCTGAATTTTTTCCTGCATGAAAATGTCCTAACATTGCCCAAATACCGCTTCCAGTACTTTTTAAAGAAGGAATCATTACTTGAATTCTATTTTTTTTATCTGGATCCGCATCCAATTTTTTAACAATTCCAACATGTAAACCTGCAATCGGAGGAAGCAAATTCAATTCAGCGTGCAAAGTACCTGAAAAAATTTCTGGCTTTAAGCCAAAAGAAGCCTTAGTTACAAATTGCCCATTTTCAACCAAATGTTCCACACCTGTGATGTAAACTAATCCATTAAATAATTTTCCAAAACCAACCAATTTTACATAGCATCCTAGTTTTACATCGGTGGTACCCCGAAAACTCATTTCCCCGGTCATTCTTCGCAACCTACTCGCCGATAATAATGCATCTGCATGCCCTTTGAGCTCTTGAGTTAAGACGGGCACTGGAACGTTCAAACTAATTTTAGTTGCAGCTGCCACTTTTCCCAATTCTGAACCCTTAATACTTCCTGGTATATCAAACTTAGAGTCTACACCTGTTTGTTTGACTTCTAATTCAGTGTAGATATCGTAATTTATAGCTTCAACACCCTGCAACTGGCTACTTGCATCAAGATCGCCTCTAAAAGTTTTAATATCTTTTCCGTAGGTAACTGTTGTCGCTTCCGTTCCCGAAGCTTTAGGTGCTATGACGGTAACAGCACCCATAGCATTCAATACAACCATGCCATTGGCTTTGGCTCGGTTGAGCATAAACTCCCAATCACTACAATTGTGTCTTGAAATTAATGCGTGTGTAAGGGTGGTCGCTGTCACTGTTTTTGTCAATCCGGCCGTAGAAAGCAAGGTAGTAATAATGTCACTATCCTTTTTCTTCTCATAAATCTCAGATTTTTTGCCAATAGTCATTTTTATTGACTTGTCCGATGCCTCTAGTAAAAGTAAGTTGCGGGAAGAATAACTAAGGTAATTAGTCGAAATATCAAGGCTATGCTTGGTAATTATTCCAGAAAATACTTTCACATTTTTTTGCGCGTAACCAATGGATATTTCTACATCTTTACCCGGAGCAAAAATAGTATTCTCGCTTTCTGGGAATAGATTTTCGTAGGATTTTCCTCCTAAAATTGATATATACGCTCTAGCTATCTTATTCACCTCCAACTTGACGTGCACCTTCAATACTACCATTCCCGCGGGCAGAGCCTTTCCCCCAACTTTGACTTCAAAGGAAATGACGGTTTGCAAAGAGTCATCAGGAGATTTTGCCGCAGCCATGGGTTATTTCTCTAGGGGTGGAAATTCGATTTGACTACCTATTTTCAGACCCCTAAAAGAGGGAAGATTATTGTAGGTTGCTACCTGCAAGTAATGCTTAGGATCGTCATAAAAGGATTCACAAAGGCCAATCAAGGTATCACCATCTTTTACAGTGACAATTCGAGTGATATCCGGGCTTTGAAATTCTCTACTAATCACCGTTTCATCGACCTCTTCAACCAAAGAAAAGCCTATGTCTGCTCGGATAGGGTCACCATCCACATCAAAATAGGTATAGCTAATACTCAGGCCAAAGACTTTCCCAACGAGAATAAATTGACCCCATTGCAATTTAACAAATGGTGGGCGGTGAGTTGCTTTGGTTGGTTTTACTGCCACTTTTAAAAAATGGTCCACAGAAGCCTTTATAGATCCACCTGCCGAACTTGTGATTTTTTCAGGCTTGGTGGGTATCGCCCCTGAATTATCAATTGTAAATTCGACTTTAACAGTTTGTTTGTTGTAAGCCGCATTTTTTTCACTAACCGGCATTCCCGCTGCAGAAGCAGGTTCATCACTTTTTGCCGGAAGCTGATCGTAGCTTATGGATAAATTTTCTGGATTGAGTTGCAATGTATAGGTACCCCCACTTAACGCTGAGCTAGGCTGACCGTTTGCAAAATTCTCATAAGCTGTGAGCTTAAGATTTCCCATTACAATTCATTCAATTTTTTAATTCGCTCCATAACCTCATGGACACACTCATCAATAATTTGTTTTTTTGTCGAATAGGTCAAGTTACCACTCTCTTCCTTAGCCGTACTCGGAGAAGATTGACGGGAAGTATCCTTCGCATCCTCCATCACCCCTTTAACCATCAACTGTTTGATTTCTACCGGCATATAGTTTTAAGACATTAATTACTAGCTATTCAAAGGAAAAATCAGACCAAATCCATATTTGAGAAAACTAATTCTATGGATTCTATCACAATATCCGATTTTTTTGCATCTAATTCATCAATTTCCCATTTTACTGGAATCGCATTGTACAACATCCAAGTCATCACTGGTGGGTCATTGGGATTTTTATTCATGAGAATCACTACGATGGTCTTTGGTGCTATAGTTACAGATCCTGAGGCCATTCCCAAACACCATACCATTAATGGGGATGATAAATTGGCTAATCCTCTCTTTAGCGTCAAAGCGCCTCGATTTACTCCAGTAGGTAAGTGATATACTTGGTTGTTATACCCTCCGCTTCTTACCGGTTTAACATCCAACTGTACACCTAATCCGGAAATTTGGGTAAATGCAGCATCAAAGTCTAAACTAGATATTGCCACCGACCCAAGCATGGATGAACTGCTAGTAGTCGATGGAGCGAGAGCCACCATAAAATTATAGGATACCGGGGGATCTAGTGGACGCAACGTGTTTGGCATAGCTTAATACATTCTCTATTACTTGAATCCTTGAACTGAATTTTTACAAAAACTTCTTTTGAAAATATTACTCTTTTTAAATCTAGTTACCATTTTAACCGTCACATTTGTAAACAAATTGGTATAGAATGGTCAACTCACTTCTTCTAAATTTAAATTCTGTAAGACCAATTTAAAATACAAAACATCAATTGGCAAACTACTAAATAAGGATTAGCAAACTTCTCTAAAAACAAATTGGCTTAATCACCTATGTTCATCGAGGAATAAAGGATGAATTGCCCTAAATTGAATTGGTCTCCACCGGTACTAGTCCTTGGTAATTACTTTTTATTCTATAAATAAATAAAACTTAACTGAAACTTTCAACGAAATTTGAATTTAAAGCTTCACGAGATTTTCAGAAATATAACTATTTACAACTGGGTCAAATTTGATGCTCTGCGGACTAGGGTTTGGGAGCGTTTTCTTGTAAACGCCCAATTGATTGGTACGTGATAACTTAAAGAAGCCTTTCCAGATAGACTTCATTGGAAAATCCTGCTTAGCTACAAATTTATAACCAATTAGTCCTGAATCTGTAGTAATAAGTTGCGGAGGATCAAATTCTACTTTACCCTTAAATTCACCTTCATTTTCAATCATCAATCCTTCAAACTGCCTTATTGTTTCTTCAGAACCATAACAAATATATACAGGCTTAATCCACCGATTTGTCAGTAAAACCTGCTTACTTCTTGGCACAAAACGATCAGCTGACCCAGCAACAAGAGGTAGAATAGGATAGTTAGGATCATGTTTAACCTTCATTATACCCGACAATCCAGGTTTTTCAAATAAGGGATCTGAAACCCCCTCCAAGGCTCCCAGTTGAACAGAAGATTCTAAATTATCGTGGATTAAGTATCGGATTTCAGGATTAGTTAATAGAACCGTAATGGAAAAAAAATGCGGATTAGTGAATTTAAACTCAAAATCTAATTCGAAGGGATCCTTATAAATAATATTGCTAAAATCTTTGTCAGAATTGACTGCGAGTACAAATCCTCCAGGCCTGAGTTTGAAAATCAAGTTGTAATTCTTGATTAATAATTTCGTATGTGCCGAGGGTTGAAAACTCAAATCGGTACAAATTTCACCTTCATAATACCCATGCAAAAAAACACATGAAAATACTTCAGTGAATTTGGTAACAAATCGATATGAACTCTGATGATTATCCATCCACTAAACTAGAAAATAATTAAATAAAATATGGGAAGCATTTAAATTAAGCTGTTGAATTAAAAGAGGCCTAATTACTCAATACTACTATTATTTCCAGTATTATCCAAGAAAGGATCGTCAACATCCTTAATTATTCGATTGTTGTCAACTGGCTTTCTATCTCTTGGAGGGGTTAGTGAAGGATCATCAGTTGGACCTGCCGTACCGTCCGAATTATTCTGTTCAACCTCTTCAAAATCATCCCCTCGGAATCTTACCCTTGGGTTACTGTCTGCATATTGATCATCAGAAGCACCAGATGATCCTTGAGCCGCACCAGGATTATCGGCCATGTCATCTTGGATGTCTTTAATTAATCCAACATTTCCTACTGGATTCATTTCTCTAGGAATTATAGGGGGGGGCTGATTACCCGAAGGGCCATTATTTCCTTGTGAACCACCGGAATCATTATTTCCAACAGGGCCTGAACCACCTTTTTTGCCTGATATTCCAACTGCAGTAACTTGTTCACGAATTAAATTATTAGTGAAGCTCAAAAGCTTGATTTTATAAGCAGCTGAAGGCATATATTTTAACCCCAAAACACTCCAAACACTATTTAGTTCATCAAACGTGAAATTAACAAACTCAAAACTCAACTTTTCAACGTTCGTAGAAAGTGTGGGCAAATTAAATTTATCAAAAACTTGAGTACCTTGAAAAAACTCCAAAACCAATGAAATATACCGTAGCGCTTCAAGGTAATTTGGATCTGGAAAATTAGCCACAAACATCACATGCAAATTGAAATGCTTAGGTGGATTGGAACCCAAATAATTCTGATAGCCTCCATTTCTAATTATCCGCTCCTCATCCAAATTCTGTAAAAAAAGACACAATTTGTTGTCAATTTGAGAATTCAAATTGCCAGACAAATCTACTGCATTCGTTAAAATAACGACATCCTCCTGCAAATTCAATTCATTCCTAATGAATTCATTCAAGGAGGAAGCTACAGCAGAAAGGACGACATGAATCATGTGATTTTTTTTTTAATTAGGCCTTAATTGATTTCAAAAAAAGAAACAACATTCTTCCCAAATACAAGCTAAAAAAAAGGATCCCTATTCCACTTAAGATCATTGGGGAAAACAATAAATCAGAAATAGACTTACTTGTATCGGTCAACCAAAGAAACAAGAAAAAAATCGGCAGACTCACCACCGAAAGAAGAAGAATAGAAATAGCCACCAATAACTCTTGCAATATAGACTTTCCCATGACCAAAAATAGAAATAAATGCGTTATTACCAAGAAAAAAAAGGTTAAAACAAAAGATAAACTCTTTTGAAAACTCAATTTTAATATTTTTAAATCCCAACTGTCAAGGTTCCTATTTTCAAAGAAATATAGCATGGATAAATCAAAAAAATACCCAGCACTCATTTCAATAAGATTATTGAAATTTGTACTGGGTATAGATAAGAATCCCTAGCAATTATGCTGCTGATATACTTAGTCCCTCGTGTGTGAACACAATGGTTTCGATAGCTGCCTCACTGGTTGAAGAGTTCATATCCGTTGGAGTGATTTGCTTAGCAAATGCATGGGTCAAAGTCCAAGTCATTTTTGCTGTTCCTTTCTCGTCTAACAATCGAATCACAACGGTTAATCTTTTGTAAGTGTTCAAGCTGATCATAGAAATCCAGTCGTAGAACTTATTATCAGTTGTGAAAACACCTTTCTTCAAAGTAATGTCACCATATTTCTTTAATCCTGGCATTTTGATTACAGAGTGTATAGGACTATTTCCATGTCTGTATTCAATAACGTCAGCATCAATATCTAGTCCTGAAACTTCTTGAAAAGGTAAATCTGTCTGATCTCCGATATCAACGGAGAAGTAGAATTTTGGTAAGGGCCAAAATTGGTCTTGTGCATCCCCTGCGCCCGCGGTTGGTGTTGCCATAATTAGTAAATTTTAGTAAAGTAGTTGATTATGATTTTTGTTGTTGCTGCTCAAATGTGATGACGATGAATTCAGCTGGTCTTACGATTGCAACCTTAATAGTCATTTTCATCAATCCATCTAAAATATCATTTGGAGTCATTGTTGTGCCTAAGCCA
>CAXNJN010000085.1:0-11031 GCA_964202605.1 Bacteroidia bacterium | reverse complement strand
GTTAAATTTATCTCTTAATTCCAAAAAAATAAACACACATGGCAGGAGGTAAAGAGTCACCTAGACAACGGATGATCGGGATGATGTACCTGGTATTGACGGCCCTTTTGGCCCTCCAGGTAAGTAATCAGATCCTCCAGAAGTTTGTTCTTCTCAACGATGGGATGGAGCGAACCTCGAAAAATTTTGTTCTAAAGAATGAGTCTATGGTAGGTTCTGTTGAATACACCATTTCCCAGCAGGGCAACAATCCAAAAGACCTTCCAAAGGTAGCAGCCTCAAAAAAAATAAGGGCGGCGTCCAAGGAAGTAGTTGACTATGTTGAGGGCCTAAAGCAGGAGCTTATTAAAACATCCAATGCCAAAAATGAAAAAGGCAACTATGTGAACTCGGCACTGAAGAACACAGAAATCACAGGAAATCTTTTTGCTAATCAGGGAAAAGGAGAAGAATTAAAGAAAAAATTAAATGATTTTCCAAAAACCGTAGAGGGGATTTTGAAGGGGATTGGGATCTCGACCCTAACCTTTAAGCCGATTGCGCTAGATGCAGATAAGATTGATTTATTTGCAAATGACATCGAAGCGAAAAGCAAGTCTTTTGTCACCTTGAATTTTGTAAAGTCTCCTGTAGGTGCAGCAATTGCGATTTTATCTCAGTTCCAAAACGAGATATTGAATATTGAAAACGAGTCATTAACCACAATAGCAAATTCAATCGGCTCCTTTTATTTCAAAGCAGACATTACTGAAGCCAAAATTTCAGCTATTTCCAATGTGGTAGCTGCTGGTACCAAGTTTGAGGGAACGATGTTTATTGCATCTTCCTCCTCTACAGCATCTCCCACAATGACTTTGGATGGTAGATCTATCCCAGTTGATCCAAAAGGATTTGGTAAAATTGAATTTGTAGCTACCCCGGCATCATCCTATGACGATGCAGGCGTCGCTAAAAAGATTCTTAAAGGCCAGATTGTGACTAATGTAGGAGGAGAAGATAAGGTGTTGCCTATAGAGTATGAGTATTTTGTGGCGCAACCAGTGATTAAAATCACTTCTAAGGTTGTTTCGCAGCTCTATTCGGGTTGTGCGAATGACTTGAACATCGATGTTCCTGCACTTGGCAACTCTTATGCTCCTGAGTTTACTGTAACCAATGGGGATAGAATAAAAGGAGAAAAAGCAGGTCAAGTAACGGTTGTGCCAAATGGTAGTGGAAAAGTGACCATCGGTGTCAGCAGTGGAGGAAATAAAATTGGTGACGAAACATTTGATGTCAAGCCAGTTCCTATGCCGACTGTAGTGCTTCAGACTTCGAATGGTGCTGACCTTGACTTAAGTCAGGGACATAACGTAAATACCCTAAGCGGAGTTAAAGTCATCGCTAAAGCTGACCCTAACTTTGCAGAGACCATGAAGAGAGATTCTAATTTTAGTATTGGAGCTGGCAAAATTCAATTGGTTCGTAATGATGTAGCCAGGGGTGATGCAGTTCCAATTAGCGCTGGATTTAAAGGGGTTTTAGGTTCTGCTACAAAAGGGGATATCATTGTTATTCAAATTGACCAAATCGCTCGTACTAATTTTAGAGGAGAAAAAATCAGCATGAATTATAAGGGCGTAATTACGGTACG
Source organism: Bacteroidia bacterium (assembly GCA_964202605.1). GTDB lineage: Bacteria > Bacteroidota > Bacteroidia > Cytophagales > Cyclobacteriaceae > Algoriphagus. Next base: position 9,398 of record CAXNJN010000085.1, on the reverse strand, counting down.
TGTTAAATAAGGTTCTTTTTACGAGTCAATTCTATAAGCCATGAACTTAATTTCTAAACATACCTTGTTCGCAGTCCTCTTCAGCCTTGTTTTTTGGCAGGGTGCTATGGGTCAAGTAGCTACTTCTGTCAACCCCTCCACCACGGGAGTAAGACAATACGCAATGGATACTGTGTATTCCGGTAAGCGCATCCGTGAAGACGACAAAATGTATCAAATCTCTGTTTGGAGAAGAATCGACCTTAGGGAGAAATACAATTTGCCACTTTATGGCTCTGGGGATACAAAAGAGAATGGGTTAATTAATAATATTTATAAAGCCATAAAATCGAATGATTTAATTGCTTATAGAGATGAAAATTTTAAAACTCCTTTATCTATATCAGAATATGATTCAGCTTTTGCATATAACGATGTAAAAGATACCGTATTCGTCAAAAATTACTATTACTTAGATTTTAAAGAGGACTTTCTTTTTGATCGACAGCATTCTCAATTCAAGTTTGACATTAAGTATGTTCAGATCACTAGACCAGCAGAATTTAATCAAGGTGCATTTGAAGGATCAGTTGCGTATATCCGCTACAAAGATTTCTTGAAGTATTTTGCAAAGCATCCAGACGCTCGATGGTTGAATTTTACAAATATTTCCAAGAGCCTAACCTACAGTGAAGCCTTTGAGTCCCGATTGTTCAGGTCAGTTGTGACCCGCTACACCAATCAATATGAGGCACTGGTCATCGACTTGGTGAATAAAAATACACCAGAAGAACGGCGAAAAATGCAAGCCTATTTGGATGCACTTGCTTTTGAGTACAAACTCTTAGAATTTGAAAATTCAGTTTGGGAATGGTAAAAAATAAAGCCTCGAATTAGTTTGGGGCTTTATTTTTTTCTAACGCAGCCAAAAGTACCTTGGCTTTAGTAGCTCCGATCACTGCTGTAATAGCCTCTTCCGAAGCCGCTCGGATTTTTTTTACCGATTTAAACTCTTTCAGTAATTTCTGTGCAGTCAGTTCCCCTATCCCCTCAATTTCTGTCAACTGGCTGTTGAGGGCTTTTTTGCTACGCACTTGCCTGTGGAAGGTAATGGCGAAGCGGTGCGCTTCGTCTCGGATCCGCTGGAGTAGCATCAAGCTTTCCGATTTTTTGTCCAAGTGAATGGGGTATTGATCTCCAGGAAAATAAATTTCTTCCAGTCGCTTTGCAATGCCGATGATGGGCATCTTTCCATAAATCCCGAGTTCTTGCAAGGCTTCCACTGCAGAGGATAATTGTCCCTTGCCTCCATCTATTACCACTAGCTTGGGAAGTGGCTGTGCTTCTTCGAGTAGCCGCTTGTAGCGCCGTCCGACAACCTCCTTCATGCTGGCAAAATCATTGGGGCCTTCCACTGTTTTTACGTGGTAGTGCCTATATTCTTTCACGGCAGGTTTTCCCTGCTTGAAGCAAACCATGCTGGACACTGGATTTGTGCCTTGAATGTTTGAATTGTCAAAGCATTCGATGTGGTCAGGGATTTCCTGAAGGCTTAAATCTTGCTGTAGCTGTCGGATGACTCGGTCTTTTTTGTCTTGATTGAGGCCCTGTAGGAGTGCTTTTTCTCTTTTGTAATAGAGGGCATTCTTTAGGGACAAGTCAATTAGTTTTTTCTTATCGCCAATTTTTGGAACGCTCAGATTGAGCCCTTCGATAGGTTCCAGCTCTAGGTTGACTAGTATTTCTTCTGCATCACTTTGGAATTGATCCTGTAGTCGGATAAGGGCGGTCACCAAAAGTTCTTGCTCAGATTCATCCAATCGTTTTTTCAATTCAACATTCTTGGAGGTGATCATGGATCCATTCTTTACCCGCATGTAGTTGACGTAGGCAGTTTTCTCATCGGCTACCAAGGTGCATACATCCAAATTAGCGATGCTTGGATTGGTGATGAGGGACCGGGCCTGGTATTTCTCAAGGAGATCCAACTTGTTTTTGACTTGTTGTGCTTGTTCAAAGGCCAGCTTTTCGGCCAGAATCTCCATGCGCTGCTTGAAGTGAGTTTTGGCTGGGGATAGGTTCCCTTTCAGGATGTGTTTGGCTTGTTCGAGATCTGCGAGGTAGTCTGCTTCGATCTGTTTGCCCACACAGGGTCCTTGGCAATTCCCAATATGGTATTCCAGACATACCTTGTATTTCTGTTCTTGAACCTTCAGGTAAGAAAGATCCAAGTTGCAAGTTCTAATGGTAAATAGCTCTCGTAATAGGTCGAGCACATTGTTCATGGCCTTTACACTCGCAAAAGGGCCAAAGTAAGTCCCTCTTTTTGGGATGTATTTGCGCGTGGGAAAAAGTCTAGGGAAGCTTTCCTTGGTAAGTACCAAATACGGGTAGGTCTTGTCATCCCGAAGGAGGATGTTGTATTTGGGCTGTGCTTTTTTGATCAGGTTGTTTTCAAGCAGGAGCGCATCTAATTCGGTGTTGACAAGGGTGATCTCAATTTTGGCGATTTCTTTGACCATCCGCCTTGTTTTGAGATTGATGCCGCTATTTTTATTGAAGTAGCTGCTGACCCTTTTCTTTAGGCTTTTTGCTTTACCTACATAGATCAATTCCTGCTCTGTATTGTAATACTTATATACGCCCGGTTGATCCGGTAAGGAGAGGTGATCTTCGGGCAGAAATGAGGAGGAAAGCATGGGGTGAATTTAAAAAAAACAGCCCAACAAGTAGGCTGTTTTTAAGTGAGTTGATCCAAGTTTAGAAATCATTTTTCTTGGCATCGTAGTCAAAACCAGCATTCTGCTGACTGTCAAACTCGTATTTATCACAATCAATTTCGATACTTAACGGTCGTTCCGGCCTTGGAAAAGCGCCTTTGGTGTAACCTAAACTTTTATCATCGTATACTTTTGCCATGAACTTCGCCCAGATTGGACGGGCAGTTTTGGCGCCTTGACCAGCTGACCAGCTTCGGAAGTGGATGGCACGATCATCTCCACCTACCCAAATGCCGGATACGAGATCTTTGCTGATTCCCATGTACCATCCATCGGAACCATTTTGAGTAGTACCAGTTTTGCCGCCTAGTTCATTGCCTATGCGAATGGCGCTTGCTACACCCTGGCTCGTGCCTGACTCTTCCTCAAATCCTCCTCTGAGCATGTACGTCATCAAGTAAGCATGCTCTTCGCTCATGGCCGACTTTTTCTTTGGGGTAAATTGATGGATTAAATTTCCATTCTTGTCTTCGATACGATCGATGTAATAGGGGGTGATGTGTTCTCCTTTATTGACGAAAGTGCCAAAAGCGCCTACCATTTCGTATATATTCACATCATTTACGCCAAGGGCTAAGGAGGGAACTTCTTCTAGGTCAGAGGTTATGCCCAAGCGTCTGGCTGTTTCAATGACTATCAATGGGCTCAATTTTTTCATCATGTAGGCAGTCACCGAGTTGATGGACTGAGCCATGGCTTTTCGGATGGTCATCCGCTCGTAGGAGAATTTTCCATCTGAATTTGAGGGGCTCCAGGCAGGCTGACCAGGAATGTACACTTCCACGGGTTGATCGACTACAGCATAGCAGGGACTGTATCCATTTTCTATCGCTGCCGCGTATACGAATGGCTTGAAAGTGGATCCAGGCTGTCTTTTTCCTTGCTTCACATGGTCAAACTTGAAGTACTTGTGGTCAATACCGCCTACCCAAGCTTTGATATGACCCGTGGCAGGATCCATCGTCATCATGCCTGTTTGCAGAAATTTTTTGTAATACTTCATGGAATCCATCGTACTCATCAGCGTATCCCGCTCCCCTTCCCAAGAGAAAATCCGCATTTTCTTCTTTTCGTTGAGCCTTAAGTTGATTGAGTCAGTATTGTTTCCATACCGTTTCTTCAAAAGCCGGTAGGCCTCCGTGCGGGTAACCGCAGTTTCAATAAAGTTTGGAAGGACCTGAAAGCTTTCATCGATCCAAGGCTCTCTCGTTCCCATTTCTTTGAAAAATGCTTTTTGGAGCTCTTTCATATGTTCTCCCATGGATTCTTCAGCATAGCGCTGCATGCGACTATCGAGTGTTACATAAATCTTCAATCCATCTCCAAATAGGTCATAAGCACTTCCATCCGACTTTAAATTTTCTTTTGACCATTTGGTAAGATCTGCTTTTACGATCTCTCTGAAATAGGTGGCTAGGCCTTGATTCTGGTTTTGAACTTGGTAGTCCAGTACAATGGGCAACTGTGAAATGGAATCGTATTCGGGTTCAGTCAGGAATTCGTTTTTCACCATTTGGGAGAGCACTGTATTCCGTCTTCTTAGGGAATTTTCAGGGTTGAAAACGGGGCTATAGTAGGTTGGCGCTTTGAAAAGGCCTACCAAAACAGCAGATTCTTGGATGGCAAGGTCTTTGGGTAACTTATTAAAAAAGGTTTTTGCTGCTGTTTTAATTCCAAAAGCGTTTGATCCAAATTCTGAAGTATCTAAGTAAAGTGTAAGGATTTCATTTTTGGTATAAGCGCGCTCAAGCTGGGTGGCCACGATCCATTCTTTTGTTTTCACAATAAGCATCCGTAAGCCTGGAACCTTGCTTAAAAATCCAGAGCTCGCATCTGTTCTGGTTTTGAATAAGTTTTTAGCAGTTTGTTGGCTCAGCGTGGAACCGCCACCTGCATCTTGACCTAGTAAGATTGATTTTACAAAAACGCGTAGCATGGCTTGTAAGTCAATGCCAGAATGTTCCTCAAAGCGCTCGTCCTCAGTAGCAATCAATGCTTTTACTAAATTGGGAGACAGCTCCTCATAGGATACGGGGCTTCGATTTTCTCGAGCAAAGGATCCCAATAGTACCCCGTCTGAGGAATAGATTCCAGAGGCTAATTCACTATCTGGGTTTTCTAGGGCCTTGAAATCAGGAAGGCTTCCAAAAAGTCCAAGAAAGTTGATGCTCACCATCCAGACAAAAAGGACAAAAAATACTAAGCCTACTAAAAAGGCTTTCCACAAATAACTTACTGTTTTGGATGCCCAATTTTCTTGGGTAAATGGACCAGGTTTAAACATAACTTATTGGTAGGTATCGGTAAAGAATTGGAGATATTCTTCCAGGTCTTTGTTTTTATTTAAAACTTGGAAGTTTTCTATTGAAATAAAGAAGGACTTGGTTTTTACTTCATCCTTCAGTCCAATCGAAGTGAATTTTTCCTGAAATATTTTCAAATAGTCCATCGCTTTCTCTGCATTGGAGAAGGGGCTGATGATAAAAATTGAAAGTTGTGCGCTCAAATTCATATTTCCTGTTCGCAGCCTAGCATTTCCGAAGGACTGGGTATGGAATGCTTCTAGATCTCCAAGCAAATTCTTGGCCGTTTCCACATCTGCTGGAGTCAAGGCCACTACAAATATATGGGTTTGGTCATCAGTAGCCTTGTAAGGACTTTCCTTTACCAAGTTTTCCGCAACATTTTCCTTGACTTCTTCCTTTTTTGGTGCCAGATCTTCCTTTGCTACAGCTGAGGAACTTGATTTGGAGGCTAGTTCTTCCGAGGTCAGTAGTGGCTGCAGCATGGCCTTGGCTAACGTGATCAACTCTTGCTCTTTAGCATTTTGGATAAACTCTTCAAGTTTGGATTTGAATTGTTCCCTACTTTCTTGCTTACCCGTGACCATGGCATTGAGCAGTAGGATTTTTTCTGTGTTTTTGGTCAAGGGATATTGTTCCAGGGTGGCAAAAATCAACTCCCTCGCTTGGGAATAATTTCCAGAATAGTAGGCTTCGTAGGCCTGTTCGTACCCTTTTGCTGATTCCAAAGACCCTTTATTTCCTGCTCCTGCCTCCGGATTGTTTACCGAGAAGGTGTATGGGGATTCGGGAAATTCAATATTCAGAAGTTGGGCATATGCATCAGCATTGTGCATCAACTCTTTTTGTCCCAAATAGAGCAGGTAGTAGGCTTCTGGTTTTTTTACGGTCTTGGGGTACGTTTGAATAAGCTTTTCGAGGTACTCCCCACTTCGTTGTGGCTCCTTTAATTGAAAAAACAACACTTTACCCAATTCGAAGTACGACTCCTCTAACGCTGTGTTTGCTTGTTCCAGTTGCGCAGGGCTCCTAGGGATTGAAGCAAGCAAGGATTCTAGGGAGGGCAGGCCTGTGGAATCTGTAGCAGCTTCTGTTCCCAGCGATGTTACTTCAGATGAGAGCGGCGTAGCAGCTTGCGCACTGGTTTGGAAGAGGGCAGCTTTTCGTCTCCAATTATCTTCTTGGGGGCGATTGCCCCAGGTACGCACGAAATCAATAGCTCCTTGTTGTAAGGCGGCACCATTCCCAAAGTAGAAGGTAGATTCGTTTCCAGTATCTCCAAAGGCTAACAAATTGTCGAAAATTGAGGGGGACTTACTGGGACTATCCTCCTTTTTTAAATCTGCAATTCGCTGCTTCTCATTGACAATAAATTCTTGAGCTTTAAGGAGTTGTTCTTCCTCAGACAAGGATGCCAGCTGGATTAAACTGTCATTTTTTTCGATCCGCTCGAAATGGAAAACATAGGTGTCCAAACTCGCCTTTTTTTCCTTGAGCTGTTGGGCCACAGGATCTTCAGCCTGGATGAAACTCAGTGCGCTGTCTAGGTAGTATTTGGTGGCTCGGTAGTCTTTAAATTGATCGAGCTTGATTTCTGCAAGTTTTTGGTAGATGTAGCCCTTCACTCTAGGGATTGAACCTGGTTCCTTTGCCGCTTGATGCAGCAGTTCAAGGGTTAAGGGGATGTCGTTTTGTTTTTCTTCAAATAAGGCGCTCTCAAAAATTACGACATCTTTGAGGTCTTTGTTTTTTGGATCCTTGTACAGGTTTTCGTAATAGTTCCGAACCTTTTTCAGATCTTTTGAGGCATTGAGTTCGGCCACTTGCTGTGCAAAAAGGGTGGCAAAAAAGGAGCGTTCGTAGGCAGGGTTTCCTTCTAGGGATTTTTGAAAATAATCAAACGCGAGTGCATCTAAACCCTCTCGCTGGTACCGTTGCGCCAGAATAAAGTAGAGCCTGGAGCGTTCTTTTTTGTCTGAAGTATAGTTTAAGGCTCGGTCTAGGGCGCCGATTACCCCATTCTGATCTGCTCTTTTTTCATAGTAATAGGCGAGGGTTTTGTACAAGTCAAAGGTATTGTCGCTGTTGATCTCCGTTTCTTTGGACAGGTAATCGATGGTAAAGTTGGCTTCCTCTATTGCATTCTGGTCGACGTAGAGGTGAAGTAAGCTGATTAGCGCTTTGTGTCGCAGGTCCTTGTCCTTGCTTTGGCTATTGACATAGCGGAAGGTGTTTTTGGCATCATCGACTCGTGCTTGTATGTAGTCAATCTTGCCAATTAAGTAGTAGCTGTCGTCCACCCATTTTGAAATCCGATGCCAGTCGATGGCTTTGGAGGAGAGCTCCCTCGCGGAATCTAGGGCAACTTTGTTTTGTTGGATGGTGGCGGAATCAATAGGGATAAATACGGGGAGAATCTGGGTGTAGTCCTCTTTGTAATTTTCAATTACTTCATTTTCTGCAGCTTTGATTTTGGTGTCTGCCAGAAAGTAGGCGTTGTAGTGGGAGGTAAGGTTGTGGAAAGCACGGTTGGTAAAGGTGTCTCGTTGGGAAGAGCAGGCTCCCAAGAATACTAACACCAATCCAAAAATATACCGTACTTGTTTGCGCATGTTGAGCTGCTACGAATCAAGGCACCAAATTAGGGCTTTTGCACCACTTACCGAACGATGGAGGGAAGGTATTATTCTTTAAGTGATGAGGAATTCTTCCAAAGAGATTCGTCTATCTTTGAACTATGTCTTCCAGCAGTGCCAATAAGCCGTCCAAAGAGCCCCAACCTACATGGTATAAGTTCATGGGTTTGTCATTTCAGCTTTTTGTGCTAATTGGTGGAGGAACAGCTTTAGGCTGGTGGATACAGCAGCGATCGGGAATGAAATTTCCTTTGTGGCTGCTACTTTGTTCTTTTAGCGGGGCCGTCTTAGCTTTTTATTCGTTATGGATAGCGATGCGTCAAGAAAAGTAGGCGATTTACTAAATTTGAGGTAATTTTAAATCTTTCCTTAACCCTATGAAACTTCCCGCCTCCCTTCACCTTCGGTATTTATTTTTTTCTCTTTTGGTGGTAGGTATTGTACTTGCCGTCCGTGTTTTATTGCCTCAGATGGTCCATGATGATATCTGGGTTATTTTTGGATTCATCGCGGGGCTCTACTACCTACTTGGGTTGATGACGAACTGGCTGAATTCTCAATCTTCAGAAAATTTTATGCAAATCAAGTTACTCGGAATGCTCATTCGTATTCTAAGTTTTTTGGGGTTTATTGGCATCTTCATTTTCCTTAAAACGGAAAATATTATTCTGTTTATTGTCAATTCTTTTCTAATTTTTTTGTCCTACCTAATTTTTGATATCTTCTCCTTTATTTCTAACTTGCGCCCGAATTCAAAGTAGCCTTTTTAAAAACGAGTAAATGACGCGCAAATTTTTGATACTAAGTCTTTTATTTTCAGTGATTTTACTGAATTTCTGTACAGTGTCTTTTGCTGCTGGTACGGAAGCGGAAGAAGGCAAAGAAGATCCCACCGGGTTCATCATGCACCACATCAAGGATTCCCATGAGTGGCATTTTGTGACTGTTGGACATACGCACATTACTTTGGCACTTCCTGTGATCACCTATGCATCTGATAGAGGTCTTGAATTTTACAATTCAAGCGATTTTCAAGATCCCAAAACGCACAAATTCAGTAAGGAATTTGCCCATAATGGCATTTACATCGATGATCACGATCATTTGGGAAGAGCAGATGGGGCTTCGATTCTTGATTTTTCTATTACTAAGAACGTGGTAATGTTATTTTTGGTGATTGCGTTTGTGCTATACATTTCTATTTCATCAGCTCGGCATTACCAAAAAAATGGGGCAGTAGCTCCTAAAGGGGTAGCATCATTTGTCGAACCCATCGTTATTTTTGTGCGCGATGAAATTGCGCTCAAGTCCATTGGGCCAAAGTACAAGAAATTTGTCCCTTACCTTTTGACCTTGTTTTTCTTCATTTGGACAGGTAACTTATTAGGGCTTCTTCCTGGAGCGGCTAACCTTACAGGTAATATTGCGGTGACCTTTACCCTAGCGATAATCACTTTTGTGATTGTCAATGTCAATGGCAACAAGAACTATTGGAAGCATGTTTTTGCAACTCCAGGGGTACCTGCTGCGCTATTACCGATCATGGTGGTAGTCGAATTTATTGGTTTGTTTACCAAACCCTTTGCCTTGATGGTCAGATTATTCGTCGCCATCACAGCTGGACACATTGTGATCCTATCCTTTATTGCCTTGGTATTCATTTTTGAATCCTACTCCATCGGCATCCTATCTACGATCAT
>CAXNJN010000084.1:0-11104 GCA_964202605.1 Bacteroidia bacterium | reverse complement strand
TGATTACGTAAAGTTAAAATTTTGCGGCCCACTCTCTCGTTACTTTAAAAAAATTCTAGCCGGATTGTACTTGGCAAAGGAGGAGGCAAACTTTTGAGCGGGGTGGATTTTATAAACCAAGACGAGGCGATAGTTTCCGGTATACACCTCTTGGCTCAAGTTCCCAAAAGTTGGAAGGATCAGATTTTTATGGATGTAGTTGACATTCATCCCGAACCGAGGCCCATTGTAGCCTATATAAGCACGGGCATGGTAGCCCCAACCCAGTTTCCAATTTCCGTTCTCCCCCTGCCGGTCTTGATTCCAGGCAGTACCAAGAGCTAGATTTCCTGTAAAACTTCCTGTGGCAAAAAAACCGTTCCCAAACACAAGGGTGCCAATCATCCCTGCATTCGGACCCAATTGCAGAAAATCCGCTTGTTGGAAATTCTGCTTTGAGGAAAGTTGTGCCGGAAGGACCAAGGAGTCTGCCTGCACCTGGAGGCGGTATACCTCAAACCCAAGGACTGGAGAAAAAGCGGACTTTTTTTGGATTGCCGACTGCTGTACTGCTGCAGGCATGGAGATTTGATCTCCCTTAAAAATATAATTGGCATGAAGACCTACCTTGAGTACATCCAAATCTGGCCTCAAATACTTTACTCCATCTTCGATCCCATCGGGAATACGGTAGCCTTTGTAAAACTGTCCGAAAAAATCGATAACCCAGTTTTTTGGATAAATATGCCCCTGGAGATCAAAGAACCGAGGAAAATCCGCTTCTCGATTTCGATTTAAAATCCCCGGAGGAAATGCCAGATTGAGGGTGAGATTTTGATACGTAAATCCAATGCCTGCATTCAACCCGCTATTGGGTTGATAGGTAAGGTTCTCACTGGGAAAGTAGAGTGCCGTGAATTTGTGTGATAAATAGCTACGCAAAACCAGCACTGTTGGATCTTCCGCTACATAGGAGCTATCCCAGCGGCTTTGAGCTGAGAGTATGCCTGAACTCAGAAAAAAGTAAAGAAAGAAGGCGAGAAGGCTTCTACCCATGCTAGGCAATTGATTAGTTGACACAAAAGTAACCAAAATGCGGGAGCTTGAAGGGCCCTCAAATTTGATAAAAAATGGTAATTTTGAACGAAGGCATTTTGCCTCCCCACTGAATTGCACTATGGCTACCCAATCCTCCACACTCCTGAACTTGAAAAGAAACCTCCAGCAGCGCTGGAAAATGATTCGATTCAACATGAGTGCCTCCAACAACCCGCTATTTTTAGGATTCTACAGAAATTTCTACAATCCGAAAAAAGGTAGCCTATCAGATTTTTTGAGTCAATACTCGAAGTCTAAGCCAGGGAACTTTACGGTAGTCCAAATCGGAGCAAACGACGGTATTACCCACGATCCCATACACAAGTTTATCAAAAGAGACGATTGGAAGGGCGTGCTTTTGGAACCGCAGCCGGATGTTTTCCATGAGTTTCTCACAAAAATCTACGCCAAAAATAAGGGCATCCGCCCACTCTGCGCTGCCATCGGAGAAAAAGACGGCACCCAGCCCATCTACAAAGTCGGATTCTCTACCATGCGTTGGGCTACAGGACTGGCCTCTTTTTCCAAGGAGAAAATTGAAAAGGCCTTCGAGGACGGCATTGTCGCCTCCAACTGCAAACGCTTTGGGATTGAGATCCCTACCGACCAAAGCCAGTGGATTAGCCAGGAAGAGGTGCAAGTGATCGCGCCAGCCACCCTGATTCAAACCTACGGATTGTATCACATTGACTTGCTTCAAATCGATGCGGAAGGCTACGACTTGGAGGTCATTCGGATTTTTGACATCCCCACAACCCGTCCACAGGCCATCATCTTTGAAAATGTGGGCTTGAACGCAGCGGATTATGCCGCCTGCCTCCAACTATTGGAAGAGCAGAATTACCAGTTGAAAAAATTTGGACCCAACACCCTAGCCCTACAAAAGCCCCTGGGTGAATTTGCTTCCTTCTTCAACGCATGACATCTGGATTGATTTCGATCATTGTCCCTTGCTACAACCAAGGGATCTACCTGAAAGAAACCATCCAGTCGGCACTGGCCTCCAGCTACAGACCAATCGAAATCCTCCTTATCAACGACGGCTCCACGGATAATTCCTTGCAACTTGCCCAGGAATTGGAAGCCCAACATCCGGAAGTTCGGGTACTCGACCAAGCCAATGGCGGCGTCACCAAAGCCCGAAATACAGGTATCGCTGCTGCGCAAGGGGAATACATTTTACCGGTAGATGGAGACGACTTGATTGCAGCAACCTACATCGAACAAGGCTTGGCTATCCTTTCGAGTCGCCCAGAAGTCAAAGTGGTCTACTGCCAAGCTGAAAAATTTGCCGAAACGACCCGCAAGCCCTGGAAATTAAAACCCTTTAGCCTGCAGCAATTGGCCAAGGACAACATGATTTTCGTGTCTGCCCTTTTTCGAAAAACTGATGCATTAGCCGTGGGTGGATTTTCCGAAGACATGCAACTGGGTAGAGAAGACTGGGAATTTTGGATCAAGCTCCTCAAAAATGGCGGAGAGGTAGTTCAACTTCCCTTGGTAGGCTTCTATTACCGACTCACTCCCAACAGCAAACGAAAAAAGACAGGAGGCACAGCCTTCAAAAAGGCCCGCATCGCCTACCTCAATGCCAAGCATGCAGATTTTTTTGAGCGGGAGCTGAATGGTCCCCTACGGATTCAGCGCTCCTGGTCCAAACCCTACAATACGCTACTAAAACTTTTCGGAAAACTGTAAATTACTCCTCCTTCTACTCTTAAGGGTTACTCTCCCATAAATGTGCTGTCAACCGTGGACCGTCAACAGTTGACTCAAATCTTATCCAACCCCTTCCAAAACTTCAAAAAATAGTACTTCAACGGATTGCTGTACTTGAGTTGCTTCCAAGGGCGGCTCGCATGCGGGCGGTGCCAAACGGGCGCATGCATGAGCACGGTATTTTTGAAACCTATCGCAAGAGATTTTTGAGAAATAAAAGTGTCGTACCAATCCTTGGCCTCATCCAATCCCTTAAAATCGTAGGCTTGTAAAAATGCTGGGGAGAACAACGTGCAGCAAAAGCTTAAGCTCCGCTGGGTATCGATTACTGCATCTTTTACCCCTTTGAACTTGAGGTAGGGAAAGTTGACTTCTCCCTTTTCATCTACAGTCACTGAACCCACCAATCCTGTGCTGGGTTGAGCGGCGAGGTGATCCAAAAGGGATTGAATGGTGTTAGGAGCAATGACCACATCCGATTCCACCACCAAAAGCGGGATCCCTGCTTCCAGGACTTGCTGCTGCGCCAGTTGCAGCACCAACTTGTAGTTGGGCGAAGGATGATCCGTCAAGTCCTCGATATGAATCAGGTCATAGCCCAGTTCCTCCCGGTGCTTTTCCAAGCTGTCCTTGGTTTCGGCAGTACTGAAGTCGTTAAAAATGACATGCTTCACCTTCACCGTAGATCCAGCAATTGCCCGCGCGGTATCCAGCGTGGTTTCGATTGCGTTTTTTACGGGAGTAATGACTAGTACTTGCGCCATGGATTTTGATCTAGTGAGAGGAAGTCAGCTGGGAGCTTAAGTTAGGTCTCCCAAGGCTTTTTTCATGCGCTTCATCGCCTCAATCAAGTCTGCTTCGGAAGCAGCATAGGAAATGCGAACACAGTTGTCCGCTCCAAAAGCAGAACCTGTTACCAAGGACACGTTGGCTATGGCAAGTAAGTACATGCAGAGCTCATCCGCATTGTTTACCTGATGCCCATGTGCTGACTTACCAAAGAAGGCTGTGACATCGGGGAAGAAGTAAAATGCTCCCTCTGGAACATGCGTTTTGAGACCCGGGATAGCTCTGAGCAAGTCCAACATCAAGTCACGACGCTTCAAATACTGAACAGCCATCTCTTGAGAAGGACCTTGATCTCCAGATATGCCAGCCAAAGCTGCACGCTGGGCGATGCCCGTATTGCCTGAGGTAAACTGTCCTTGCATTTTTTCTACGGCCTTGGAAATCTCCAAAGGAGCGCAGATATATCCCACTCTCCAACCCGTCATGGCGTAGCCTTTGGAAAATCCATTGACTGTAATCGTGCGAGCAAACATGCCTGGAAGGGAGGAAATGCTAAAATTTTTGCCTTTAAAATTGATCAATTCATAAATCTCATCTGCAATCACCATCACCTGATCATGCTTCATCACTACCGCAGCGATGGCCTCGAGCTCCTGCTGGGAAAAAACAGACCCCGTTGGGTTGCAAGGAGAGGAATAGATGACTGCCTTTGTTTTGGAAGTAATTGCTGCCTCTAACTGGGCTGCCGTAGCCTTGAAGTTATTTTCGAGCGTACCCTCAATCAATACAGGCACCCCTCCACACAACTTGATGATCTCTGCATAACTCACCCAATACGGTGAGAAAATCACGACTTCTTCCCCTTCATTGAGCAAGCACATGAAGGTATTGGCGATGGAATGCTTGGCGCCCACGGAAACCACAATGTGTTCCGCCTTCGCTTCTTGGATATTATTTTCTTCTCGTAGCTTCTTGGCAATGGCTTCTCTCAAATCCTGGTAGCCCGATACGGGAGGATAAGAAAAATATTTCCCCTCATCGATCGCATCTTTGGCTGCCTGCTGAATGTGCTTTGGCGTCTTAAAATCAGGTTCTCCCAAGCTCAAACTGATGATATCAATTCCCTGAGCTTTGAGCTCTCTGGCTTTTTTTGCCATGGCCAAGGTGGCCGACTCTTCCATTTGAAGTACGCGATCGGATAAAATAGAATTCATGAGAATTTAGGGTTTGGTAGCACGGATCTAAAAGTAGGCAGAAGATTATAATTAATAAACAATCGATAAGATTTGATCTCGAAATGTTACTTTTGAAAGTACTAAACTAGCCCATCAGCCGTTTGAATTCTGAAATGAAACTGCTTCCTCTTTTTCTACTTTTCTTTTTGGCAGGGACCAATTTCCTTCAGGCTCAAACAGTCCCAAAAGACCAAAAGGCAAAGGAAGACTCCACGGGCTTGGTGAGTTCCTTTTTACTTCCAACAGTAGCTCCCCTACTCCTTTTTGATGAAGAGAAAGTAAAAGAAGCCAAGAAGGAAAAGAAAAAAAAGACCCGTAAAAACACTTTTTTTGGGGTAAAAACAAGAAAAGGAAGCACCCGTAGAAGTCTTAGAGGCCAAGAATACCTCGAACTTTTTTACTATACGAATTCCTCCTGGAAAAGTAATCCCTACCTCCGAGATCGGTATTGGTACGATCCAAAAGATCGAACCATCCGACCACAGGGGTTTGTAGAAGGGCAAGGCTACCTGCTCCATGGACCTTACCAACGTTTGGTCAACCAAACGGTAGTGGAACGAGGCATGTTTTATTACGGCACCAAGCACCAAACCTGGCTTACCTTTGATGGTGAAAATGTCCTTCAAGACAAAGCCCACTACGATGAAGGCTGGGCAAAGGAGTCACGAATCACCTATTTCAACGCGGCCAGCAGGGCGATTGAAAAATTGATACCGATCCAATACGGATTGGCGGAAGGCAACTTCTACCACTTTTATGAAAACCAGCAGGTAGCCGTGACCGGGGAATACCGCTTTGGGGAGAAAGTAGGGTTGTGGACCGAATATTGGAACACCAACAACACGAAGGCCATCCGAAAGCGGGAAATCCAGTACCAAGAAAAGCCCTACACCAAAAACTTCCGCCCCTACATCCGGGCAGAATGGGACAAGGAAGGCAAGCTGATCTACCGAAAAGACCCTTGAAATATTCCCCTCAAGGTTGATTAGTAAAAAGCATCTTCAAACTGTCTAAAGTGTAGGGTGCCCCTGGAATCTTGGCAGACCCCGACGATATCAAAGCGAATATCCTGATGCCAATCCTTTTGGTAAATGTACTGATCAGCGGCTTTGACTAGTAGTCGCTTTTTGGTTGCATGAACAAACTCCTCAGCATAGCCAAACCTTGTGCCTGTCCTAAATTTGACTTCGATAAAAATCAAGAGCCCCTGATGGGTCATGATGAGATCTATCTCGGCATGTTGGTACCGGTAGTTCGTTTCGAGTAAGGTATAGCCTTTGCCTTCAAGCCATTTGGCGACTTCCTGCTCTGCGAGTCTTCCTGAATCATTGTGTGTTGCCATGGGAAATATTGGTTAATTTTGAAAAATGAAATGGCCTACCCAGATGGGTCTAAAAAATGCTGAAAAAACGACGATGATTGAAGATACAAAAAAAACGGTAGCGTTTCGTGATCTGGGCTGCATGGATTACCAAGAAGCCTGGACCTACCAAGAAAAGCTGTTTGCAGAAATTGTCGCCAAAAAAATACAAAATCGAAACCTTCCCGAGGACCAGCAGGTCACCACACCAAACTACCTCTTATTCGTAGAGCACCCCCATGTGTATACCCTAGGGAAAAGTGGCAAGCCAGAACACCTCCTCCTAGACGCTACAGGACTGGAAGCCCATGACGCCACCTACTATAAAATCAACCGAGGAGGAGACATCACCTACCATGGTCCAGGGCAATTGGTGGGCTATCCCATCCTAGATTTGGATCACTTTTTTACCGACATCCACCGCTACTTGCGGTACTTGGAGGAAGCCATCATTCTGACTCTTGCAGAATACGGGGTGCCGGCAGGACGAATCGATGGCCTTACAGGAGTTTGGCTCGACCACGACACGGGAAAGAACCCACGGAAAATCTGTGCCCTTGGGGTTAAATCCAGCCGTTGGGTGACCATGCATGGATTTGCCTTCAACCTAAACGTGGACCTCTCCTACTTCGGACACATCGTCCCTTGCGGAATCGACGACAAAGCAGTCACCTCTTTACACCTGGAGTTGGGCCGCCCAGTAGCAGTGGAAGAGGTCAAGGAAAAGGTAAAAAAACACCTCGCTGCACTTTTTGAAATGAACTTGATAGAAGACGAATGAAAAAAGACATTGATTTTGCTCCCATTACTGGAGTGAAGATTGCCATTGCAAGGGAGGAAAAGGAAACCGGAACAGAATGGTCCGTCTACCTGATCAACTACAACCTGATTGAATTGAACACCGTCATGATTACCTCCCAAGGATATGGCCACATGGAAGGGGAGCTACGGAAAACATCCACCCTTCGACACCTGATCCAAGAGATTGGATCCAGCTCTTTTGCACGCGTTGAACCCATAGATCCAGCTGTATTTTCATTGACAAATGAGTTTTGGGTGAGCTACTACATTCTGGACAAGATTTTTGATAAAAAGTTTATCTTTACTCCAGGCAGTTTTGACCCTGCTCACCTCCGAATGATTCCAGAATTGGGTTTGGAGGGGATACTTCACACTTAATTTTTAGATCATGGCCCCATTTTTTGAACAGCTCGGCAACATCCTATTTTTAGACATTGAAACTGCCTCCTCCACCGAATCCTTTGCGGAGCTCGACCCACGACTTCAGCCCGAATGGATCCGAAAAGAGCGGCTCATTCGAAGAGAGAGTATCCTTGAACCAGGGGAACTTTTCTTTGACAGAGCGGGGATCCATGCTGAATTTGGCAAGGTGATTTGCGTAGGAGTAGGCTTTTTTCAAGCCAAAAAGAAGGAAAAAAAGGGCTACTTCCGATCAAAAGTTTTTGCTCAGGAGGAGGAAAAGGAAACTCTTTTGGAGTTAAAAGCCTTATTAGAAAAGAAAAAGTGGATTCTATGTGCCCACAATGGCAAAGAGTTTGACTTTCCGTACCTCTGCCGTCGAATGCTGATCCAAGGGATTGCTTTACCTGAGCCCTTACAGTTGGCAGGCAAAAAACCCTGGGAAATCCGGCACCTGGATACCATGGAACTCTGGCGCTTTGGAGACTACAAATACTACACTCGCTTGGAACTGTTGGCCGCTGCTTTTGGAGTCCCAAGTTCCAAAGAAGGCATCGATGGTAGCGAAGTCAACCCCACCTACTACCGAGAGAAAGACCTAGAAAAAATCAAAAACTACTGCCTTCGAGATGTGGAAGTCACCGCCAGGATCTTTTTGGCCATGCACCCACAGCCTGAGCCGGCAGACCTTGAAATAGAGTACCCTGAATCATAACAAAAAGAACATATCTGCCAGTTTTCTTGGCAAACAAAACTTTATACCTTAGAACAAACAAAGCCCTCATGGGAAGAAAATCCGATCGAAAACATTCCAAAAAAAACCATTCAAGCCCTAAAAGCAACGATGATAGTGCCTCTTTAGCACGCAAACTTCTTCAATTTTTAAATGCAAATTTTGGTAAAGAATTCAATGCCAAACAATTAATCAAGCAATTAGAAATTCGAGATTCCTTAAACAAGGATGGGGTAGAGCCCGTACTTTTCCAGCTCGTTGCTGATGGGAAGATTTCCCGAAGCCCCCGCAACTATTTTTCCTCTACGCAAGACCCAGAATACATCAGCGGTAGAGTTGATTTCGTCAACCCGCGTTTTGCCTTTATCATTCCCGACGACCCGAATGCGGTGGAGGGAGGAGATATTTTGGTGAAGGAAGCGGACCTCAAGCAAGCCTTGGATGGCGATAAGGTCCGAGTAATGGTATTCCCGGTCAAAGGGAAGACTGGGAGAATGGAGGGTAGGGTATTGGAAATTGTGGAGCGAAACCGCGATGAATTTGTGGGCCGAGTAGAAATCTCCCCCCGCTTTGCCTTTGTCGTTCCCGACTTCAAAAAAATGCACAAGGATATTTTTGTGCACCGTGGAGAACTCATGGGCGCAGAACACAATGAAAAGGTGATTGTCAAGTTGACCGAATGGAGGGACGATGACAAAAACCCCACCGGAAAAGTCATTCGAGTACTTGGCAAAGCAGGACTTCATGAGGTAGAAATCCACTCCATCATGGCGGAATTTGGACTTCCTTTCGAATACGACAAAGAAGCAGATGCTGAAGCCAATGCCATTCCAGAGCAGATTTCTGCGAAAGAAATTAAGGCACGAAAAGATTTCCGAGAGGTATTGACCTTCACCATTGACCCAGCAGATGCCAAAGACTTTGACGATGCGATTTCGTATCGCAAACTTGAAAATGGTAACCACGAAATCGGGGTGCACATCGCAGATGTGACCCATTATGTGAAGCCCAAAACAGCCTTAGAGAAGGAAGCATTCAACCGGGCCACCTCAGTCTACCTCGTAGACCGAACCATCCCCATGCTACCAGAGCGCTTGAGCAATGGGCTTTGTTCCTTGCGACCGCACGAAGATAAGCTCACTTTTGCCTGCGTGTTTGAAGTAGATCCTCAAGCCAAAGTGGTACAGCATTGGATCGGCCGAACGATCATCCACTCTGACCGTCGATTTGCCTACGAAGAAGCACAGCAATGCATCGATACCCAGTCTGGAGATCACTTCCAGGAGCTCACCCTACTGAACAACCTCGCTAAAAAAGTGCGGAAACTGCGCTTTGACCAGGGTGCCGTCAACTTTGAAACGGTAGAAGTGAAGTTTAAGCTGGATGAAAAAGGCACCCCTCTGGGATTATTTATAAAGGAGCGAAAAGACATTCACAAGCTCATCGAGGAATTTATGCTGCTGGCCAACAAGTATGTGGCCGAGTTTATCTTCCAAAAGCATCAGGGCATGGACACCTTTGTGTACCGAACCCACGATAGCCCAGATTTGGATCGCTTGGAGACCTTTTCTGGCTTCGCGAAGCGATTTGGGCATCAAATGGACACCACCCAGCCACAGAAAATCTCTGCTGCGCTTAACAAACTGATGGATGAGATTCAGGGCAAGCCCGAGCAGAATGTCTTGGAGCAGCTTGCCATTCGAAGCATGGCCAAGGCCAAATACACCACCGAGCCCAAGGGGCACTTTGGACTTGCCTTTGCGCACTACACCCACTTCACCTCTCCCATCCGCAGGTATCCTGACATGATGGTGCATCGCCTCCTTGAGCACTACCTGGAGGGAGGAAAATCTCCCGATGCCAGTTCCTGGGAACAAAAATGCCTCCACTCTTCCGAGCGGGAAAAGCGAGCAGCAGACGCCGAGCGGGCTTCCATCAAATACAAGCAGGTGCAATTTATGTCGCTTGCTGAAGTGCGAGACTACGATGGGATTGTCAGCGGAGTAACCGAGTGGGGAGTTTTCGTGGAAATCACCGAAACCAAGTGTGAAGGCATGATCCGCGTCCAAGAAATGAACGACGATTACTATGCTTTTGACGAGCGCAACATGCGCTTGGTAGGATCGAAAACAAAAAGAATGATCACTTTGGGAGACAAAGTGCTGGTCCGCGTAGTTAATACCGATATCGACCGAAGAACCATAGATTTGGAATTTGCAGACAATGACAGAAAAAAATCTCGCCCACGACCTTTTAACTAAGCTAGAAGAGCACATCAGCAGCCACTCCTTTGGCCTGTCTCCAGCAGAATTGTACGATCCCATCACCTACATCATGAGCTTGGGTGGAAAGCGCATACGCCCCCTACTCTCGCTTTTAGCTTACGGCATGTATGGCAAAAATCCCGAAGAGATTTTGAGTCAGTCTGCTGCAATCGAAGTATTTCACAACTTCACCCTCATGCATGACGACATCATGGATCAGGCACCACTCCGACGAGGAAAGCCTACGGTTCATGAAAAGTGGAATGCCAACATCGCTATTCTCTCCGGAGATGTCATGCTGGTTCGTGCGTACGACTTACTCCTTCCCACCGCTGCAGAGTTACTGCCCGAGGTAATTCGCATTTTCAATAAAACAGCTGCCGAGGTCTGTGAAGGGCAGCAGCTGGACATGAACTTTGAAGGATACGAAACCGTGTCTGAAGAAGAGTACATCCAAATGATTCGCCTGAAGACTGCCGTACTCCTAGGGCTTGCCCTTCAACTCGGAGCGCTTTTGGCGGGAGCTTCTAAGGAGGATCTAGACAGAATCTATGCGTTTGGGGTCAATATTGGGGTAGGCTTTCAACTTCAAGATGACTTACTCGATGTCTATGCTGACCAAGCCAAATTTGGCAAGCAGGTGGGTGGCGATATCATCTCCAACAAGAAAACTTTCCTACTACTCAAGGCCCTTGAACTTGCCAACGGAAAGGAGCGGGAAGAATTG
>CAXNJN010000083.1:0-11621 GCA_964202605.1 Bacteroidia bacterium | reverse complement strand
ATACGGCCTCTAGGTCTTGGATTTCTACTTTCTTACGATCGTAGTCAAAGATACCTCCTCAAAGCCGATGTGCGGGCTTTCAAGTCTTTCAGTTGGTCTGAAGTCATCTGTCTAAGTTAAAAATGTGTTGCAAAAATCGGAAAAAATCTTGGTTTTACCAGCCAAAGCCCTTATTCAATTTCAAGGAGGACGAGCTGCACCTTGTTTTTGTCAGATAGCGTAAAAGTTTTGTAGCGAAGTGGAAGCAGGGCCAATCCAGTACCTAAAAGTAGGGCAGATGCTTTTGCTACCCCAGCACTGATCTTCAGCTGTCCTTGTTGGGTTAGACTATTGATGCCTTCCAAACCAATAATCATGGTTCCAGCTCCTAATGAAAGCGCAGTTAAATTTTTTAGGGTTCGATTTCTTGGATCTTTTCTTTGAACATCAATGGCCAAAATATCCGAAGGTTTCAAGACGTTTTCGCTCAGGTAGAGGTATTCCGTATCTAAGTTTACGAGTATATCGGTGACAAAGTACCCGATTTTCTTGCTTTTGTAGGTGATGGTTTCTCCGGGGTAAAAGCGGATCTGAGTTTTTTGATTGGATCCTCTTTTGAGAAGCAGGAATTTTCTAAGCTGCTCTTGGGCATGAGTCGGTAGGACAAAAATACCAATCAGGAGGAGTGTAAGTACTGCCTTTCCGATTACTGTGAATTTAGAGCGTACTTTTTTCATTTCGTTTTCAGATGCTAAGCATCCAATGATGGGTGTCTTGGAGTTCTCCGTATTTGATCCCATCTAAGGTTTTGAGTGCATGCTTTGAGAAAGCATCGGCTGCCGGTTCTGGAAGAAAATAATCTTTCCCGTTCACATGGATTTTATGAATGAATGCAATTGTTGCTGCGGTGCCTACACCAAAAGCTTCCTCCATGGTTCCGTTTTCCAAGGACTCTTGAAGTTCAGCAACCGTAAGGAATCGCTCTTCTAGTTTCTGGCCCCAATCTTTTGCAAGTTGAATAACAGAGTTTCTCGTGATTCCTTTTAGGATGGTTCCCTTCCCGGTAGGTGCCGTGATGAGGGTACCCTTGATTTTAAACATGACATTCATGGTCCCGCTTTCTTCAATCTGGCTATGGGTCTTGCCATCGGTCCACAAAAGTTGGTCATAGCCCTCTTGTTGCGCAAGCTGTGCGGGATACAGTGAGGCAGCATAGTTTCCAGCAGCTTTTGCCTCACCGGTTCCACCCTCTGTTGCTCGGGTATAGTTCGTTTCTACCTTAACCGACACCGGTTTGGTGTAATAGGCGCCCACTGGACTGGTGAAAATCATGAATCTATAGCTTTCGGACGGCTTAACACCCAAGTAATTGTCCATCGCAAACATGAAGGGGCGGATATACAAACTAGATCCCTTTTCTTGTGGAACCCAACCTTTATCCAAAGCGAGCAATTGTCTTAGCGCTTCAATGAAGATATTTTCAGGTAGGGTAGGCATGCACATCCTCGTAGCGGATTCATTCAATCGCTTCGCATTGGCTTCTGCTCGAAATACCAAGACTTCCCCTTTTTCATTTTTGTAGGCCTTCATGCCCTCGAAAATTGCTTGCCCATAGTGCAGGGTTGCATTTCCAGGGTAAATATCCATAGGGCCATAAGGGACTATTCTAAAATCTCCCCAAGCACCATGTTGGTAGTCCGCCACAAACATGTGATCTGAAATCACTTTCCCAAAAACTAAGGAGGAGAAGTCGATTTCTGAAAGTTTAGAATGACTAGATTTTGTCAATGAAATGGTGGGTGAGCTGGACATGGGTGCTTGAATTACATTACAGACCAAGAAATAGGATTTGGCAATTGCCGATATCTAAAATAAGAGATTAACGATTTGTTGGGTTTAATAACGTGGCTTCCAGGTGACTTCTTCCACCTCAAGCTCTTGCGCCATTTTTCGACCTAAGACAAATAGAAAATCAGAAAGTCGGTTTAGGTATTGAATGACGAGTTCCGATACTTGCTCCTCAGAGGCAAGCTCAACTACAATTCGTTCGGAGCGCCTGCAAACGGTTCTGGCTAGATGACAGAACGAAACTGCAGTATGCCCGCCTGGTAAAATAAAAGCAGTAAGCATTGGGAGTTCAGCCTCCATAGCATCCATTTCTTTTTCCAAAACTTCCACATCCTCTGGATGCAGATCTGGTTTCTTTACCTTGTCTTTTCCTGGAACAGTTGCCAAATCTGCCCCAATCGTGAACAGGCGATCTTGAATCGTTTTGAGCAGTTCCGCTCTTTTTTTATTCACCTCCTGATCTCGAAGTAGGCCAATGTAGGCATTTAATTCATCCAAGGTACCATAGGCATCAATGCGTAGATCTGATTTGGGTACGCGTACTCCGCCCAACAAGGAGGTGATTCCTTGATCCCCTGTTTTGGTATAAATTTTCATATCAACCTGGAATATATATTTTCTTCAATTGTATCGTAGCCCGAATTAGGCAGTTGTCACTAGCGCTCGGTTAGGATTTGGGTTAACCTTATCTGATTCCACCAAGCCATCTCGAAGGCGTACGATGCGGTGTGCATAATGGGCAATATCATCTTCGTGGGTCACCATAATGATGGTATTTCCTTTGGCATGTAGCTCATGAAAAAGTTCCATGATACCATAGGAGGTTTTGGAATCAAGGTTTCCTGTTGGCTCATCCGCCAAAATGATGCTAGGGCTGTTGACCAATGCTCTGGCAATAGCCACACGCTGTCGCTGACCACCTGAAAGTTCGTTCGGGCGGTGTGAAGTTCGATCTCCAAGTCCAACATTGTCTAGTGCCTTGAAGGCAATTTCTTGGCGATCTGATTTAGAATAGCCTGCATAAACCAGGGGCAGTGCCACGTTGTCTAGGCAAGTAGCTCTTGGTAGCAAGTTGAAAGTTTGGAACACGAATCCAATTTCCTTGTTTCGAATGTCGGCCAACTCGTTTTCACTCATGTCGCTGACATCTTTTCCTGCGAGCACATAGCTGCCAGAGGTAGGAGAGTCCAAGCATCCGATGATGTTCATCAAGGTGGACTTTCCTGATCCTGAAGGACCCATGAAAGCGACGTATTCTCCTTTGTTTACGCTAATGCTAACCGATTTCAATGCCTGAATAATTTCAGAACCCATTTTATAGGTTTTATTAATCTCGTGCGTTTCAATGACTTTGCTCATGTTGGAATTTAGTTACGTGTTGGTTTAGCAATATGGAAAGGTACTCATTTGCATTAAAAGTATATGAAATCTCTCAATACATCTCCCCCAAAAGGGCTTCAATTTCTTCTTCACTCATCCAGGTCTTCATTTCTTCCCGAGCTTCAGTGGCATACTGATCCAGCCCGAGATCTTGAGCTGCCTGTACTTTCTTTGCCCAAAGTAGTGGGTCCTTATTGAATTCAGTGGCAGATTGTAGCAGTTCGTAGGCTTGTAGTTTATCTTTGGCTTGCAATGCCGCAATCCAAATCAAGGGACTCAAATAAGGATTGGCAGTAAGTTCCTCTGATGCACCGATAAACCTGATAAAGGAACGCAAGGAATTTACATTGGTCCAATCTGGTGTTTGAAGAAATGCAGCTAAATCGGTTATTCGATCTGTTTTTCCTTTAAAAAAGGCACCAATCTCCTGCAGCTGCGGCGTCGTCAAGCCATGAGCCTTGTGGCGAAGTAGCCTCCAAGCCATTTCTAACTTGAAGTCGGGAGAAGCTATGGTTTTCCAATCAAAAAAGAGGGCTTGTGGCATGGTTTGATTAAACCTCCCTCTAAATACAAACTCATCTTTAAACGCTTCATTTTCAGCGTTAGTAGTTAACCTTCCAAACGCCCGCTCGGTTTGCCAATTTCGAATGGCTTCATGGATCGGAAGCTCAGCCTGAAATCCTTTGTCAGAAGCATAAGCAAAGTCCTTGGCAGCTTTTTCAAAATCGAGTTGCTGCGCCAATACAAGCCCAGATAAATTAAGGTAGTAGGCGGCATCACCGGGATTTCTAAAGGCTAGGCCGTTAAGGTTTTTGACAGCATCGTTGATTCTTCCCGCACCCAAACTTCTCAAGATGCCTGTTTCTTGAAACTGCATGGTGTACTCGAGTAAATCTTCTCTTTTCGCTAGGGAATCCAATAATTTGAGATCTGTACTAGGGTCTTCGAGATTTTGCATGGCCAATAAATTCCGGTACCCCGCTTGAAGTAGAAGAGGAGAACTTACTTTTTCTAGCTTTTTCTTCAAGATTTCCAAGGTTTGTCCATCAACTAGCGTTCCATTTTTTCGTTCTGTGGCAACCCGATTAATCAGAAAAATAAGGTCTTCATCCGCTTTTGGGATTTCCACTTTTTCCCCTAGTTTGACAGAAATGGCAAGCCAATTTGCAGCAGCTACCGGATTGTTTTTGGAGAGATCAGCAAAGATTGCTTGCGCTTCCACGTCTTTTTTGACCAGGGTATAGAGCAAGGCTAGGTTTTGGCTGAGGTATGGATTGCTTGGGAAGAATTTTAGCCCATTTTCAAGGTAAAAAACAGCCTCAAAGGGTTTATTTTCTTTTTGTAGCCGCTCCGATAGGAGTAGAATATTGTCCACCTGCGGCGCTAGATCAAAGCTTTCTTCTAAGTGCTCCTTGGCTAAACTTGGTTGGTCTAATTCAAAAAGGAGTTGAGCAGTTAAATTCTTTGCCTTGGGGTTGTATCGATAGCGATCCCAGCTATTTTCATAAAGGATACTTGCTTCAAGCTTTTGATTGGTTTGATAGTAGTAATCCCCTACAATGTTGTTCGTTAAAGCGCTTACTTGAGATGCAATAATGGCTTCCAAATAGGTGGTTAGAACCATGAAGGCAATCGTCCCTCCAATTCGGAGGTGGTAATAGGAAAGAACAAAAGGTTTGTATAGGACTGAATGAACAGTCTTCCCTTTGTGCATTAGTGGAAAAAAGTTGATCGCTACGTAAATAAAGAAGAATAGCGAAAAGCCGAGTTGGGAGTAAATCACCAAATGCTTTAGTAGCTCTTCACCCGCTTGATTATGCGAGAAGGTTAACTTCCAAATGGTCCACAAGGTACTTGCAAAACCAAGAAGATATAAATTTTGGAGAACTTCAGATGAACTGGCTAGATTATCACTTTGAGCTAATTTTTCCCGAGTTGAATACCATCCCAATACGCCTAAAGGGAGGATGAGATACAGGGGTAAGAAATCTCCAAACGGCCAAGTGATATCCCCTTTAACATGGAGAAGTAAAAGAAAAAGTAACCCAAGATAGAGTAGGGTGACTGCTGCGAATTGAATGCTAGTTTTGGTGTTTAGGCCTGCATTGGCTTTTGAAATAAGAATTAAGAGGCCTGATAAAATCCCATGGCCTTGCCAAAAAATCCAGGCAATGGTAATTCCAATCCCAATAATTAAACTTTGTTCTGATATGTAGAGGCTAGGATTAATGATCGGGCTGATCAAAATGAAGGCAATTAGGGCGCCTCCTACGGTACCTGCAAGGACTAGCCAACGGACCCAGAAAGGGGATTGGGTCCCCCAAACATGGAAATAAATGGTGGGGATCAAGGTGGCGCCTAAAAGTATTAGTAGCGAAAGATTTGAACTAAGGCCTCCAATATTTAGTCCATTGAAGTTTGAAAGGGTAAGGAGCAGAATCCATACGACTCCAGCTCCGAGAAAAGGTATTTTTTTAAACCTACTTAAATTTGCTAATGCAGTGACGGAAACCAGTGCTATAAAAATACCGAAGAGGTAATTTTCAGTAGGGGTAAAAGGGTAGGGTGTTACTTGGTAGTTTTGGAAAACAAGAAAGTGATCCACTAGAATTGGAACATCGACTTTTCCTAAATTTACTTTTGAAAATGGTATGGGTAACCTATCCAAAAAAGCACCCGTTTGGAGATTGGAATGGGTAAAACTGGGACTAATCAAGGAATATGCAGCCAGAATGGCGCCAACTCCCAAGAAAAGGATTGCTAGGATTTTGTTCAAAGAATAGGTATTGGAGCGAATAGGCATCTTATTCCAAGACTTTGGGAACAGTAAAAAAGCCATTCTCCTTTTGGGGTGAATTTTTTAATGCCTCTTCCTGAGTGAGCTGTACCCCAATTTCATCTGTTCGGAATACATTGACTTCAGCAGACATATTTGTAAGCGGTTCCACACCCTCCGTATCTACCTCTTGAAGCTGATCTACCCAATTCAGTACCTGTGAAAGGTCGGCGCTCATCTTTTCTGCTTCTTGTGCATCAAAATTTAGTCGAGCCAAATGCGCAATTTTCTGTAGGGTTTCCTGTTCAATTTTCATGCAACTAGTCGGAAGTGTGGCTTGGAATTAGTTTCAAATCAGGCCGGATTATCTTTTAGCAATTGCTCCTGAATTACGTCAAAACAGCATTGCTTGAGCGCTTCATCCGATGTAAAATCTGCCGGATTGATCGCTTGATGCAAAACCATTTTGGCGGGCATTCGCTTTATTATCAACTCTTTTTGATCCGCCAAAATTACATGATTGTAGGATAAGGTGACAGGAATGATGGAGATTTGTTTCTCCATTGCTAATCGAAAAGCTCCGTTTTTAAAAGGAACTAAATGTGGCGGATTTTGGGTGTAGATGCCTCCTTCGGGAAACAAAACCATGCTGCTTCCACGATCTAGTGCTAAGCCTGCTCTTCGCATGGTTTCTGCTCTGCTTTTGACACGACTGCGGTCTACTGCGATGTGCAGATTTTTGAAATAGTATCCAAAAAAAGGGACTTTCCGTATGGAGGCTTTTCCTATAAAAACAGCATCACCGGGTACAAAGCCCATCATGGCAACATCCAGATAGCTAAAATGATTGGCCAAGAAGATATAGGGTTTTCCTTTTTCGAGGGTGCCTTCAACTTCAACTTTCACTGGCAGAAAAATGAGTGAAAAGAAGCCTTTGGCCCAAAATTGGTTGATTTTCCGTCCATACTTATTCCAGGAAGGGTTCCAAATGCAGCAAAGGAATAGTGGGAATAAGATCGCGAAGCTTAGGATAAAAGCGACAACTACATAGTAGGTGTATATTCGGTTACTCCACGTGGTCATGGTTGATCATTGCATTAGCGACTTGTGTAAAAATAGTGTAGCAGTTCCGCTTCACCGATGCGGGGGTAAAGTAAGCCTAGGGAGTTCATGCGTTAAAATTAGCCAATTTTGAATTTTAGGCTTCCCATTTTTTCACTCTTAGGGAAGTTCCTTCGGTAGAGATGACTTCGATTGCTTCCCCTTGTTCCAAAAATTCGCCTCGGGAATAGGCATCGTATATTTCTCCTTCAATCTCCACCTTACCACTCGGTCGAAGTCTAGAGTGCACTGTTCCGGTTTTCCCAAGCATATCTTCTGTATAAGTGCTTGAAGTGTACCCCTTGGAGCGGTCTTGAGTGGTTTCTAAGGTCAGGTGTTTGAATGCGCCCCATTCATTTACTTTAGGAGTAAGCCAAAACACCATTCCAACACCCGCCAATGCTGCTAGAATCACCGTAAGCAATGCTCCAAATAGTTGGGACGAGGGTACCAATTCAAAATCAAAAGCCTGGTTTGGAAGCATGCCCAGCACAAGTCCACCCAGAGTGAGCACAATTCCAGCTACGCCAAACACGCCAAAACCGGGAATAATAAAAAATTCGACGACAAGCAGGATGATGCCGATCACAAAAGCCAAGATCTCCCAGTTTTCTGCCAGCCCATTTAAGTAATAGGGGATAAAATACAGAAGGGCAGCAGTCAGCGCAACTGCCAGCGGGAAACCCACACCAGGAGTTTGCAATTCAAAATAGATTCCTCCAATGATCAAAAGGATCAGAATACCGCTTACTGCGGGACTCAAAAAGAAGGATATAATAGTATCTACTGTTTTTTCCTCATAAGCAATGATTTCAGCAGACTGCAGGCCCTGAGCTGCCAAAATCTCCTTTACAGAGGCATATTCTCCTTCACAAAAGCCATTTTGAATCGCTTCGGTCACTGAAAAAGTAATGACCGAGCTAGAATCGGAAATTCCAGGCACGACCAACTTTTCATCGACCATCGCTTCTGCAATTTGTGGGTTGCGTCCAGTAGCCTCAGCAGTGCTGCGCATCATGGAGCGCATGTAGGATTGGTATTTGTCTGGTGCGGCAGTTCCATCGGCTCCATTCACCACCGTGGCAGCACCTATACTGGAGCCAGGAGCCATGTAAATGCTATCGCAGGCAATTGAAATCAGCGCACCTGCGGAAGCAGCATCCTTGTTGATAAATACATACACTGGGATCTTGGATTCTAAAATTCGAGTTCGAATCTCATCCGCATCTGTTACTGCTCCCCCGTAGGTATCCATTTCGATCAGGATAACATCTACTTTTAGTGCTTCTGCCTGATCCATTGCCAACTTTACCCGACGATTCATTCCTGGATCAATATCTTGATCAATCGCAAAGGTGAATACCTTTTTTTGAGTTTGCTGAGCAGACAACACGCCTGTTGAAATCGTCAAAAGAATAATAAGTAGTAATCGAGTCATGTACAGATGTTTTCCCTATTGAAAGCTATGGGTGAACTTGGAGTAGAACCTAAATTGAAATTAATTCTTAGTTAAAAGTAATGCTCTAAATTAAGGAAAATTACCGTTTTCAACTTGAATAATGAGGGATGAAGGTTATTTTTGTTGGACTGCTCATTCACCTCATTTTAGATCCTTTAGTTAGACCCACACCATGTCTGGTAGATTCAAACTCTTTTTCTGTAGCGTTTTTTTATTCCTCTGCTTCCAGTCTGCTGCTCTTGCATCAACTTTGGAGTCATTGGATTCTATTGGTATTCAGAAAATAGAAGGCAGGACTTTTATCATTCATAAGGTTTTTAATCAGGAAACCTTGTTTTCCATTTCAAGGAGATACAAGGTTCAGATGTCCGAGATTCAACAGGCCAATGAAATTTTGAAACAGGGCCTGAAGGAAGGACAAATGCTCCTTGTTCCCTATCGCCGAACAATCAGCAGTTCGGATTCTTCAGAGCCTAGTTCCACTGATGCTTCCGCTGCATCTGTTACATCAGTTGCCAATCCATCATCTGCTTCAACAACTCCAGCGAAAAATGATAGACCAACAGTAGCTCCAACTGTGGAATCTCCCGTAACTAATCCATCCAAATCAGCAGCAGCGGTCACCATACAAAAAGTTAAAATCACGCACAAAGTAAAGAGCGGTGAGTCCTTATCTACCATTGCAAAAAAATACAAGGTCACAATAGCAGAGTTGAAATCTTGGAATTCTTTGTCAAGTGATAAACTTCAAATAGGAAAATCCCTGAAAGTCATCACTAAAAAAGCTGTACCTGTGAAGCAAAGCGGTACTCAGCCCCAAGCAGAACCCTTGGTGGCCAATGCAGCCTTGAAGGAAGAAGTTAAAAAAGAAGAACCCAAAGTTGCTGATAAAAGAGCCGAGGATCCCAATGGAAATAAGGAGGTAGTCTTTGTTTCAACTAAGGCCTCAACGGCAATAACAAAAGCTACTGGAGATTGGATTTTTCATACAGTCAAATCTGGTGAATCTTTATTTTCACTTGCCAAGATGTATGGATCTTCCATTGAAGAATTGATTCAATGGAACGGTTTGACTTCCAACAATATAAAAGTAGGTCAATCGATACATGTCGGTCGAAACACTGCTTTGGGTACTTCAACACCTACAACTACTTCTGGGGCTG
The DNA here is from genome assembly GCA_964202605.1 of Bacteroidia bacterium. GTDB lineage: Bacteria > Bacteroidota > Bacteroidia > Cytophagales > Cyclobacteriaceae > Algoriphagus. Next base: position 1,915 of record CAXNJN010000083.1, on the reverse strand, counting down.
TGATTGCAGAAGTAAAAAATGAGGCAACTGCTCCTGCTGCTGAACCGAAGCAAGAGACTACAGCACCAAATACCTCGACAAATACTTCTGGTGGATTCACCAATACAAAAGAGTCTGGCTTGGCCGAGGTTATACCTGGTACCGAAGCAAATAAAAAGTACCTGGTATTACACCGCAATGCGCCTATTGGCAGTGTGATTCGAATTAAAAATGAGGAAAATGACCTGACCATCTTTGCTCGTGTGGTAGGAGTTTTGCCCGAGACAGGGGACAATTCTAAAGTGCTGATCAAACTTTCAAAAGCGGCATTCGAACAATTAAAAGGAGTTAATGCACGGTTTCCTGTGGAGATCTTGTATTAAAAACACAGTGTTCACTTCGTTAGTCTTTGGGCTGTTTTCAGTAGGCCTGTCCCAATTCAAGTAGGCTTTTTCCCTGACTTCGCATGTCAAAAATCCAGTTGTACTTTCATCATGTATTCCGATTTATTTGGAACGGCATTTTTGTGCTTTCCTATCCCATCTTGGCAAGTTTTGGGATACTTTTCATTGGGCTTATCTTTTTGTTCTCCAAGCTGTCCCAACTATTGACTCACTTAAAGCCTGACAGTAAAAGCGGGGTTTTGGTAGAGACAGCGTGGGAGACGCTCCCAAATTCAAATGATTTGTTGGAAGCAAAAGTGGAAAAACAAATCCTTTTTGGTCCGGCAGGAGTAAGACTTAGACGAAAAGATGGCGTACCGACTGTCTTGAGTGAACATGTTTTTGGAAAAAAAGTACGGTTTATTGAGCAGGGATATATTTTGGAGAAATGGAATACCTTAGAAGCTACGGCACTTCCAGATTTTGATATTTGCCTCTATGATCCAGAATTGGATAGCATTCGCTTCCTAACCCAAATCAGTTGTTTCGACTGGCACCTTGCCGAAGAAAAAGACAATGAACTGGTATTCAAATGGTTTGATGGTACCCAAGGAGGGGAGCGGGTCGTACAACTATGAGCCAGGGCATCAAAGATTTTTTAGATGAAAAGGTAGCCCTGTACAATCGGCCAAATTTTATCGAGTTAGATCCTATTTCCATTCCGCATCGCTTCATTAAAAAGCAAGATATTGAAATCGCTGGTTTTTTTGCAGCGATCCTGGCTTGGGGTCAACGGAAAACCATCCTCAATAAATGCAATGAGCTCCTTGCGTGCATGGACAATTCGCCCCATGATTTTATGGTTAATCATACTGACGGGGATTTAAAAGCGTTTCTCGGTTTCAAACACCGAACCTTCAATGAAGTAGACGCCCTGTATTTTATTCACTTTTTGTCCTGGTTTTACCGGCATCAGGATAGTTTGGAAAAGGTCTTTCTTATCGGTCAAACTGGAGCTATCGACAGCATGGAATCCATACTCACCCAATTTCAACGACATTTTTTCAGTTTGGAGGATGCGCCTGGACGAACGAAGAAGCATATTTCTTCTCCAGCTACGCGTTCGGCATGCAAGCGCATCAACATGTACCTGCGCTGGATGGTTCGTCAGGATGAGCAGGGAGTGGATTTTGGGATTTGGAAGCAGATTAGTCCTGCCCAACTCATTTGTCCTTGTGACTTGCATGTGGATCGAGTGGGAAGGAAACTTGGATTGATTACCCGCAAGCAAACGGACTGGGGGACAGCAGTCGAACTCACCCAAGTCCTTCGATCCTTTGATCCGCTAGATCCTGTAAAGTACGATTTTGCGCTATTTGGACTCGGTGTGGAAGAGAAATTTTAATTTTTTTTTATGTGTATTCGTTAGTTTGCACGTCGCCAAATGACAGCTTGTGTCAATAGTTTTGTCAAGTGGAAAAGTACTCTTTTCTTTGGTTTAAACGCCTGAGAATATGAAATTAATCCACTTTCTAAACGAATTTCCAGATGAG
>CAXNJN010000082.1:0-11757 GCA_964202605.1 Bacteroidia bacterium | reverse complement strand
AGATAATGATAACAATTTTACACATTCGGTTGTATTTAGGGGACCTCTAGATGCTATGGGAAATCAGTATTCACCAACTGGTGGAGTAGCACAAGAAAAGTTTCAAGCTTTTCAAACAAAAATTAGTCAATTTGCAAAAGCACATTCTTCTTCTTCTGGAAAAGAATTAGTTACACTTTCTAACAGCTCTTCTAATGAAACTTATCCTGTACAAAATTCAAGATTCCTAAAAGTTACAGACCCGGCTAAATTTGCTGCATCATGGAAAAAAATGGAGGAAACTATTGGTAACTACTCAGAAAGTGGTAGCAGTAAAATATTGGGAGTAATAAACTCTGGAGTTTCTTCTTCTGGAGCAACGCACTATGTATTACGTTCATATCCTAATTTCAAAGCAGCACTAAAAGGTGCAGAACTTCCAACAGATAAAGTAAAGTTGGATGCATATAATGCCTTTAGGAATGAAACCTATAATGCTGGTATTGTAGAAATGGTGAGAACATCTACTCGCGTCCTGTTAGGTAAATGGTAAGGATAAAAATTATTGCAATATAATTTCTGAAAATTTAACACGAAGTTCAACCCTTCAATTTTCTAATTGTCACATACTCAATCATCGCATTGTAGTTGCATCTTTCGTCTGTTAGGGGAGCAGTAATGATAAAAAGGTTATACTTTTATAGTGTAACCTTTTTTATTTGCATAAAAATCAAAATTATTTAAGTTATGAAAGAAATCTTTAAAGACCTTTTGGCACAAAATATTCTCTCTTGTAGTTTTTCTTTGAATATAATTGACAAAGAGAATATTTCTATAAAATTAAATGAACAAACCTCTTCTGTGGGATTCATTTATAGGCATATTGGTGAGACAATGCTATTATTCGGGTATTTTTTCGGTATGCCAAGTGAAATTCAAAATACTACAATGGGGCAACAAGATGAGGGCCAAGGCAAAGATTTTGAGGAAAGTAAAGAACTAATAAAGAAAGGGTATAAACTGCTAGAAGAGATAATAGAAAATACTTCAAATGCTGGTTGGTCAGAATTAATTGACACGCCGTTTTTTGGAGCGGTGTCCAAAGCAAAATTGTTTGCTCATATTCTATATCATAACTCCTATCATTCAGGCCAAATTGGGCTTGCGCTAAAAAGAGGGGTATAAACGTTGTTTCACATACAATTTATGGATAAGCTAGTTCAATTCCTTAAAAAGTACCGACGTGAAATCATCGTAGGCGTACTTTTCTATCTCTTCTTGATTTTCAGAGATGTAATTAAGTCCTTCTTGTAAAATTGTAGGAAGTTCAACCATTTAATTTTCTAATAGTCACATACTCAATCATCGCACTGTAGTTGCATCTTTCGTCGAAAAGGGGAGCTAAAAAAAAGTCCTTAGAAGAAGTTCTAAGGACTTTTTTCGTTTTAGGGGCTTTGTAATTTCAGATGCATTTTTTCATTTGCACACGATTTGCACAAAAATCCCCCCTCCCGTACGCCGCGGCGCACGGGACAAGCATGCCCCCTTTCAAGGGCGGCCTGCGGCCTGCAGGCCAGTCACGCCGCGGTGGGCTTTGCGAGAAGAAAGAAAAAAAAAGAATCCACCGCGGCGGACGGTGTAGGCTCCCGCAATCCTGCGGGACAGGTAGCAAAGCCGCCAAGCCGCAAAGGCCTCCGGCGGGCGGATCGGTTTTTTTTGTTCAAATCCTTGGGCGAGAAGTTTATCCCGATGTAACGAAGTGAAATCGGGAAGCCCAGGAGGGACGCTCGAGCGGATAAGGATAGTCCAGTGGACTATTCTAGCGAGAGGCGAGATGGCGCGTTGGCAAAAATGACCTCTTTTTTTGTTTATATTCCTTCCTGTATGGTTTGGCATAAACGATACCTGCTGCAGATTTTGGAATGCTCCTTTAGTTAACTTTGCTCGATTTCATTTATTCTTTTTTGAAGTTCTGAAATTCTTTTTTTTAATCGATCAAATGGCAATGCCTCTCCATAAATCATAAATCGGGCCATTTCTAAATAGTCTCTCTCGTATTCCTTTATAACCGTATCCGGCGGCATAAGCATGATTTTATCCGGCCTGTGGTTGCCATAATTTAGTCCCATTAAGGGATTGAATTTTTCTCGGTGCCTAACTATATTTTTGTAAAGATCCTTGTTTTGAAGAGCGGCTATCCCGTGAGGCGTGTCCATCAATTTTTCCAAATCATATAAATGTCTTGAAAGGCGGGAAACACGAATTTTTTCAAATGCCTGTGAAAACTCCTCGTGGAGCAAGAAGATCTTTTCAAGGAAAGTTCGCTGAGGGAGCACGATAGGAATTGAAAGGGCTTCTGTGGTGAAATCCAAATCCGGGAAACTTTGACTTAAAATGGAATTGATTTCTCTCTTCTCAGTAGGGTCCATTAAGGAACGTGCACTGATTTCAATTAGAACCCGTTCTGGCAAATACTCCGAACTCGCGAATACTGATGTATAATGAATTTCAATTACTTGTGGGTCTTTGTCTGATTCTGTTTGTGGTTGTGCAAAAAGGGTACATGCTGTGATTGCACCCCAATCGGCCAATATCTTGGTTAAGTCTTCAACAAATGTCGTTGAAATGAATTCGCATGATTTTTTTCTAAGTTTTCGAATTTGTGTTTTGCTTAGGTCTCCTTCAAATCCAAAAAACCTTCGATCGATTGCCAAGTCAATGTCTTCTGAAAATCGAGCTATTAAATCCCATCCCTTGCTTAAAGAAGTTCCTCCTTTGAACACCAAATTTCCACTGTAGGGCAAAGAAAATGAAGCATGCAAACACAAAGACACCCACCAATCTTTCTCAATCGCATTACCTGGTAAACCTGTAATTGCAGTTGCCTGATTGAGAAGTTCAATCTTCCTTTCTTTTGATAGTGTTAGCCAAGTGGTATTCATTCGATTACCTGCATTAATAGTTTGTTTATCCAGGCAGGAGAGAGCTTTGCATTATTCAGGATGTTCTCTTTCTTTTCTTGCTTTAGGATGCCTTGGATTTTTTCTATTGTTTTTTCGTCTATCTTATTTTGGCCGATGGTTTTAAGTGCCTGAATAGCCAAGCTGCTTAACTCTCCTGCGATAAGTAGGTTCTTTGGGCTTGTTTTTTTAAAAGTAATGGTACGCTTGCCAACCGTAACAGTTCTCGCGGCGCCATCCGTCAGATAAACGACTTTCATGGGAACTTGTGTTGACAAACCCAGCTTGTTCAACGCATGAACGCCCGTAAGCACAATCCTCGCTTTATCCCGTCTTGCGATGGCCGCGGCTATTTCCTCTGTAGCTGGAAAGAGAACGCCAAGTTCTTTGTCAACTTTTGGATACAAGTAAATACCGTGAGCCAGACGGACAAGAATTCCCTTTTCCCTCAAGCGGAACAAGGCTTTTTTAACACTTTCAGGATTGCCATAATCTAAAAAGTCGTCGACAAAGAGCACGCTCCCCTTTGGGTAGGTTATCAGGGATTTTGCAATCTTATTTTCTACTTGTGGTCTTTCCATCAGTTTCAATTCGTCCCAAATTTAGATAAAAATTGGGACTAAAAAATAGTAAAGAAAATTTCAAATGGGAATCTTTTCCACTGAAGTACTCTATAAGATAAGCCCTATTAACCAAGAATCTAGTGAACCAAGAAAAAAGTATTGATAGGATGGTGCTAGGCTAGCCAACTTTCCTAAACTTTCAATTGGTTAATCCTCTTGCCTCCTTTAGAAAAATGGAAGATTTAATTGATAAGGATTTGTTGAAGGCCAAATACAGGGATTTATTTCCAAACGACCCCAACATGCGGATAAATCACAATGTGGGTCAAATCCATCGATTTGTAAATGAATTAAAGGTTGGGGACTTGGTGATTTCACTTTTTATGGATTCATGTTTATTAGTTGGGATAATTGAAAGTGAGTTGTATTTCAAGTCCGATTCTACTTCACCATATCCTTGGAGAAAAAAAGTTAAATGGTTTAAGGAGAAAATTGATAGACATCCCCTGTCTGTACCTTTACAAAATACGCTAAGGTCGTCTTTGAACTGTTTTAGAGTTTTTTTCAATTCTTCTATCCTCGATAATGATATAAGCCAAATCAGCTTCTTTAAGGAGTTCTTGGGTGATAGGCCTCAATGGCTCATGAGAAGGAAATAAGGCGCAATACGCCAACTTATACTCTACTGGGAAATACCGAATCCTATCTTATCTCTAAAATTTTAACAATTTTCCTTGCATTTAAAATACAAGCTTCGATTTCGTTGAAATATTTTAGTAAAAAACCGTTCTCAGTAACACTTTCATTTATATTTCCAACTTTCAAAATATCCTTATTGTTATTTATACCTAAAAACACTTTATTCCCCACGAAACTAAAATAAACTTTTGCATTTGTATTTTTTTTAAGGTCAAGTAAAAAAATCATAAGGGGCTCGCTAATTATACTTCGGGCTTCAATTTCATTATCCGAATACACTGCATATTCTTTTTCGAAATCTTTATTATCGAATTTGACAAGTGAGTCTCGCCCATCCCCAAGTAAAGCACTGGAATTCATTTTTTGAACCAACGTACCCAGACCACCAAAAAGTTTCTCCATTTTATCGGGTAAAATTTGAGTAACGCCAGAAAAGGTTTTATTCCATGAAAATGCATAAAAAACACCTTTAAATACTGTCTTGCCTTTTCTGAACTTACGTCTGTCTGTATGAGACTTTAACGAAACCGTAATTTCGGAAAATTCTACAGGGATTTCATTGATAATTCCTTGAAACAAGTCTTCGCCAGAATATTTCGAATACCCTTTAACAAATCCACTTTCTATAAATAGAGTATCTGCAACACAACTATTAGGGAAATATTGAAATTCGGGAGCAGATAATTCGAAAAGTTTTTTCAGTAAACTTTCTTTAAAATTTTCGAAATATTTTTTTCCCAACATATCTCGATAATCAAAAAACAAAAAAACTCCTATTGCTGGAAGAACCAAAAAAGCTACCATATCAAAGTCTAAAAGCACCAATAAACCCGATAAAATAATGTTTATCGGAAAAATAATTAATGCGGCCCTGTATGATTTTCTTTTTTTTTCGGCTAATTGTTCAAGCCGAAAACGCTCAAACTCATTAATATTAAATTCTTTTTTAAAATTTTGTTCATGAAACTTTTCCATTCTTGAATTTTTAAAAGTATGTCTTCAAATTAAAGTGGACTTTTGCTAAGAGCGTGTTTAGTTTATAATTTAAAGATAAAAGTTTCTTTTGATTTGTTGTTAATTTTATATGATTATCCGCAATCATGCCAGTTGTTTAACATAGCTATTTAAAACTGCGGATAATTAGAAAATTTTATTTTTTTTTGAGTCTTCCAATCGCAAAATCTCGAATAGTTGATCCTATTTTTCATTTGCACACGATTTGCACAAAAATCCCCCTCCCGTACGCCGCGGTGGAAAGTCAAACCAATCAGACCACAATTTCTTTGCGTCCATCCGCCGCGGCGGATCGGGAGGGAGTTGCCCCAATTGCGTCTTGGTGAGAAGAAAAAATATGCCAAGCCTTGGTTTTAGTCGATCCGGTTCAACTTTTTAAAGAGAGAACTTCCTATTGACTATCTAAAAGCTAATTCCCATCTTTAACTTCCAACGTATAAGTGGTTCGAAAACGGGGTACTTACAAATTCTATAACCGCATTGTAAAATGACAAGCACCAATTTTTCAGCCCAGACAAAAATCATTCTTTTCCTTTTACAATTTCTAGTTAGCGGCACTTTCGCTCAATCTAAGCTTCAAAGTCCTAGTTGGAATGTAGAAAATACAAGACGCGATGCTAGCCCAGTAAAGATTCATGTAAAAGAAGGCACTTGGATGAATCTCGATAGTAGCCCTGATGGATCACGTATCGTATTTGATCTACTCGGTGATATCTATTCGATTCCTGCCACTGGTGGCATTGGAACTCCCTTGACCTCAGACTTAGCTTGGCAGATGCAGCCATCTTTCAGCCTTGATGGCAAACATATTGTGTATACTTCAGATGAAGGCGGTGGGGAAAATATTTGGATTATGGATTTGGATGGGGGTAACAAGCGTGCTGTTTCTTCAGAGACTTTTCGGATGGTTAACTCCCCTGCTTGGAGTCCAGACGGTAAGTCCATAGCCGTGAGAAAACATTTCACAGGAACCAGATCTTTAGGCGCTGGAGAAATATGGGCTTATCCATCATCTGGAGGAGATGGAATAAAGTTAACCTCGAGACCGAATGAGCAAAAGGATATGGGTGAACCTGCTTTTTCTCCAGATGGTCGCTACGTGTATTACTCTCAAGATGTGACTCCCGGAGCTATTTTCGAATACTCAAAGGACAGCGAAAAAGGAATTTATGCCATTAAGCGCTTGGATCTTCAATCTGGAGAAATTGAAGTAGTACTAAGTGGTCGAGGTGGAGCCATCCGCCCTACGCTAGCTAATGATGGGTCCAAACTAGCCTACATCTCCAGAGTTGATTTTCAGAGTACACTCTTTGTTTATGATTTAAAGACAGGAAAGAAAACTGCAGTTTATCACAAACTCGACAGAGACAAGCAAGAAGCATGGGCCATTGATGGCGTTTATCCTGCAATGTCTTGGACTGCAGATGATACCGGTATCCTGTTTTGGGCCAATGGTCAAATCAATAGGATTCAGGTCGAATCAAAAATTGCCACCACCATTCCTTTTGAAGTGAGCAGGGAAAAAATTCAAAATAAGACACTTCGGTTTACTAAAAACATTGATGAAGAGAATTTTGAAGTTAAAATGCTTCATCATGTGGAGGTGTCTCCTGATGGAAAACAGGTTGTTTATGAGGCACTAGGCTACCTTTATTTGAAGGATCTACCCAATGGAACTCCTAGAAGACTTACCCAACAAACTGGGCATTTTGAATATGCTCCAAGTTTTTCAAGGGATGGGAAAAAGATTGTTTACAGTACTTGGAATGATCAAGAACAAGGCAGAGTCCAAGTGATCAATTTGAGTACTAGTGAAATTAAAAGTCTCTTAAATGTGCCGGGGAAATATACTGAACCTGCGTTTTCTCCAGATGGAAAGACCGTGGTTTACCGCAAGTTTAAAGATGAGAACTTGTTGAACCCTGAATACAATTTGGCACCGGGTATTTACCGAGTTCCTGCTGAAGGGGGTATTCCAAAATTAATTACTTCAAAGGGGCGTTTGCCTCATTTTGCAGATCGAAATGATCGTATTTACCTACACTTGGATGGTGAAATGCCTAGTTTAGCCCGGGTTGATTTGGAGGGAAAGGAATTCAAGACACTGTATACCATCAAGTATGCAACTGAGTTTAAAATGGCTCCGAATGGCCAAGAACTTGCTTTTGTGGAGCATTATCGAGTTAAAAGTCTTCCTTTTATAGAATCAGATAAGCCGATAGTAATCACACATGCAGATTCTTTACCTCAGGTAAAAACTTGGTCAATTTTAGCGGGAACAAACATTAGTTTTAGTCAGCTAACCAACGAAATCCACTGGAATCTGGGGCCAAATCTTTACAGTAATTCAACCCAAAACCAGGAAAAAATCAAGGAATCCTACATCAGCTTTTCGCAGCCGATAACTAAGCCAACTGGAGTTCTGGCATTGGTAGGCGGACGAGTGGTGACGATGGAAGCTGATGGAGTAATTGAAGATGGCGTGGTCCTAGTTGAAGGTAATCACATCCTAGCAGTTGGAAAAAAGGGAGAGGTGATCATTCCAACTCATGCAACTATTATCGATCTAAAAGGGAAAACACTTATTCCAGGGATCATAGATACGCACGCCCATCAGCCCAATGGAACCAACGGCATTATTCCTCAACAAAACTGGAGTGCTTATGGCACGCTAGCCTTTGGAGTTACCACAATTTTTAACCCAAATACCTTTACTGAAGAAGTTTTTGGGGCGGCAGAAATGCAAAAAGCTGGAAACATTTTATCTCCGCGGATTTTTTCGACGGGAATGTCCTTGTATGGTGCTTATGAGCCAGGGCATACAGCCCTTGTAAATGGAATAGACGATGCACGCTTTCATATGGATAGATTAAAGCGCGTGGGTGCATTTGCGATTAAGATGCACCATCATCCCAGAAGAGAGCAGTACCAGCAAATTATTGAAGCCGCAGCGGAGTATGAAATGATGGTTCTTTCAGAAGGTGGGGCATTGCTTCAGCAAGATCTAGGAAAAATTGCTGATGGAGCCTCCTCCATAGAACATTCAATAGCCTTGGAAAAGCTTTATGAGGATGTGTATCAGTTTTGGGGCCATACACAAGCTGCTTCCATCCCCACGTTAGTGGTTTCATTTGGTGGGATTTCTGGGGAAAATTATTGGTATGAAAAAACAGAGGTTTGGAAACATCCGAAATTAAGCAAGTTTGTACCACAGGATATTCTTGCCCCTCGATCGATGCGAAGAATGATGGCGCCAGAGCATCACTACAACCATTTCAATGTGGTCAAAACAGGTAAAGAAATGCACGATCGGGATATCATGGTGGCAATTGGAGGTCATGGTCAGCGGGAAGGTCTTGCTGCTCACTGGGAAATGTGGATGATGCAACAAGGTGGAATGACCCCAATGGAAGCGTTGCGTGCCGCCACTATTGTGCCTGCAAGACACCTTGGATTAGACAAGAACTTAGGCTCTATCAAAGTCGGGAAGCTAGCCGATTTAGCCGTGATCGATGGAGATGTATTGAATGATATTCGAGATTCTGACAAGGTCGTTTATGTGATCCTCAATGGACGGATTTACGATGCAGAAACCATGCATTCTTTAGGGGGTTCCGAGAAAAAGAGAACTAGTTTCTATTTTGAATCAACAGGCTATAAAGGTAATCGTTGACAGTTGACTGTCCACGGTTCACTTAATTGAACCTCAAACTTTTTTTTTCTGGTTAGCGGTGAAAAAGCGGATAATCAGAAAAGATAAGTTAAAGAGTAATTCAAGGAGCATCCGGGATATCTCTTCAGGTTTGTTGAAATTCAAGTTAAGTTTTGATTTATGGAATCTTAATTCATCTGTATTCCATCTCTTTATTTCCTGCTGCATCTTTCGTCAATAGGGGGAGACTAGTATTTCTTTGCGAGAGTAAAAAATAATCCGCCGCGGCGGACTAGCAAAGCAGGGAAGGCGCAAAGAAGGGGTATTTTTTCTTTTCCGTCAGCCTGCCTGCGGTAGGTCGACCAGTATTTCTTTGCGGCTTTGCGAGAAGAAAAAAGGAATAGCTCGCAAAGCCGCCAAGCCGCAAAGGCCTCCGGCGGGTAGACCCGTAATTCTGCGGGGCAGGCTGCAAATCCGCCAAGCCAGTCCGCCGCGGCGGAAAGTCTAACCGAGTGGACTACAATTTCTTTGCGCCTCTGCGTCCTGCCCGCCGCGGAGGGCTTTGCGAGAATAAAAAAGAAAAAAGGAATAGGGCGCGCAAAGTAGGAAAGGCGCCAAGAGCTTGTCCGCGGCGGCGGATAGGTGGGCTTTGCGAGAATAAATCCCCCTAGCCCCCTTGTCAAGGGGGAGTTGCCCCATTTGCGGATAGTCAGGCTTGTCCGCCGTGGCGGATAGGAATGGACCAGAATTTCTTTGCGGCTTGGCGTCTTTGCGAGAAGAAAAAAGAAAAAAGAATAGGGCGCGCAAAGTAGGGAAGGCGCAAAGGCCTCCGGCGGGTAGACCCGTAATTCTGCGGGGCAGGCTCCCGCAATCCTGCGGGACAGGTAGCAAAGACGCCAAGCCGCAGCCAAGCCGCAAAGGGCCTGCCCGCATGCCTGCCGCAGGCAGGCCGTGGCGGATTAGATTTTAAAGCACATAAGTTTTTCTAGTGTGCCTATGTGGTTTTTCAATTAGTTTAAAAAATGAGTGCTTCGAGCTGCTGGGATTTATAAAGTGTATTGTACGCGGCAAGTGATTTTTTAATTGCCTCAACCTTAACTTTTTCTACATTCCACTGGGATTGCAAATCAGCCAACCTGGTTTTTATCCCCTGTGTAATTCTTGGATCAGCAGCATCGGCAAGTCTCTTAATATTGAAGAATTCAACATTGAGTCTGCTCGGCCAGTTGATCACATCTTGTCCGTTTTGAATTCTACCCTCTACGATGTTAGACTCCCAAGCATCAATCCCTTCAATTAGTTTCTTGGCCTCATCCAACACTTTTTCTGCAGGCTTCACACCTTTCAGAATGTCGCTATGGTGTACAAGCTGCTTTTTAATTTTTCGCAGTTCATTTACCTGTTGATGCATTTCACTAATTGAGGATGTAATGGAAGCAAGAATCTGCTGTTGTTCGTTCCAATCAGGTGCTGTTGCAGAAATAGCAGGATTTGCCAACACAATCATTTCCGTCTCTGAAATTGTCCCATTGAAATTCAATTGCGCTTTGTATTTGCCTGGAGGAACGGCATAGCCATCATAGCTACCGTAAACAAATACGTTCTTTACATCGGGTTGGACGTTTTCATTTCTCAAGTTCCATAGGAAACGATTGTGCCCTTTCTTCGCACTTAGCAAGGTAGCGGCTGCTGGACCACCAGGATATTTCAAATAGGACTCGTCTTTTTTATTGGAGTAGGTTCGAATTACTTTGCCGGATTCATCTGTAATTGTTAAGGTCACCAGAGTGCTGTCTGTTACCTCAGGAAGGATGTAGTCGAGTATTACGCCTTCTGGGGCGTTTTGTCCAGCCTTATATTTTGCTTCTGGTAATCCCGTGCCACCACCAAACTTGTATGCTGGCTTTGGTGTGAATAAAGTTACTGCCGACGCAGTGGTAGCTTGTTGGATGGTCCCCAAATCATCAAGAATCCAAAAAGCCCTGCCCGCAGTAGCTGCCACAAGATCATTGTCTCGTATCATCAAATCCGTAACAGGTACTATCGGCAGGTTTAATTGGAAAGACTGCCAGCTGTTTCCTGCATCGGTAGAAAGATAAAATCCTCGTTCACTACCCGCATACAAAATGCTTTTATTCTTGGTATCCTCTCGGATTACTTTGATGAAGTCATCCGCCTTTACGCCCTTGTTTATTTTCGTCCAAGTTTTGCCATAGTCAGTGGTCTTGTAGGCATAAGCCCCATAATCATTCAACTTATACCTCGTTGCTGAAATATAGGCAACACCTTTGTCGAATGATGAAAGTTCAATGCTATTGATTTGTGATTCTGGAAGATCAGCTGGTGTTACATTGGTCCATGTTTTTCCAGCATCCAAGGTCACATTTACCAAACCACAATCACTGCCTGTCCAGATAATGCCTTTTTCAATCGTGGATTCAGCCACATAAAAGATCGTATTGTAATTCTCTCCTCCCGCACCTTCGTTGGTGAATGGAATTCCTCCTGGACCTTGTTTTGATTTGTCATTGCGTGTGAGATCTCCGCTGATGGCATCCCAACTCAGTCCAGCATTGGTTGATTTTAGCAAGACATTACCTGCATGGTAAATTGTTTTTGGATCATGGGGGGATACCACAATTGGTGCATTCCAATTGAAGCGGTATTTCATGTCTTTTGGTTCGATGGCAAGGTTGAGGGTAGGATAAGCCTGCACATCCTTTGATTCATTTGTTTTTCGATTCAATACGTCAATATAGCCTTGATAGCATCCACCAAAAACAAGGGTGGGATCGTTAGGGTCAAATGCAAGAAAAGCAGATTCACAACCAGCACCTGTGGTCCAATCACGCTCTGTAAGCGCAGATCCATTGTTTCTGCTTGCGATAAT
>CAXNJN010000081.1:0-11941 GCA_964202605.1 Bacteroidia bacterium | reverse complement strand
CGCAGGAGTTGGTAGTACCCAAATCAATGCCTATAATTTTTCCCATGAGTATGTTGGTTTTGTATGTTTTCTTTTTGAAAGACAAAGCACCTTATTCAAGGGTTATGCCATCTTGCCTTTTCTACTTTTTGGTGTCAGTTTGTCATAATTATGACTGCAACACTCCCATTGAGGGCTAAAATTTGTCACGAAATGGGAGCTGGTGCCTGTCTTTTCTGTCATACTTCGCTCTTCCGTCCTCCCTCAAGTACTGTAGAATTGGCACAGCTCCAATTTTTCCTGTAGTTTTAGGCCATGAGCAAGGCCCTTGTACTTCAAGAAATTTACCTCTATCCCATCAAATCCTTGGGGGGAATTTCTGTCCGCCAAGCTTTGGTGGAAGAAAGGGGTTTTCGCTACGATCGGCGCTGGATGTTGGTGGACAAAAAAGGCGATTTTGTGACGCAGCGGCAATATCCGCAACTTGCGCTATTGCAGGTGGCGCTCAGTGAAACGCAGCTGGAAGTTTTTTCTAAGGGAGATCCTTCTCAGCGAATTGCCTTTGACTTGGAGTTGGCTTCAAATCAGGAACTGCAGGTGAGCATCTGGGGAGATCAAGTCCTTGCTCGAGTTTTATCGGCTGAGGTAAGTCGATGGTTCAGTGATTTTTTGCAGATGGATCTAGACCTCGTCGTGATGCCTGAAAGTTCACACCGCAAAATGGATCCCCGCTATGCGGTGCAGGGTGAGTCAGTCAGCTTTGCAGATGGGATGCCTTATGTCCTAATTGGACAGTCTTCCTTGGACGAGTTGAATCAGCGTTTAGAAGTGCCGGTTTCGATGGATCGATTTCGTCCCAACCTTGTTTTTTCGGGGGGTCAGGCATTTGAAGAAGATCAGTTTACCCGCGTAAAAGTAGGAGAGGTAGACTTTCAGGTAGTGAAGCCCTGTGCACGCTGTGTGCTAATCACCGTCAATCAGCAGACGGGGGAAAAAGGGAAAGAGCCCCTTGCTACACTCGCCACCTACCGAACGGTAAACAACAAGGTCTATTTCGGGCAAAATGCAGTAGCCTTAGCTCCTGGAATTGTCCGCGTAGGCAATCTTATTCAGCAATTGTAGCCTAATTGGCAACTAGGATATTCTCCTTAATACTCTTAGTGACTACCCCCTTTTTCACATGTAGCCAAAAAGAACACTAGTGGAAGTTCAATAAAGTGTGCTGTGGACCGTGGACTGTCGTCTGTTCAATTATCCGCAGCGCATGAGACACACCTTGAAGTGCTAACCTGATTGCGGATAATCCTAAAACTCTTTTACAGTTTGAATAAACACCTTGACCATCTCCGGATCGATGTCAGGGTAGACACCATGGCCCAAATTGGCGATGTGGCGCTTGCCACGGAACTGCTCCATCATGTCTTGCGTAGCCTTGCGCACCTGATCTGGATTGCCGTACAAGGCTGCAGGGTCCAAGTTGCCTTGCAGCGTCTTGTGGGGACCAATCAGCGCACTAGATTCTTCAATGCCCATGTTCCAATCCAAGCCTATGGTCTCACAGGAGAGTTTGCCCAAGGCTTCTCTCGCAAAAAATGCTCCCTTGGCAAAAACCGTCACAGGTACTTCCGTGATCGCATCGCATATTTGGGAGATGTACTTCAGGGAAAATTCTTCGTATTGTTTTGGACCCAAAATACCCGCCCAACTGTCAAACAGCTGAACCAAATCAGCGCCTGCACGAATCTGTGCTTTGAGGTAGTTGATTGTAGAATCGGTAATGAGTTGCAAGAGTTGGTGTGAAAATACCGGGTCGCGGTACAGTTTTTCTCGGGAAAGGGAGAAGGTTTTGCTGCCACTGCCTTCGACCATGTAGGCAAAAATCGTCCAGGGAGCACCGGCAAATCCGATCAGGGGAACGCGGCCGTTTAGGTTTTTCTTGGTGATCTGGATCGCATCCATCACGTATTGCAAGTCGTTGTCTCCTTCGGCTACACGTAATTTTTTGAAGTCTGATTCGGAGCGTACTGTATTTGGAAACCAAGGACCTCGCTTTTCGACCATTTCATAGGGCAAGCCCATGGCTTCTGGAATGACTAGGATGTCCGAAAAAATGATCGCTGCATCTACTCCAAGCAAATCCACAGGTTGAATTGTTACCTCGGCTGCCAACTCGGGTGTTTGGGCGAGCTCGATAAAGCCAGATACTGACTCGCGTACAGCACGGTATTCGGGAAGAATTCTTCCGGCTTGCCGCATCAGCCATACGGGTGTACGTTCGGTTTTTTCACCTCTCGCTGCGCGGAGCAGCAGGTCGTTTTGGAGTAGCATGGCGCAAAGATACGAGTGGAAGGGGAATCAAAAACTCCCAATTCTAAAAATAGAACCAAGAGGAAGGTGGAGCCTTAAATTTAGCATGCTGCTAAAATTACTGGAGGACTGCTAACCGGGGCCTTTACTGAACAGGAGCGATTACATGAACTTCTGTTTCGCCGACGATCTTGTCGATGAAATAGCCGCTCAGGGTCAGATTATTGGCTTTGGCGTAGTCTTGAATCTTTTCCTTGATGGTTTCTGGACTGGCCATTACCCATTTGCTGCCCGTTACTTTCGCTAAAATGTAGCGGCTTTCAGAAAATTCTTTGAGCTCCAAGTCAGGGGCTCCAAAGGGGAGATTGATTCCTGCAAACACCTCTAGGGTGTCCAGTTTCCCTGCGGGCTCCGTGTAATAAATGGTATGCAATTTTGCGCCTGGATGCAGTTTTTGGGTGCTTTGAATCTTTTGAAATAGTTGCTCCATGCCCTTGTCTAGGGGGGTGCCTCGGAAGGTTTTTCCGGAAAGGGTATCTGGAGATTTGGCTTCGAGGCTAAGTTCTACGGGGCGATTGCCTCCTAATTGATCGTAGGCCAAATAGCCTCCAAGCCCAAGAATTAGAAGTACGATAGCAGCGATGAGTAGTTTCTTCATTACCGAATGGAGGCTTAAAGCGCAGTCATTTTTAACTGCATTTGGTGTAACTGGGTGTAGTAGCCTCCCTTTTCCAAGAGAGATTGGTGGGTGCCTGTTTCCACAATTTCTCCTTGGTTGAGCACTAGGATTTGGTCAGCCTTCTGAATCGTAGAAAGGCGGTGCGCGATGACGATGGAGGTTCGCCCTTGCATCATTTTTTCAATGGATTCTTGAATGAGCTGCTCGGTTTCGCTATCCACCGAAGAAGTAGCTTCATCTAGAATGAGAATTTCCGGGTTGTAGACCATGGCCCGCACGAAGGAAATCAGTTGACGCTGGCCCACAGAGAGGGTCGCGCCACGTTCCATTACATTGTAGTCCAGTCCCCCCGGTAGTTTTTCGATGAATTTTGCTGCCCCTACCAGTTCGGCCGCTGCCAGCACCTGCTCTTTGGTGATGTTGGGATTGCCTAGCGTAATATTTTGGTAGATGCTGCTGGAGAATAAGAATACATCTTGCAGCACCACGCCAATGTGTTTTCTGAGTGCAGACAGTTCAAAGTCTTGAATGTTGGTTCCGTCGATGGTGATGGCGCCCTTGTTGATTTCATAAAATCGTGAAATCAAGTTGATAACCGAAGACTTGCCTGCGCCTGTAGCCCCAACTAGGGCAATGGTTTGGCCCTTTTTTGCTTCAAAGGAAATATTTTTGAGTACGTAATCTTCTTCCTTGTAGGCAAACCAGACTTGGTCCAAGCGGACATTTCCTTGAATTTTTTCTGGGTTAAAGCTGCCTTCGTTGGCGATGTGCTCGCTGGAGGCGAGCAGCTTGAAGATTCTGGAGGAACTTACGACTCCCATTTGAAGGGTGTTGAAGCGGTCAGCAATCATCCGGATGGGGCGAAAGAACAATTGCAGGTACATGATAAAGGAGATCAAAATACCGATTTGCAAGTCCATACCCAGAACGCCTACTGCGCCGTACCAAACTACCAGGCCGATTCCGATGGCCTGTATGATCTCGGCAACAGGAAAATAGACCGAGTAATAAAGTACTGAGCGGATGTGTGCTGAACGGTGTTCTCGGTTGATGTCTTTAAATTTTTCAAATTCTCGCTGCTCGCGATTGAAGAGCTGCACGATGGTCATGCCCGTGATGTGTTCCTGGAGAAAGGAATTCAGGTTGGCCACGGCGTTGCGGACATCGTTGAAGGTTACCTTGATTTTTTCCTTGAATACATAGGTAGAGATGATCAACAAGGGGAGGGTAGACAAGCTGACCAAGGTCAACTTCCAGTCAATATAGAACATCACCCCTAGGATGGTAACGATTTGAAGCAGGTCCCCGATGATGGCAGCAAGCCCTTCGCTGAAGACATCTGCGAGGGTTTCAATGTCGGACACGTTGCGTGTGACTAGCCTTCCGATGGGGGTATTGTCAAAAAACTGGAGACGAAGTTTGAGTAAGTGCTTATATAGACGAACTCGGATATCTTTGATGATCACCTGTCCGATCCAACCGGAATAGTAGGTATGTGCCCACTGGGCAATGGTTTGGATAATCATTAGCCCCACCAGAATGTAAATGATTCGAATCAGCCCTGCAGCATCACCTACAGCTACATGCTCATCGATGGCAATTTGGATCAGGTAGGGTCGGGTAGGAGCCAAAATCGCCAGTGCCAGCGTGAGAAACACCAGGAAATAAAATTGCTTTTGGTACGGCTTTACATAGGTATACAGCTGTCGCAAAACCTTCATGTCTACGATTTCTCCTGCCGACTCTTTCTCTTTTTCTAAGCTCAATTCCTGGTTAGTCTAGGTAAATGTGTGTTGGATACTCGATATTGCTTAGGAATAATCCTTTGGCAGGGGATGCTTTTCCGGATTGATTTCGATCCTTGGAAGCAATAATCCGGTGAATGTCTTCCACTGGTCTATGGCCCCAGCCAACGTCCAACAAAGTACCTACGATGGAGCGCACCATGCCTCGTAGAAATCGGTTGGCCGTAATGTGAAAAAGCAATTCATCTCCTTTTGGTTCCCAATAGGCTTCATAAATCTTGCATCGAAAGTGCTTCACTTCGGTATGCACCTTGCTAAAGCACTCGAAATCCTCGTATTCCAGCAAAATTTTGGCTGCTTCATTCATTGCATTAACATCCGGCTGCTGAAATAGTTGCCAAGAAAGGTCCTGCAAAAAAGGATTTTTGGAAAAGTTGATGCGGTAAAAATAGGAACGCTTGCGGGCATTAAAGCGGGCATGCGCCTCCGGTTTCACTTTTCGGACGGCATGAATGCCAATTTCCTTAGGTAGAATGGCATTGAGGGCTTTGAGAAAATTTTCACCGAGCTCCATATCCTGTAGGTCAAAGTGGCAGACCTGCAGTTGTGCATGTACGCCCGTGTCGGTGCGTCCGCTACCCAGGATCGTAATGGGTGTCCTAAAGTAGGTGCTTAGCGCTTTTTCAAGACACTCCTGAACGGTAAATGCATTTTGCTGCACTTGCCATCCATGAAATGGACTGCCTTTGTAGCTCAGCTCTAGAAAATACCGTTGGGTCTTGTCGTTCATTGCAGCGCAAAGATACTATTCCCCATGAAATCCACGGACAAGAATTGTTTTCTTGATAATCCCATCGGAAGGGGTTTTCTTTGTTAAAAAAAGATTGCTATGATTCAGCGTGTACAAACTATTTTTCTTTTTCTTATCGCGGTTGGCATGGGAGTGGCCTTAAGTACGCAACTTTGGATGCAAGGTGATGTAGATGGCGATTACTGGACCCTGTCTGCCTTTATGCTGACCAACTTGGACGAGGGCGGTCAGGTGATTCAATCTTCTTCCAAATGGTACCTTGGGGCGCTAGCAGCTCTTGCTGCAATTTTGGCTTTAGCTTCCATCTTCCAGTACCGCCTCCGTTCCCGTCAGCTTTTGCTCAACATGATCAATTCCTTGGTGATGGTATCTCTCGTTGCAGCAACTTTCTTGACTACCAACGGAATAAACGAAGCCATTCAAGGCGAAGATGGGGGTGAGTACGGCATAGGATTTTGGTCGATTTTGGTTTCCATGGTCATGAATATGCTCGCCAACCGCTTTATCAAAAAAGACGAGGCACTGGTTCGTTCCGTAGATCGAATTCGTTAAATAAATAGAATAAACGCTATTTTCCACCTAGAAGAAATAGGGTGGAAATAGACTAGGTGAAATAAGTAGAAATAGTTTCCACCGCGCTTCTTGAAATAAGTGAAAATTGCAGCAGAATCTTCTATTTCGCCATGACTTTTCGGGTTAATTCAATTGTATTTCGTCGGTAGTACTTTTTTCTCTTGGCTCTTGTATCTTGCTTCTTCTCAATTCACCATCCTATGAAATTTGAAACCCTAACCATTCACCTAAGCAATGGGACTCACGAGAGTCACGGAGCTGTGGTGCAGCCCATCACCTTGAGTACCACCTTTGAACATGGTAACGAGGCGGGCATGCTTTATTCTCGTGCCAACAATCCCAACAGACATTCCTTGGAACAGGTTTTGGCTGCCATGGAAAAAGGGGAGGATGCTGCAGCTTTTTCTTCGGGCAATGCCGCCGGCACAGCCGTCTACCAGGCGCTAACACCAGGATCTCATATTGTGGCCCCGGACGACATGTACCACGGGCTACACAATTCCATGGTGCAACTCTTTGCGGGCATCCACGAGGTCACCTTTGTGGACATGAGTAATCTCGAAGCTGTGAAAAATGCCATCCGTCCCAATACGGCACTTTTTTGGGTGGAATCTCCCTCAAATCCGCTCTTGAAAATCACGGACATTCGCCAGATTGCTGCTTTGGCAAAAGCACAGGGAGCCATTTTGGCCTGTGACAGTACCTTCGCTACCCCGGTATTTCAAAACCCCATCGACCTGGGAGCTGACTTGGTCATGCATAGCAGTACCAAGTATTTTGGAGGGCATTCTGATATTCTTGGAGGAGCCTTAGTTACGGCAAAAAAAGATGCCTTCTGGGAGAAAATCAGAAATGTGCAGCGCATAGGCGGCGCAGTCCCTTCGCCTACAGACTGCTATTACTTGACGCGTAGCATTCGCACGCTTGCTTACCGCATGAAAGGTCATGCAAGCAATGCAAAAGCTTTGGCGGAATTTTTAGTTTCCCATGGGCAAGTTGAAAAAGTATACTACCCAGGATTGGCTTCCCATCCCAATCATGCCGTGGCTGCAAAGCAGATGCATGGCTTTGGCGGGATGGTTTCATTTACCGTCAAAGGATCCGCTGCCAATGCAGATCGCGTGTTGTCCAAACTTCGTTTTTTTGCCAATGCCACGAGTTTGGGTGGAGTAGAAAGTTTGATCGAGCGCAGAGCCGCCGTGGAGGGGCCTAATACGACTACTCCGGAAAATCTATTGCGTGTTTCGGTGGGACTGGAGCATATTGATGATTTGATTGAAGATATGAAGCAGGCGCTTGGATAAAATTTGCTAACGGTTGGCAGTCCACGGTCCACAGCCCATCCAGTTGAACTTCAAAACTGATTCTAGGGAGAATGGTCTCCTTTTGAAAAGTATCTTAAAAAAAGAAAGGTCCCGTGCGAACGGGACCTTTCTGCTTATTTGTAGATCGTAACGGGCCAACTGTCGTTGCCCAGATTGATGTCGGTCGTCACCTTATCGGGATCGATCACCACCTGCTTGATCTTCTTGCTCCCTTTGTGGAGGTAAGTCCAGGTGTCTCCACGCTGCCAAATTTCCACAGGCAACTGTACCCGCTCGGTTGCATTGTCTGTGTAGGTAATTTCAAGGGTAACAGGCATTGGGAAATCTCCTTTATTCACGAGGCTGATGACCTGATTTTCGCCGTAAGGCTGCACTGTCGTGATGCCAAGGTCAATGTTTCCATTGCCATAGAACCAGCCCTTCCAGAACCAAGACAAGTTTTCGCCAGCTACATTTTCCATGTGATTGAAGAAATCTCCTGGCTGTGGGTGCTTGTATGCCCAGGTCTTGATGTAGGAGCGGAAGGCATTGTCAAAGCGCTCAGCACCTAGAATGTACTCGCGAAGCATCACCAAACCTACTGCAGGCTTCATGTAAGCCACCATGCCCAAGTTGCGGGTGTCGGTGATGTCTGGGTAGTTGTCTATCCCCTCGCGGCTGTCGCTGGTGAAGTAGTTGTTGAAGTTACGGGTTTGGTTCAGGGTAGAAGGATATTCTCCCTTGTTGAAGGCATTGGAGCTATAGTGGTTGATGAAGGTATTGAAGCCTTCGTCCATCCAGGCGTAGCGGCGCTCGTTGGTGCCGACGATCATTGGAAACCAGTTGTGTCCAAACTCGTGGTCGGTTACTCCCCAAAGTGATTCTCCCTTGGATAGGTAGTGGCAGAAGTTCAAGCCTGGGTATTCCATCCCGCCAATTTCTGCGGCTATGTTGGTGGCAGTTTCGTAAGGGAATTCATACCACTGCTTGGAGTAGTATTCGATGGAGGCTTTGCTGTACTCCGTAGAGCGGGTCCAGGCATCCTGCCCGTTGCTTTCCATGGGATAGGCAGACTGGGCTAGGGCTGTTTTGCCGCTAGGGAGGTTGATGCGTGAAGCGTCCCAGATGAAAGAGTCGGAGGTACCGAAGGCCACATCGCGCGCATTTTGGATGCGGAAATGCCAGGTCACTGTGCCGCTCTGCTTGGGACGGGTGAGTGCTGTGTTTTTGATTTCTTCAGGAGAGACCAAGTAGACCGTTTCTTCGCTTTGGGAAGCTTTGGTGTAGCGTGCCAAAAGTTCCTTGCTGAGTACTTCAGTTGGGTTCATCAGTTTACCTGATCCTACCACGATGTGGTTGTAAGGCACGGTGACCTTGTAGTCAAAGTTGCCATACTCCAAGTAGAACTCTCCAGCACCTAGATAGGGCTCACTATTCCATCCTTCGGTCTCGTCAAATACGGCCACTTTAGGATACCATTGTGCAAAAGCATAGATCCAGCCGTCTTTAACTTGCAGTCTGCCCATGCGGTCCATTCCTTTTTGGGGCACTTTGAAGGAGAAGGTCATGGATACCGTTGCTTTGCCTCCTTTGGCGGGGATAGGCTCTGCAAACCAAACCTGCATGCGGGTATCGTCGATGAGGTGCTTTGTGGAGGTAGTTCCCTTGGGCCCCACCTTCGCAAGTACGTTGCTGATTTGATAGCCACCGTCGATATCCCCGTTGTAGCGGTTGCCCTGCACTGGGGTGGTGAGCGTTCCTCTGGAGTTGGGAGTAAATCGGTTTTGCTCCAGCTGCAGCCAGACAAAGTCCAAGGCCTCTGGGCTATTGTTGGTGTAGGTGATGGTTACCTTACCGGATAGGGTATGGCTCGCTTCGTCCAGGGCCACTTCCATCTGGTAGTCTGCGGCATTTTGCCAGTAGGCTTCACCGGGCTTGCCTGAGGCAGAGCGGTAGCTATTTCCTCTGCGGGCGATGACCTCTGCGAAGTTTTTTTGGTTGTTGTCCTTCCCTTGCTGCGAAAAAGTAGGAAAAGGAGCATTCAGAATAAAGAGGGACAAAAGTCCTCCCAGTTGGAGTATTCTTTTCATGATTGCGTTGTATTTGGGTTCAAAATACGAACAAAACTGCTTTTGACGAATTTTTTTACGTGAAGGAGGGAGAAAGGGTTAGTTGAAAGGTACTTTATGCTGGTTTCGTGCAGGTATTTTGTTGAATTTGGAGTGAGGATTTCTTTTTTTCTACTCATTTTCAATTATTTAAAGAGAGATGGAGAAAAAAATTAGGGAAGGCTATTGCATAAAATCTGATTCAGATTACCTTTGCAATCCCTTCTGGAAAGAACTTGAATGGGAGTTTAGCTTAGCTGGTTCGGTTTATCCCGAAGAATTTCGGGAAGCATCTGGTACGAGAAGAGTTAGTTAGGGATTTTCCCTTACTTTATTAAAATATTGGGAGTTTAGCTCAGCTGGTTCAGAGCATCTGCCTTACAAGCAGAGGGTCGGGGGTTCGAATCCCTCAACTCCCACAAAAGCCTCGAAATTTTCGAGGCTTTTTGTTTTAATAGGGCCGGGGGTTCTCCCGTAATTCTACGGGATCAACTCCCACATCAAGTCCCGATTAATTCGGGACTTTTTTTATGTCAAAAAAATTAAGAAGTCAGTACTTTTTTTTCTTAAAAACCTGTTCAAAATTCAAATTTAGATGTTTTTAGATTTTTTTCAATTCAAAAATTTAGGATTCTAAAGGAGTGTTTTTTCGTGTGAAAACCTTCCCTAATTCTTGAAATTTTTTGACCTGTTTTCGTTCATCAAATTCACTTGCAAAAAAGAGATGAAAAAGAGGGAGAGGATTTGCAAAAGGAAAGGGCTTTTGAAATCATATAGGCCTAAATTTTTGAGGTTAACTTTAGTCTTAAGGTTACTGATTTTCAGGGGTATCTCTGATCAACCCAGGGGATCCTATCGGTTCAAAGGCAATAAACGTTAATCGCCGACTCTTTGAACACGAAAACCTACATTTGTACTTTTAACAAATTTTGGCGCACCTATTGCATCTTTCAAGTGGATCCAAGGTGCTGGTAATGGGTCATCGTTACCTAACTGAAGGAATTGATTAAATAGACCTTTGTCACCCATAACTTCCTCGCAAGTCATGCCAAAAACATTGATCTGATATTTACCTTTTGGAAATTGCACACCGACTATCACTTCGTCAGTCAAGACTTGAACAAACCCACACGCTGGAGTTTGAGGCCCTCCAGTTTGAGCTAAAACTGAGTCTGGGTTTTGAGTCTCTCCATCTAAAGTGCAGCTTGACAAGCTTAAAGAAAGTACAACTGTTATGAATAATGATTTTATTAATTTGTTCATGATTATCCTGTTTTCATGTTTTTATTTTTTAAAAAATCTTATTGATGTAGTCCTATTTAATTGTAATCAGAGAAAATTTAAAATGTGTTGTAAAAGGCCAATCGCTTCGATAAGCTAACCTCAATCGTAAACTCTTTCTACGCGAAAACCAACACCTGGACCTTTAACAAACTTAGGTGCGCCCACCGCTGCCTTCAAGTATCGCCATGGCTCGGGTAACTGGTCATTATCCTGGAGATGTAGGAACTGGATAAAGAGACCTGAGTCGCCCATCACTTCTTCACAAGCAATGCCAATAACATTAATTTTATAGTTACCCTTCGGGAATTGTACACCGGCAATCACTTCATTAGACATAACTTCTATAATCCCACAAGGAGGAGTTTTCGGTCCTTGCCCATTTGACGAAAAGGTAATGAAGCACATTAGAACAATTTGCGATAAAATTTTCTTCATGATAGGTTCTTTTATGTTATTGACCTTGGTAAATTTAGACTACTTTAAAGTAAAAAGTTTAATACGATTTGTGATTTATTTTGAATTTAATTTAAATAGGATAGTTAAGAATTAGTATTGAACAGCTGCATCTTTGGTCGAAAAGGGGAGCAATCAAAAAGGTTCTTGGGAGCAATTCTGAGGTCTTTTTCGCGTTTTAGAAGCTTTGTAATTTCAGATGCGCTTTTCATTTGCACAGCATATAGCTGGAGACCACCTGTCCTTCTGGAACTATTCTCTTTTCGACTTTTTTAGTTTACTTAGCCTATTCTTATCCATAAACTGACCACTCCTTAAATCTCGACAAGGATTAATCTTTGACACAACCTCCACTTTATACCTACCCTCTTTTTCTATAATTAAAAAATTGCCTGTAATCTCTGCTTTTACAATTGCGTATTTTTTTTAACCAAAAAGGGTGGTGTCAATAAAGTTGTTTCTAAACTTACCTTCAGGGTCATGCTTCAGCATCAAAGCCTTGAACTCATTTAGTTTTCCGATTCTTGCCTGCAGCATATTGGGGTTTAGCGTAAAAATTTTGCCCCAGTGCGGCCTTGCACCAAATGGTTCCAAGGCTTTTTCGACTTCTGGCAGCAATGCCATCACAGCATCCACTTCTTGTTTCCATGTGAAATGGATAGCCAAACAAGTCTTTTTGTAGAAGGGACTCATTGGGA
>CAXNJN010000080.1:0-12001 GCA_964202605.1 Bacteroidia bacterium | reverse complement strand
AAATTCAACGGTTTTTTGCAGCCTTCCTAAGGATTCACATTGCTTCGCAGCAGCATAAATTTTTTCTGCCCCTAAGGTACCTGAATTCCCTTTTATTGTGTGGATGATTCGTAATATTTTGGCTGACGGTTCCGCCAAAGGATTCATTTCTAAAAGTTGAACCAGGCTTTCACATTCTTGTGCAAAGTCAGAAAACACCTTCAGCATCACTTCTTTTGAACTCAAGCGAAGCAGCTGCTGGTAAACTTCTTGGTTAAGAATAGGGACTGAATCTGTATTTTCTAAAGTGTTGACTTCTCCTTCGGCCTGCTTGGCCAATAAACTTTGAATTTTCAAAATAAATTCCTTGGGACGAATGGGTTTGGAAATCAAGTCATCAAAGCCTTTTCCAATATAGAATGCTGCTTGAGCCGGATCTGTACTTGAAGAAAGTGCTACAACCATGCAGGAACGATCCACCAAGCCTCTCACTTTTTGTAAAAATGAAAGTGGCTCTAAATCAGTCAGTTGTACGGAAATTAAAATTAAATTGGGTTTCTGATTTTCTAAGTGAACCAAAGCCTCTTTGCAGCTATCAGCACTTCGGAAGGCATGAATTTGACCAACTAGGTATTCAAAAAGCTTTCTTTCTTGTTCCTTATCTTCTACGATCAAGATATTTTTGCTTTTCATCCCAAACCTCCTGACTTTTAAGTTTTAAAAATTTTAGTAATGCCAACAGACCCTAAGTATTTGATTCTTGTTGTAGGGCCAACGGCTGTGGGTAAATCTGACCTTTGTTTAAAGCTAGCCAAAAAATTCGAGACGGAAATTCTTTCTTGTGATAGCCGACAGTTTTATCGAGAAATGAACCATGGTACCGCCAAGCCAAGTCCTGAAGAGCTGGCGGCGGTTCCTCATCACTTTATCAATACCCTTTCGATCGAGGAGGCTTACGATGTGCGGGATTATGAGAAGGATGCTTTAGCGCTCCTGGGGATCTTATTCAAAACCAATCAGGTGGTCTTGATGACGGGTGGAACAGGTCTTTTTGCAGATGTGATTGCCAATGGCCTAGATGCAATTCCGGAGGTGTCCCCTGAAATCCGAATTGAATTGATCCAAGAATATGAAGAGAAAGGCTTGGACTGGCTTCAGAGTTCTGTAGAGATCGCCGATCCAGAGTTCTATGCTCAAGTAGATCGTGCCAACCCGCAGCGTTTGATGCGAGCCTTGGAAGTTTGGAGAGGTACAGGTCTGAAATTCAGTTCTTTCCGTGTTAAAAATAAGGTGCATCGACCCTTTGAAATTGTAAAAATTGGTTTGGATAGACCTCGAGAGGAGCTATACCAGCGGATAGACCAACGGATGGAAGTGATGCTTCGCAGGGGCTTGTTTAAAGAAGCTGAGGGCTTGTATGAAAACAGAAATTTGAATGCACTTCAAACTCTTGGCTACACGGAAATATTTGACTTTTTGGAGGGGAAGTACGACGAGAAGGAAATGATCAGGCTGCTGAAGCGTAATTCCAGGAGGTATGCCAAAAGGCAGTTGACTTGGTTTCGAAAAGATGCACTGATCCGTTGGTTTCATCCCGATCAGGAACATGAAATTCTAGCTTACTTGAACGATCAAATCGCCTTAAATCTCCCAAATGCAGCCACCCAGTTATAGGGGGCTTTTTTGATTAATGCGTTGAACTGGTATTGATTGACTTTCATGGCTCGCAACAGTTCGATACTACTTTGAGGAATCGCTTTTTCAGCCGACTCATCTTTCAATAATTTTTGAATTTTCTCCGGATTTATGAGTTCCCCCGCTGCAATCCCCAGTTCAGGATGGGCCTGGTCGAGTTGAGAAGCTAAATTTCTTTGGAAGGTTATTTTTCCCAGCATGGAATGCCTGACAGTAAGGAAGAATAGGAGGCAAGCACCTGAAGCAGTTAAAAACAATGGAATGAAGCCCATATCAAATATTTAGTAGATTAATTAATTTCAAGTGGTCTGGAATAATTGTTTTGGGTTTGCCTATGCAATCTTCAAAAGGGGTGTAGACCACTTGCCCATTCATGATTCCTGCCATGCAATTTGTTTTTCCGTTAAGTAGCCCTTCTACTGCCGACATTCCGCAGCGACTAGCTAATACACGATCTCGTGCTGTAGGCTTCCCGCCGCGTTGAATATGGCCTAAGGTGGTCACCTTAAAATCTTTGAAGGGGTCTTGAATTTTTTCCTTTACCAGATTCATAATCGTTTCTGCCGAACCGAGTTCATCGCCTTCAGCAACTACGATTATACTTGAACTTTTGCTTTTCCTAAGATTTTTTAAGGACTTGACAATTTCGTTGATATCGGTTTTGGTTTCAGGTACCAATACAAATTCAGCACCTCCTCCAATTCCAGATTCAACTGCAATAAAACCCGCATCTCTTCCCATCACTTCAATGAAGAATACCCGGTCATGAGCTGCTGCAGTATCTCGGATTTTATCAATTGCATCTAGTGCTGTATTTACTGCTGTATCGAACCCAATGGTGTAGTCAGTTCCGTAAATGTCGTTGTCAATGGTGCCTGGGCATCCTACCGTAGGGATTCCAAACTCTTCAAAAAACACCTTTGCTCCGGTGAAGGTTCCGTCTCCTCCGATAGCCACTAATCCTTCAATCCCATGAGATTGCAAGTGATCAAAGGCCTTTTTTCTTCCTTCGGGAGTCATAAATTCCATGGAACGAGCAGATTTGAGGATTGTTCCTCCGCGTTGTACGATGTTGGAAACTGAATAGGAATGCATTCGCTTGATGTCCCCTTCAATCATCCCTTCATAGCCTCTGTTGATTCCATAGATTTCAAGGCCGTGGTAGATGGCAGTTCTCACGACTGCACGAATACAGGCATTCATTCCAGGTGCATCACCACCTGACGTGAATACGGCAAGTTTTTTCATGGTTTGACGGTTTTAAAAGGTTAAAAATAGGCATAATTGAGCTAAAAAATCCGGTATGAGAAAAAAATGAAAGATGAAATTCCAATTCAATACCGAACCCAACTTTTGGTCCTTCAAGAACGCTAAAGCCATTTTTAAGCATCGTATTTTAGGATTTCAGGGAGCTGCTAGCCACTGATTTCAAAAAATACTACCTTGAATGTTCAAACGATCGTCGCATGAAATATTGTCTCCTAATTATTCACACCTTTATTGGCTTATTATTTTTCACCTCAACTGCGCAGGCACAGGAAAAGGATCAGGATCGGTGGGAATCTCAAGCAAAAAAGGTAGAGATTATTCGCGATGATTTTGGGGTTCCACATATCTATGGCTCTACCGATGCGGATGTGGTTTTTGGATTGCTCTATGCACAATGCGAGGATGATTTCAGAAGAGTAGAACGCAATTACCTTTGGGCCTTGGGAAGACTTGCTGAGCTGGAAGGGGAGAAAGAATTGTATTCTGATCTGCGTGCACAGCTTTACATGACTACGGAGGAAGCACAAAAAGCCTATGCTCAAGCACCGGATTGGTTGAAAGAATTGTGTGTAGCCTTTGCGGATGGCATCAACTATTACTTACACACACATCCAGAGGTAAAGCCTCAGGTTATCACGCATTACGAACCATGGATGCCCCTATTTTTCTTTGAGGGGTCCATAGGTGGAGACTTGGAGCGAATTTCTACAGCTCAGTTGAAGGCCTTTTATGAACCTAAGTCTACCCTAGGATTTCAAGAAGCACAGGAGCAAATTATGCCGCTAGCGTTTGACGAACCCAAGGGATCCAATGGTATTGCCATTGCGCCGAGCATGTCTGAATCAGGAAATGCGATGCTGCTCATCAACCCGCATACCTCTTTTTATTTTAGACCTGAAGTACACATGATTAGCGAAGAAGGTCTCAATGCCTATGGAGCAGTTACCTGGGGGCAGTTTTTTGTGTACCAAGGCTTCAATGAGAAAACAGGTTGGATTCATACCTCTAACTTTGTGGATTTTATCGATGAATTTGTAGAAGATGTTTCCGAAGAAAACGGCAAATTTTCCTACCGCTATGGAAATGAAAACAGACCTGTAGCTACCCATAAAATCACCTTAAAATACAAGGATGGGGAGCAGCTCAAGGAAAAAGACTTCACCATTTACCGCACCCACCACGGTCCCATCACCCATCTGGAACAAGGGAAGTGGGTGGCAACAAAGATTAATTGGGATCCAGTGAAAGCCTTGGTTCAAAGCTATACCCGAACCAAACTAGCCAATTATGCGGAGTTCAAGGAGATGATGAATATCCGAACCAATAGTTCCAATAGTACGGTTTTTGCCGATGCAGAAGGGAATATTGGGTACTTTCACGGAAACTTTATTCCCAAGCGCAATCCGCAGATCGATTTTTCAAAATCAGTAGATGGGAGTGACCCTGGTACAGATTGGCAGGGACTACACACGGTGGATGAAAGTATTCTTATTCTCAACCCTGGTACTGGATGGATCCAAAATTGCAATTCCACCCCATTCACTGCAGCGGGAGAGTTTAGTCCCAAAAAGGAAAATTACCATTTTTACATGGCTCCAGATCAAGAAAATTTCCGTGGGCTTCATGCAAGCCAGTTGCTGTCCCAGCAAAAGGAGAAACTCAATTTGGACAGCTTTCTCCAGCTTGCTTATGATCCATACCTACCTGCTTTCTCTTTTCTAATTCCCGAATTGCTTGGATCGATTTCTGCCACACTTCCCGCTGTCTATGCCCCGGCAATGCAACTACTACGTGCTTGGGATTACAGGACATCCAAAGAGTCTGTAGCCATGTCCATTGCTCATTTTTATGGGGAAAATTACCAGCGTCGGTTTAGAAGTTTGAACCGATTTGCACAGGAAGATCCAAAGGCTAAGATTCCTAACTCCTCCGAAATCCAAGCGGTATTTATCCAGACGCTTGAACAAATGACTCGTGATTTTGGCACTTGGAATACCCCTTGGGGAGAGATCAATCGCTTCCAGCGGCTAAGTGGAGCCATTGATGCAGACTTCGATGATAGCAAGCCTTATGTGCCAGTGGGGCTAGCATCTGGCAATTGGGGGGCCTTGGCTGCGTTTGGAGCTAGAGCAACTTCAACTACAAAAAGACTGTATGGATACCGAGGCAATAGCTTTGTAGCTGTCGTGGAATTTGGACCGAAAGTCCGTGCGAAATCCATTTTGGCAGGAGGGCAACAAGCGGATCCACAATCTCCCCATTTCTTTGATCAGGGCCAGCGCTATGCAGATGCTCAATTCAAAGAGGTGGCCTTCTACCGAGAGGATGTTGAAAAAAGAAAAGTGACTTCCTATTATCCAGGACAAAAGAAGGATTAAAACTCAGGTTTATTTTGGCGAAAGTGCTTTTTACAGAATCAGTATTCCTTCTGTTTAGCGCAGGCTAGTTTTAGCGCGATACCGCTGGACCAAGCGAATTAGGAAAGCACCGAAGCCGATCAAAAAACCCAGTCCAAACCAGAAAAAAGGGTTGTAAAAATCAATTATTGATCGATATCCTGCTGTAAAGGAAAAAAGGAGCAGTCCTGTAATCGCCCACAAGGGTTTATTTTCCTCTTGATCTTTGGGCTCAGGCGTGTAGGGTAAATTAATCAAGGATTTGAGCTCTCCCCAATGCCAGATCAATAGCATTAAATTGGCGGCAAGCATCAACCCAGTAATAAGTGGTGTTCCTCCAAAGTCCATTGAAATTGTAATCACAAATACATTGAGGAGGATAGGAAAGTTTACAACCGCACCTAGCTTGGCATAGCGCTGCGTCATCAACAAGAATCCAGCGAGCACTTGAGCCCATCCTATAAATTGCCAGTAGAAGCCAGTTTGGAAGAGGGTTTCAAAAAAATGCATCGCGGATCCTAGCGGAGCATCTTCTTGGGAATTGGTGGTGAATCGTTTGCCTTTAATCTTGATAATGCTCGAAAACACAAATGCTCCTCCAATCAAATAGCGAGTATAAATGATAAAAATCTGAGCTAAAAAAAAGGATTTTAATCGATTCATGGGATTTGCTTAGAAGAAGGATTGAATGCGGGCCGCTGCCTCCTCAAGATGCTCCGCTGTAAAAAACCGCACGTGTTTTACTTCATGATCCACTTGTTCGTGGATCCAAGTGGTATGAAAGGGAACATGTATGCCATATCCACCAAGTTCCAATACGGGTAGAATATCCGACTTGAGGCTATTGCCGATCATTACGAATTCGCCAGCTTGAATATCGAGGCGGGCGATCAATTTTTTATAATCCGACTCCCTTTTTTCGCTCATGATTTCAATGTGGTGGAAGTAGCCTTCTAGTCCAGATTTTTGAAGTTTCCGCTCCTGGTCAACCAAATCTCCTTTGGTAGCAAGCACGATTCGGTATTTCCCCTGCAAGGATTCCAAGACTTCTTTTACGCCTGGAAGTAAATCCACCGGCTTTTCTAGCATTTCTTGACCAATTCGAATGATCTTTTCCACCAACGCAATGGGCATTTTTTCTCCCGAAATGCGTAGTGCCGTCTCGATCATCGAAAGCATAAATCCTTTGATGCCATAGCCATAAAGACCTAGATTGCCGATTTCAGTTCGGTAAAGTTCTTTCATGATGGCATGCTGCGGAAGAAAATCCTCCAGGAGACTCGCAAACTTTTCTTCAGCCTCACGAAAGTAGGTTTCATTGACCCAGAGGGTGTCGTCCGCATCAAAGGCAATTACACGAATAGGCATTGCGTGTTCAATTAGTTAATAGCTTAATCTTAAGGAAAATGAATTGAGCTTACTTCAGGGTTTCTGTGATCCAACCAAGCAGCACTTCTCGCCATCCTTCCACAGCTCCTTTTCCCAAGCCAAATGCAAAGCCATGTCCACCAGTTGGATAGATGTGCAGGGACGCTTTTACACCTTTCGCATGAAGTGCTTGATAATAAAGTAAGGAATTTTCAAGGGGAACCGCCTTGTCATCCTGGGCATGTACTAGAAAGGTGGGAGGGGTGTTTGCATTGACTTGAAGCTCGTTGGAAAACCGCTGCACTAATTCAGGATTTGCGGGATCCCCAATCAGATTTTTGCGTGAGCCACCATGGGTAGGAGCATCTTGGAAAGAGATCACTGGATAAACTAGAATTGAAAAATCTGGTCTAGCCGAGAGGTTATCAATCGCGTCTTTTTCAAAGGGGAGCTGATGGGCAAAGGATGTGCTCAAAGTAGCAGCCAAGTGCCCTCCTGCAGAAAATCCCATGATTCCCACCTTGGACGGGTTGATGTGCCAGGCCTCGGCATGTTGCCGCACCAAGCGGATTGCGCGTTGTGCATCGAGCAAGGGAACTTCCTTGGGATCTGTGATGGAGGTGGAAATCGGTAATCGATACTTTACGACGATACCTGCTATTCCTTGCGAATTGAGCCACTTTGCAAAATCAGTTCCCTCCCAATCGTAAGCCAGTATACCATAGCCTCCACCAGGAAAAATCACAACTGCTTCACCGGTAGCGATCTGCTGGGTGGGTAAATACACTTCAATGGTAGGTATTTGAACATTGGATATGCGAACAATGCCCTCCTGCACGGATTTCTCTTGTTGATCCGAGACTTTTTGTAGTGGAGGAAGTCCCGGCCATAGGTTTAGCTGATGATTTTGAGAAAAAGCTAGGCTAGTAGCAGAAAAGAGAGCGAGGAGGCAAAGTAGGTGTTTCATGGAGGGAAGATTAATGTTGACAGGAGTGATTCTAGGGGTTTGCAATCCTAGCTATAGGAGCTAAAACTGAATATTTTTTCTGTGAGAGCCCATCTCCAATTAGGAGGAGTGCCAGGAAGATTAGTTTGGTACTGCCCAAGGAATGCCTCCCATTCTTGAACTTTTGGGTTGGCCAGATCCAGCGCCGCTTTTTTATCAAAGCTAAAGTCATCGGTGGTGACAAGAATCATACTGAGACGCTGTGCCCATCGGTAAATACTCATTTCCAGAATACCTGCTACACGTATACTTTCCAGAATGGCTGGATCTACTTGTTCATGACACCTTACATAGGCATCAATGGCCTCGGGCTCATTTTTGAGATCACAGATTAGGACGAATGTTTTCATGGAAGCAGAAAAAAGGCGGATGAACTTATTTACGGACTCTTATGGCGAATAGGAACACGAGTAGGAAGCATGCCAATGGCAAAGTAAATGAGAAGTTGACTTCTGAAACTCCAAGGATCAAGAGGTCGGTGTAGCCTTTGCCTCCCAAATCTAGAATCATTCCTTGCAGTGTGGGCATGATGGCTCCACCAACGATGGCCATCACTAGAAATGCAGCGGCAAATTTGGAATCCTCTCCAAGGCCTTCAAGCGCAATTCCATAGATGGTTGGAAACATCAAAGACATGGCAAAACTAACTCCGACAAGGGAATAGAGTCCTACCATCCCTGTGATGAAAATAGCCCCGAGTGTAAAGACCATCGCCAATACGGCAAACCAAGACAAGAGTTTGGCTGCTGGGATGATTCGCAATAGGAAGGTACAAATCCATCTTCCTACTAAAAATACGCCCAAGGAGGCGAAGGCATAATTTACTGCGTCGTATGTCGAGATGCCTAGTGCTTCTGCATACTGGTAAATATAGGTCCAAACCATAATTTGAGCACCTACATACACCAGTTGTGCTAGCGTGCCTTCCACAAAATTTCTATTTTTTACCAACCGCTTGACAGTAGGGATAAAGTCTACTTTTTCACCCTCAACCTTTGTTTCTGGCATTTTCACCAAGGCAATCACCACCAATATCACCAAGACTACGAGTCCAAGCATCACATAAGGATCTCGAATTACCAGTAGATCATTGCTGCGAATGGCTGCCTTTGTGGCTTCGTCGAGGCTATCGAAAAGGTATACTTTACCGGATTCGTCGGTGGCAGAACTTTGAAGATTGTTGAGGATGAAGGTTTTTGCTACAAATAGACCCGCCAATGCCCCCATAGGATTGAAGGCTTGTGCCAAGTTTAAGCGCTGCGTGGCGGTCTCTTGACTGCCCATGGACAAGATGTAGGGGTTGGCAGTAGTTTCCAAAAATGCCAATCCAAAGGTCAGAATGTAGAGTGCTGCCAAAAAGAACCCATAGCTCTCTAATGCTGCAGCTGGGTAAAAAAGACAGGCTCCAAAGCCATACAGGCCTAAGCCAAGGAGAACCCCAGTTTTGTAGGAGTATTTTTTAATAAAAAAGGCTGCAGGCAAGGCCATCGTGAAGTAGCCGCCATAAAAGGCCAGTTGCACCCATGATGCTTGCGTATTTGTCAGTTCCAGGACTCGTTTGAATGCCGCCACCATTGGATTGGTGATGTCATTGGCGAATCCCCAAAGCGCAAACAAGGAAGTGATTAGGATAAAGGGGAGTAGTAGTTTCTTGGGAACAAGTTCGGCTTTGCTGCTCATAATGCTCTGTCTAAGTGCGTGTAGCCACCGTCAACAAAAATATGCTGTCCGGTGATGTGTGAAGCTTTTTCGGAGAGAAGAAATAGAGCCATGTTTGCGATTTCTGAGGCTGTAGTCATCCGGTTTTGGAAAGGTACTCGGCGGCTAATTTCTTCCAATTTTTCTGCTGGATTTGGGAAAGACTGAATCCAAGTGGCATACATCGGGGTATACACCTCAGCAGGAACAAGGGCATTGACTCGAATGTGGTAGGGGAGTAGTTCTACCGCCCACTCTCGTGTGAGGGCCAACTGGGCACCTTTTGCAGCGACATAGCCTGAGGTATTGCCCTGCCCCGTAACGGCAGTTTTAGAGGAAATATTAAGAATTACCCCCTTGGATTTTTTCAAGGCTTCCAGGGCATAATGGGCGAGAAAATAGTAATGCCCTACATTTTTTTCTACCGACTGGAGGAAAGCCTCAGGGCTTCCTTTTTCCAATCCTACTCCATCATTTGTGCCTGCGTTATTTACCAGTCCATCGATTCTGCCGTAGGTGGAGAGTGTAGCCTGTACCACTTCTTGAGCATCTGCTGCAGAGAAAAGCCGTTTTTTGAGGTGCAAGGCTTTTCCTTTAGCAAACTCCAGCAATTCCTGTCCTTCCACTTCGGAAGGGTCAATGATGACTGGAATAGCCCCCTCCTCGATTAGACCTCTTGAAATCGCTCCTCCGATGCCTTTTGCACCACCTGAAACTAAAATAACTTTATCCTGAAGTTGTAATTCCATGGTTGGTTCGATACGGATTAAATTTTGTAAAATTCTTGAGCAGTTCCTCCGAAAAGTGCTTCTTTTTCATGTGCTGAAAGTTGGTCAGCAAATGATTCAATCACCCCAAGAACTTCCTTGTACTGCCCGGCCACTTGGCACACGGGCCAATCGCTTCCAAAAAGGAGCCTTTTCGGTCCAAATAATTCCAGGGTAATTTCTAAGTAGGGGAAAAGATCAGCTGGACTCCATTTTTTCCAATCAGCTTCCGTGACCAGCCCTGAAACCTTCGCATAAACCAGCTCCCGTTCACTAAATGGTTGGAGGCTTTTTTTCCAGCCTTTCCAAACTCCAGCCTTGATATCAGGCTTGGATAAGTGATCGATAACAAAGAATTGATTGGGGCAAGCATCTACGAGTTGAAGTGCTGCAGGCAGCTGGTTCGGATAGGTGAGTAGGTCGTAAGTGTAGCCGCGCTGTCCAAGCTTATGGATCCCGCGAATAAATTCCTTGCGAAGCATGTATTCCGGTTCCTTGGATTGGAGGACTTCTCGAAATCCCACCAATTTACTGTAATTTGACCACCGGTCAAGTACCTCATCCAAGTTGTCCTGTGCTAGTTCAGCCCAGCCAACCACCCCAAGGACCCAAGGATGATCTTCACTAAGTTCAAGCAAAAATGCTGTTTCTCGAAGATGCTCCTCGGCTTGCACAGCAATGCATCCATCAATTTGTGAGGCTTGCAGAATTGGATACAGGTCTTCAGGAAGAAAATTTCTCCGAAGTGCAGCCATGTCATCGGTTATCCAGTCAAATCGCTCGGAATCATAGTTCCAAAAGTGCTGATGCGCGTCGATTCTCATGCTTCCGGATCTTGAACAGCTAGTTGCTCGGATATTCCTAATCCTTCGATTCCTAGGCGAACGCGGTCACCTGATTTCAAATAGCGGGGTTCCTTCAATCCCATTCCCACACCTGCCGGTGTTCCGGTAGATATCACATCTCCAGGAAGTAGGGTCATGTAATTGCTCACATAGGACACCAAGGTAGGAATATCAAAAATCAAATCTGAAGTACTGCTATTTTGGAGCAATTCCTCATTTACTTCGAGCCAAAGGGATAGTTGCTGTGGGTCTGGTATTTCGTCTTTGGTGACAAGGTAGGGGCCTAAGGGGGCAAAATGGTCCGCACTTTTTCCTTTGGTCCATTGTCCACCTTGCCGTAGCTGAAAGTCTCGCTCGCTCACATCGTTGTGAACGCAATAGCCAGCAATGTAGTCGTATGCATTTTCTTTCGTGACGTACTTCGCTCGCTTCCCGATGACCACTGCCAACTCTACTTCCCAGTCGGTTTGCGTTGAATTTCTTGGTATGTAAATGGGATCAAAAGGTCCGCAAAGGGAGCTGCTCGCTTTCATGAAGAGGATAGGGACCTCTGGAACAGGCATGCCGGCTTCTTCTGCATGCTTTCGGTAATTGAGACCGATGCACAAGATCTTGGAGGGGCGGGCGATGGGAGGACCGAGACGACTTTCTGATGGGATTTCGCTAAGTGAGCTTTGGTGATTTGTCAACCAATTCCTCAATCGCTCCAAGCCTTGGTTTTCAAAAAATGCTTCATTCCAATCTTCTCCAAAGGAAGAACAATCCAAGCGTTTGCCTGTAGGATCTTCTATGCCTGGAAGTTCTTTGCCTGCTGCACCAAATCGGATTAGTTTCATGGATGGGGTAGGTTTATTGGGTGTTTGAATTCAAATGAAATTGCTGAAGGGGATTACATTTTGATTCCTGTAAAGCCGCCATCGATCGTAAAATTAGATCCGGTAATGAACTTGCCCGCATCGGAAGAAATAAAATAGGCCA
>CAXNJN010000079.1:0-12067 GCA_964202605.1 Bacteroidia bacterium | reverse complement strand
GTCACCACGATAGGCGTGGTATTGTCCTGGTGCATGATCACATGAAGTCCGTTGTCCAAGGTAAATTCCTTGAATTCGATTTTAGTCTGAGCAGCCAGAGGAAGGATTATCCATCCAAGGAGGAGACTCAACAGAAGAATTTTTTTCATAGTAAAAAAGGTTAGTTAATAATTTATTGGATTAAGTACGAAGTTGATCTTGAATTGGTTTAGACAAACATAGGTCCTTTTTTCAGAAAGCGCTACTGAGTTGCATTTTTGAAGAATAGGACTCTAATTTTTTTCTACAGTAACCAAGATGGTGCCAAAAGCAAACCCTGCATTTGGCCTCCAAACTGGACAATCTTCCTCAGGACCTGTTGTAAAACGGACAATACGATGTGCGAATTCGAACAACTCAATCGGGATTACCCCTTCATCTTTAGGGCTTCAATCGCTCCAAAATCTCCTTCGCCTCGTGCCACTTTAGACGTGGGCCAAACTGGCTCACAATTCGAGAACTTGCCATGGAGGCTAGCTTTCCGCTTTCTGCATAAGAATGCCCGTTGGTAATGCCATACAAGAACGCACCTGCAAACATGTCCCCAGCGCCATTGCTATCGATGGCCTGCGTTGGATAGGGTTCAATATCGATAAAGGTATCCCCATCAAAAATCATGGCCCCATTTTTTCCCATCGTGATCACAAAGTGCTTGGCTGCCTTTTTCATTTCCTCGCGCGCTTCGGCCAAATTATCCTTGCCAGTATACAGCATGGCTTCTTCTTCATTTGCAAAAAGAAGATCTACGCTGTGCCCGATCACATCGTCAAAGTTGGCCTTGAAGTATTTCACCATCGCAGGATCCGAGAAGGTCAACGCCACTTTCGTTCCTGCCGCCTCGGCTACCTTCTTGGCATGAAGCATCGCTTCCTTCCCATTGGGAGAGGTTACCAGGTAGCCTTCGATAAATAGATAGCTGGAATCTTGGATCGCCGCATCGTGCACATCTTGGCTGGAAAAATTCTGTGTGATCCCCAAAAAGGTATTCATGGTTCGCTCTGAATCTTCGGTCACCATCACGAGGCACTTTCCTGTTACCCCTTCCTCCAATTGCGCAGGAGCTAGTGCAATATCCACTCCAGAATCAATCAAATCCTGTAGGTAAAAATGCCCCAATTCGTCACTGGCGACGCGGAAGCAATAGAAGGATTTCCCTCCAAACTGGCTTACCGCCACCACGGAGTTTGCTGCGGATCC
The DNA here is from genome assembly GCA_964202605.1 of Bacteroidia bacterium. Lineage (GTDB taxonomy): Bacteria > Bacteroidota > Bacteroidia > Cytophagales > Cyclobacteriaceae > Algoriphagus. Next base: position 10,831 of record CAXNJN010000079.1, on the reverse strand, counting down.
ACCTGCTTGCTTTTTTGCTTCGGCATGGTGAATGACTTGCATGAGGTGGTTTTGACGCTCCTCATCCACTAGAGTCATGAGGCCTTTTTCTACCCCATTGTCTGCAAAAAATTGATCGGTGACTTTAAATTCAATGTCTACTAAGGCATTTCCGATGCCTGTTACGTTGTACTTTTTCATTCGCTAGTTTAGTGGAGTGATTTGATTGATCTGATTGAATTGGTGGAACAGTTCCACGCGATTAGTTGTTTTATAAAGGCCCTTTATTGGGATGATTAGTCAAAAATAGGGTGTCTTTCAAAAGGTTTTTCCCGGTCAAAAAGAAACCGGTAGGTGTGGTGGGTCTTGTAGATTTTGGATATCAATTGTTCACAAACCCGCATCATCTTGGGATTGAAGTCCCCAATCCAGTTCATTTCGATGGTTTTGTATGGGAATGATGCCTTGCCGCTCATCTGGTCGTAGCTCAAGACAATGGCGCCCTCCACTCCTTTGCCCTGATGCTCAGGCACCACGCCAAAGACCAGCCCGAGCATTTTATTGGGTGGAAAAAAGGTCTTGTACCAAAGGAATTTAAGTTTTCCGATCAGGTCCATTTTGCCATTCACATGCTTGAAAATCTGATTGATCTCGGGAATCTGAATAAAAAATCCCACAGGCTCTCCTTTGAAAAAGGCAAAGTAAATCAAGCGTGGGTCTAGAATGGGTTTCATCTTAGCAAACATCAACTGGGCCTCCTTGAGCGCTATGGATTTGCCCATGTGCCTTGCCCAGGCTTTGTTGTACACGGTCATAAAATACTCGGGTGCCTTTTCTTGGAGTTCTTTGCCCTTGATGTAGCGAAAGCTGTAATCTGTATTTTCCAGAATGACTGCTGCACGCTGCACCATTTTTTTCTCAAAGCCTACGTTTTGCACATTTCGTGCATAGGTATACTGTTTGAAGTAGAGTTTGAAGCCATAGTTTTCGAAAAACTCCTGGTAGTAGGCAAAATTCCAAGGCATGTTGTAGTTGGGCTCAGAATATCCATCTACGAGCAGCCCCCACCACTTATCACGCTCCCCAAAGTTGATCGGGCCATCCATAGCCTCCATGCCTTCGCTTTGGAGCCAGTCCTTGGCTTGATCGAAAAGTAAAAAGGCAGCATCCTGATTTTGGATGCATTCAAAAAAGCCAAGGCCACCTGTGGGCTGCTTTTCCTTCATTTTGGGGTTGACAAAGGCCGCAATCCGACCGATGGTCTTGCCTGAATCGTCATGCAAGAGCCAGCGTTTGGCTTTGGCTCCATTGCGGAACAGTTTGTTGGTCTCCGCATGAAAAAGTCCTTCAATATCCTGATCTATGGGACGAATCCAATTCTTCTCGTTGCGGTACAACCGCACAGCCATCTCGATAAATTCGAGTTGATGCGCAGGGGTTGTAACTTCGATCAGGGTCATTCAGCGAGATTTTGTCACGAAATTAGTTAAATGGGGAAAATAAATTAGAAATAGAAATGAAATAAGCTGTACGAAGTACAAGGTACCAAGTACCAAGTATTCTTCGAAACCCGATGCAAGAGCAAAAAAACGAGATTTGCGTGGCATAAGTTTCTTATGATTCACGAATTCCCACCTACACATTCTGCACTCGGAGTTAGACATTCGATGTTAGCTTAGGTCGTATTTCGTATCTCGTACTTCGTACTTGGTACTTGGTACTTCGTACTCTACCTATTTCAATTCGTTTAATTCCCCAATTGAAACATCCCTGGACCTGTGATACCTACACCTCCATCTGGAGTCAAAATTCTAAATTGAGGCACCACGACGCCTTTGGAATTTTGCTGCGGCATGTACGATCTGGTTCTTCCTTGAGGGGAAGATGACGTACTGACCGATCGATCTATGGATTCTGTCTCCCCACCGGCAGGAATAATTTCCTCACTGACCAACTGGCTGTTGATGTCGTAATACTTCCAGTTACCTCTCTTTTTATTGGCAACATAGCCTCCTGAACTTGCCACCAAATTGGTACTCGGAAAATAAGTGTACCATATCCCAGTCCGTTGTCCGTTTGCATAGCGCCCTTTCTCCAGGCGGTTGCCCGCCGCGTCAAAAAAGTACCGCTTTCCATCTCCTTTTTCTAATCTGCCCGCATCTAATACTAAGCCAGATTTTGTTGTGAATTCGCTAATTGCAGCCAAGGAACCGAAAAGATAGGTTTCTTCTTGGTGCACAAAGTCAGCGGAATCCAGCACCTGCCAAATCCCTTCTTTTTTATCTTTTTCGTACTTCCCTACCCAAAAAAATCCAGAAACCTCAGGGTACATTTCTCTCCAGGCCCCGTCTCGCTCTCCTTTCCGATAGGCACCTTGAGCCTCGAGTTGTCCCGTTGGCGAAAATTTCTCCCAATTCCCATCCAGTAGTCCTTTGTTAAAAGAACAAGAGAGGGCTAAAGTCCCGTCTGCATAGAATTGTTTCAATGGACCACCTTCAAAACCGTCCAAAAATACAAGGGATTGCTGCATCCTTCCATCTGGAAAGAATGATTCATAAAGACCATTAACCACTCCTTGCTCAAAAGGGATTCGCTCTGCAAGCTGCCCTGAAGGATAGTAGCTTAGCGCAAATTCTTCCAATAGATTGTTGCGGTAGAGGTACTCCGACTTCTTGGTTCCGTCACTTCGGTAGACCACCCAGTCTCCGCTACGCTGCCCTTGCTCATACCTGCCTGAAAAGAGCAGTTCTCCCTCTTCATTGAATTCAAAAAAATCTCCATCTAAAATCCCCGCTTTGTAGTTGACAATCTTTTTGACTTGTCCACCTGCGAAAAATTCCTCCATCACCCCATCTGGGAGATTGTCTTGCAGGTCTAGGCGATAGAAGGGCACACGAAGGTCAAAGTTTTGCTCCAACTCATCCAACTTTACTTCAACAATGGAAGTACGCGGATTGGCTTCGACTTCTTTTCTTTGGTATACTTTCCAGGAGCCATTTTTTTTACCTCCAACCAAAGCGCCTGTTCCTACCAAGTTGGTATTTCCAAAATAAAAATAATCCTGCCCCCTAGCTTCGCGACTAACAGTCAGCAAAGAAATAGATAGTAGAAGGATAGCGAGAAACTTCATGAGCAAAATGTGCTTGGGGTAAAACCTACAAACTCTATTTCCCTAACGCTCGTGGAGCCCAAAGGTTCATTCGAAATTCTTATATAATAGATAAACTGAGCATCACTACAGGAAATTTTTCAGGAAGGCAATGAATCGCTCCAATGCTAGTGAAAAAATTACTCCTCCAAGATGGCGTAGAGATCAAACTCTGTGGCATCCACCACTTTGGCATGCACAAAGTCACCCACACGGCAGTAGTGAGTAGCTGCATCGATGAGCACCTCGTTGTCCACCTCCACCGAATCAAACTCGGTTCGACCTACAAAATGCCCTCCCTCCTTCTTGTCAATCAAGACCTTAAAAGTCTTGCCGATTTTCTGCTGGTTGAGGTCGTAGCTGATCTGCTCCTGTACCTCCATCAGCTGGTTGGCACGGGACTGCTTTTCTTCTTGGGACAACTTATCTTCCATCCCAAAGGCATGTGTATTCTCCTCATGCGAATAGGTGAAAACACCCAGGCGCTCAAATTTCATGCGCTCCACAAAGTCTACCATTTCCTGGAACTCCTTTTCCCCTTCACCAGGATGTCCAGTAATGAGCGTGGTACGGATGGCGATCTCTGGGATCAGGTCACGAATGCTATGGATCAATTCTTCTTGCTTTTCTCGGGTCGTGCCTCGGCGCATGGCCTTCAGCACATCCGTCGAACCGTGTTGCAGGGGAATATCTAGGTACTTGCAGATGTTGGGACGCTCCTTCATGACCTCAATCACATCCATTGGAAAACCGGTTGGATAGGCATAATGCAAGCGAATCCAGTCGATACCTTCCACATCAGAAAGCTTGCGAAGGAGCTCGGCTAAATTTCGCTTTTTGTAAAGATCCAATCCATAATAGGTGGAATCCTGCGCAATTAGCAGCAGTTCCTTAGTCCCATTGGCGGCATGGTGCTGGGCTTCCTTCACGAGCTCTTCAATGGGGCGAGACAAGTGTCCTCCGCGCATGAGCGGGATGGCGCAGAAGGAACAAGGGCGATCGCAACCTTCAGATATTTTCATGTAGGCATAGTGGCTGGCATGGGTGAGTAGGCGCTCTCCTACCAGTTCATGCTTGTAGTCTGCCTTAAATTTTTTCAGAATTGCCGGCAGGTCCCGGGTACCAAAAAATGCATCTACCTGCGGGATTTCCTTTTCCAGGTCGTCCTTGTAGCGCTGCGAGAGGCAGCCAGTCACATAGACCTTGTCTACCAAACCTTTTTCTTTGGCATCCACATATTGTAAAATCGTATCAATAGATTCCTGCTTGGCATTGTCTATAAATCCGCAAGTATTGATGATGATAATGTTGTTGTCCTGACGGTCAGACTCGTGGCTGGCATCGATGCCATTGCCCCTAAGTTGCGTGAGGAGTACCTCAGAATCCACCAAGTTTTTGGAGCAGCCCATCGTAATGATGTTGACTTTATCCTTTTTCAATGTTCTTGCTTTCACAGAATTTGCTTCGGTTTGGGAAGGTGAAGGTAGGTAAAAAGGGTTGAAAAAGCATATTTTGAAGAACTCAGTCTTTTCAAACCCCAGCTTTTTAGGTGCTGTTACTTCCTTCTTAACACATTGGTAAAACAACCTTAATGCTAATAATCAAAGTAGGGGGATAGTAATTCCTACTTTCGTTCTTTACAGCAGATTTTTTTACTCCTTGCATTTATTTTTAGTCCCCGATGAGAGTCGGGGACATGCAGGAGAGTAGCTCTCTTGACAATCCTTCTCCTTCTTAGCGACTACCTCACAAAACCCTTGGGGGATTTGTTCCCTTGCCGTACCTTAGGTACGAAAATTACCCCTTATGGAATTCACTGCCCCTAACGCCCAAAAATTAACTTTTGATCGGAAAAATTTTTCGGATGCAACCCTAATCAAATTGTACGAATCTCTTCTCGTTCCTAGGAGAATCGAAGAGAAAATGTTGATTCTTCTTCGCCAAGGACGGATTTCCAAGTGGTTTAGCGGATGGGGGCAGGAAGCAATTTCGATTGGGGCAGTAAATGCCCTTGCTGCTGATGAATTTATCCTTCCCATGCACCGCAACTTGGGCATTTTTACGGGTAGAGACATGCCTTTGGAGCGCTTGTTTGCACAGTTTCAGGGCAAAGATTTAGGATTTACGAAGGGCCGAGACCGTTCCTTTCATTTTGGCAGCATCGAGCACCATGTTGTAGGGATGATTTCTCACCTAGGCCCGCAACTAGCAATTGCTGACGGCATCGCTTTGGCGCACAAACTCGCAGGGGAGAAAAAAGTAGCGCTCGTCTTTTCAGGTGATGGAGCCAGTTCGGAAGGAGATTTTCACGAAGGATTGAATGTGGCAGCCGTATGGAAATTGCCTGTGATTTTTGTGGTGGAACACAACGGCTACGGACTTTCCACTCCTAGTGAAGAGCAGTTTGCCTTCCAATACTTCACCGAAAAAGGTCCTGGCTACGGCATGGAAGCCGTACGCATCCAAGGCAACAACGTGCTTGAAGTATACGACACCATTTTACGCCTTGCCGAAGACCTGCGAGAAAATCCCAGACCTGTACTCGTCGAAGCAATCACCTTCCGTATGCGCGGCCACGAGGAAGCTTCGGGGACGAAGTATGTGCCCAAGATTCTAATGGAGGAATGGGCCCAGCTAGATCCTGTAGACCGCTACGAAGACTACCTGCTTTCTGAAGGGGTGCTTACCCCAGAAGAACAGGAAAAAATCAACCAACAGGTCAAAAAGAGCATCAACGATGCCCTAGAAATAGCCTTTGCAGAAGAAGCGGTTACTCCTAATCTGGAGTTGGAAATGCAGGATGTATATGCTCCCTTTACCCAAACCGTCGTGGAACCGAGTGGCACCGCCACAGAAAAGCGTTTTATCGATGGGATCAGCGATGGATTGCGAGAGTCCATGGAAAAGTACCCCAACCTGGTCCTGATGGGGCAAGACATTGGGGAATATGGAGGCGTATTTAAAATCACGGATGGGTTCAAAGCACAATTTGGCGGAGAAAGAGTACGCAACACCCCACTTTGCGAAAGTGCCATCATTGGTGCGGGGCTCGGCCTTTCAATCAAAGGCTACAAGGCCATGGTGGAAATGCAGTTTGCCGACTTTGTAAGTGTAGGCTTCAACCAAATTGTAAACAATCTCGCCAAGATCCACTACCGCTGGGGGCAACAGGCGGATGTAGTGATTCGCATGCCTACAGGTGCAGGTAGCGCTGCGGGTCCTTTCCATTCCCAATCCAACGAAGCCTGGTTTTTTCATATCCCAGGGCTAAAAATCGTCTATCCTTCCAATCCCCACGATGCCAAAGGCCTGCTTAATGCAGCCTTGGAAGACCCCAATCCTTACCTGTATTTTGAACACAAAATGCTGTATCGCTCCATCTCTGGACCTGTGCCTGATGACTACTACACGGTGGAGGTTGGAAAAGCTGCATTAGCCGCTACGGGAACACAGGCTTCCATTATCACTTACGGAATGGGGGTACATTGGGCTACGAAAGTGGTAGAGGAACTCGGCATCTCGGCCGATATTCTAGACTTGCGCACACTACTCCCATGGGATAAGGAAGCAGTGGCGGAAACAGTTAAAAAGACGGGGAAAGTCATTTTCCTCCAAGAAGACACGCTCACCGGCGGTATTGGCGCGGAAATTTGCGCTTGGATATCGGAGCACTGCTTTGCCGATCTCGACGCTCCAGTGATGCGGGAAGGGAGTTTGGATACGCCCGTTCCCTTTGCTCCCAATCTGGAAAAACAATTCCTGCCGTTAGATCGATTTAAAGTGAAGCTGCAGGAGTTGGTCGCATTTTAAACTTGCCTGATGAAGGCACATCGCCTAAAAAAAGTCTTTCAATTCAATATGGTACACCTGAGACTACTTGCCAAAGAAGAGCTGCTGCTAATCCAACGAATTGCGCATCAAACCTGGCCCTCCACTTTTGCAGGTCTTTTGAGCGAAGCGCAGATCGACTACATGCTCAACTGGATGTATGCGTTGCCGATGCTCGAATCGCAAGTGGAACAGGGGCATGGTTTTTTAGTTGCCGAGGCGGAAGGAAATGCCATTGGATTTGCGGGCTATGAACTTAATCACCTGGAAGGGCCAAAGGCCAAACTACACAAGTTGTACCTACTACCCAGCAGCCAAGGAAAAGGGGTGGGAAAAAGCCTGCTCTTGGAGGTAGCAAAAAGAGCGCGCGAAGCAGGGCAAAAAAGCCTGGTTTTGAATGTAAACAAGTACAATAAAAAGGCCATCGATTTTTACCGAGCCCTAGGCTTTGTGACCATTCGGCAAGAGGTCAACGACATAGGGTCTGGCTACGTGATGGACGACGATGTGATGGAGCTGACGCTTTAATTTTTACTCCAGCTTCAAGACTGTATCCCAAAGTACCAATCCCTGGGCGGGCGCAGTAGGCACAGCAGGCCAATCTTTTTCTGGATGGGCAAGGCGCTCTTGGATTTGGGCTGCGTTCCAGTTCCAAATGGCATAGACCATCTTACGCACCTGGTGGTGCAAAAACCCCTTCCCTACCACCTCCACTGCAAATACTTGGGACGGTGAATAGACGGAATGCATCTCCCGTTCTTCAAACACCGATAGAGATTCAACCTCCCGTTCGTAGCTCAACTTGGTAGCGGAGGGCTGGCAAAAAGCCTTGAAGTTGTGCCTCCCGACAAACAACTGCCCATTTTCCTGCATCTGAGTCAGAGAGTTGGCAAAGGGAACTGCCGAAACAAAGGAAGACGCGAAAGGATGGAATCCCTCGAGTTGGGCAAAGAAATAGCGGTAGGTCTTTTGGTGAACAGATTGGATGAGGTTGAAGTCCCGAGGTACTTCCTGCACGGCATCCAAGCGGATCTCCCCTCCGAGGTGGGTATTGATGGTTTGGAGCAGGTCCTCAAAGGCAATTGCCTCCTCCACAAAAAGCTGCACATAGCCTTTGCGGCAGCTTACGCCAGAGTCAGTTCGGCTGGATCCGATTAGGGTAAAACTCCGATCCTCTAAAACAAAGCGAAGGACACGCTCCAGCTTTCCCTCCACCGTAGGCTGCTCGGGCTGCTTGGCCCATCCTTTGAAGCGCGCCCCAAAGTAGGAAATCGAAAAAAGGTAGGAGAAGGGTTTGGATTGCATGATTACGGGTGAAAAATAGGTATATTTCAGTAGAATGTTCAAGTAGTAGCTTCCAATTGGCTCAAATTCAGCTCTACAGCATTTCAATACAGCGCACCATGAACCAAGTTACAGCGATAAAAAACAGGTTATTGGATCACAAAAAATCCCTATTCCAGAAATACCCCATCAAGGAATTGGCGATTTTTGGTTCCTATGCGCGCAACGAGCAAAGCCCAACTAGCGACCTGGACCTGCTCGTAGAATTTCATAGTCGAATAGGATCAGAGTTTATTGAACTAGGCGATGAACTAGAGGACTTGCTCGGCATCAAAGTGGATTTGGTGTCCAAAAAAGGAATTAAGCCAAGGTATTTTGAACAAATCAAAGAGGAGTTAATCTATGTCTAAAAGATCGAGTAACCTGCTGCTCTTGGACATGAAAGAAGCAGCAGAGAAAATTCTAAAATACACCAAAGGTTTGTCTTTTGAGGATTTCTTGACCGATGACAAAACCATTGATGCAGTGGTGAGGAATTTTGAAATTATTGGAGAAGCTTCACTACGAATTGACGAAGATTTTAGGTTAGAAAATCCTCAAATCGAATGGAAAAAATTAAGAGGATTTCGGAATCGAATTGTTCACGACTATTTTGGAATAGACTATGAGATTGTGTGGTCCATCCTATCCGAAGACCTAGAAGAATTAGTTTTTCAATTGGAGCAGCTTTTAAATTAAAAAACCACCTGGCAAGGTGGTTTTTTAGTTTAAAAGCTTAACTCAGAATTCGTGCTGCCAACCAGTCGCCCAGTTCGGAGGTTTTGTAGGCTTTGCCCCCATCAGCGATGTCTTCGGTGACGATTCCTTCGGCCAAGGATTGGTTGACTACATCGCTGATCAATTTGGCTTCAGCTGCCAAATCAAATGCATAATCGAACATCATGGATGCGGATAGAATGGTACCCAGCGGATTGGCAATGTCCTTGCCTGCCGCCTGAGGATAGGAACCGTGGATCGGCTCGAATAGCTTCACCTTGGCTCCTAAGGAGGCTGAAGGCATCAATCCCATGGATCCAGAAATTACGGAAGCCTCGTCCGTCAAAATATCGCCAAAGAGATTTTCCGTGATCAACACATCGTAGGCCTTGGGCCATTGAATCAGTCGCATGGCCACGGCATCTACAAATTCATACTCTACCTTTACATCCGGATACTCAGGCGCCAATTCCTGGACGGTTTCCCTCCACAATCTCGAGGTAGCCATCACGTTGGCCTTGTCCACGCAAGTCAGCAGTTTTCTACGCTTTTGCGCAGCTTCAAAACCCATTCGTGCCAAACGCACAATCTCTTCTTTGCTGTAGACGTTGGTGTCAAAGGCCTTCGTGCCCTGCTCGTTTCTTCCTCTAGGCTCTCCAAAATAGATGCCTCCAGTGAGCTCTCGGAAGAACACCAAGTCCACCCCATCCACTCGATCGAGCTTCAACGGAGATTTGTGTACCAAGGAAGGAAAGGTAAAAGTAGGCCGCACATTGGCAAACAAACCTAGTTTCTGTCGCATGCGGAGCAGGCCTTGTTCGGGTCGAACCTTGGCCTTGGGATCGTTGTCGTACTTGGGATCCCCAATGGCACCAAAAAGGACTGCATCTGATGCCGCACAAATATCGTGGGTAGCATCTGGATAAGGGTCACCTGTGGCATCAATCGCACATGCGCCTACCAACCCATGCTGAAAGCTGATCTGGTGGCCAAATTTCTTTCCGATGGCTTCTACTACCTTGACTGCTTGTGCAATCACTTCTGGGCCTATGCCGTCTCCAGGAAGGAGTGCAATATTCATTTTCATACGAGGGAACTGGTGGATTGAGGTGCTGATGTTATTGAATCCATGATATTAAGCATTTTTTCTGTGGCCATCATGGCGGCCACCGTTTGGTCGGGATCTAGCCCTTTGGTCTTGAACCGATGCCCATGCTCCCAGGTAATGACTGTTTCTACCAAGGCGTCTGTTTTTCCTCCGGGAGGGATCGTCACATGGTAATCTACGAGTTTGGGTAGCTCTTTGTGAAGTGAGGTATAAATAGTACTCAGGGCATTCATGAAGGAATCGTACTGTCCATCGCCTGTAGCGGTAGCATCATAATAATTTTCATGCATCTTGAGTCGCAGCTGCACAGAAGGCTTCAGTCCTTTGGATTGTGTCATTTGGTACCCATCGATACTGATATGCTTATTTAGGGTGGTATTTTGCAAGACATCAGAAATAATGTAAGGTAAATCTTCGGGCGTTACTCGCTCTTTTTTATCCCCCAAATCGATGATCCGCTGGGTGACGCGCGCAAGTTCTTCCGGCTCCAAGGAAATTCCCAAAGCTTCTAAATTTTTTGAAATATTGGCTTTCCCAGAGGATTTACCGAGGGCATATTTTCGTTCCCTACCAAAGCGTTCGGGAAGGAGTTTGTTGAAGTAGAGGCTTTTTTTCTGATCACCGTCCGCATGAATTCCGGCGGTTTGCGTAAAGACATTCTCCCCCACCACGGGCTTGTTGGCAGGAATGTATTGCCCTGAAAATTGTTCCACCAGCTTAGACACGCG
>CAXNJN010000078.1:0-12096 GCA_964202605.1 Bacteroidia bacterium | reverse complement strand
ACCAAGATTTTATGACAAGCTTAAAAGACGTAGTCGAAATAAATGAAAACTAAACATCGCATCTACTTAGGATTGGCTTTTATGCTGCTTTTCGCAGTAAAAGTACAAGCACAGAGTGCAGGAGAGTTTTTCAATCGTGCAGCACGCTCCTATGTTAAAACAGCCAAGGAACAAGCACTCAAGGAGGTGAATGACGGTTTGGCGAAGTATCCCAACGATGCCAAGCTCAAGGCATTGAAAGAAAAATTGAATCAGGAGCAGGAAGAAGAGCAGCAGGAGCAAAACCAAGACCAGCAGCAGCAGAACCAACAAAATCAAGAGCAAAAAGACCCTTCACAAAAGGAAGATTCAAAGTCGGATCAAAAAGACGGGGAGCAAACCAACGAAGACAAGGCCAAGGAAGGTCAAAAGGGAGAAAATCCCTCCCAAAAAAGCGAGGAAGCAGGCCAAAATGGAAACGACCAGATGGATGCCAACCTAGCCGATCGCCAGAAAAAGATGGAAGCGATGCGTGAAAAACTGAAAGGAATGAATTTGTCTCCTGAACAAGCCGCACAAATATTGGAATCACTCAATGCAGCGGAACTACGGTATATCCAAGACAATAAAAAGAAAGCGACGCAACGCCCTAAAAAAGGATTGCCTGATTGGTAAATCCATGGGCTAGTTCAGCTTCCTCTAAACCCAATTTGAGATGAATAAAGAAGTTTATATCCTTGCAGCAGTACGTACTCCCCTTGGGAGTTTTGGAGGGAAGCTGAGTGGCCTTTCTGCAACCGAACTTGGAAGTATTGCCATCAAAGGCGCTTTAGCCAAATCTGGTGTGCCCATAGAGGCCGTCAATGAAGTATTCATGGGCAATGTGCTTTCTGCCAATTTGGGCCAAGCACCCGCTCGGCAGGCCTCAATCGGTGCAGGCATTGGCTACCAAGTACCCTGTACCACCATCAATAAGGTTTGTGCCTCTGGCATGAAAGCCGTGATGCTTGGAGCACAATCCATCGAATTGGGCATCAATGAGGTGGTGGTAGCTGGGGGAATGGAAAGCATGTCCAATGTCCCCTACTACGTTCCAAAAGCACGATTTGGTTACAAGTATGGGAATGCTGAGTTAACCGATGGATTGGTGCGTGATGGACTTTTTGAGGTGTACTACAAATTCCCAATGGGCAATTGTGCGGAGAACACCGCCAAGGAAATGAATATCAGTCGAGCCGAGCAGGATGCCTATGCCATCCAATCCTACCAACGCTCGGCGGCCGCTTGGGAAGCAGGAATGTTTGCGGATGAAATCGTACCTGTTGAACTCCAAGGCAGAAAGGGAGAATCGATTTTGATTGCCGAAGACGAGGAATTTAAGAATGTAGTGTTTGATAAAATCCCTTCCCTAAAGCCTGTTTTTGATCCAAATGGAACTGTGACTGCTGCCAATGCGTCGACCATGAATGACGGAGCCTCAGCCTTGGTTTTGGTGAGTAAGGAAGTGGTCGAAAAATACGGTCTCAAGCCAATTGCCAAAATCAGAGGCTATGCAGATGCAGCGACGGATCCACTTTGGTTCACGACTGCACCGGCTTTGGCTATTCCTAAAGCCTTGACCCATGCTGGAGTAACTGCCGAGGAAGTTTCGTATTACGAGATCAACGAGGCCTTCGCAGCAGTGGCGCTTGCCAACCTGCGGGAACTAAATCTCGACAATGACCGCTTGAATGTATTCGGAGGTGCTGTGGCCTTAGGGCATCCCCTAGGTGCCTCAGGAGCACGAATCATCAGTACCTTGTGTACAGTACTTCACAAAAAGGGCGGAGACATTGGCGTAGCAGGTATCTGCAACGGCGGAGGAGGTGCTTCAGCGATTGTGATTGAGAAATTGTAAGGAGTAGACCACGCAAAGCCGCAGAGCCTTGCCTACGGTAGGTAGACCTGCCTATGGTAGGTAGTGCACCAAGAAAAAAAGTGAAACACCCCCTTTGCGGCTTTGCGGCTAGTCCCGCAGCATTGCGGGAAGAGAATAAAAAGATTGCTAGAGAAGACGTAAAGCATTCCTTCGGTATGCCGGCCTGCCTATGGTAGGTAGTGCACCAAGAAAAAAAGTGAAACACCCCCTCTTTGCGCCTGCCTACCGCAGGCAGGGCTTTGCTACTTTGCTGCTAGTCCCGCAGCATTGCGGGAAGAGATTAAAAAAGATTGCTAGAGAAGTCGCAAAGAGCTAACCTAATTAAAGCACTTCCGAAATGGATGCCAACATGCTTGGCACTGAGCGTTGATCTAGTTTGGAAAAGGCAAACCATTTTTTACCTAAATCTTTAAGAGAAGCACCCAAGTGATAGATTTCTGTTTGATCGATGATTAAAAAGCGATCGTGGCTTTGGCCAAACAGCTTAACTTGAATTGGTGGATATTGTGCATTGGCTTTATGCACGTCCAATTGAAGTTGTTTGCTAAGGGTTTTGGTGAGTAGTGTAACCGACACCTTATCATGCCTTTTACTCAAATGAACTAGTACGCTTTCATCCACATAATTATCAATCAACACAATGGATTTTTGAGCACTTCCAATGATTTTAGAAACCAGCACATAAGCATCAAACACTTGCCCTTCGAAGAAAACACCTTGAGTCGGAATCAAATGCGTATTTAGTTGGAGCTCTAGGTGATTTATCTGAGCATCGATAGCCTCCATTCGATCTTCCAATCGGTTCATCCGATTGTTGATAACGTATCCTTTAAGTAAGTAGTCTTTTAATATCCGTGTAACCCAAATTCTAAACTGCGTGGCACGGCCAGAATTCACTCGATATCCCACCGCAAGTACCGCATCCAAAGAATAGTATTTTACTCGTGTTTTTTGGGTCTTTTGCCTCAATGCACCGTGTAGAGTGGTATGTTCCAAAATGGAACATACCACTTCTTCATCTAATTCTCCGGAGTAAAAGATAGTACTCAAATGTTTGGTAATGGCTGGCCTCTTCGTCCCGAAAAGATCCGCTATTTGCTGCTGCGTGAGCCAAATGGTTTCTCTCTTTTCATCAATTCTGACCTCAACATGATCGGCAAGTTCATCCAATCTGTAAAAAACTAATTCATCTTTCATATCAGTTAAAAAAATTTAGGTTAAAATCGTGTACTAGATTAGGCCATCCTATCGTGCAGTGATGCCCAAAAACAAAACTTTGTAGCAATGTCAGAATTGACTTGATGGCCCACTGCAAGAACCGCATCTATGGAGTAGCATTTTTCTCGTGTTTTTTGGGTCTTTTGCCTCAATGCGCCGTTTAGAGTGGTATGTTCCAAAATGGAACTAACCACTTCTTCGTCTAATTCTTCCGTATAAAAATAGAACTTAGGGGTTTGATGATGCACCCTCCTTCGCGCCTGCCTACCACAGGCAGGACTTGACGGCTTTGCTGCTAGTCCCGCAGCATTGCGGGAAGAGATTAAAAAAGATGGTTAGATAAAACGTAAAGGTGAAAAATTAAAATTAATATATTTTACTTTTTCTCTTGCTCCAGCTCCTTCGGAAAGCCAGAAGTAAATTCCATTCGCAGGCGATCCTTTTCGGCCAGCACAAACATGGCCTCTACACCGGGTAGGCTTTCTGCCAGCACCTTTGCCTTTTCAGGGCCCATCGCCATAAATGCAGTAGCCAAGGCATCTGCTTGCGTTGCGGAGGTAGCCAATACGGATACCGAAACCATCGAATGACTTACCGGAAAACCTGTGGTTGGATCAATCAGGTGAGATCTGCGGTTGCCTTCTTCATCGATGTAAAATTTTCGGTAATTTCCTGAGCTACTCAAGGCAAGTTGGTTCAAGGTTACCTTGGTCAGCATGGAGTTGGTTACTCCTAACTCCGCTTGCGATGGGTCTTCAATCCCGATGGTCCAATTTTCCCCTCTAGGATTATTCCCTTTCCCCTTCATCTCCCCTCCGATCTCCACCAAGTAGTCCGCAACACCCGCTTGGTCTAATACCGATGCAAGTTTATCAATGGCATAGCCCTCACCCAAACCTGTAACATCCAATTTTACGCCTTCTTCAGCTGCAAAATAGCCCGAATCTGTCACGATAAGCTTCGTTTCGAAGCCTACTAACGACTTTAACTCCGCCACCTTTGCGCTATCCATTTGCTCCCGCTGTTCAAAAGAAAAGCCCCAAGCCTTGAGCAAAGGGAATAAAGTAGGTTCAAAATAGCCTTGACTTTGCAAATGGTACTTTCGACTAGAATCAAGCATATCTCGGAAGGTGAAGGAGGGATCTTTTAAAATCCCTTTTGAATTAAAATCCGAAACTTCCGACTCTTGGACATACGAATTTGCAGCCGTATTGATTAGCGCAAAGACCGAATCAAATTGAGTTTGAAAATTCCTATCCTTGTCCCCTACCTGAATCCGGTAATAGGTTCCAAAAATCTCGCCCTCATAATTTTTAAAGGCAATCTCCTTTTTTTGTTGGCAAGCAGTAAGCATAAAAAATAGGAGGACAACTACTAGACGAATCGGTGACATAATGGAGCTGGATTTAGAATATCAAAGTTAGCCCATCCCAAATAAATTCGCTAAAGAATAGCTATTTGAATTTCTTGCTTTGTAATTTTCCAATGTCATTTTCTTGGACCTGTGGTCAATCCATCTGTTTGTAGTCCTTTGCGGATCACTATGCTAAAGCCTTTTCTTTTACTTTCTGTTTTTACGCTTATTTCATTTTTGACCTTTGGTCAAGATACAGTTCGTACCTACCATGAGGGGGATACGCTCAAAGTCAAAGAAGTAGTCACATTGGTAAACGGAAAGGCGAATGGAACTGTTTGGCGCTATGATTTGGATGGCAGATTGGTGGTGATAGGCCAATTAAAGGACGGCCAGCGTCATGGTTTATTTTACGATTTGGATCCAGAGACAGGCGATACACTTCGTAAATTGACTTTTCAAAATAATCAGCGCGAAGGGGAAGCCTTGAGCTTTTTTCCTGGTGGCAAGCTGAGACAGCGTTCCAACTTTGTGGCAAACCAACTGGAAGGTGAAGTCCTATCCTATTTTGAAGACGGGACCTTATCTGAAAAGACACCCTTCAGAACAAACAAACCAGAAGGAATTTCTTTCCAATACCATCCAAATGGGTCGATTCAATCCAAAATCAGCTATTTAGGAGGTCAATTTAACGGTCCACGAGAAGAATACGACGAGTCCGGTATTCTCCAATACCAAGGTAATTACGAACGTGGATTGCTGGACGGCAAAGAGGAAAGCTTCTTTCCGGATGGCAGCTTGCGCTCACGGCTATTCTTCATTTATGGAGGCCTAGATGGCCCATACCTACTCCAACATCCCAATGGACAACCTGAACGTATAGGTAACTACCGAAAGGGTGCCCCCGACGGAGATCTCCTCAGCTATTATCCGGGAGGTGCGCTCAAACAAAAAACAACCTTCGCCAAAGGAATTCCCATCACTCCGAGCACCAGCTACTATGAATCAGGTAGCCTACAGCAGCAGGAGTTCTATTCCAAAAAAGGAGAAAAAATCAAGGAGGAAAACTACTACCCTTCCGGACAACTCTCTTCCAGCATTTTCTTCCTCAATGACCTAGAAGATGGCGAAGCGATACTTTATTACGAAACAGGTAAAATACAAGAAATCAGACGGTTTAGTAAAGGTATATTAAATGGAGTTCGAGAGTTCTATAGTGTGAATGGGGTTCTAGAACGAACTGAAACCTACGAACTTGGAAATAAAATCAATAAATAACGGGCAAGTTCACCGCTAGCCAAATCGATTTTTCTATTTTTGCCCAAACGAATTCTTCATGAGTAACGCGATTAAAGAAACTCACTTTTCCTTTCCTAAACAGAAAGGCTTTTACAAGGGTAAAGTACGGGATGTGTACATGTTCGAAAAAGAGCTTGTCGTCGTCGCATCCGACCGAATCTCTGCCTTTGACGTGGTACTTCCAAGGGCCATCCCCTACAAAGGACAAGTACTGAATCAAATCGCTGCTGGCTTCTTAAAAGCCACTGCAGACCTAGTTCCCAACTGGGTAACAGCCACTCCAGATCCAAGCGTGACCATTGGCAAGCGCTGTGAGCCCTTTAAGGTTGAAATGGTGATTCGTGGCTACCTAGCTGGACATGCCGCTCGGGAATATGCCTTAGGCAAGCGAATAATCTGCGGTGTACCCATGCCGGAGGGATTAAGAGAAAACGATGCCTTCCCAACACCTATCATCACCCCAACCACCAAAGCATCTGAAGGGCACGATGAGGACATTTCTCGTGAAGATATTTTAGCCAAGGGAATAGTTTCAGAAGCAGATTACCTTGTTCTTGAGCAGTATACCCGGGATCTATTTCAAAGTGGGCAAGAGATGGCCAAAGAAAAGGGATTAATTCTAGTTGATACCAAGTATGAATTTGGTAAAGCAGAGGGGAAAATTTACCTGATCGATGAAATCCACACCCCGGATTCTTCCCGCTACTTCTATGCGGAAGGCTACGAAGAAAACCAAAAGCAAGGATTGCCTCAAAAGCAATTGTCCAAAGAATTTGTACGTCAGTGGCTGATTACCAATGGCTTTCAGGGAAAAGAAGGACAGGTAGTGCCAGAAATGAGCGATGAACTTGTAGAAAGCATTTCAGATCGCTACATTGAGTTGTTTGAAAAGATTACCGGTACGGCCTTTGTTCGTGCAGAAACATCCGACATTTCCACACGAATTGAAAAAAGTATTTTAGATTACCTCGCCAACTAAGCACACGCACATGAAATATACCATCGATAAAAAAGAGCAGTACGTTGTTTTTTCCCCACTAGAGGAAAAAATTGACTCCCTATTGGCTCCTAAATTAAAGTCTGAACTGTTAACCATCCATGCCGAGGGTTACAGTAACCTCGTACTCGACATGAGTCAAGTAAATTATGTGGATTCCAGTGGATTGAGTGCCCTACTTGTAGGTGACCGGGAATTTGGCCGCAACGGAGGGATTTTTGTGATCTCCGGCGTTCGTGACCATGTGATGAAGTTACTCAAGATCTCCATGCTTGATAAGAAGTTGCGTCTTGTGTCCAACTTAGAAGAAGCTGGGGAAGTGGTATTTATGCATGAGATTGATGGAGGAAAAGACGAGGAGGGTGCTTGAGTCCAGAATTTGAAGTCACCATCCTAGGAAACACCTCTTCCATCCCCATGCATGGAAGAAATCACACTGCCCAAGTCATTCGATTTGGGCAGGAGTTTTTTTTATTGGATTGTGGAGAAGGTACCCAAATTCAATTGCGTAAATACAAGGTGAAGGCATCCAAAATTTCAACCATTTTCATCTCCCATCTCCATGGAGACCATTACCTAGGCTTGGTTGGCCTATTGTCTAGTTTTCATCTATCCAAGCGAACCGATGCACTCCGAATAGTTGGCCCCAGGGGATTAAACCAGATCATTACCACTCATTTTAGGTGGAGCCAAACCCGCTTGAATTACCCCTTGGAATTCACTGAAACCACAACAGAAGGAAAAGTAACCTTACTAGACCATCCTCAATTCACAGTTTCCAGCTTTCCGCTCCAGCACCGCATTCCCACCACCGGATTTATCATTCAAGAAAAGGAAGGTCTGCGCTCCCTGATCAAGGAAAAGCTTCAAGAAAGCGCTTTACCCTTGGAAGCCATCCAACAGCTTCGTTTAGGTCAAGATTACCTTGCTGCCGATGGCACCCTCTACTTGGCAAAGGACTATTGCCATCCATCGGCTTCGTTAAGAAGTTATGCCTTCTGCTCGGATACAACTTTCAATCCTACATTGGCTCCCTATTTCGAAGGGGTGGATCTGCTTTACCATGAAGCCACCTTTATGGAAGCGGATAGCCACCGTGCTGCCGAAACCTTTCATTGTACTGCCATTCAAGCGGGGCAACTAGCCCAACTTGCAGGCGTCAAAAAATTGCTGCTAGGCCATTTTTCTTCCAGGTATCCCGATTTAAGTGAGTTATTGGTTGAAGCACAAACCATTTTCCCAAATTCTAGCTTAAGTGAAGAAGGCATCACCTACCCCATTCCCTCCTCTCATGAATGAATCCCCGCAAAGCCGAAAAACCAATTTGTTTGTCATCCTAGGAGCAATATTCCTAACCAATGCCATCTTGGCTGAAATTATTGGGGTAAAAATCTTTTCTGGTGAAAAAACACTGGGGTTAGACCCTGTTCAATGGACTTTTTTTGGTGAGTTTGTCCTGGACTTTAACCTTACCGCAGGTGCAGTGATTTGGCCAGTGGTTTTTATCACAACTGACCTTATCAACGAATACTTTGGTAAAAAAGGAGTACGGAAAATCAGTTTTTTGACTGCCGCACTCATCACCTATGTCTTTGTAGTCATTAGCCTGGTTACGGCTCTAGCACCTGCAGATTTCTGGATGCAGGTCAATGCTAGCATGCCTGATGGAAGCGCCTTTGACATTAACTATGCTTTCAATACCATTTTTAGACAAGGCCTTGGAATTATTGTCGGTTCGCTTACCGCCTTTTTGCTCGGGCAGCTGATCGACGTGTATGTGTTCCAAAAGCTCCGAGCAGTTACGGGTCCTAAAATGATCTGGTTGCGCGCAACAGGCTCTACCCTAGTCTCCCAGTTCATCGATTCATTTGTGGTGCTGGGGATCGCATTCTATGTTTTTGGAAACTGGAGTATCTCCCAAATCGCAGCAGTAGGGCTCATCAACTATGTGTATAAGTTTACCGTCGCAATGGCACTTACACCAGTACTCTACCTTGCACATGGGCTGATTGATCGGTATCTGGGCAAGGATCTCGCAGAAGAGATGACAGAAGAAGCAACGGAGGATCAATCGTTTTTATGAGTATCAAGTCGCTAGTATTAAGTAGCAAGACACTAAAAATTGTACCAAGTACCAAGTACAAAGTACCAAGACTTTTAAGTAATTAGTATCAAGTAGCAAGTATCAAGACTTTAAATTTTGTACCAGGTACCAAGTACAATGTACCAAGATTTTTAAGGAATAGAATTTGAGTCCCAATGCGAATCCCCACTTGGTACTTAGTACTTAGCGCTTTTGTCGACATTCTGCACTCAGCGTTCAGCGTTCGTCATTAATTAGATTTCGTATCTCGTATTTCGTACCTCGTACTTGGTACTTTGTACATTGTACAATTCGTCCCACCAAATATATTTCGTTTAAAGCCCCTCATTTCTATAGAATATTCTAAAAACTTCAGCCCTACCCTTGTTTTACAAAATTTTTCTACTTACTTTTGCATCGTCAATTTTGACATAGCTATTTTTCGTGCCGTGAGTCCTTGCTGTTGCTTGTCTGGGATTTAGGATACCATGGCAAGAAAAAGTAAGGACAACATTCATGGAAAACACAAACAAATTCTCAGACCTGGGGATTTCGGAAGAAATCTTGCGGGCTGTGGAAGAGATGGGGTACACCCAACCTTCCCCCATTCAACAACAAGCCATTCCTTTCATTTTGCAAGGCCGCGATTTAATCGGTCAAGCACAAACCGGAACTGGTAAAACGGCGGCATTCGCGATTCCTATCATCGACTTGGTAGACCCCGAATTCAACAAGCCTCAAGCAATTATCCTATGTCCTACCCGTGAACTTGCGGTTCAGGTAGAAGGAGAATTTCAAAAACTGGCTAAATACCACAAAAAAATTAACTCTGTTGTTATTTATGGAGGTGAATCCATCGACAGGCAGATTCGTGTCTTGAAAAAAGGCGTACAGATCGTAGTAGGAACGCCTGGTCGTGTTCAGGACCACATCAACAGAGGCACTTTACGATTGGAAGATGCAGGAATCATCGTCTTGGATGAGGCAGATGAAATGCTAGACATGGGCTTTAGAGACGATATCGAAGCTATTCTTCAGGAAATGCCTGAAGAGAGACAGACGGTATTCTTCTCCGCTACCATGGCCAAGCCTATCCTTGACCTAACACGCAAGTACCAGAAAGACCCAGAAATTATCAAAGTTGCCAAGAATGAATTGACGGTTGCGACAATCGATCAAGTATTCTATGAAGTAAAGCAGTCTTTGAAGATGGAGCTGATGGCTCGTTTGATGAACATTCACAATTATGCCCTCAGCGTGGTGTTTTGCAATACCAAGCGGATGACGGACGAGGTTACTGAATCTTTAGGTGCTCGAGGCATTCTTGCTGAAGCGCTTCACGGTGACCTTTCTCAAGCGCAGCGTGACAAGGTCATGGGCAAGTTCCGAAAAGGTCTTTGCACTGTATTGGTTGCTACCGATGTAGCGGCTAGAGGAATCGACGTAGATAACGTAGAGGCTGTATTCAACTTTGACATCCCATTGGATGAGGAGTATTACGTACACCGTATCGGAAGAACGGGCAGAGCTGGCAAATCAGGAACTGCCATTACGTTCATTACTGGCCGCAGAGAGATGATGAAGCTCAAAGACTTAGAGCGATTCACTAAGGCAACCATCAATAAAATGACACCTCCCTCTGTTACTGAATTGGTTGAATTGAAGAAAACTCAGTTTATCAAGGATGTACACCGCGTATTGAGCAAGCAGGAGGACAACCAATTGTTTGAAGCCACCATTGGCCAAATGCTTTCAGAAGGTTTGACTCAGGAACAAATCTCTCTTGGCCTACTTAAAATGGTCATGGGCGATACCGTCAAAGAAATGAAGGAGCAAGATTTTGGTATTGAAGCTCCAGCATACGGAGACCGCAGAAGAGAAGGTGGTCGCGAGGGTGGACGTGAAGGTGGCCGTGAGTCAAGATTCGGAGATCGAAGAGAAGGTGGACGTGGCGAGCGCTTCGGAGACCGAAGAGAAGCCCCTAGAAGTGGTGATCGCCCTGATCGTGGTAGCCGTTTTGGCGACCGCAAAGAAGGAGGAAGCCGTTTCGGAGATAGCAGTAGCCGATTTGGTGACCGCAAAGAAGGACCTCGAGATTTTGCTCCCCGTGCAGAGCGTGCGCGCGAGGAGAACATGACTCGTTTGTTTTTGAATCTTGGTAAAAAAGACTTTATCCGTCCCAACGACATCGTAGGTGCTATTGCAGGTGAGTCTGGCCTATCCGGAAAAAGCATCGGTGGCATTGATATCTTTGACAACTTCTCCTTCGTCGATGTACCTCACAAGGATGCAGAGCACGTAGTACGCGTGATGAAAAACAATACCATCAAAGGCAGAACCGTTAACATGGAAATTTCAAAAGCATAAAGCCTAAGGCATAAAAGCTTAATCAGAATAAAAGCACATTTCTTCCTGAAATGTGCTTTTTTTAATTAATCTGTATGGTATCAGTGGCTTGTAATTATGAAATCTATATTTAAGTCATTGGACGTCAACAATGTCAATAAAAATGTCCGTTATTGATAATAAGGGATATGAAATAATTGATTTGCTTTTGATTTAAGAACTCGTGGTCAATCAGCCATTTGATATGGCTGCAATGAAAAACCCCTCTTAAAACCCACGAAAATAGATTTTAGGAAGGGCTGAAACACTTATTGGTAGCAGGTTCTGTTATAGCCACTTATTTTGTTTTTAATTAATTGCCTTAGCTTAAGGTATAAAAATTAAATATTATACTCTAACAGCTATTACCTTTGCATAGTTACAATTAAAGATTTTGATGGGGTTATTAAATCTCTCTCGTAGAAATTGATTTTTATTTTTTTAGGTAATGTTAAATTGTTTACATCAAAACCCAGTATCCTATCATATGAACCTATTTCATTTGCAACCAATGAAGGCTTAGTATCCAATGTTGATGTTGCCCACCCTCTAGATGTAAATGAAGTAGGTGCCCAAAAACTACTTCCACCTCTATTATTTAGCAACTGATTTCCATTCTCATCCAATATAACTATTTTTAATTTCATTCCTTTTCTAAGTATTTGTGCTGAAACACCAAAAAATCTATCATATGGCTGTGCACTAAAACTATAGGTTGTTAAGTTTGTTTTTAAAATATTATCTATATTTTCATTATTGTGTTTATCAGGATAACTTATCAAGTCTTTATCTTTTGCATAGGTAGTATTATTTTGAAAGTTTTTTACAAATCTCATATCAACACTATTCACTGTATCCGCATT
>CAXNJN010000077.1:0-12120 GCA_964202605.1 Bacteroidia bacterium | reverse complement strand
TTGTGCTTTTTTTTGAAAAATGGTACCTTAGGAAAGGCGTCTTTTCGCCAACTACTTATTTATGCAAAGACGAACTTCCTTAAAACTTCTCGGTGCAGCAGGTGCAGGTATTGCAGGGCTGGTCCTGGTGGACTGGAAATGGCAGATTTTAGATCGCCTGACCCATGCTGGTTTTTTCACTTATGATCAAGAGCGGCTCATTACTTCCCTCGCAGAAACACTAATTCCAGAAGGAATTCCAGGTGGTTCAGGTGCTGCGCCTATCGGTGCTTTGAGCACAGGAACAGACCAGTTTTTGATCAAATTTTTTGAAAAATGCCTCGAAAAGGAGGAGCAAGAAATTTTAGTTAAGGAATTTAAGGCCTTAGAGAAACTTAATTTTTCTTCCTTGAGTAAAGCCGAAAGAGAAAAAATAATGCTTGACTACAGCACTGAAGAAGGGGAGGATCAAAAGAAATTTTACGAATTGATTCGATCCAATACCATTTTTGGATTTACGACCGCCCGGGAAGTGATGGTCGATCATTTGGGCTACCAAGTAGCTCCAGGATTTTACAGCGGCTGTGTGGAGGTGCCTGCCGAAAAGGCGTAAATCAATGATGTTACAAGATTCTAAAGAAAAGCGAACCTACGATGCGATTGTAATCGGCTCTGGAGCTTCCGGAGGATGGGCTGCAAAGGAGCTTACTGAAAAAGGGTTGAAGACCCTGGTGTTGGAGCGAGGACGCATGGTCCGCCACATTGAAGATTATCCCACCGCCTCCAAGGCTCCCTGGGAATTTGAATTTCGTGGAGCCGTGCCCATCGAAAAGCGATCTGGAATGGGTGCTGCCAACTGGAAGCGGGAGGAAACCATGCATTGGGCCCTAGCCGAGGACGAGCAGCCTTACATTGAGGAGAAGCCTTTTCGCTGGTTTCGGGGCTATCACGTAGGGGGTAAATCCCTGCTCTGGGCACGAGGCACGCAGCGCTGGTCTGACTATGATTTTGAGGGACCCGCCCGCGATGGCTATGCGGTGGATTGGCCCATTCGATACAAAGACATGGAACCTTGGTACACCTATGTGGAGACCTTTGTGGGCTTTGCTGGAAGTAGAGACGGCTTGGACGTACTACCCGATCAGGTGGTGCAGCCTGGTTTTGAACTGAGTTGCGTCGAGCGCTACTACAAGGAGAAGCTCAAGGAAATGTATGGGTCTGAGCGGCACCTCGTGCAGGGTCGCTGTGCACACCTCACCGACCCCCAGCAGATCCATCTGGATCAGGGGAGGTCGAAGTGCATGAATCAGAATATGTGCAACCGTGGTTGTATTTATGGGGGCTATTTTTCTGCCAATGCCTCTACTTTGCCTTGGGCGGAAAAGACAGGCAACCTCACACTTCGACCTGATTCGGTGGTAGAATCGATTATTTACGACGAGCAAAAAGCCAAGGCCATCGGCGTGCGTGTGATTGACCGACTCACACAAGAGTCCATCGAGTTTTATGCGAAAATCATTTTCGTGAATGCTTCCACGATCAATAGCAACGCCATCCTGCTCAATTCCACCTCTTCCCGTTTTCCAAACGGACTTGGGAATGACAACGATTTGATGGGAAAATTCATGACCTGCCACAACTACCGTGGGAAGGGCTATGCCACCTTTGAGGGCTTTTTGGATCAGGCCAACAAAGGGAGGAACCCGGGGCATGCCTACGTCCCTCGCTTCCGCAATGTCTACCGTCAGGAGACGGACTTCCTTCGTGGCTATGCCATCGGAATGTCGGCCAACCGGCAGTTGGATGGAAATGGAGAACTGATTGGTGATGCCCTACGAGAGAAGTTGCTCGATCCAGGCTACGGCTTGTGGGGTATGGCAGCTTGGATGCAAGGGGAGATGGTGCCCGAAGAGTCCAACCACCTGCGGCTGAGTAAAGATGAAAAAGACAAGTATGGGATTCCTAAACTTATCCTTTCGGTAGAGTGGAAAGAGAATGACAACAAGATGACTCGGGATTTTCTGGAGCAGCAAACCGAAATGTACGAACGCATGGGATTCAAAAATATCAAAGTGGAAGACACGGGAGCACCTCCAGGATCCGACATTCACGAAATGGGGGGTGTGCGCATGGGTAGGGATCCCAAAACATCTTTGCTCAACGAATTCAACCAGCTCCATGCTTGTAAGAACGTGTTTGTTTCCGATGGTGCTTGCATGACCAGCGGCAGTACCCAAAATCCAACCTTAACCTTTATGACTCTAACAGCTCGAGCGGCAAATCATGCCGTGGCCGAGTTGACCAAGGGGAATCTTTAACAATTTCCACCAGGGATTCGCTGATCTTTCCTTTCGATCAGTAGTTTTCTGAGGGAGCAAAACCCAAAATACCATGAAAAATATACTTGCTTTCTTCATCCTTGCCTTGACTTGGATGCTTTCGCCAACAGCGACCATCGCTCAGAAAAAGGGAGATCCCCTGTTCCAAGCCCAGCTAGGAATAGCTGCCTACACCTTTCGCGACCAATGGAAAAATGGGGTTCCCGAAACCTTGGACATCATCCAAAAGATGGGATTTAAAACTTATGAAGGAGGGGCGCCACAGGGTGTTGATCCTGTGGAATTCAAAAAAATGTTGAATGACCGGGGAATTAGTATTCCTTCCACTGGTACGGGTTTTGAGCAGTTGGAGAGCGACCCACAGGCCGTTGCTGACCTTGCTAAAGCATTGGGAGCTTCCTATGTGATGTGTGCTTGGATTCCTCATGCTCGAGGACAGTTTTCCAAAGCCGACGCGGACCGTGCGATTAAGGTTTTTAATGCCGGAGGAAAAGTATTGAAGGAAAATGGAATCACGTTCAAGTACCATGTGCATGGTTTCGAATTCCAGCCGTATGGCGCAGGTACACTCTTTGATTACTTAGTAGAGAATACCGATCCAAAATATGTGTCTTTACAAATGGATGTGATGTGGACGCACTTTGGAGGAGGGGATCCAGCGGGATTACTGAAGAAATACGGCAAGCGCTGGGTGTCTTTGCACCTTAAGGACTTTAGAAAAGGAGCTCCAAGAGACATGACCGGAGGGACTGGACCTGAAAACGATGTGCCCTTGGGGCAGGGGGAGCTTGACTTTGTGGCCATTTTGAAGGAAGTCAATAAAATAGGGATCAAGCACCTATTTATTGAAGATGAGAGCGAGAAAGAGCTGGAGACCTTGCCTGTAAGTATTGCCTATTTGAAAAAGTTGACCTATTGAGAAAAGTAGGTCTAGACATTCTATTTTGAACTAAAAAAAGAAAGGGAGGGTCTGAAGCCTCCCTTTTCTAGTCAACTTAACCTAACTTAATCAACCTATCTTTCGAGATGAATAACTCAAGAAACGGGAGCATGTTTGGTAAGGTTGATTTTTTTGAATGAATTGATTTTATGAAACGCATAAGGCTTCAGTGCTTAAAATGCTAATTAGGTTTTAGTCACTTAAAAAAATCATCTGAATGGTTTATCTAGCCTACCAACTTAAACCCGTAGCCTCGAATATTTAGGATTTGTACTGCAGGATCTTCTTGCAGCTTTTTGCGCAGCTTGGTGATGAAGACATCCATACTTCGGGCGGTAAAAAAATCGTCTGCCCCCCAGATTTGGTTGAGGATCAAGCTCCGTTCCGTGATTTCATTTTTCCGAGACAGGAGCAGTTCCAATAGCAAAGATTCCCGAGAGGTAAGCGTAATCTCTTTCGCATCCAACTTCAGTAGCTGACGCTTGGGATGGAAGGTATAGTTGCCCAGGGGCAGCCAGTCGCTCGGCAGCGCCTGTCCTCCTTGCCGATCCAGGTGAGCTTTGATGCGTACGATCAGTTCCTCCATGCTAAAGGGCTTCCGAATGTAGTCCGTTGCACCCACAGAAAAGCCTTTGACCACATCTTCGGCCTGGCTTTTGGAAGTTAGAAATAGAATTGGGGTGAGGGCATCTGTTTTTCGGATTTCTGCGGCGAGGGTAAACCCATCTTTTTTTGGCATCATCACATCCAACACGAGTACATCGGGCTTGGCTTGGAGGTAACTTTCCCAAGCAGCCTGCCCATCTCCGCATAGAATCACCTCAAAACCACGGCTCTCCAAACTTTCCTTGACGATGCTGCCCAGGGCGAGTTCGTCTTCTGCTAGTAACACGCGTATCTTGCTCATGGCCAATCCGTGGTGAATCGAGTGGAGTTTTTGCTGGTCTGAAGGGAAATACTCCCGTCGTGTTTTTCCATTATTTTTTTGACGTAGTACAGACCGATGCCAAATCCTTTTACATCGTGGAGGTTTCCTTTCGGCACTCGGTAAAATTGCTCAAAAATATGTTTTGCCTGTTCTGGACTTAAGTTGCCCCCATTGTCTTCGACCTGAATTTGCGTGACTGTACTTTGTACCAAGCGAAGTTGAATGCTGGCCCCTCCATACTTGATAGCATTGTCCAGCAGGTTGGAAATCACCTGTTCGAAATGAAAGGGGTCTACTTCGATAGGCCTGCAGGCAGGAGGGAGAAGCAAGGTGAATTCCTTTTCTGGAGCTAGGGTTTGAAACTTTTGCACCAATTGGGTCAATACCGGTGCTGGATCAATTCCTTCTTTTTTCAAGACCAATTGATCTGAGTCCAGCGCAGCCGTTTCCAAGAGTTTCTCCACCATCTGATCCAGTTTTTGCAGTTGAACTTTGGAAATAT
Source organism: Bacteroidia bacterium (assembly GCA_964202605.1). GTDB lineage: Bacteria > Bacteroidota > Bacteroidia > Cytophagales > Cyclobacteriaceae > Algoriphagus. The sequence continues at coordinate 7,432 of CAXNJN010000077.1, read as the reverse complement.
CCAGGTAGCGATCGGTCTTTTCGGGATCCTTGCTAGGGTTAAACTGCTGTATTCCTTCTATGGCGGTCAGCGTAGTGGCGATGGGGGTTTTGAATTCGTGGGTGATGTTGGCAATCAAGTCTTGCTTGATTTCAGCGATTTCCTTTTGGTTTTTGATGGTTTGGTAGAGGTAGTAAAACGCAAAAGCAAGGATTCCTAAAAATAAAAGCGAGGTAATCACCTCTATTAGTCCACGCTTCAGCAGGGTCAGGTGGCTGGGTGCATAGTAGAGGTCAAGGAGTTTGCCTTGGGGAAGGAAGGTAGAGCGGGAGCTCACTTTTTCAGGAAATGAGATTCGATTCAGGGTAGAGTCAAGACTGAGACTATCCGCCTGTTGATCCGTAAAGTGGAGGCGGTAGTCGAGTGCAATGCCGCTGCGTTCAAATTCAGTTTCTATGTGTTGGGTTAGTTTGGGCAGGTCGAGTGTATCCCGGATGATGGAAAAGATAATTTTGCTGGTAAAGCGCTCGATGGCATTCAAGCTATCGACGGCAGTCTTCCCTCTGAAAATCTGAATTTTATTGATCTGATCTACCTCGATGGTGTCGAGCGCTTTTCGATTTATCGATTTCGCTTCGAAGCTACTTAAAGAGCCATTGATGGACTTAATGGACAAGGAATCTAAAGCATAAGCAGCGCGTATTTTCATGACTTTTATACCCACGTCTAGCGAACTGTCAGGACTAAACGTTGCATATTCAGCCTGATGACTGCTGGATGCAGGAGACTTACGGGTATTTTTACCGGTTCGCTGCTTGCCTAGGCTGTCGAAATTTAGGTTGAGTGTTTGTTTGAACAAACGGCTGTCCACGGCCCTTTCCATAAAGCTGGAATCTGATGTCAAACTGTCTTTTCCCGCAAAATCCGTCAAGGCAAATATATCCGACTTGGCCAATTCTGCATAGTAATTTTCAACCGCACGATCGAAGCCTTGTTGAATGTCCTGATTCAGTTCTGATTGTAGAATACCCCACTGCGTCCCGATCCTCCAGGTTTGGATAGCCAGCGTCACCAGCAGGGTGACCCCGATAAGTAATCCAATACGCTTGAATTCTAACTTCTTCATGGGCTAAAAGTAGGGGGATAGATTTCATCCTGAAACTCGTGTTAACACACGTTAACACTGCTTAACTCGTATATTGGCTTCTCTTCACTTCTTTTGTAAGGTAAAATAACACAACCATGAAACGTACGATCGCATTTCTTTCACTACTTCTTTTCTTAGGGACAGGCCTACATTCCGCTTTTGCTCAAGGATTTACGGGCAGAGCCTATTACAAGTCTACTTCCAAAATCTCCATCTCCATGGATTCTACCAAGATGGCTCCGGAGCAAATGGCACAGATTCAAGCCTCTTTGAAAAAGCAGATGGAACAGAATTATATCCTATCCTTTAACCAAACCGAGTCTACTTGGAAGAAAGAAGAAAGTTTGGATGGCGGACCAGCTACGGCATCTTCCGGTGGGTCAGTCTTTATGGTAGTTAGCGGTGGGGCAGGGTCAACCCTCTATAAAAACATTGCCGACCAAAGCTACCTTGAAGACCATGACATGAATGAAAAGGCCTATTTGGTCAAAGACACGCTTGAACCTTTCGAATGGGAACTTTCCGAAGAAACCAAGAAAGTAGGGAATTACACCGCTCAAAAGGCAAGCTTCACCAAAATCGTCGATTCAAAGCGTTTTTCAACGGGAATGACGGAAATGGAAAATGTGAAAGACACCCTACAAGTGACCGTCTGGTTTACGCCTGAGATTCCCGTTTCCCATGGGCCAGAAAACTATTTCGGGCTCCCGGGTTTGATTTTGGAAGTTCAAAATCAAGGGAGAACTCTTATCTGTGAAAAAATTGAATTGAATCCTTCTGCCGATCCGGTGGTCATCGAGCGTCCATCCAAAGGAAAAGAAATTACCCTAGCCGAGTTCAAAAAGATACAGGAGGAGGGAATGAAGCAAATGATGAATCGCTACCAAGGCAAACCTGGAGATGGGACACAGATGACCATTCGAATTGGCAACTAAGGCCAGTTCCTTTCTTTCTTGTTCCCTTGCAAAAGGGTTCTAGCCACCTACTCTCCAACGCTACCCGCTCCATGTTGACTGTAAAAAAAATAGGACTGCTCGCCTGCTTTGTCGTGCTGGCCCTTACTTCCTTTGCCCAAACCAAGCCACTGACGGGGTTCGTGTTGGACAGCTTGAATCGGCCCATTGCCTATGCCAATGTGGTCGCCATCAACCAGAATACCCAGAAAATTGCAGGTTTTGGTATCTCCAACAACGAAGGCAAGTTTAAAGTAACCTTGCTTGAAGGTCCTGCCTACCTGCTGCGTGTTTCTTTTGTCGGGTACAGTCAGTTTGAAAAAGCGCTCAGCACCTGGGATTCCGATACCCCACAAGTGGTACGCCTCAAGCAAAACGATACGGAACTGGGACTGGTTGAAGTGGTGTCCGAAATGCCCGTGACTATGCGGGGCGATACACTCACCTACAAGACAGATGCGTTTACCACGGGTACCGAGCGAAAGCTTGAGGATGTCTTGGAAAAGCTTCCAGGATTTCAGGTGGATGAGGACGGCGGTGTCAAGGTGCAAGGAAAAAATGTAGACAAGGTGCTGATTGATGGGAAGCCGTTTATGGATGGAAACACCAAATTGGCCACCAAAAACCTGCCCGCTAATGCGGTAGATCGGGTGCAGGTATTGAAAAACTTTAACGAAGTCGGACCCATGCGCGGCCTAGATACCAACGAGTCTTTGGCGCTTAATATTCAACTGAAAGAGGGCAAGAAAAACATGGTCTTTGGTGACTTGACAGGAGGAATAGGTCCTCAGAAACGGTATTTGGCGCATGCCAATACGTTTTACTATGCACCCAAACTCAATGTCAACTTTATTGGCGGCACGAATAATGTGGGGGAGCAGCCCTTTACCTTGCAGGATTATTTCCGATTTTCGGGAGGCATGGGAGGACTTGCCACTCGTGCTGGATCCCGCATACAGGTCAATGGGGAGGATTTGGGGATTCCGATGGCCACCCGCTCCAATGCCAATTCGCTTGAAACCAACTTAGCAGCCTTCAATCTGAACTATTCCCCATCTGCCAAATGGAGGCATACCGGCTTCATCATCGGGTCTACGTCAAACAATGAATTGGGAAGTAGTTCCCTACGCACCTACTTAAATGCCGGACAAAACAATAAGGAAGAACTCCAGTCTTCCTCTGCGGTAGAAAATAAGTCTGGTTTGGCCAAGTATGCCATCACCTACACTCCGAAAGAAGAGACCTATTTAAAGTACAGCGTTTTTGGAAAACTTTCTGAGATTCAGAATGGGAACCTGCTCAATTCTAGTTTTGGGAACTTTACCCAAAACATCAATACGCTGTCTTCACGCAATCCCTATGCCTTGCAGCAAAAGCTAGAGTGGTATCGTGCCCCTAGCGAAAAGCAAGTGTTTAGCATGGAAATGAACTGGGAGAAGAAGTTTTCAGATCCTTTCTTGGACCTTACCTCCTCGGTCAAGCCACTTGTGGGCCTGTATGCGATTCCTAATGCGGAAACCTACCGTCTCCTTCAAAACCAGGAACTGCATACCGGTACCTTGGAAGGGGTATTTAACTACTATTACATTCTAAACCCTACCAATCACCTCAATTGGTCTATCGGGATGCAGCAGCTCAATCAGAATTTTGTGAGTGGCCTTGGGCAGGTGGGTTCCAGCCAGCGATTTGATGCGTTTGTGAATGATAATGAATTTGAATTCCAAGATACCTATCTCGGAATGAGTTGGAAAACCAAATGGAAGGATTGGGTACTTAGCCCATCTGCAAATCTTCATCGCTACCAGTGGAGCGATACTCAGTTGGGAGAGAAGTTGGAACAAGACCGTGTATTGGTGTTGCCTGCGATGTATGCGAAATGGAACCTGACCTCCAATCGCTCCTTGACTTATCGCTGGGGCACGGAGGCCAATTTTATGGACATCCAAAAACTGGCTCAAGGCTTGCTCTTACAAGATTACAATGCTTTGTTTCGTGGAAATAGGACCCTCGATAATGGCCTTTTCAATACCCATTCCCTAAGCTACACGCATTTTGATATGTTTTCAGGGCTGATGGTCTTTGGTAATGCCAACTACCTGCGCAAGCGAAATGATTTGGTGACTACCACTGACTTCATTGGAATCAATCGCTTGTTTTCGGTGCTAAACGTGGAGCCGGTCAACAAGACCTTGAATGGAGATGTTCGGGTGGACAAGTCTTTCAATAAGATGAAATTTGAGGTAGGTGGAAATTGGAATGCTTTCCAAACCAACTTGTTTTTGGATGATCAGCTGACCCAGAACGAGCAATTTTCCCAGACTTATGACACGAAGTTGACCAGCACCTTCTTCAAAATCTTGGAGGCGAAGTTGGGTTATGCATTCACTGCGAATCAGTACCTATCGGGAAGGATAGACAACACCTTTACCACGCATAGCCCCAAGTTGGAGATCGATTTGGACTTGTTCAAGGGACTGAAATTAAACGCGGATTACACGTATACCTCCTACCTCAATCGCTCCCTAGCAACGCAGAATAACTTTGACTTTTTGAATGCATTTCTCAGTTACCAGGGTAAAAAAAGTCCTTGGGAGCTTAAGCTATCTGTTTGGAACATCGCCGATACCCGAGCCATCCGTAGGGATAGTTTTAGCGAAAGCTTGGTGAGTACCTTTTCCTACCTGGTGCAGCCTCGCTATGCGCTGCTCACCTTCAAATACGATTTGTAAGCGGGAGCTGCTCCTTTGATTTGAGAAAAAAATTCACAAAAAAATCCCCAAGAAACGAAACCTCTTGGGGATTTTTGTGGGGTAAAAGTCGGCTCTTAGATAGCGGCTACCAATTTCACGTCTAGCTTTACCTCGTCGTAGATCAGTTTGTCTGCAAGATCTTCGAAGTAGCTTCCTGAACGGAATTTGATTTCGAATTTGGTACGATCAAAGGTGATCTGACCGGTAGCAGTAATTTTTTTGCCCGCTACGGTCGCTTTTGCAGGGAAAGAAACTTTTTGCGTGATGCCCTTGATGGTCAAGTTACCAGTGATCGTGTAGTCGGTTCCGTTGCTGGATTTTGCTTCCGTAATTTTGAAGGTAGAGGTGTTGAATTTCTCTACAGAGAAGAAGTCATCTGACTTCAAGTGACCGGTTAGATTTCCTTTTGATTTGACATCAGTAAGGTCTTCTACGGTCAAGTTGACCATGTCCATGTCAAAAGATCCGCCAGTGATTTTACCACCAGAAACATCCAAAGTGGCATTTTTCAAAGGAACATATCCCCAGTGGGTGCCAGTTACCTTGGAGGCTTCCCAACGAACTTGGCTCTCTGCTTTATTAACGGTGGCAGGTGCTACAAAGTCAGCAGCTGCAAAAAGGGTGCTTAGCCCAAGGAATAGTGTGGTAATTAATTTCATAAGTAGTGTTGAAATGAAGTTGGAAATAGGTTTCCCTTCTATAGACTAAATTAGAAGGCAATTGGTTCAACGAAGTTCTAAAAAAAAGAGTTCTTAAAAAAAAATACCCAAAGAATAGGCTGTGATTTTTGTTTGGGAGCTCCTTTTTCCCGTAACTTTTTCAACGAAATTTAAACTTCCCCTTCCGATGAAAAAAATAATCCTCTTCCTGTTCTTTCTACCCCTACTTGCAGTGGGGCAAAGCCATGAATCTCGAATCAAAACAATTTACGATACCGAACTTTCCGCAGGACATACCTATGACAACTTGCGGTACCTCTGCAAGGAGATAGGAAATCGACTTTCCGGTTCCCCAGGTGCTGCTGCCGCGGTAGAATGGACCAAGCAGCTGATGGAAAGCTATGGCTTTGACACGGTTTACCTACAGCCCGTGATGGTACCCCATTGGGACCGTGGAGGTAAAGATGTGGTACGGGTAGTGAATTCAAAAAAACATGGAACTGTAGAATTAGCCAGTTTGGCATTAGGGAACACCCAAGGTACTGGAGCCAAGGGCTTGCTTGGACAGGTGGTGGAGGTCAAGGGTCTGGCTGGATTGCAAGCACTAGGGAGCCAAGTGAGGGGAAAGATTGTCTTCTTCAATGGGCCCATGGATCCCACCAAGGTGGACGCTTTTGAAGCCTATTCAGGGGCTGTAGGGCAGCGAGGTTCGGGAGCTGCTGAGGCGGCTAAGTTTGGAGCGATTGCTACAGTGGTGCGCTCGATGAATAATCGAGTGGACGAATATGCCCATACGGGTAACCAGCGCTATGCGCCGAATGTAACCGCTATTCCGGCCTTGGCCATAAGTACGAAGGATGCGGAGTTGCTCAGTAGCCTACTTGCAGATCAGGCTGATTTACAGCTGTATTTGGAATCTCATGGTGAGATGAAATCTGAAAAGCTTTCTTACAATGTGATCGGTGAACTGAGAGGATCCGAAAAGCCCGAGGAAATTATCGCTATGGGAGGTCACCTAGATTCCTGGGACGTAGGAGAGGGGGCGCATGACGATGGGGCAGGCTGCATGCAAGGCATTGAGGTGCTTCGCTTGTACAAGCAGTTGGGATGGAAGCCCAAGCGCACGCTCCGAGCCGTGATGTGGATGAATGAAGAGAATGGCCTTCGTGGTGGACAGGAATATGCTCGAGTTGCCAAAGAAAAAGGAGAAAAGCACATTGCGGCGATTGAATCCGATTCCGGTGGATTTTTACCCATTGGATTTTCTTCTACAGGTACTGCCGAGCAGCGGGGTAAAATCGCTTCTTGGGCTGAGTTACTTCGTCCCTACCAGTTGTGGAACCTTCAAAAAGCAGGTGGTGGAGCGGACATTGGCCCCCTTCGAGATCAAGGAACGCTCCTGATTGGATTGCTGCCCGATTCCCAAAAGTACTTTATTTACCACCATACGGAGGCAGATGTGTTTGAGGCGGTGGATAAGCGGGAACTGGAATTGGGAGCAGCGGGAATGGCTGCCCTTGTGTATCTCCTTGACCAAGAAGGTATTTAAAGCGCCATTTCTAAAAGAAAAATTTTCAAACTAAAAATTTAGGCTGAGATCAATTGGACTGGCTGATCGAGTGGAAGTTGGTAAAAAAAATCCGTTCGATGAGATTTTGTCTTGATAATCAGATGCTTATTATTTATCCCGGCCAGATCAAACACGCTTATGGGGTGAAAATCTGGAGTTTGGAGAGGACTGAAAAAGCTCCATTCGTGTAAAAATTGCCTTCATTTCAGTTTAAAGGTGTTGTTATGAAAAAAAGTTAAAAGGCTCTCTTGTTTTTTGAAATTAAAAAATGATAACTTTAAAACTCGATTTAATCTGGAAACCATTTAACCTTAATCCAAGTCAATTAAAAAAAAAACTATGAGAAAGTTCATCGCTTTGTTCATGCTTGCAGG
>CAXNJN010000076.1:0-12129 GCA_964202605.1 Bacteroidia bacterium | reverse complement strand
TATTTCGTTTAGCTATACTCGATTATGAAAAGAGATACACTAATTTTTGACCTTATTTCCAAGGAAGAGGACAGACAAAAGAGAGGCATCGAACTGATTGCTTCAGAGAACTTCACTTCCAAGCAAGTGATGGAGGCTGCGGGCAGCGTGCTGACCAACAAGTATGCGGAAGGACTTCCGAATAAGCGGTATTATGGCGGTTGTGAGGTGGTGGATGAGATTGAGCAGCTGGCGATTGACCGTGCCAAGAAATTATTTGGAGCTGCTTGGGCCAACGTGCAGCCTCACTCAGGCGCACAGGCAAATGCTGCTGTTTTCTTAGCTTGCTTGAATGCAGGCGATGCAATATTAGGTTTTGATCTAGCGCATGGAGGACACTTGACTCATGGTTCACCTGTCAATTTCTCTGGAAAGCTGTATCAGGCAAATTTTTACGGAGTAGAAGAGGCTACAGGGGTAATCGATTACGATAAAGTGGCTGAGAAGGCGATTGCTGTGCAGCCAAAAATGATCATTTGCGGTGCTTCTGCCTATTCCAGAGATTGGGATTATGCCCGTCTTCGCGAAATCGCCGATGAAGTAGATGCCTTACTCCTTGCCGATATTTCCCACCCATCCGGCTTGATAGCTAGAGGACTTCTCAACGATCCTTTGGAGCATTGCCATATCGTGACCACTACCACGCACAAGACGCTTCGTGGTCCTAGAGGTGGTTTGATTATGATGCGGGAAGATTTTGACAATCCTTGGGGATTGACTACGCCTAAGGGAGAAATCAGAAAAATGTCAGCGCTTTTGGATATGGGAGTTTTCCCAGGAACGCAAGGTGGTCCTTTGGAACACATCATTGCAGCCAAGGCAATAGCCTTTGAGGAAGCACTTTCGGATGAATACATGCAGTATGTAATTCAGGTTAAATTGAATGCTTCGGTGATGGCTGCGGAATTTGTTGCCCGCGGATACAAGCTTATTTCAGGAGGTACAGACAATCACCTGATGCTAATTGACCTTAGAAACAAGGACTTGACTGGAAAGCTTGCCGAGGAAACGCTCGGTAAAGTAGATATCACGATCAATAAAAACATGGTACCTTTCGATACCAAGTCTCCTTTTGTGACTTCTGGAATGCGGATTGGAACTGCTGCAGTGACTACGCGAGGACTGATGGAGGAGGACATGAAAAAAATAGTTGACCTAATCGATAGATCCCTTCAACATCATGCTGACGATGCCGCGCTTGCACAAATAAAGACGGAAGTCAATGCATGGATGGTTAAATTTCCTTTGTATTAACCTTGATAGTTTAAAATGGCATTAGACCAATATAAAGACGAAGAAGAAGAGGGTGGAATGTCCTTTTTGGACCATCTAGAAGCCTTGCGCTGGCACTTACTTCGAGCGGTATCTGCTGTGCTCTTCTTTTCAGTAGCGGCATTTATTGCGAAGGATTTCGTTTTTGGAGTCTTGATTTTGGGCCCTTCTAAAGTTGATTTTTGGACCTATCGAGTGCTTTGTGATCTTGGAAGTTACCTAGGCATTGAAGCATTGTGTATTGATCAATTGCCTTTTACAATACAAAGCCGTCAGATGACTGGACAGTTTTCCATGCACATGACTTCTAGTATCGTTGTTGGTTTGATTGCAGCCTTCCCCTATTTGTTTTGGGAGGTATGGCGCTTTATTAGTCCCGGCTTATACGACAAAGAGCGGGGTGCAGCTCGAGGTGCAGTGGCCTTTGTCAGCTTTCTTTTCCTTTCAGGAGCAACATTTGGTTACTATGTTCTTACTCCAATGTCGATCAACTTCCTCGCCAACTACCAGCTGGACCCTAGCATTGCGAACGAATTTGACATCACCTCTTACGTCTCTACTTTGACAATGTTGGTGTTGGCTTCTGCAATCATGTTCCAGTTGCCTGTGGTGGTTTACTTTTTGTCCATGTCTGGCTTGGTGACTTCCAAGATGTTAAAAACATACCGGAAGCATTCTATAGTCGTAATTTTGATTGTATCCGCCATCATCACTCCTCCAGATGTGGTGAGCCAGTTGTTAATTTCCATGCCGATTTTCGTGCTGTATGAGATGGGGATACTTATCGCCAAGCGTTTGGAGAAAAAAAGAGCGCTGAAGCAAGCCGAATTTGACCGCAATAAAGACGCTTAATAAGTGATGATAAAGCGAATCGCAATCGGAGGAGACCATGCAGGTGTAGGATACAAGGAGCAGCTAAAGCAACACTTGGGCACACTTGGATATGCCGTGCAGGACTTTGGACCCTTTTCTACTGCTTCTGTAGATTATCCAGATTATGTACACCCTCTTTCTCTAGCCATAGAAGCTGGGGAGTATGACTTCGGAATCGTGATTTGTGGGAGTGGAAATGGAGTAGCCATCACAGCCAATAAGCACCAAGGCATCCGTGCGGCACTTTGCTGGAATGAGGAGTTGGCCGTCTTGTCACGACAGCACAACGATGCGAATGTGCTCGCGATACCTGCTCGGTTTATTTCCTATGAGTTGGCCGAAAAAATGGCTGAGCTCTTTTTAACCACCCCATTTGAAGGGGGGAGGCACCAAAGCCGCGTCACTAAAATTGCCTGTTCCTAGAATACCAAAAAGGGTCTTGATTTTAAAAATCAAGACCCTTTTTTTGGCTCTTATTTTTTGAAATTATCCGCGTTAGCACCAATCCCCAAAGAAAAGAATAGTTCAAGTTCAAGAAAATGAGCTGTGGACTGTGGTCCGTCAGCCGTGGACGATTTCTCTCTTTATCCGCTTTTTAACCACTACCCAGAGAAAATAAAGTTTGAAGTTCAATAAAATGAGCTGTGGACTGTGGTCCGTCAGCCGTGGACGATTTATTTTTCCCCTGCTACCTGTTCTGCAAGGAGCAGGGCGGTGTAGAGGTTGGCAATTTTTCCTGAAGTACAGATGTCCTCCAATGTGAGCTCTTGATCCCCTACCCGAACTTGGAGGGGAATGCTCAGACCGGAATCTAAGATGACCCGCTTTACCTGCACAGCAGAGAGTTGAGGATAGAGCGATCGAATTACTGCAGCCATCCCTGCCACAGCAGGTGCAGCCATGGAGGTGCCTCCTTCAAATCCATACGAATCGACAGGTAGCGTGGAGTAGATTTCCTCTCCAGGGGCAAAAATATCCACGCTCCGCTTTCCATAATTGGAAAATGAGGCAATCATATCAGGACCATAGTTTGGTGTCAAAGCACCTACAGTCAAGTAATTGTCATTCATCGGTGAGGGCATCTGGCTGTACTGATCATTTGGATAATTGCTGTTTTCCGGATCATCCAAATCAACCCCATCATTGCCCGCGGCATGTACGAAAAGCACATCCTTTGCTGCTGCATATTGCAGGGCTTCTTGCACCCAAGAGGCATTTGGAGAGAGTTTCTTTCCAAAGCTTGCATTGATCACCTTGGCACCCTGATCTACGGCGTATCGGATGGCCAAGGCAATATCCTTGTCGTATTCATCTCCTTCAGGCACAGCGCGTAAAGCCATTATTTGTACCCCTTGAGCCACTCCCTTCACTCCTTTTTTTGTTGCTCTGTTTGCCGCCAAAATCCCTGCCACATGGGTACCATGGCTTTCGTTGTCTTTCCGATTGCTTGGATTGCCGTTGCCGTAGGTTTTATCCTGGATATCATAAGGATTGTCTCCAACTGGCTTTCTCCCGTCAAATTCAAGGTTCAGGTTGAAATCCAATCGAGACTGGTAGGACACAATTCCTTCCCTTAAATCTGCCAATGCCGAGGGAATGTCCTGGCCCATTTCCAATACCTGACTTACCATCCATATTGCTCGTTCTTCCTCCTCGCCTTCAGGGATAAAACTTTCAAGATCTTTCAGTGTATAACTTTCCTTCCCTAGTTTTTTCTGGAGGGTTTGATGGGCAGCACTGATGAATTTTTCAATTTGTTCAAATTGAGGCAATGATGTTTTAGCTGCTGCGAGCTCTGTTTCAAAGAGTGTGCTTGCCTTTTTTTGAAGGATTGGATCCCCTAAATTTTTGGCGAGAATCCGCACAAACTCAAGTTGTTCCTCGGAGGATTCCCCCAAAAAATTATAGCCATGCACATCGTCCACATAGCCATTTTGGTCGTTGTCAATGCCATCTCCTGCAATTTCCTTGGGGTTTTTCCAAAGTACCTCCTTGAGATCTTCATGGGCAAGGTCGATGCCAGAGTCAATAATGGCTACCAGTATGGGTTGCCCTATTCTTTTTTTGATGAGTTCAGCATAGGCACGATCTATACTCATTCCGGGTACGGTATCTTGAAAAGGATCCAAATGCGCCCAATTGAATTTTTCCTTTTCAGCCAAAGGCCTAGTTCTAGAAACAGGACTCAAGGTAGCCGGATTTGCTTTCTGCGCCATGGTAGCGCCACTAACGCCGATTAGGCTAAGGATTCCAATCAAGAAGAAGTGTATCTGTTTGGTTTTCATAACGAGTGAAATAAGGATTGGAAGATTTGTTAATTCCTAGGGTAGGATCACTTTCGTGTTTTGTATTTTAGGGAATAGATTCCTGGATTAGATTCCGAGTAAAACTCTTTGAGAGCGGGCAGCTCTTCCAACAAATCCTTAAAATGGCCTTCCTTATCTAGAACCTGTTTGGGCAGTTGGCGTCGAATCATTTGGAAGACCTGTGCTTTTTGGGGTAAGGTTTTTTCTTTCTTGAGGTAGCTTATGGACATGTTGTAATTCAAAAACGGGCCTTCTAAAGAAGTAGTAAGGTAAGGAGAAGGGTCGTCTTCCAAAACCATCACCCCTGTTTTTTGGGGAAGGCCTGTTTCGTCTGTGGCAGCTACAAAATAAGTGGTATCGACAGCCGTTCGATCAGTCCAATAGTAGGATGCTAAAATGGGCATAACTAAAACTAACCCAAAAAATGCAGGTCTAATGAGAGGTGTCCAGCCGAACTGTAAAAAAAACTGGCTGATAAAGTAACTCAGTGCAGGTAAAAATACGACGAGCTGGTAGGAGGCATTATTTTTTACAAGGAAAAACAAACCGGCAGAAAAAAGAAGCCAGATCACAATAAGCTGTCTTTGCTTTTGTTGATTGATGGTCGCTCCACGAAAAAAGGAGCTGATTGTGTAGCCAATCAAGGCGAGAAGCAAGGGGAAGGCCCCAGGTGCAAGCCAACTCAAGGTGGGCTGGTACCCATAAATGGGATAAGTGAATACAATCGGCCAAACTTGTAAGGCTTGTTTCAGCCCATCTTTCCAAAAATAAAAAACAAAAATGAGCAAAATGGGCAGTAGGAAGCCCATAATGGATAGAAAAAGTTGGCGTATGGTAAAGCTAGATATAGCCAACCCTGTGAATGCAATAAAGGGAAGGAAAAAAACAAAATTCCAATGGAAGCCAGCAGCTAGCCCCCCATAAATCCCGATTAGAAGGGTGGATTCACTGCTTTCCTTTTGAAGGACTGTATGTGAGAATAGCTGTCCAAAAGCCAACAGTAAAAAAGTACTCCCCAGTAGTGTTGGGGATAAATACATGAGGTCGAAGGAAAAATGAAACAAGGCTGCCAGTACGATGGCCGGCAAATAGGTAGTTTCATCAAATACACGGTACTTGATTAGTGTGCTATTCCAGTAGTAAATCTGAAACAAAACAAAAACTTTTCCGAGAAGGATGTAGGCAATCGGGCTTCTTCCAAAGAGGAGATGGAGTCCAGTGAATACCCCAGCGGATAGCGGGCCCGTATCATCGATTACATCCACATAAAGCAGATACCCTTCGCTCAAGCGCTCTCCTAAAACCATCCACATCAATGCAGGAGTCGTGCTTGGAAATGAGAAAAAAACCCAAGAGATTACACCAAACAAGATCACGTAGAGTAGAATTCCAACTAGGCGAATGGGGTCGTTTACTCTAAAAAAATTGAACAAGGTGGATAGGGGGTATTTGGTTTTAACTCGAAATTAAAGCATGCCCAAGTATTTCGCTAAATTTGCATCATAAATACTTCAGATGGAAAGCAAAAGACAATTAAAATACGCAAAATTAATTCAAAAAGAGTTGGGTGACATTTTCCAAAAAGAGGCCAAGCACTTGGTAGGCTCTACTTTGGTGACCATTACTCGGGTAATGATGAGCCCTGATTTGGGATTTGCCAAGGCATACCTCAGTTTTTTGTTGCCCAATCCAAAGGCACAATTTGATGCGATCAATGAAAATAAAAAGGAAATTCGCCATGCTATGGCGAAGCGCATCGGTAAGTCGGTCCGCGTGATTCCTGAATTGGCGTTTTTCTCGGATGAGTCCGCCACCTATGCGCAGCACATGGATAAAGTGATTTCAGATTTACACATTCCCCCTGCTCCCGAAGAGGAGGAGGAAGAGGATTAACTATCGATTTAACTCGTGAACACAAGTTCTTTTATTGCAGGCAGGTATTTCCGGAGCAAGAAGAAGCAAAACTTCATCACCATTCTATCCTTGATCTCGATGGTGGGCGTAGCCATCAGTACCATGGCTTTGGTGGCGGTGATGTCCGTGTTCAATGGGTTAGAGGACCTTATTCGAGGCCTTTTTTCAAGTTTTGACTCCGAGCTTCAAGTGACGCCAGTTGCTGGAAAAAGTTTTGTAGCAACTGAGGATTGGTTAAATGCGATCCGAAAAGTGGAAGGGGTGGAGGTCATTACCGAAGTGATCGAAGACAATGCCCTCCTAGAATACCGAGGCAACCAACATATCGCCCGAGTCAAGGGAGTTTCCGATAACTACTTTGACCACGAGCGCTTTTCAAAAGGATATTTTTGGGGAGATACCACCTTGGGAACAGCCTTGCGACCAGGAGCTATCCTTGGGCGTGGGGTAGCTTTTGCACTTTCGGTCAACTTAGACGATATCAATTCTGTTCTCCAAATCTATTACCCCAAAGCACCAAAATCTGCAGCTTCTCTAGACCCAAACCAGCTGTATGCTGCAGGACAGGTGGAGCCACGAGGATTTTTCAGTATAGAGCAGGGTGTGGATAACGAATACATCCTTGTCCCGATTGATTTTTTTAAGGATTTACTGAACTATGGCCAAAAGCGTACTGCCTTGGAGCTTAAAGTTGCTTCGGGGAATTCAATTTCAAGTGTGCAGCAAGCCGTACAAGCGCATTTGGGAGCGGAGTTTGCCGTAAAAAATGCCGATGAACAGCATGCAACGCTGATTCGTACCGTGAAGCTAGAGAAGCTAGTGGTGTTTTTGACGCTTACCTTCATTCTGGCTTTGGCCTCCTTTAATATTTTCTTTTCCTTAAGTATGCTGGCAATTGAAAAGAAAAAGGACCTCGCAGTTTTGAAATCCATGGGGGCAAAAAACTCCTTGATCCGAGGAATATTCCTGAAGCAGGGGGCCTTGATTGCCTTCTCGGGTGCTATTCTGGGTTTGATTTTAGGTCTCCTATTGCTAGGGGCTCAAGAAAAATTTGGGCTGATTTCCTTGGGCATTGCCTCTGGAGTGGTGGATGCCTATCCGGTGCGAATCCATTGGCCTGACTTGGGGTGGATTAGTTTGGCAGTGGTAACGATTACCCTACTAGCATCCTGGAGGCCAGCATGGATTGCGGCTCAGGTGGATCCCTTAGAGGAACTTTAGATTAGAAATTAGATTCACTTTCGCTAGCGCCTGCTCCAATCCTTTTCTTTCGTCTATTTTTTGTAGTAATATGGCTTTATGAATAAATCTAGTTTCGATGTCGTTGTCGTAGGCTTGGGAGCAGTAGGGAGTGCAACCTTGTATCAGCTGAGCAAGCGAGGAATAAATTCCTTAGGAATAGATCAATTTGAACCGTCACATACCCTGGGTTCGAGCCATGGAGAAACGCGCATTACTCGACTAGCAGTAGGCGAAGGAGAGGAGTATGTTGCCCTAGCCAAGCGTTCGCATGAGATTTGGGCCGAATTAGAAGCGATATCTGGGCAGAAGATCCGAACAAAAACGGGGGGAATTCTTTTAGATTCAGGCTTGGACCCCTGGTCCAAACATGGAGTCGAAGGCTTTTGGGAGCGCACACTTCGCTATGCTCAAAATCAGAAAATTTCTCACCGAGTTTTATTCCATCAAGAGTTTAAAGAAACCTACCCACCCTTTCAGCTACCCCCCTCCGGGAAGATTTATTGGGAAGAAGAGGCCGGTTACCTTTTTCCCGAAGTAGCGATACAGACCCAGCTGGACCTCGCCCAAAAACAGGGGGCTACCGTTTGGACTTCATCCAAAGTAACAGCTATTCAAGCTCAGGGGGAGTATTTTCAGATTCAAGTGGAGGGAAAAGAAATTATAGCCAAACAGGTAGTGCTCAGTGCGGGTGGATGGGTGAAAGATTTTTTACCGCTGCCCACCCAAAAGAAATTGAAGATTTGCCGCCAAGTCTTGTACTGGATTGCGATAGAGGAGGGATACAGCGATTGGGAAAATTACCCGATATGGATGTGGGGCTATGGTGCAGCACCAGAAGATTTTATTTATGGGTTTCCTTCTCTGGATGGGAAGAGCATCAAAATGGCTTCCGAATCCTTTGTGGAAGTAGCTCATCCAGATGAGTTGAACCGAGAAGTGTCGGAGGAGGAACAGGAAATTTTTTGGAATACCAAGGTGGAGGGGAAATTGATTGGATTGAAAAAACAGATTCTCAAGTCTTCGGTCTGTTTTTACACGGTGACTGATGATTCTCAATTTCTCATTGAAGCCATGGATGGGGATAAGAATTTTCTCTGGGTATCTGCCTGTTCGGGTCATGGATTCAAACATTCCGCAGCTTTGGGCGAGGATTTGGTTAAAAGACTTGGGTATTAACAAGGCGTAGGGGATTCCTTTTAACTTTTGTAGTCAAATCCGCATTGAAACCTGTATTTTTGTGGCCTGAATAGCAACCTATACCTATGGCAAAGCAACGAGGGACTGCACTAGAGCCCGAAGAAAAAAGAAGGATCAACAAGCAGAATCTAAGCAAGTTGAACCAGATTTTTCAGTTTCTGATTCCCTACAAAGGGACGTTTTTTGCAGGGCTAGTATTTCTATTGTTTTCCTCACTTACCCTGTTGAGCTTTCCGTATGTAGCCGGAAAATTGATTGACACTGCTCAAGGATCCGTTTGGATTTTTTCAGATATCAACCACATTGCCTTGCTTCTGCTAGGCATCTTGGCCCTGCAAAGTGTTTTCTCCTTTTTCCGAGTTTGGCTATTTGCCCTGGTCTCTGAAAAGGCCATGCGTGATATTCGTCTTGCGGTGTATGGTCGACTGGTGCGTCTGCCGATCCCGTTTTTTGACAAGCGCCGAACTGGTGAGCTCATCAGCCGCATTACTTCAGATGTAGGCTTACTTCAAGATACTTTTTCCACGACGTTAGCGGAACTTTTTCGACAGGTAGTTACTTTAGTGGCGGGAGTTGCCTTTCTCTTGTTCAACACCCCCAAGCTGACTGTTTTCATGTTGGCTACCTTTCCGGTGCTCGTGCTGTTTGCCTTGATTTTTGGAAAGTTTATTCGAAGGCTGTCTAAGAAAACTCAGGACGAGCTCGCCGCTGCCAATGTCATTGTCGAGGAGACGCTACAGTCGATCAGTACGGTCAAATCTTTTGTAGGGGAAGCCTACGAGGTAAATCGCTACGGCAAAGGATTGGAAAAAGTAGTTCGTGTAGCACTTGCGGCAGCAAAATACCGAGGTGCATTCATTTCCTTTATCATTTTTGCCCTTTTTGGAGGGATCGTAGGCGTGATGTGGTATGGCGCTAGTCTGGTTGCTTCCGGGGAGATGAGCGTTGGGGAACTGGTTTCCTTTGTGCTCTACACCACCTTTATCGGCGGGTCCATTGCGGGTTTGGGCGATATTTACAGCCAACTGCAGAAGGCGATTGGAAGTTCAGAGCGCGTAGTGGAGTTATTGGCTGAGGAGGAAGAGGCAGGAATTGGAGCCCAGATTACAGGGATTAAAGGAACAATTGACTTTGATGAGGTAGGCTTTCAATACCCCACGCGTACCGAGGTAGAAGTATTAAAGGGGGTATCTTTTCAGATTCAATCTGGAGAGAAAGTTGCTCTGGTAGGGCCTTCTGGTGCTGGAAAATCTACCATTATCCATCTATTGCTTCGTTTTTACGAAGTCACTACAGGTCAAATTCGGATTGATGGTGAGCCGATAACCCATTGGAACTTGGCTTCTTTACGAAGTAAAATTGGGATTGTTCCCCAAGAAGTACTTTTGTTTGGAGGAAGTATCCGAGAAAACATTTCCTACGCCAAGCCTACTGCTACCGAAGAAGAGATCATCCTTGCTGCAAAAAAAGCAAATGCCTGGCAGTTTATTTCCCAGTTTCCAGAGGGCTTGGATACCTTGGTTGGAGAGCGTGGGATTAAACTTTCTGGAGGGCAGCGGCAGCGAGTAGCAATCGCGAGGGCTATACTAAAAGATCCTGCAATTTTGATTTTGGATGAGGCCACGTCCTCCTTGGATGCAGAATCGGAGGCTTTGGTGCAGGAGGCCCTCAATGAATTGATGAAAGGCAGAACCACACTGATCATTGCACATCGACTAGCTACCATCCGAAAAGTGGATCGAATCTACGTGTTGACAGATGGGAAGATTGTAGAGCAGGGAAGCCATCAAGAGCTAGTAAAAGACGCTTCCGGCATTTATGCAAATCTTGTTCGCTTGCAGTTTGCGGATTAAACCAGATTGTGTGCCGTGATGGATTTGGTAAGTCCAAGTACTTTCTCCTTGAGGAGGGATCCACCGGGAAATAATGCCTTCATTTCTTGGGTATTCAGAAGCCGAATTTCTTCTATGTACTGACTTGCTTCATCCGAGCTCCATTTTTTTAAGCGGCTGAGCTTCGTTTTGGTCAAAATAAAGTGAAGCAAGGCCTTGGGATAATACTGCGCAAAGGGCAAGGCATAATGTGCTTCAATTGGAAAATAAACATTGGGGGTTTGAATAAAATAACTTTTCCCCACGCGGCGAATCTCTGAAGCCATCTTTTGTTGCAACTCTAGGGTATACAAGTGCTCAATTACCGAATTTGAAAAAACTAAATCAAAGCTGCCCTTTTCAAATTCGCGCATGTCGGTGGCATCGCCTTGGACAGCATGAATAGCAGGGTGGCTAGTTTCCACAGGGTAGAGGTTGAGTAAAGTAATGCGAAGGCCAGGATGTGAAAGTAGGTTACTGTCTTGCCAAAAATAACTCGTGCCTCCCACATCTAAAATTTCAATTTTTTCAAGGCCCGAAAAGTGAGAAAAAAACATTTTTTCGAACTCCTGAAGCCTTTTTGTGCGAAATTTATAACCTAAAGATTTGGGATTATCAGAGGATGCTAAAAAATTAAAAAGGGAGGACATGTACTTTTTGTTCCTTGGAAGGTGAGAAATTTATCCAAAAGTAATAAGCCTTGAGAATTTCTTTCTTAATTTTACGAAGTTTCCTTCCTCAACTCCAATTTTTGTCAGTTTTTTAGACAAAAGTGAGGGGTCCTAGTTTTATATTTTTATGAAGAGAAGATTTGATACGTATTTTCCTTGGTTGTTTACGGCCAGTGATTTTTTTGCATCCTTACTATCTTTGGCGGTAGCTAACTTTTTTTTACAGCGTTTCCGTGTTCTGGGAGAAACTGAATTTTCTGCGTACCTGCCTTTAGCCCTTCTATGGATTTTGATTTCTATACTTCGAAAAGATTACAAGATTGGGAGAACCGAGGAGTATGAAGATACCTTAAGCAGGTTTTCAGTTACGCTCCTCTGGTTTTTAGGTGCTACAGCTATTCTTTGGACGCCTCTTCAAGTTGGAAATTACCGCTGGATTCAAATTGGCTCCTTAGGAGTTACACTTGGTTTCCTGATGGGATTTTTCAGGGTTGGCGTACAACTGATTCTTAAAAGATACCGGGCATTGGGGAATAACTTCCAAAATGCAATCATTGTAGGCAAAGGTGCAACCAGTCCAAAATTGGTGGATGTTCTTCGAATCCGTAAGGATTTTGGCATCAATTTTTTGGGATACTTTGACGATCAATCTGATTGTGAACAAACTCGCGGGGAAATTGGAGACTTATTTGAGGTAGCACCAAAGATGAATCTTGATTTAATTTACATCCATGAAAAGTTGGA
>CAXNJN010000075.1:0-12329 GCA_964202605.1 Bacteroidia bacterium | reverse complement strand
GTTCTGTCAACAACCTATTCACCTTGACAGGTTACGAAGGATTGGATCCTGCAGTCGGTGGTGACGCTGACTTGACTTTCGGTATTGACGTAGGAAACTACCCAGTTACTAGAGGTTGGACTTTCGGTCTTAATTTGAGCTTCTAAGCTCAAACAATTTATTTTGAATCTAGTTATAGATACTATAATCGAAAAACAAATGAATAATTTCAAATTAAAAATCGGTGCCCTGCTTGCATCCGGAGTGATGCTCGTAGCAGTGAGTTGTAGCGAGGAGTTTTTGGAAGTCCCGCCGGTTGGCCAATTGGCTGAAGCCCAGTTATCTACTTTAGCTGGTCTAGATGCATCTTTGATCGCGGCGTACTCCCAAGTAAACGGGCGTGGCAACAGGTTAGGATCCCCATCCAACTGGGTGTGGGGTAGTATTAGAGGGGGAGAGGCCAACAAAGGTACTGACCCAGGTGACTTTACGACAATCAACCCAATTCAGCGTTTTGAAAACAACGCTGCTGGTGGTGATATTGGAGCAAAGTACAACGTAGCTTACGAAGGTATTGCTAGAGCGAATAACGTTTTGAGATTATTGTCTAAAGCTGGTACAACTGTGACAGCTAATGATCAAGCTCGTCTTTCTGCTCAAGCAAGATTCTTGAGAGCACACTTTTACTTTGAGCTTACTCGTGATTACGACAAGGTCCCTTATGTGGACGAATCTGTTGATTACGGTTCTGGTCTAGAAAAAGTGAAGAATGACAAGCCAATGTGGCCGTTTATCATCGCAGATTTGGAATTTGCGATCTCTAAGCTTCCAGCTACTCAGCCTCAAGTAGGTCGAGTAAACGTATGGGCAGCGAAGACCTACTTGGCTAAGGTATACATGTACACCAAGGAGTATGGAAAAGCAAAAGCGTTATTTGATGACGTAATCGCTAACGGCGTAACTTCAAATGGATTGAAGTACGGTTTGGTTCCTTACTACGATGACATGTTCCGTGGCAAGAACGATAACCACCAGGAGTCTATCTGGGCGTATCAGTCTGCTGCTAACACGGGTTCTGTGGCTAATGCTAACCCTGAGTTTGACTTGAACTTCCCTTACAACACCGGACCTGCTGGTCCAGGTAACTGCTGTGGATTCTTCCAGCCAAGCTTCACCTTTGTGAATGCATTCAGAACTAAAGACGGTCTTCCACTTTTGGATAAGTCTTACAATACTGGTGCAAACCAAGTAAAAAATGACCAGGACGTAGCTTCTGGAGCATCTTTCACTCCTGATGCAGGTGAACTTGATCCTCGTTTGGATCATACTGTAGGTCGTAGAGGTATTCCTTATTTGGATTGGATGGATCACCCAGGTCAAGCTTGGATCCGTAACCAGCCAAACGCAGGTCCTTACTCTCCTAAGAAGTATGTGTATGCTAAGTCTGAGCAAGGAACTTTCCAGGACAACTCTTCTTGGACTCCAGGTTACACCGGTATCAACTTCATGATCATCCGCTTTGCAGACGTGCTATTGCTCGCTGCTGAGGCTGAAATTGAAGTAGGTAGCTTGGAAAAAGCACGGGAGTATGTGAACAGAGTTCGCACTAGAGCAATCAATTCCTTCATTAAAAGAAAGGACGGTTCTATTGCTGCTAACTATAAGATCAGTACGTATACTGCTGCATGGACAAGCAAGGACACTGCTAGATTGGCAGTTCGTCACGAGCGTCTATTGGAGTTGGGTATGGAAGGTCACCGCTTCTATGATCTTCAGCGTTGGGGAACTGCCCAGGCTGAATTGGATTTCTACTTTGCTTATGATGGTGTGAAACTAGCTTCTGCCCTAGGTGGATCTAAGTACTCCGATAAGTTCAAGTTTGTTCCAATCCCTCAAGATCAAATTGACCTTGTAGGTAAGGATATCTTGGTTCAAAACCCAGGATTCTAATCCCGCAATACAATACGAGTAAAAAGAGAAGGTCTTTCGGCCTTCTCTTTTTTTTTGTTTGCCTTCCAATACTTTTTTTTCCAGTTGGGAAAATGTTATTTTTCTACTTCTAATTCCCCCTTTTCTTGATGAGAATTCATTCCTTCCTTCTAGCATTAGTACTTGGTACGCTTTTAATTTCTTGCCAACAAGATCAAACGCTCTTTGAACTCAAATCTCCCGAGGAAACGGGGATTACCTTTGCCAATCAGATCGTAGAGTCGGATAGCTTCAACATCCTTACAGATGAATATATTTTTAATGGAGGCGGGGTTGCTACAGCAGATTTTGATCAGAATGGCCTTCCAGACCTATTTTTCACAGGCAATCAAGTAGCCAATCGCCTTTACCTCAACCAAGGGGAGTTTAAATTTGACGATGTATCCGAACAGGCAGGGATTCTGGCAGAAGACAAATGGTGTACGGGATCAGTTGTCGTGGACATCAACAACGACGGATGGCCTGATATCTACGTGGCAACAGCCATGAAAAAAGGTCCTGGGGAGCGGAATAACTTGCTTTTTATAAACCAAGGAAAAGATGCGCAAGGCAACATCAGCTTTAAGGAAATGGCAAGCCAGTACGGCATCGCTGACCCAGGCAATTCCATGGGTGCAGCATTCCTGGATTATGACCTGGACGGAGACTTGGATCTCTATGTGCTCAACAACGAGCAGCTAGCTGCGAAGCCTACCAACTTTAGAGCAAAAGTGACCGATGGCTCAGCCATCAACAACGATTCCTTTTACCGAAATAATGGGGATGGTACCTTCACCAACGTCACCCTCGAAGCAGGCATTACCTACGAAGGCTTCGGTTTGGGTCTTGCGATTGGTGATGTCAACAACGACGGTTGGCCGGACATCCACGTGAGCAACGACTACATCACTAACGATATCTTATACATCAACAACCAAAACGGCACCTTCACGAATCAAACCAAGGATCTGTTGAGGCACCAAAGCCAATTCTCCATGGGCTCTGATATGGCTGATGTCAACAACGATGGGCTTCCCGATCTGATCACGATTGACATGCTCGGTGAGGATAGCTATCGCAAGAAAACTACCATCGGCAAGAATGTGTACCAAACCTACCTCAATAACGAGGAGTTTGGCTACGAATACCAATACGTACGCAACATGCTGCACCTCAACAATGGGCCTGGCCTTCCCTTCAGTGAGGTGGGGATGCTCGCAGGAGTTTACCAAACCGACTGGAGCTGGGCACCCTTATTTGCCGATGTGGACAACGACGGCAACCGGGATCTCCTAATCACCAATGGATTTCCAAGAGACATTACCGATAAGGATTTCGCCAACTACCGAGCAGATGTCGGGAACATTGCCTCTACACGGCAATTGTTGGATTCCATTCCGATTGTAAAAATTCCAAACTATGCCTACAAACATGCGGGCAACCTTTCTTTCCAAGATGTGGGAGAAGCATGGGGACTCAATCAACCCTCTTTTTCCAATGGTGCGGTGATTTTGGATTTGGACATGGATGGAGACTTGGATTATGTAGTCAACAACATCAATGACCCTGCCTTTGTATTTGAAAACAAGCTGAATCAACAAAAAAAGGTACCTAGCTACCTCAGAATTAAACTAGAAGGTCCTAAAAACAACCCTCAGGCTTTGGGAGCTAAAGTCTGGGCAAAGTGGGGTAAAGGGAAGATGGCGTACCAAGAAATGCAGGTGGTTAGAGGGTTCATGTCTTCTACAGAACCCATAGTCCATTTTGGATTGGATTCTGCAGCAGTGGTGGAGGAACTTATCGTGAAGTGGGCAGATGGTAAAGTCCATAACCTGAAGCAAGTACCTGTCAACCAAGTGCTCTCCTTGGCTTACAGCAAGGCTAGTACTGGAACAATGTCTGTTGCAGTAGAAGTTTTAGCTGCAGGAAATCAACTTTTTGACGAAGTTTCTACCGCTTTAGGAATTGATTTTATTCACCAAGAACAAGACAAAATCGACTACAACTTACAACGCACCCTCCCACACAAGCTTTCGCAGTTTGGGCCTCCTCTCGCCGTAGGAGATTTGAATGGAGATGGGAGAGAGGATCTGGTAGTAGGTTCTTCGTCTGGATTTGCTCCGATTTGGTACAGCCAAAACCAAGATGGAACATTTACTCAAAAACCACTGCTCCCTTCTGGGGAAACGATTACCCAAGAACTAACAGGAATCCTTCTAGTTGATTTGGATAAGGATCAGGATTTGGACCTTTACCTAGTTTCGGGTAGTGCTGAATTTGTTCCCAATGCCCCAGAATACAAGGATCGTGTATTCCTTAACAATGGAAAGGGAACATTTAGCCCGGATCCCAATGCGCCGACCTTAGCCAGTAATGGCTCCGTTGTCAGAGGAGCTGATGTCGATGGGGATGGATATATGGATGTATTTGTGGGGGGTCGAAGTCCGATTGGACAGTACCCACTCCCAGAGAAAAGCACCTTTTTGAAAAATGAAAATGGAAAATTGGTGGATGCTACCCAACAGTGGCTTCCACAGCTAGATCAATTGGGGATGATTACGGATGCCCTATGGTCCGATGTAAACAAAGATGGAAAGGTAGACTTGGTGTTGGTGGGGGAACTGATGCCGATCACACTATTGGTCAATACGGGAACTCGATTTGAATTGGCAAAATCTACAGGATTGGAAAATTACCTGGGCTGGTGGAACTCCATTGTGAGTGCCGACTTGGATCAGGATGGGGATACCGACTGGGTGGTGGGCAACCAAGGTGCCAACAATGCCTTTGCTCCCTCTGCCGAGCGACCTTACACCCTCTATGCCAAAGATTTTGATGCCAATGGCTCGGTGGATCCGGTTGCTTTTGCCTTCTACAAAGATAAAATTGGTGGAAGTTACCAAGCCTTTCCTACCCATTTCTGGGATGATTTGACGGGTCAAAGCCCCTTGTTTAGACGAAAGTTTGATCGCTACAAGCAATTTGCCTTGAGTACGGAACAGACCTTCTTTACCGAAGAGGAGAAAAAGGATGCGAAGAAATTCATAGGAAACAATGACCGCTCTGTTTGGGTGGAAAACCTAGGCAATGGAAAATTCACCGTACATGCGCTTCCTTGGCAGGCTCAAATTGCCCCTATGAATGGAATCGTCGCTGAAGATGTCAATGGAGATGGGGTTACGGACTTAGTGATGGTAGGGAATGACTATGGGAACGAGGTGTTTATCGGTAGGCTGGATGCGGCTCTGGGTTGGGTATTCCTTGGAGATGGAAAAGGTGGTTTTGTACCTGTTCCTGCACGGGAAAGCGGTTTTATAGTTCCTGGAGATGCCAAGGCCTTGGTAAAGCTCACTTCTAGCTCGGGAGCTCCCCTGTATGTGGCCTCTCAAAACCGATCCAAACTGCTAGCCTTTTCGGCAAAGAAGCAGGAAACTAGGGTCTTGCAGGTTCCAGCCGATGCGATGGCAGTGGAGTTAGTGCTCGCCAATGGCAAAAAACAACGGATCGACACGAGCTATGGATCGGGCTTTGGTTCCCAATCTAGCCGTACCCTTCACCTGCCTTTAGGACTAAAATCAGCCACGAAAATCAATTACAAAGGAGAGGCAAGTGCGCTTCCTTTACCCAAGTAATTAACGGTACAATTCTCCCGGTTTTGCTTGGCAGATATCTTCCATTAGTCCGGCAACTTTGTCGGTAACCGCTTCGAAATAGTGCCTCCCTTTTTCTGGGGAGGCTTTTTTTGGATTGCCAATTCCTGTGTCCTCCGATACTTCAGACCACTTGCGCTCTGCCCAAGCCCATTTTTCACGGATCCCGCGAATGACTGATTTTTTTTCGGTGCCCAATCCTGCCTCATCGAGTGGAGCAACTAATGGAGGGTGGAGGTACTGAATGAGAGAAGTTTCCATTTCGTCCGCATGGTCACCGCCTTCTTCAAAGTACTGGCTTTTATCGAGTGCCTGAAACCAGTTGCAGGTGAAGAGCAGCATGTCTGGAAATTTTAGTCCCAATTCGCGGAGCATGGGCTGAAAGTTGTTCCCTCCATGGCTGTTGAGTATCAGTAATTTTTTCAATCCCTGGCGCTGCAGGACCACGATCAAGTCTTGAAGGATCAGTAGCTGAGTACTTGGATTGAGGTTGAGATCTAGGTAGATGTCGGCTTGTCCTGTATTTACCCCAAATGGAACTGTAGGAAGTACTACGACCTTATTGCCCTTTTCCCAAGCTTTCCGAGCACCCTCTTCTGCTATTGCATCTGCCTCGTAGACATCCGTGCCATAGGGTAAGTGGTAGTTGTGTGCTTCTGTCGCGCCCCAGGGCAACACGGCTAGGTCATAGCGATAGGTTTTGAGGGCTTTCCAGCTGGCTTCTTTTAAAATATAGGGTCTCATGGATTTGTTTTCAGATTTGGAGGAAAGGAAAGGATTATTCGGATCAAAAGTGATAATTTGTCTTCCAGATTCTAAAGTACAATCCATGTCGCAAAGAAGAAAGTTTATCAAGCAATCCTTGCTTGGATCAGCACTACTATTCCCTGGGATGGCTGCGCTAGAAAGCCAAGCCTCCCCAATTAAAAAGTCTATTGGAACCAAACCCCTTATCCTTTCTACTTGGATCCACGGTTTGCCTGCCAATACGGATGCCTGGGCCAAATTGAAGCAAACGGGCAGTATCCTTGATGCTGTGGAAGCCGGGGTTCGGAATACCGAGTTGGATCTAGAAAACCTTTCTGTAGGACTTCAGGGACTGCCTGATCGGGAAGGGATCACCACCTTGGATGCCTCCATCATGTGCGGGGACGGCTCTTGCGGTACCGTAGCCTTTGTCAGACAGGTGAAGCACCCCATTTCTTTGGCTCGTGCTGTGATGGAAAAAACACCACATGTGATGCTGGTAGGTGAAGGGGCAAGACAGTTTGCAATTGCTCAGGGCTTCCCTATGGAAGAAGAAAAATTGAGTCCGAATGCCCAAAAAGAATACGACAAGTGGAAGGTGACTAGCCAATACAAACCCATTATTAATATTGAGAATCACGATACCATCGGCATGATTGGCCTAGATGCTGCTGGAAAATTGGCGGGTAGCTGTACCACAAGTGGGCTGGCCTACAAAATGCATGGTAGGGTAGGAGATAGCCCCATCATCGGAGCAGGCCTATTTGTGGATGATGAGGTTGGAGCAGCCACAGCTACCGGTTTGGGTGAGTCCATCATCCGTATTTGCGGTAGCTTTTTGATTGTGGAACTCATGCGTCAAGGTAGAAGCCCACAAGAAGCCTGCGAGGAAGCGGTGCGCAGGTTGGTGGCCAAAAATAAAAACATCAAAGATATCCAAGCAGGATTTCTTGCGATTAATAAGGAGGGGGAAGTGGGTGCTTTTGCCGTACATCCTGGATTCAATTATGCCCTCGCTACGGAATCTGGCAATGTGTTGGTGGATGCAGGTAGTCAGTTTAAGTCGTGAGCAGCATTCTTTTAGAAGCTCCTGTTTTTAATGTGCAGGCTGCTATGGAGGCAGCACAGCATGGGATTGATCGCCTGGAATTGTGTGCCAACTTTCCTGAAGGAGGGGAGACGCCCAGTGCAGGAATGCTTCGCTTCTTGAAGAGCGAGCTTGACCTTCCTATTTTTGTCATGATTCGTCCTCGAGGAGGTGATTTTGTCTATTCCTCCAAGGAACTTCTCGTGATGAAGCATGACATGCAGCTTTTGGGTGATCTAGGGGCTGATGGCTTTGTCTTTGGCGTGTTGGATGCCCAAGGGGCTGTTAATGAAGCCGCTTGCGAATTTCTACTTCGCGCAGCCGCCTCCAAGCCTTGCACCTTCCATAGAGCAATTGATGCTTCCGCAAATCTTCAAGACTCCTTGAAGAAAATTATGCAGCTAGGTTTTCAGCGGGTGCTTACTTCTGGAGGTAAAAATTCGCTTAGCGAAGGGCTGGATCAAGTACTTGAACTGCTGAATTTGGCAAAAGACCAACTGGTGGTAATGCCAGGAGGAGGGTTGAAGCCTGCCCATGTACCGATCTTGAAAGCATCGGGCTATCTAAAAGAGATTCATTCTTCCTGTAAGCTTGGAAAAGCAAGTAGCAACCAATTTACCAAGCCAGAGCTCTCCTTTTCCTCGACACCCTTAGACTATTCCACCATTTTTGGGATAGATCCTGCTGTGGTCGAGGAGTTTAAATCAGTCTTGTAGATCAGCTATGCGGCAGATTATCGGTTTTTGTATTGCTCTTTTGGCGATAGTTTGGGGTTGCGAACCCTTAACCGAGCGGAAGCAGCCACCTCCAAGCCTCTATCAGCTATCCCAATCGGATTTGGATCTTTCGGGTGAGCAGCTTGCCAAAGGATACTGCGCTGCCTGTCATTTGATGCCTGACCCAAGAGTTTTGGATAAGAGGACCTGGACCACTTTGCTGCCCGACATGCGCAAGCGAATGGGCTTGTACCTAGAAGAGGATTTTGGTACTGCTATGCCAGAAGACGAAGGGGTGCCGGAAGGGATATACTCCAAAGTGCCCTACATCACACCTGAGAATTGGAAAAAGCTACAAGCCTACTACTTAGAAAATGCACCCGAGTCACCATTGCCGCAAGCCAAGAAGGAGCGTCCAGGGGTAGGAATCCCTGGATTTACGCTAGAGGTACCTGCCTTTTCAGCGATACGAGCTAGCCTCACTACTTTGCTCCGTATTCATCCGCAAACGGGGGATTTGTGGGTAGGCCATCGTTTCCGATCTATTTTTCGCTTGGATTCAAAAAACAAGTTTAAGCAACTAGATTCTTTGCCTACCCGTGTGGCTCCAGTGGATCTCATTTGGAACTCGTCTACTTCCTTTGATTTGATATCCATGGGAAAGATGGATCCATCCAATGACTCGATTGGACTTTTGTCCACCTACAACTTAAAGGGTGCGAGTTGGGAAGAAGTGCCTCGCATCGACCAGCTCATGCGACCTATGGATATGGAAGTGGCGGATTGGAATGGGGATGGCAAAAAGGATTATGTGGTCTGCCAATTTGGAAACCATGTTGGGAAATTGAGCATTTTTTTAAGTAAGCCGAATGGATTTACCGAGGTGATATTGAAGAAGGATCCAGGAGCAAGGCGTTCCATTGCGGTGGATTACGACAAGGATGGGGATTTGGACCTGATGGTTCTATTTTCTCAAGCCAAGCAGGCAGTCTCGCTCTATGAAAATCTGGGAAAAGGTGATTTTAAGGAAAAGCAACTATTGGCATTTCATCCTGCCTTTGGGTCCAGTGATTTTCGATTTGAAGACATCAATCGAGATGGGGAGCCCGAAATCATACTGGTGAATGGAGACAATGCAGACCAAAGCCAAATTTTCAAGTCCTACCATGGTCTCCGGATTTTCAAGCGTGATGAGAAAGGGAGTTATCAAGAATCTTGGTTTTATCCCATGTATGGGGCCAGTGGACTAGAGCTTGGGGATTTTGACAAGGATGGATTTGTGGATATCGTGACGATCTCTTTCTTTCCAGATTTAAGGCAGATAGACTACCAGCATCTGATTTACTTCAAGCAAACTGCAAGCGGCAAGTTTACTCCATCGACCCTAAAGGAGCAGGTAGAAGATCACTTACTTACGCTCACCAAAGGGGATCTGGACCTAGATGGAGATGAAGATCTCATCGTAGGTACTTTTGCTTTTGATCAGCTGTACAAGGCACCAGACCGCCTTTGGAGACCTTTTTTGGTGCTTAGAAATCAATTACGTTAGTACTATCACTTGGACTGCTCCAGGGCGCGCTCCACATCCTGTAGAATGTCCTCGTAATGTTCTAGTCCTACAGAGAGTCGAATTAGGCCATCTGTGATCCCTACTTTCTGCCGTTCCTCAGCGCTAAGCTTGCTGTGGGTAGTAGAGGCAGGATGCGTGACGATGCTTCGGCTATCGCCTAGGTTGGGCGTAATGGAGATCATTTGTAGTTTGTCAATGAAGCGTTGGGCTCTCTGTAAACCTCCCTTTACCGTCAAGGTGAGAATGCCTCCACCGGCTTTCATTTGTTTGATGGCCAAGTCGTGCTGGGCATGGGAAGGGAGAAAGGGATAGTTTACTCGTTCGAGGTGCGGGCAACCGGCAAAGTAGCGGGCCACTTTTTCAGCATTTTCGCAGTGTCGGTCCATGCGTAGGGCTAGCGTTTCCATGCTTTTGGATAGGATCCAGGCATTGAAGGGGGAAAGGGAAGGGCCGGTGTGGCGGGTAAAAAAACGAACTTCGTCGATCAATTCCTTTTTTCCAAGAATCAAGCCTCCAAGTACTCTACCTTGTCCGTCGATGTATTTGGTGGCACTGTGAGTGACTAAGTGCGCTCCCCACTTGGCAGGCTGCTGTAGGTAGGGTGTGGCGAAGCAATTGTCCACCACCAAGATAAGTCCATGTGCCTCCGCAAATTTACCTGCCCATTCCAGGTCGATGATTTCGAGCCCGGGATTGGAGGGGGTTTCAAGAAAAAGCATTTTGGTGTTGGGTTGCAGCAGCTGCTCCCAATTTTGATAGTCGGAAATATCCCCATAGGTGGAGGTGATACCCCATTTGGGGAACACGCGAGTGAGTAGTTGGTGTGTAGATCCAAATAGAGAGCGGGAAGCCAAGATATGATCACCTTGCTGTAGCAGGGAGGCGATACTTCCAAACATGGCTGCCATACCCGAGGCGGTAGCAATGCCATCTTCGGTGCCTTCGCCTCTGCAAACCTTTTCAATCAGGTCCGAGGAGTTGGGGTTGGAGTAGCGGGAATAGATATTTCCCTGTATTTCTTCCGCAAACATGGCGCGAGCTTCCTCTGCGGATTCAAAGACAAAGCTTGAGCTGAGGTAGAGTGCAGAGGAGTGTTCTCGTTGGTTGGAACGCTGTTGGATGCGGATCGCATCGGTTTCGAAGTGTGGCATATAGGTTCGAGTAAATTGAGCTCCAGTGCCTATTTCAAAAGAAACTTCCCAAAACAGTAGATGAACCAGAAAGAGGGGTAGAGAGAGTTACACCAATTTATAGTTCCCATGAAGGGTAGGTTTTGGCACCTTGCTCTACTGTGGAGCTGGTTGCCAGAGGGTCATTGAGCCTATTCTCTCGCCTCTTCTTTATAAAATAGTACCAGAAAGATTACAAATAAATAAGGATAGAGTCGAAATTCCAAATTTAAAAAATCAATCGTTGAACTGGGTCATCGTCTGTTCGATTCCTATCGTACAAAATCCCAAAGACATGGAGATGGCTTTGTCCATAATGGAGGGTAGGGCATCTAGTTCCAGCTGGTTAAACCTCCCTAAAACGTAATCCACCTGCCTTCCTTTGGGGAAATTGTCTCCAATACCCAAGCGAAGCCGGGGGTAGTCCTGTCCTCCGCATAGTTCTTCGATATTTTTCAGTCCATTGTGTCCTGCAGCACTTCCCTTGGGGCGCATCCGTAATTTTTCAAAAGGAATGGCCACATCGTCTACGAGTACAAGGATATTTTCTTTGGGGATAGTTAAGATTTTCATCCAATAGTTGACAGCCTTTCCACTCAAATTCATGTAGGTAGTGGGCTTGATGAGGTGGATCGTTCTGCCTTTGTGTCTGAATTCACTTTTAAAGGCTAGGCGATCGCTTTTCCAGGCCGCTCCCTCTTTGTCAGCGAGGCGGTCCAGTGTAAGGAAACCAATATTATGTCTTGTTAATTCGTATTCAGGACCAATATTCCCTAATCCGACCAATAAATAATTCATAAAGTAAGAATTGAATTGGGTAAAAATAAAAAATCCTGCCCGGTAAAGAGCAGGATTCCAGGAAGAGAAAAAAAAGAATTATTCTGCTTTTTTTCCACGTAGTGCTCTTGGGATGCCGACGGTCACGATGGACACATTCGGAGAAGTTAAAATCTCAAATCCTTCTGCCTTTACCTCACCCACCTTGAATGATTTTCCAAGGTCTAGGTTGGAAATATCTACTAAAACAAAATCAGGAAGAGTTTGGGCCAAACCTTTTACTTTTAGTTTTCTGGTTTTGAACTCTAGTTTACCCCCTTTTGCTATACCTGGTGAACTTCCTTCTACTTTAATAGGAATTTCAAATTTGATAGTCTTGTCGTTGGTGTAGGCCATGAAGTCTGCATGAAGCAATACTTCGCTTACTGGGTGAAACTGTGCTTCTTTCAAGACCGCTTTGATGATTCTGCCTTCAATGTTCAACTCAACAAGGTGAACATCTGGCGTGTAAATCAGAGCTCTAAAAAGAATCGCTGGGGAATAGAAATGTACTTGATCAGGAATGCCTGGTCCATAAACTACGCAGGGAACATTGCCGGCATCTCTAATTTCATTCAAAGCAGCGCTGTCGAGATTTGCTCTTTTAAACCCTATAATCTCTAGTGT
>CAXNJN010000074.1:0-12379 GCA_964202605.1 Bacteroidia bacterium | reverse complement strand
GGAGAAACAGGGATTCGCAGCATTATCTCACTAAGCCTAGCTGCGGAACTAAGTACAATTAGCTGTACGAAGTACAATTACAATGTACCATGATCTTTTTCAGAACCCGAATCCCTACTTTGTACTTGGTACTTAGTTCTTGGTACAATCCTGATACTACTTTCCTAACGTAGACTTTTAGCCGTTGACAAAAAATTAGCTCTTAAGCCGTGCTATTGGCGTTCGTGCTCCCTTCGTCACCTGTCCGATCTCACAGAGGATCTCAGCATCCAGAGGCAAGTACAGGTCCACTCGGGAACCAAATTTGATAAAGCCAAATTCTTCTCCTTGCTGGAGTGAAGAACCTTTGTCCACATACCACTTGATTCTTTTGGCCAATGCGCCCGCAATTTGTCGGATCATCATCGTATTGCCCTTGGCATCACGAAGCACCATGGAAGTCCGTTCATTCTCTGTACTGGATTTGGGGTGCCAAGCCACCAAATACTTGCCGGGATGGTATTTAAAATAGTCTACAGTGCCTTGAATCGGGGATCGATTCACATGCACATTGATGGGCGACATAAAAATGGAAACCTGTCTGCGTTTTTCTTTGAGGTATTCATCCTCTACAGCCTCCTCAATCACCACTACTTTCCCATCTGCAGGAGCAAAGACTATTCCCTCTTCTTGGGGCAACTCGAAAATTGGGTTTCTAAAAAATTGAAGCACGATCAAGTAAAGCACAATGCTTACCCCTAAGGCAAGGTTGAAAAGCAGCCTTTCCTCAGGAAAAAAATAATAAACCAGGTAATTGGCTAGAGAAAGCACGAGTAGCATCCAAAATAATAGGCTTCTACCTTCTTTATGTATTGTCATCATATTCAGTTTATTAAAACATCAAAACCCTCCTAAAATAGGGTTTTAAGGCGAATTTCTTGCATGAAAAAGGGCGTAGGAAAAATTCCCCACGCCCAAAGTTATCATTTTTCAGGAAAAATCGACTTAGAACCCACCTCGGTAGGTATAGGTTTGCGCTACTTTATCAATTGCCACGATGTATGCGGCTATTCGCATCGGAACATTGTACTTGATGGAAGCTTGATACACATTGTCAAATGCATCCTTCATGATTCGGTCTGAACGTCTATTCACACGATCTGCAGTCCACTTGTAGCCCAATCGGTTTTGAACCCATTCAAAGTAGGAAACCGTTACTCCGCCGGCATTCGCCAAGATATCCGGCACGGCCATGATTCCTTTTTCGTTCAATATGGCATCTGCCTTCGCTGAAGTTGGTCCATTGGCACCTTCCACGATTAGCTTGGCTTTGATTTGATCTGCATTGGCAATGGTGATCACATCTTCTACCGCGGCAGGTACAAGAACATCTATTTTCAAGGTTAGCAAGTCACCCGCATCTTCCATTTTATCTCCACCTGCAAATCCTTCCAAGGTGCCGTTATTGCCATCACGGTAGGCGATAGCCTCCACGATGTTGATCCCCTTCTCGTTGTAAAATGCTCCTGTATGGTCAGAAATCGCGACTACTTTCAGTCCTCGCTCTTCCAATAAGCGAGCGGCCCAGCTGCCCACATTGCCAAATCCTTGCACGGCACAGGTGGCCTGAAACGGGTTGATTTTTAACTTCTGCATTGCGGCCAATGCCGATACCATTACACCGCGGCCAGTAGCTTCGGTTCGGCCAAGTGAACCACCCAATACCAAAGGCTTACCCGTTACTACAGAAGGGATGGTCATTCCATGTGCTTTGGAGTACTCATCCATCAACCAAGCCATCTCTCTAGGCCCAGTACCCATATCTGGCGCAGGAATATCCTTGTCTGGACCAAATACATCGATCATGGACATGGTGTAGGCACGTACCAAACGCTCAATCTCTCCTTTGGACATTTCGCGGGGATTGCATCGCACACCACCTTTTGCTCCACCATAGGGAATATCTACTACCGCACACTTCCAAGTCATCCAGGCTGCGAGTGCCCTTACTTCATCCAAATGAACATCTGGAGCAAATCGAATTCCTCCCTTTGCAGGTCCTAGAATATTGGAATGGATCACTCGAATGCCTTCAAAAACTTGGATTTTTCCACTGTCCATCGTGATGGGCAGCGAAACGATCACTTGCTTGGCAGGGTTTTTTAGTACGTTGTATACTTCATCGGAAAGTCCGAGTTTCTCAGCTGCGATGTTGAATCTCTCCATCATGGACTCCAAAGGATTCTCTCTATCCTTTATCGGTGCCGGTTCTATGTAAGCCATATTGGGTCGTTAGGTAATAAACTGTCACGTAAATTTAAGCAGATTTTTAATTACGAGGGGTAGAATTAACAGATTTTCAAAAAAGCAGTGATAAACGGCGCCGAAAGTAACAATCCGTCAAAACGATCCATAAATCCTCCATGCCCAGGGAGCACAGAACCTGAATCCTTAATTTCGATGGAACGCTTAAATAGTGACTCAATCAAATCCCCATAGGTGCCTGCAATGATGATGATTCCAGCAATCACGAGCCATTTCCAATCCTCCAGTACCACAAAATACTGGGAGAGGACGAAGGCGACAATAAGTGCTGAAAAAGCGCCTCCCAAAAATCCTTCCCAAGATTTTTTGGGTGATACGCGTTCAAAAAGTTTGGTTTTCCCAAATCGCGTTCCTGCAAAGTATGCTCCGGTATCGCTGGCCCATAATATGAGTAAGCAGCCTACAAGGATCTCGTAATGGTATACTGCATCCACGGAAAATACTGCCAAATTCAAGAGCGAAATGGGTACCGCGACATAAAAGATCCCCAAATAGGTGTATGCCACCCCAGTGAATGGCTTTTTATCCGTTTTTTTATAGAGCTTGATGAAGAAGGTCAAGGAAACCAAGGGAAAAATTAGGTAGAGGTATTCGTGCGGAAATTGCTCTTTTTCTACCAAAAAAGTCAAGGTGAAAATCAAAAGGCCAAGGATGGTACCAAAACTTTTCAAAGGAAGCATTCCATCCAATCCTGAGAGTTTGTAAAATTCCATTTGAGACATTCCCAAGATGGTTGCAAAAATCAAAAAATAGGTCCAGTCCGAATAGATTAGTGCAGCCAAGATCAGCACTGCTCCCACCAAAGATGTGATCGCTCTTTGTACCAAATTGCTGTACTTGTTGATATTAAAACGTGATCTCATGCTGAATCAGTTGAAGTGCGTAAAGTGTTTGGTCTATGGGAACAAGCACCTCATAGGTACCCATAACTTGGTAGACCGATTCTTTTTTGTTGAGAACAAAAGCGGCCACTCCCTTATCTTCCAAAACTCCCTTCACAATTTCTACTCGAATTTGATTTTGATCCTCAAACACTTTGGTCCAGTTTTTCATTCGTTACCCTGAATGGCTTTTTTAAAATAAAGGAATCCAAGGATAAGAACCAAAATTCCTGCAAGGGCACCGGGGTAAGAAACCGCATCTGTGGATTGAATGTCCATCTCAATTAAGCCTTTATTTGAAGCATAAACCAAGAGGAGGGTCAACGTATTGTTTAGAATATGACCCAAAATCGGGTAAAATAAGCTGCCCGTGTAATGGTACAAGTACCCAAATAAGGCCCCCAAAAACATCCGAGGAAGAAATCCATAAAATTGCACGTGAATCGCTGAAAAAATTAGGGCAGTCACCCATATTCCTAAATGTGGCGACCCTAGATATCTTTGAAACTTAGGTTGAATCAATCCTCTAAAAAACAATTCCTCCCCTACACCAGCAAATACGCCAATCACCAAAATTCCTGCAAGAAGCTCTGGGATCGATTGAAAATCTGTCAGAAATTGGGTGAGTTCCATGAGCTGGGCTTCCATTTCTTGCATCCATTGTTCAAGTC
Source organism: Bacteroidia bacterium (assembly GCA_964202605.1). GTDB lineage: Bacteria > Bacteroidota > Bacteroidia > Cytophagales > Cyclobacteriaceae > Algoriphagus. The sequence goes on along the minus strand of CAXNJN010000074.1, from coordinate 8,523 downwards.
CGGATAGAAATTCAGGCAAGATCAATAGCGAATTCCAATACATCAGCAACCCATTGAAAAGCATCCCTCCTACCGTCATGGCGATGACTAGGGCCATATTTTTTCCGTTTACACGAGCCAACTGCTTGGACCAGTGCAGGTCGGCTTTTTCCATAAAGCGAGTAATGATCCAGGTGGCTACCCAAAATCCAAGGCCAGAGCCCAGCCCTTGTGCAAAAAGTAAGGCCATGCGTCCGTTTGGAACCGAATAGTCCCCACCTACAAGGGCCATCAACTCCTCCACGCTGATTTGAAAAAGCGGCGGAATGAGGATCACAGCGATGCCTTGAAGCAAAACTAGGGTACCAAACGCCACTAAAGTGACGACCACGAGGGACAAAAGCCAGTTCTTTCGGGAGGCTATTTCAGCCTGAGTTTCGTAAATCTCCATAATTGGGCTAAATTTACACGAAATTTAGAATGTCAAGTGGTAAAGATTGGAAATATAGCATTGGGAGATTTCCCGCTCCTACTCGCTCCCATGGAGGATGTGAGTGACCCTCCTTTTCGGGCAGTATGTAAGCAAAACGGAGCTGACTTGATGTATACCGAGTTTATCAGTTCCGAAGGACTCATCCGTGATGCCGCTAAAAGTGTACAAAAGCTGGATGTTTACGACTACGAACGCCCTGTAGGCATACAGATTTTTGGAGCTGAAATTGAATCCATGCGGGAAGCAGCTGCCATCGCCGAGGCTGCTGGTCCTGATATTTTGGACATCAACTACGGCTGTCCTGTTCACAAGGTGGCTTGTAAAGGTGCCGGAGCGGGAATTTTACTGAACATCGACAAGATGGTCTCCATGACGGCAGAAATCGTCAAGCGAGTCAACCTTCCCGTGACGGTAAAAACCCGTCTTGGATGGAGCCATGACACCATTCGGATTGTAGAAGTGGCTGAGCGTCTCCAGGACATCGGTATTCAGGCCATCTCTATACATTGCCGTACCCGCCAACAGATGTACAAGGGAGAGGCGGACTGGTCTTGGTTGAATCTAGTCAAAGACAATCCTCGCCTACACATTCCTGTGTTTGGCAATGGAGACATAGATAGTCCTGAAAAAGCAGCCGAATACCGATCCAAATACAATGTGGACGGCATGATGATCGGCAGAGCATCGATTGGCTACCCTTGGATATTTAACGAAATCAAGCACTTCTTTGCCACTGGCGAAAAGCTCACTGCACCTGACCTAATGGAACGCATTGCAGTCACCAAAAAGCACTTGGATTTTTCAATCGAGTGGAAAGGAGAAAAGCAAGGCATCCTTGAAATGCGCCGCCACTACACGAATTACTTCAGAGGCATGCCCAATTTCAAACCCTTCCGCACGGAAATGGTAACAGCAGAGCGCTACACTGAGGTTCTCAGTATTTTGGATCGCGTGCAAGAAACTTATGCGGATTACGAGTTTCAACCCATGTAACACCCGTTTATCCCTTTTCCTAGAAATAGACTCAAAGCTGGGGCTAGTTCGATCAGAAAATAAGTTTCTTTGCACCCAAACCCCCTCCAATGGACAGCACCCCCTCTGACAATTCCCTCAAAAATTGGATTCTTTTGGTGGTGCTCACCTTGATTTGGGGGAGCTCCTTTATCTTGATCAAAAGAGGATTGGAAGTTTTTTCTCCAGGGGAAGTTGGGGCTTACCGCATGGTGGCCGCCGCAAGCATACTACTTCCCTTATCAATCCCTCGCCTCCGACAGCTCAGCAAAACTCAGGTAAAAAATCTGTTGGTCACCGGCATGTTGGGAAGTTTTATTCCTGCTTTTCTATTTCCAATTGCACAAACCCAGCTCAGCAGCTCCCTTGCCGGCGTCTTGAATGCACTCACGCCACTATTTGTGGTCATTTCAGGCGCACTATTCTTCAATACTTCCATTACCAAAAGGAATGGAATTGGCATGGTCATCGCTTTCTTAGGGGTACTTATCTTGGTAACCTTTAAGGAAGGCGGTGGATTGGATTCTTTGTCGCAAATCAACTCCTATGCCTTGTATATAATCGCTGCTTGCATTTGCTACAGCTTCAACCTGCACTTTATCAAGGCGCGATTCACCAAGCTTAAGTCCATTGAAATCTCTTCAGTTTCCTTGCTGATGATTCTCCCTTTTGCGTTGATTTACTTGTTTGGCGGCACCCAATTTTCCTACAAACTGGCCACGCATCCAGACGCTTTGGAAGCACTTGGATACATTACCCTTCTCGGCATGGGAGGTACCGCTGCGGCTTTGGTGATATTCAACATCATGATCAAAAACGCCAGCCCATTTTTTGCGAGTCTAGTCACCTACACACTCCCTATTGTAGCCATCATGTGGGGCGTTTTGGATGGAGAGGTGCTCCTTTTGGGCCATTACTTTGGTATTGCTGCGGTAATTTTGGGGGTTTGGATTGGGAATAGAAAGTAAAGTGAAAGACCTGTAGTTTAATTTTTCAGATTCGTCCGCTGCCTCCACGCAGCAGCAAGCATGGGGAGTTGCTGGTAGGATTTGATTCCCGCCTTGACTCCCTGAGATTTTAAAAATAGGTCATTGGACTTTCGACTCAAGGCAAGCCAAATCGGAGGATAAGCTTCCGCTGAATCTCGAATGGAAATCAGGTCTTGGATAATCCCTCTTGGAAGATTTTCCATCCAGCACAACGCTCCATCTGGGTCCATCCCATGGTAATCCCGAAGCTGGTAACGAAGCAATAAAAGATGGGCAGCATAGCGTAAAATCGGTTCCTCCGAACGGGTACAGATCACCCAGGCGATAAAGTTGGCCTCCCCCTCATCCGTGACCCCATAGCTGTGGGCCATTTCGTGCGCAATGGTGAACGGTTTTTCTAAGGCATGTAAACTCGGATCGAGGTAACTTTCACCCGTAAACGGGAAGTAAATGCCTAGAATACCTATTCTTCGCATGAATCCTTCAGGAGGAAACTCCTTCGTTCGTGGGCGTCCGGTAAAATTCAACCCTAAAACTTCCAAATTTGCTTGCATCGTGCCACGCACCAGGTCCTCAAGGGGTGAATACGCCATCGCTTCGGTGAGGGCTGTGGTGTCCTGAGTGATGCGCCCCCGGTCCAAGGAGGCCAATTGCAGTGTTAGGTCCAGCTCAGCGGTCAGCTGCTGTGAATCCAGAGGTTCGGGTTGCAGGTTCAACTGCTGAAAAATGGGTGTTCGTTGGTAATTAAAACCCCAAAGCAGTAGGAAGAAGAAAACCAAGGCACCTAGTCCATTAGCGCTTGCTTGCAAGGCATACCGTGCCCGATTTCTCCAACCTACAAGTCGGAAAAATCGACGAAGACTACCCCAAAAAAGGCCTAATACCAGACCTATAAACAAGTAAACGGTTGGGAAAGGCAGCTTACCCAAGCTGAGGTCAATCCCATTGCGAATGACTGGAAAAAAAGTTCGCGAATAGAATTGATCTGTAGCCTCAGGAAACTGTCCAGCCAGCAATCGAACTGCTAGTGCCAGTAACCCCAAAAAGGCCCAGGCCCAGTTTGTGTTTTTCACGACTTCAAGCGCTTACACGCCCTCTGCCTGTACTTCCTTGACCTCAGGAAGCATTCGGGTAAGCAAGTTTTGAATTCCTGCCTTCAAGGTGACGGTGCTCGAAGGGCATCCCGAGCAAGAGCCTTGCAAAAGCACCTTCACGATTCCATCGGTAAAGGAGTGAAATACAATGGCTCCTCCATCCTGCTCTACTGCAGGACGGATGTATTCGTCTAGGATACCTTTGATTTTTTTAACAATCTCCGAATCGTTTTCATCAAATAATGGATCTTTATCAATCAATACTTGCACCGCCTGTTGGCCGGACTCCAGGTACTGCCGGATATGATCCCGAAAGATTGTCTGAACTTCTGCCCACTCCGCGTCTTCGGACTTCGTGATGGTTACAAAATTGGAAGCAATAAATACGCGCTGTACAGCGGCAAAATTGAACAGTTCCTTCGCCAACTGACTTGCTCCGGCACTTGCCGCATCTGGAAAATCATAACTTACTCCCTCCTCCACCAACATAAAGTTGGCCACAAACTTGAGTGAATTGGGATTGGGGTTGGCCTCCATGTAGAGGTGAACGGGTCTAGCTTGCGCTTTCAACATGACAGAAAAGGGATTTTAGAAGGAAAAACCAAATTTGGCGGTAGAAGTTCCAAAGCGGGTAAAATTTGCTTATTTTTTTGGAAGGCTGCCTTTGGCTGCATACCAAATGCCGCCATACAGGTGCTTCAAGAAATCTGCATCTTCCCAAACTGCATCCACATGGCCAAGGGCAGTGTAGAAAACTCTCCCTCCATCAAACTCATGGTACCAAGCCATCGGATGGTTAGCCCCCATTGCTTTTGCTGGTTGGTAAGTGGTCTCATCAGCCTGGATCAAGACCTTGATGGCTGGGTTCATGTTTCTAAACTCGTACAGCTCGTCGGTCCAAAGCCAGTTTTCAGGCAAATGCCAAGTAGCCGGATGCGTACGGTCCACCACCTGAAGACGTAAGGTTTGCTGCCGTGGATGCGCGAGGAAATACGCACCAATCATCTGGTTGTACCAAGGCCATTCGTATTCCGTGTCCGTAGCAGAGTGTACACCTACGACCCCTTTACCCGATTGAACGAATTTTTGAAAGGCGGCCTTTTGGGAATCGTTAAAAATCGTACCTGTAGTACTCATCAGCACCACCACATCGAATTTGGCGAGGTTTTCATCTGTAAATTGAGTAGCATCTTCAGAGGTGAACACTGAAAACACATGTTTTTCGCCCATTTTTTTGAGGGCCATTACCCCATTGGGGATGGATTGGTGGCGAAAGCCTGCGGTTTTTGAAAAAACCAGCACGCGAAACTGTCCTCCCTGCTGGGCAATCGCCATTAAGCTACTGCTCAAAACGAGTAGGATGGCTAGAAAAAAGGATTTGTAGCGGTTCATGGGTTATTATTTTAATTGAGTTACAAATTAGTTATTGGATAAGGGGGAATTTTTCCCCTGCTTCTTTTCGTGAAAATGCATTAAAATGCCACCATTCGCTACCTATTCCTGTAAATCCTGCGCCTTTCATCACCTTTCTTAGGATCTCACGGTTCGCTACCTGCGCTTTGGTGATTTTTTTCTCCGCTAGCATCTGTAGTTCACGGTCAGGATAGGCCGGGTAGCCAAAGTAGTCAAAAGGAGTGCCCATATCGAGTGGTTTCTCTGTTTTCAAGTCTATGATGGTTAAGTCGACTGCCACTCCGAAATTATGAAGCCCTCCAATTTTAGGATCCGAAACATACAGGGGCTTGAGGCTGTCCGGCTTATCCAATCCATCCCATAAAATTTGCTGCACGCGTATCGGTCTTACGCCATCGTACACCAAGAGACTTAAGTTGGGGTACTTCTCCTGCAATGCCTTTTGGGCTTTGGCTAGCATCTCGGCAGCTACGGGTTGTAGGTAACAGTGGATCAACTCCCCGTACACATCTTGTTGGAAAAAATTATCTTCAGTAGAATATTTCAACTCCACCTGAATTCCCGGAATCTCCAACTCAATATCCACCAAACCTTGCTCCTGTAGTGATTTTTCGAAATGCGCACCATTCAAATCATTCTCCTTACTCGCTGCATCTTCTTGAAAAAGAGAGTCACGTTGGGCGCTAGAAAAGGCTTGCTGATCACTTTTTGGAGAGGAACAGGCCAAGGCCAACCCTAGCGAGAGGTAGGTGAATTTCTTCATTAGGGAAGCTTTTTCTTGATCACTGTAGCTGAAGCTTGAGCGGTAGGAAGCACCACTACATCTGCGATAACCACATGGGGCGGGCGAGTAAGGGCAAATTCCACAATATCAGCAATGTCTTGGGCGACCAAAGGAGCATACCCTTGGTAAATTGTTTCTGCTCTTTTTTCATCCCCTTTGAAGCGAACTAAAGAAAACTCTGTTTCCACCAGACCGGGATGAATGCCCATGACTTTGATGCCAAAGGGATTCAAATCCATACGCATGCCATTTGTAAGCGCATCTACAGCATGTTTGGAGGCACAGTATACATTTCCATTTGGATATACTTCTTTTCCCGCTATAGATCCAATATTGATAATGAAGCCTGAGTTTCGCTCCGTCATGCCTGGGATGATGGCTTTCGAAACATAGAGCAGGCCCTTCACATTGATGTCGAGCATGGCGTCCCAATCGTCTATTTTTCCAGTTTGGATAGGATCCATCCCATGTGCATTTCCCGCATTGTTGAGCAATACATCTATTGAAGCCCATTCTGGAGGAAGGTTAGTCAAAAGCCGCTCCACTTCGGCTCGATCGCGCACGTCGAATAGCAGAGGTAAAAATCGAATACCCTTCGGAAGTTCTAGCCTCAATTCCTCCAATCGCTCGCTCCTCCTGCCGGTAGCAATCAAGTCATATCCCATCTTAGCTAGGGTCAAGGCGCATGCCCAACCAATTCCAGAGGTTGCCCCTGTAACCAAGGCAATTTTATTTTTCATGCTACAAGATAATAGGAATGGAAAAACTTGTTGATCTCAGCTAGCGAAAAAATCAAGATCATTTTGTCAACGGTCAACGGTCCACTGTTGACAGCGGAATCGTTTGGCAACATGTTTCGAATCTAAATTTAAATACGTTTTTAGTAGCAGATGTATGTACTAGGTACCCCGCCTACGGCAGACAGGCAAGTACGAAGTACAATTTGTACACAAATGTTACTTATGTAGGTACTTGGTACATTGTACTTCGTACTTTGTACAGTTAACGGATAATCAACTCCTCCACAAGTAGGGAAAAAGAAGGTAGGAAGTGGTTGCAATCAAGACATTAATCGCCAAGAGGCTGAGGAGTTTGTCGCTACTGACGCTCCAATCTAACCCATCTAGCGCGTTTTTGGAGATGCGGATGGCCATCAATAAAATGGGGATGATCACAGGAAAGCTCAAAATTGCCATCAGCGTAGCATTGTTACCCGCTTTGGAAGCAATGCCAGAGACCATGGTTAGGCTGGCTGAAAATCCCATTGCACCTAACACCAAGTTCAGTAAAAACAAACCTTGATCTTGAACGGGGTTGCCCAATACCACTGAAAACACCCCATAACCCAGGAGCGCTAAAATTAAGGTAAGACCTGAATTGTACAGGATCTTCGAGAGGATGATGGACTCAGGAGAAGCGATCATGTAGTAATACAACTGCCGTCCCTGCTGCTCTTGCACAAAACTTTTGGCCACTGCATTGACAGAAGAGAAAAGTAAAATGATCCAAAAAAGGGCATTCCATGTGGGAATAGAAAGGTTTCCCATCTTGGCTCCCACGCTAAGATAGGTGATGAATACGGCGGACACCACATAAAGCAAAATCCCGTTGAGGGCATATTTTTGCCTCCACTCCAGGGTAATCTCTTTACGAATCAGGACCGCAATTTCCTTCCACATGCCACAAAGGTAGCAAATTACTTTTCCAAGTATCGAACCAGAAGAAATTGGAAAAGAGGGAATAGGAATTACTCCTGCTACCAATGGGTAGATTCCATCTATAGGGGCAGGGGAGCCAAACAAAAAGGCTACCTTTGTCGCATGTCCACTCGCGTCAAAAATCAGGAGGAAATCCTCGCCAAACTAGGCATCACCCAGCTCAATCCCATGCAGCTCGCCACGCAAGAGGCACTTGCGAAGTCGGCCCACCTGATCCTATTATCACCTACCGGCACAGGAAAGACCTTGGCTTTTCTGCTGCCCCTACTTTTGAAGCTAGATCCCGCATGTGAGGAGGTTCAACTCCTTATTCTGGTTCCGTCCCGTGAGCTGGCCATCCAAATCGAACAAGTCGTTCGGCAGATGGGAACAGGATTTAAGGTCAATGCCGTATACGGAGGTAGGGCGGGGTCAAAGGACAGAATGGAAATCAAACACCGCCCTGCAGTGCTTGTTGGCACTCCTGGACGAGTGGCAGACCACCTGAGAAGAGGAGCCTTTGACACTACCTTTATTCAGAGCTTGATCTTGGATGAATTTGATAAATCCCTGGAAATTGGCTTTGAAGGGGAAATGAAAGACATCCTGCATGCGCTACCACGAGTGGGTAGAAAAATTCTTACCTCAGCCACTCAAGGGGTAGAAATCCCCAGTTTTGTAGGACTAAGCGCTCCTCTAGTACTCGATTTCCTAACGGATAAAATCTCCCAGCTCCAAGTCAAAAAGGTAGTTTCCCCCACCAAGGACAAGCTCGAAACACTCAGGCAGTTGCTAGGCCAGCTGGGTTCGAAAAACGGGATCATCTTTTGCAATTTCAAGGACTCCATCCAAAGGGTAAGTGAATCCCTCAGTGATCGAGGAATTTCCCACGGAATTTTTTCTGGGGGCATGGAGCAGATCGATCGGGAACGATCCCTAATCAAATTTAGAAATGGTACCTATCCGCTACTCCTGGCTACAGACTTGGCCGCACGAGGAATTGATGTGCCCGAACTCGACTTCATCATCCACTACCATCTTCCCCTCCGTGCAGAGGAGTTTA
>CAXNJN010000073.1:0-12605 GCA_964202605.1 Bacteroidia bacterium | reverse complement strand
ATGAGCTTAGACTTAAAATATACTTATACAGAAAAGAAAGACACCCGCTCAGGTTTTGGTGACGGATTTTTGGAGGCAGGAAGAAGAAACCCCAACGTGGTAGGACTTTGTGCAGATTTGATTGGTTCCCTAAAAATGGGAGACTTCCAAAAGGAATTTCCAGATCGCTTTTTCCAAACCGGCATCGCTGAGGCCAACATGATTGGACTAGCTGCAGGAATGGCTTTGGGAGGTAAAATTCCCTTTACAGGTACTTTCGCCAACTTTGCTACCGGTCGCGTATACGATCAAATTCGCCAATCCGTAGCCTATTCCGATAAAAACGTAAAGATTTGTGCCTCACACGCCGGATTGACTTTGGGAGAAGATGGGGCTACCCACCAGATCTTGGAAGATTTAGGCATGATGAAAATGCTTCCCCACATGACGGTAATCAACCCTTGCGATTACAACCAAACCAAAGCAGCTACGCTTGCCATCGCAGAATTCGAGGGCCCAGTATACCTCCGTTTTGGCCGTCCAAGCTGGCCTGTATTCACGCCTGCAGATCAGAAGTTTGAGATCGGTAAGGCCTGGAAAATGATCGACGGAAAAGATGTTACCATCTTTGCGACAGGCCATCTGGTATGGGAAGCTGTCGTAGCAGAAGCCATGCTCCGCGAGGAAGGCATCCGAGCCGAGGTAATCAACATCCACACCATCAAGCCTTTGGATACCGATGCGATCTTGGAATCCGTAAAAAAGACCGGTTGCGCCGTATCTGCCGAAGAGCATCAAGTCAATGGTGGTTTGGGTGACAGCATCGCACAAACTTTGAGTCGTCACAATCCTGCTCCTCTGGAGTATGTAGGTGTCAACGATAGCTTTGGCGAGTCAGGTACCCCAACTCAGCTTCTTGAAAAATACGGCCTCAACGCTGAAAATATAGTTAAAGCCGTTAAAAGAGCCCTTGCACGCAAGTAACCTTTGAGGTTTTTTCCAAACCTCGAAGGTTTAAGTTTAAACTAAATGCCCTCGATATTTAGAACACTTCCAATTTAAAAACCTTCGAGGTTTTAAAGATAAACCTCAAAGGTTCTCCCAACCTCGACTGTTTTACTTTATTAAAACCTCGACTGTTTTACTTTATTAAACATCGATTGTTTTACTTTATTAAACCTTCGAGGTTTTAAAAATAAACCTCAAAGGTTCTCCCAACCTCGACTGTTTCACTTTATTAAACCTCGATTGTTTTACTTTATTAAACCTTCGAGGTTTTAAAAATAAACCTCAAAGGTTTACACCATGCCGATTCGATCTACACTCTTTCTTCTGCTGCTTCTCGCTTTTGGCTTTTCTGCCAGGGGACAGAGTCCATCCTTTTGGCTGACCGACCCCAAAGCTGGTATCCTATTCCAAAAGCAAGTTGAACCAAGTTCGGGTTCAGGGCTACCTACTGCACAGATCAACTTGTATCCCGATTCCACCTTCCAATCCATGGATGGCTTTGGGTTTACCTTGAGCCAGGGATCCGCAAGCCACTTGTTGGCCATGTCTGATTCGGCTCGAAAAAGTGTGTTGCAGGAGCTATTTGGTACAGGTGAAAAAGATATTCGTATCTCCTATTTACGATTGTCTGTGGCGGCTTCTGATCTGAATGCCTTCCCTTTTTCTTACAACGACCTGAAAGACCCCCGAGCTACAGATCCAACACTAAGTCAGTTTAGCTTAAGTTACGATACACTAGACGTACTCCCGATCCTGAAGCAGATTCTGGCAGTAAACCCTCAAATCAAGCTGATGGCTTCCCCATGGTCTCCTCCTACCTGGATGAAAGACAATAAGGATACGCGAGGAGGATCACTACTACCGGAGTTTGAGGCTAGCTATGCCCAGTATTTGGTTAAATACATTCAGGAAATGGACAAGCGCGGGTTTACCATCGATGCGCTCACCATCCAAAATGAACCCTTGCATCCAGGCAATAACCCTTCCCTATTGATGCTAGCAGATCAGCAAGCTCGGTTTATTGGCAAGCACCTAGGACCTGCCTTTCGACAAGAAGGGATAAAAACTAAAATCATTGTCTACGACCACAATGCCGATCGACCAGATTATCCGATTACGGTTTTATCTGATTCAAAGGCCAATCCATTCATCGATGGCTCAGCTTTTCACCTCTATGGAGGAGCAATTGAGGCCTTATCCGAGGTTCATCAAGCCTTCCCGGACAAACACATTTACTTCACCGAGCAGTGGGTAGGTTCCCCTGGAAACATGGAAGAAGACATCGCCTGGCACATCAAAAATCTACTCATTGGAGCTCCTAGAAACTGGGCAAAAACGGTATTGGAATGGAATTTAAGTTCCAATCCCAGCCTAAGTCCACATACAGATCGTGGGGGCTGCCATCGTTGCTTGGGAGCCATTACCATCGGCGGAGATTCAGTAACCAGAAATCCCGCTTACTATGTCATTGGACATGCCAGTAAATTAGTCGATCCAGGGTCCTATCGGATTGGTTCCTCTATGCCTGAAGGCCTACCCAATGTGGCCTTTATTCGAGCAGATGGAAAACAAGTTCTAATCGTACACAACGACAGCAAGACTAGCAAACTATTTGAAATTCGTTCAGGCAACCAGCAATTCAAGGCTTCCCTTCCCGCTGGAGCCACTGGAACCTGGCTCTTTTAATTCAAACTAAATCATACGAAAAAGCCCTTCCTAATTAGATTAGGAAGGGCTTTTGGTTGAAATACTGTATTGCTTATACCTTAGGTACTACCCATCCATTGTTGTATTTGGCCTTCATCAGCTGATTCGCATCTGCATCGGTAAACATATTCTTGGTGGCATCCCAATAGACTTTCTTGCCTGTTTTGTAGGCGATGTTGCCCATCTGTGCATTGATTGCAGCCACCGAACCGGTTTGAATTCCACACTTCAATAGCTTGGCATCGTTGGCAGTCATGGCCTCTACAAAGTTGACCGCATGAAGTTCTAGTGCGCTAGGTCCTGACGGTCTGGTTTGCGGTACTTCCTCGATCTTATTTTTGCGTTGTCCCTCTACCATCTCTGTTTCTGGAATCACCTTCCATCCACCTCGATTCACCACAAGCGTGGCATTGTTGCCAATAAACGCGATTCCTTCGGTAGTACCATAGTTTCCACCATCGATACCAGTAGCATGCTCCCAGAGCATGTTGAAGCCCTCGTATTCGTAGACAGTCTGCAAGGTGTCTGGGGTTTCAGATGCATCATCTGGGTAGGCAAATTTACCTCCAGAAGCCATCACGGATTTAGGTGCTGACACTCCCATTGCAAAAAGAGCAATATCAATCTCGTGTACGCCCCAGTCAGTCATCAAACCACCTGCATAATCCCAGAACCAGCGGAAACTGAAATGAAATCGGTTGGCATTGAAATCCCGCTTTGGAGCAGGACCTAACCACATGTTGTAATCCACCCCAGCAGGTACTGCACTATTTGCAACCACTGGTACTGGCTTCATCCAACCTTGATATGCCCAGCATTTCACCAAACGAATTTGGCCTAACTTACCTGATTTCACATACTGAATGGCTTGGTCGTATTGGGAACCAGAACGCTGCCACTGTCCTACCTGAACAATCTTTCCGTAGCGCTCCTGTGCTTTAACCATGATTTGGCATTCCTCGATGGTGTTGGCAATGGGCTTTTCAACATACACGTGTTTACCAGCTGAAACGGCATCCACCATGTTGAGGCAGTGCCAGTGGTCTGGAGTACCGATGATTACCACATCAATGTCCTTGTTTTCAAGCATCTTGCGGTAATCCTTGTATTGCGTAGGTCGCTTTCCGCGAAGTTTAAATACATCTTCGGTGCGCTGGTCTAGTACGCTTTGATCTACATCGCAAAGTGCCACACAGTTTACCTGTGGCATTTTTAGGTGTGCATTCATGTTGGACCAGCCCATCCCCTTACAACCGATTAGGCCGTAGTTGATTTGGTCATTGGGTCCGATGCTACGGGTAAAGGTACCAAAGTCAGCAGCAGTCATTATGGAGGGCATCGATAGGCCCGCTCCGAGGAGCATGGTATTTTGTAGAAATTTTCTTCTTGAAGTCATGGGGTTACTTGTTAATGGTTGATAAAATGAATGATTAAATACGATCTACGAGATACGAAATACGATTTGGTGAGTTAAGTTCTCCATTTTATTCAAACTCTAATTTCTCTTAATTAATTAGTGAGTACCGGTAAAGGAGTCTACTCTAATTTAAATGTCGTATTTCGTCAATCGTATTTCGTACTTCACAAAGGTCTTACCCAAATATTTCGGAAGCGAACGGGGTTGCCGTGATCCTGAAGTTTGATAGGTAGTGCCTCTGCATGCGCTTTGTAATTAGGGATTCCAATGTACTCGGTTGGACCTTTGAGGATCACGTTATTTTGAACCAAGACTCCATTGATCAACACCGTTACGGTAGCAGGTGAAGTCAGTATTCCGTTTTTATCAAAACGAGGCGCCTTGAAAATAATGTCGTAGTAATTCCAGTCGCCTGGTCCTCTCAACGGGTTTACCAAGGGAGGAAATTGCTTGTAAATACTTCCTGCTTGCCCATTGGTGTAGGTTTTACTTACGTAGCTATCCAAAACTTGGACTTCATATACACCCATCAAAAAGAAGCCTGAATTACCTCTACCCTGACCTTCCCCAACGATTTCGGTAGGTGCAGACCATTCGATATGGTATTGCGCATCGCCAAAAGGAAGTTTCGATTGAATGTCTCCTGTTCCCTTTTGTACCACCAACTCTCCATTCTCAATCTTCCAGGCTGCAGGACTTGATCCATCTTTGGCAGAAACGAAACCAGACAGGCTGCTTCCATCAAACAGGACAATCGCATCAGATGGTGCCTGATGGTTCATCGCTCCAGGAGTCACCTTAGGGGGTACGGGAGTGTAAAACTCCGTTGCTTGAGGAGGCATGGGTGGCGGAGTAGGATTCTGCTGCGCAAAAGCAATTGATGCTGTTCCTAGGCTAGCCAAGAGGACTGCAACGAATAAATTTCTTTGTTTCATAAGGTAAGTTGGGTTTGAATTGCAAACTAATTCCTTAAAATACAGTAAAATTTTGGAGATTTGGAATACCGCTAATGGATTTTTGATGGAAATCCCCCATTCCTTTTCTACTTTTCCTAAAATAAAGCAATCCTATGAAAAAATTGATCTTCGGACTCGTATTGGGTCTTTTGCTCAGCATGCAGGCCATTGCCCAGGAGGACTACTTCTTCCCAGGTGAGAAATTTGATCCCAGTATCCCCTCTCCTTCCCAGTTTTTAGGATATTCTGTTGGAGATTGGCATACCCGCTACGATTTGATTGTCAAGTACTTTGAGCGATTGGATCAGTTAAGTGAGCTTGCAAAGCTCCAAACCATAGGATATACCCACGAGCATCGGCCCAAGATCATCTTGACCATTACCTCGGCGAAGCACATGGGCAATTTGGAACAGATTCGCCAAAAGCAGTTGCAACTTGCAGATCCAGGTCAGCCGATGCCTGAGGTAGCCAACATGCCTTCCATCATCCACCAAGGCTATGGAGTCCATGGCAACGAGCCTTCCTCAGCAGAAGCAGCAATGCTAACTGCCTACTGGTTGCTTGCCTCCCAATCTGACTTAGCTAAAAACCTAAGAGAAAATTCAGTAGTACACATTGACCCTACCCTCAATCCAGACGGAAGAGATCGCCATAGCTTGTGGGCCAATTCCAACAAAGGATTCCCCGCCGTAGCAGATCCCTTGGATAGGGAACACAACGAGACCTGGCCTGGAGGAAGAACCAACCATTACTGGTTTGACCTCAACCGCGACTGGCTACCGCTAGCACATCCTGAGTCAAAGGTAAAAATAGCTTGGTACCACCAGTGGTATCCCAATGTGACCACTGATTTTCACGAAATGGGGCCCAATAGCACCTATTTCTTCGAGCCTACCAAGCCGTATGGCTCGGAAAACCCAGTCGTACCTCGTAAAAATTACGACGACATCAATCCTAAGTTTGCCGCCTACTTCGCCAAATACATGGACAAAATTGGCAGCCTGTATTGGAGCAAGGAAGTCTTTGACAATAGCTATCCAGGCTATGGCTCCTCATACCCAGACATGCACGGAGGATTGGGGTTGGTCTTTGAAACAGCCAGCTCCAGAGGACATATCCAAAGCAGCCAACGTGGCGACCTTACCTTTGCCTTTACTATCCGCAACCATGTGGTCAACTCACTGGCTACCATGGATGCTGCTTTAGCCAATCGCGAATACATGCACCGGTACCTTCGCGAGTTTTTTGAGGGAGCAGTTGCAGAAGGAAGTAAGGATCTTGGTAAAAACTACGTGTTTGGAGATGAAACCGATCCAAGCAGAAACCGCCTTTTCCTTCAGTTCCTACTTGACCACAAAATCAAGGTGTATGAAAATACAGCAGATCTTTCTGCGGCGGGACAAACCTTCAAAAAAGGAAGTTCTTGGGTAGTCCCTACCAAGCAGCCTCAGTACCGAATGGTACGAACCATGTTTGAATACGTAACCACCTTTGCAGATTCCGTGTTTTACGATGCTTCCGCTTGGACCATGGCTGCGGCTTACGGCATGCCTTTCGCTTCTTCGCCTACGGCAAAAGCTGGATCAGAATTAAAAGAAGTTACTCGACCTACTTTTGCTTTCCCGCAGGGTGAAGCCTATGCTTATTTGATTGATTGGAGAGACTATTATGCTCCGAAGTTGCTTTTCGAACTACAGAAAGCAGGCGTACATGTAGAAGCGCTTCACCAAAACTTTTCCTCATTAACTCAGGATGGCAAGGTAGATTTTGGACGGGGAACCTTGATGATTCCCATGGGATTCCAATCTCTTCCCAAATCCGAAGTGATGGAGCAACTCAAAACCTTGGCACAAAAGAATAGTCAGAAAGTCTATTCCGTACAAACTGGCTTGAATCTCAGTGGAATTGACCTTGGGTCAAACAGCGTCTCTGCCGTACAGCATCCGAAGGTAGTCCTTTTGGTAGGCACTGGAATCAATGCTTCTGAGGCTGGAGAAATATGGAATCTACTGGATCATCAAATCGGTATGCCGATTACAAAAGTGAATGTGGAGCAGTTTGGCAGACTTAACCTACATGGCTACAACACATTGATTCTTCCTTCTGGCAGCTATGGCTCCATTTCTGAAGGTCAAGTGAACCACATCAAGGATTGGGTAAGCCGTGGAGGTACCATCATTTCTATGAAAAATGCATCACTTTGGTTGAACCAAAAGGGAATCACGAAGGAAGAAGCCGTGACTGCAACTGCAGAGAAAGGGCCTGCAAGTCTTCCCTTTGCTACGCGCAACGATACCGAAGGTGCCAAAGAAGTGGGCGGAAGTATTTACCTAGCCGAACTTGATTTGACGCATCCGATTGCTTATGGCTATACGCGCAAGACCTTGCCGGTGTACCGTAATACAGACCTATTCATCAAGCCATCCACGGATAAATACCTCACGCCGATACGCTACACTGCCAATCCACACCTAGGAGGGTATATTTCCAAGGCCAACCTAGAAAGTCTCAAGCAAAGTGCCAGTGTGGTAATTTCGCCTTCTGGCCAAGGCCGCGTGGTGCATTTCATTGATAGCCCTAACTTTAGAGGCGCTTGGTATGGAACCAACAAACTCTTCTTCAATGCGCTTTTCCACGGCAATGCCATGGATTAAGTAGGTCTGTTAAGAATAAAAAAAGCCTCAGAATCAATGATTTTGAGGCTTTTTTGTATTTCAAGAAGATTTTAAAGTTTAAACTGTACCGGCAAGGTCATTTTGTAAGCCACTGATTTACCTTCAATTTTAGCAGGAGTCCAAGTTCCAGAATTACTGATTACCCGAACAGCCTCTTCGTCACATCCTTTACCAATACCTCGAAGCACCTCTAAGGAGCCCACTTTTCCTTCAGCGTTTACCACAAAAGATACCACCACCATGCCCTGCGTACCAGCTTCTTTCGCTGCGGTTGGGTAGGTTAAGTTTTTCATCATGTATTCGGTAAATCCACCCATCCCTCCTGGAGGAACTGGCATTTCATCTACTTGGGATTTCACGGTTTCCTGTGCCTGCACAGCATTGGAAAGGGATAGGCCTACTCCAAGCACAAGCGAGAAAAAGGCAATACGAAGCATAGTTTTGGTTTTCATGTGGCGTATAATTTATCCAAAGAATAAAATTTGCCTTCTCATTTCAAAATGAAATGGGTTAAGAGGATTGTTTGCTGACTTTTTCAAAAAGAAAAAAGAGCTCGGCGCCAATCTGATGTGAACGCTCGGTATACATTTCCTCCTCTTGGACTGTTCCATCAAAGGATTTGGGATCCTCAAAACGAAGTGGAAACCGCCTTTCTGCCCCTGAGATCACTGGACAGTTTTCGTCTGCGTGATCGCAAGTCATCACCGCAGCAAAGTCTTTAGTTGCATTGATGGGGTCGTCGTACACCTTGGAAAAGGTGATAATGGGCTCGGTATCTTCTCCCGGAAACACAAAATAAACTGGATTTTCTTCTCCTTTTTTCACCACCTTAAAACCATCTCGCTTGAGCGCAGCCACTGCCCGCTCGTTGAAGGCAGTCACTTCCACACCACCCGAAAAGCAAGCCGTATCAATACCGTAATAAACAGCAGCTGTTTGGGCCCAAATCTGAGTAAATTGACTTCTTCGGCTATTGTGTGTGCAAATAAAGTTAAGACGGATTTCCTGTCCTTGCTTCATTTTGGCGATCAGGTAGGCAGCCATTTCGTTCAAGAGTTGTAGACGCTCGCTTGAAATGGCGGCAAAAGGTAGGTTTCCAATCGTGTTGGCAAGCGCTGGATAAAACAAAGGAGGCATTGGCAAAGGAGTTAGGGCTTAACAGCAACCGGAGTTGGTGGTACAAACGCCACCTCCAGCTACGGTGGCTAGTCTTATTTTTGGTTTTTCGGTAGGAATGCCACATTTGTCTTTTGCCAAGCAATCGGTCTGCTTTGCTACCAGGTGAAAAGCCCCACCCTGCACTTCTAGCCCGTAGCGACCTAGCGTATCGCCTTGGTATTCCACATCCACTTCTAGGTCTTCCAAGGCAAGCTTTCGCTCCGCAAGCGCAATAATATCCATCAACTTGGAGGCGGCGAGGCGGTGATCTACATCCCCATCTTCCCAGAGCTGGAAGTTGATCGCTGACTCTTGGCGGATGGTTCCTCCACAGTCAATATAGCGCTTAGACACCTGCCCTACTTCCGTAACGTGAAAGTGCGCAGGCACCTGAGTTCCGTCAGGTAAGTTAAAGGACAGCTCATCCATGCTAGCGAGTTCGGACTTGATTGCAGAAAGTTTCATAGCAGCTTTGGTTTAGGTATATGATATAAGTTATAATCAACAACAAATGGTATCCTCGGGCTTTTCAGCAAGGAGTTTAAAGAAGTCTTGGAAAAGAAGACGAACTTCTTCCCAGCGCTTCCTATCCAAGCAATAATTCACTGAGGTGCCTTCAATACTCCCGCAAATCAATCCCAATTCCTTAAGCTCCCTCAAATGTTGAGAGATGGTGGCTTGGGCCAAACCTAATTCCTGCACGAGTGTACCGTTGATGCAGGAAGTAGTGGCGGCTAAGTGCTGAAGGATGGCTATGCGAGCAGGATGAGCCAATGCTTTGGCAAGTATGGCCAGTTCATTCTGCGCTGAGTCAAATAATGTGGTTTTTGTAACACCCATAATCAATCGTAATATTACGATAAATTTAAAAAAAGGTTTTAAAACCACCTATTAAATTTCTAAAAATCAATTGGGTGCAATAACCACCGTTCGAGAAAGTAACGGCGATACGGCAAAATAGCCCAATACCTCCCCTTTGCCACTGACCACCCGAATATTGGAAGTGGGATTTTGAGGAGGAGGGCTAAAAAGACCCCCATCGTTAAAAAGAAGGTTCACCAGCTGGCTTAAGTAAACGAAGGCATCTTTATTTAACCGATACAACTCCAACCTCACACGGTCATTTTTTTGAAAGGCATAGCCCAATTCAAGACCTTTCTCGAAAACCTGAAGTCCAAAAGTATCGTCAAACAAAAGGTAATCTTCACGTTCGTTTTTCAAGGTGTCATTTTCAATCACCCGAATACGGTACTGGTTATTATCTAGAAAAGGGATCTTTCCATATACTTTAAGGAAGTATCCCTCTCCACGAAAAGGTCGGTCTTTTTCGTAATTCCAAACTACCGAATCCACGATTGGCGGAGCTAGCATAAGTCCCTCTGATTGATAGGTTTGACCCTTCCAATTTACATTAAGTTGATAGGTCTCACCTACGATGGCTCGCTCGGTTGGATTGGGTCGATAGGATCGTGTAGCATCCAAATAGCGAAATGCAATTTTTCTTCCCGTTTTCAATTCCTTGACAAAGACTTCTGCATCCCGAACCGACTCTTGGTTTAGTGAGTCGTAGTAGTTCTTAGCTAAGGAAATCTTTACTTCATTAGAGTTGCCTTGGTCGGTCCAATAGCCCTCGATTACAGGAACTCTTCCCTCTTTTTGATCCAAATCCAAGATCACCTCTTCTTGACAAGAGAATAAAAGAACAGAACTCAACAAGAGTATCCACGTTTTTTTCATCAGAATTGAACGTTGTAAGTGATAGAAGGAAGAAAGGTAAAGAGGTAAGTCATCACCACGCCTGGACGAGCAGACACGATTTCACCGTCTTCAGGAGAATAGTTCACTTGGTTGTTGTACAAAATTCTAAAGTCGTAGGAAAAAGGATTCTTTCGGCCATAAAGGTTGTATACCCCAAAATTCCAACTCCCTTTCCACTTTCTACCCCGATCTGGGTTCTTCCAAGTGACTGAGGCATCGAGTCGATGGTAATCCGGAAATCTGTTTTCGTTTCGGTAATCAGAGTACAAAGGAACGGTCTGATTATCCAGTACATAGGAACCTACAGGGAAGGAAACTGCCTGACCTGATGTATAAACGAAGGTTAGTCCTGTTGACCAAGCGGTAGAAAATTGATGGTTTAGAACCAAAGAAACATCATGAGGACGATCAAAACGAGGGTTATAGGGTTCGTTTCTGCTTATTCCGTCAATTTGTCTCCAAGCGCGCGACCAGGTATATCCAAGCCATCCCGTTGTTTTTCCTTTATTTTTCCGAAGCAAAAATTCCGCACCATAAGCCCAACCGCGACCACTCAAAAGCTCAGTTTCCACCTGGTCAGAAAGTAAGATTCTGGCACCATTTCGAAGATCAATTACGTGTTGCAAGTCTTTGTAATACCCTTCAACGGATAGTTCCCATCGGTTTTGATCAAAATTATGAAATACTCCTACTGAAACTTGGTCACTTTGAATAGGTCGAATGTATTGATCTGCCAACACCCAACGATCGATAGGTAGTCCTGCAGAACTATTGGAGGCGATTTGAACGTATTGAAAATTCCGATTGTAGGAAAGCTTCAACGAAAAATCAGGGCGCATCATATAGCGTAGCGCAATTCTCGGTTCTAATCCCTGATACCGTTTCATCACTTCGGCGCTGCCATAAAACAGCGAATCTGAAGGGTCTAGATCCGGATTGGGTGCGTTTCCAGGATATTGATATACTTTCCCCTCACCCAGTTGCGCATAGACTCCCTGCCGAAGTCCCAGTTCACCGCTAAGCTTATCCGTAAACTCTCGGGTAAGCCCAACAAAAGCATTTCCCAGTACCCCTTGTACGCCTTGGGTTTGCCTTCTATTGATCGGATTATTGGGTGAGGGTTTGAGATCGGACGGTGCAAAATGATAGAGCTGGCCATGAACTCCCCAAACTAAGCTGGTATTGGAAGATAAAACTCTAGTCCAACTTGCTTTTATTCCCGATTCAGAGAGGGAGTTGGTCCAATCAAATCCGTTGTCGATGTTATCAAACTTGACTTGGTAGTTGTATCTAGAATGATAACCCTGAAGATCAAAGAAGGAACTATCAGAATTGACTCGATTCCAGTTGACTGCAGAAACCCAATTTTTCCAACCCAAGCCGAATTGACCACTAAGCCCTAAAAAATCACTTCCTTGATAGCTGCTGACCGAAAGTTTATCTTTCTCGCTCAGAATAAAAGAAGCCTTCCCATTTAAATCGTAAAAATTGAGCTCGTTATTTTTAACGTCTGGATTGGAGGAGAGTTTCAAAAAAAGATCCGCATAGGTTCGGCGGCCACTGATCAGAAAGTTCGATTTTTCTCCTAAAAGCGGGCCTTGTAGGGTCAAGCGAGAAGAAATCGTCCCAATTCCTCCTTCTCCACTCAAGCGATTAGTTTCGCCTTCTCTCAGGCTAACATCAATCAAAGCGGAGGCTCTACCACCATAACTTGCCGGCATGTTGCCTTTGTATAAATCTACTTTTTTAATCCCGTCCGGGTTAAAAACAGAGAAAATACCAAAAAAGTGAGAGGCGTTGTAGACAGGAGCCCCATCCACTTGAACCAAGTTCTGGTCTGCCGATCCTCCTCTTACAAATAGCCCTGCAGTACCTTCACCGGCTGATTTTACCCCAGGTAGCAATTGTAAACTTCGCAACAGATCCACCTCCCCAAAAAGCGCAGGA
>CAXNJN010000072.1:0-13130 GCA_964202605.1 Bacteroidia bacterium | reverse complement strand
TAAGCGCCATAAAAAGATCTTCTTTATTTTTGTAATAAAAATAGGTCAAGCCTTTACTAATACCTGCCTTTTTTGATACATCTTCCATTCGAGTAGCTGAAAAGCCCTGAGTTGTAAACAAGGCAATTGCTGCATCTAAGATTAGTTTCTCTTTATTTTTTTCGCCAGCCATTGTAGATAAGTAGATAAGAAGGACAGAGTCGAATGTATTAAATCTTAGTCAAAAAAGAAAGAGTTGAATATTAGTCAAATCTTACAAATTTGAAGGATTTGTGCGCGTCCCTTGTTTTAAAAAATCAATGATTAAGATAAAATTTTAACGATCGCATAATTCTTCTTTCCTTTTTGAACCAGCAAGTATTTTCCTTGAAGAAGACCGAATGCTAGTGGCGCTTGAGGATCTGAAACTTTTTCCCTGTTGATGCTTACACCTCCTCCAAGAATCATCTTCCGAGCTTCACCTTTGGAAGGGAAAAGCTGAAAATCTGTCTTTTCACCGAGTAGATCGAGTACATTTTCAAGTTGAGCGAAGATGGAATAACTCAACTGAACTTGAGGAACCCCCTCGAATACTGCCAAAAAGGTTCGCTCATCTAGAGACGCTAAATCTTCAGTTGAGGATTTGCCAAAAAGAATTTCGGAAGCTTTAAGTGCCATTTCGTAATCCTCTTTGCTATGAACCATGCAGGTCACTTCTTTCGCAATTTCCTTTTGCAAAATGCGTAAATGCGGTGCTTCCGCATGTTCTTTCTCTAATTTTTCAACCGTAGCCTGATCTAGCACCGTAAAAATTCGAATGTATTTGGAAGCATCTGCATCAGATACATTCAACCAAAATTGATAAAAAGAGTAGGGTGAGGTTTTTTCTGGATCTAGCCACACCGAACCGCCTTCAGTTTTTCCAAACTTGGTTCCATCTGCTTTGGTGATCAAAGGAACAGTCAGGGCAAAAGCACTGCCACCGCCCATACGACGGATTAATTCCGTACCGGTAACAATATTTCCCCATTGATCTGATCCACCCAATTGGATGGTACAGTTTTCATTTTTCCAAAGGTGGTAGAAATCGTATCCTTGAATCAATTGGTAGCTAAACTCGGTAAATGAAAGCCCATTTCCATCTTCCAAGCGTCTTTTTACGCTATCCTTTGACATCATGTAGTTGACCGTTATGTGCTTGCCTACATCGCGAATAAAGTCCAAAAAGGTAAATTCAGAGATCCAATCGTAGTTGTTGACTAGGCGAGCATTATTTTTCTGGTTGCCAGAAAAATCCAAAAATTTAGCGAGTTGACTTTGAATACAAGTCACATTGTGGTCTAGGGTAGGCTTATCTAGCAAATTTCGTTCGGAAGATTTGAAAGACGGATCTCCAATCATCCCTGTAGCACCGCCTACAAGAGCAACTGGCTGGTGACCTGCTCGTTGAAAATGCAGTAAGGTCATCACCCCAACTAAGTGACCAATGTGTAGGGAATCTGCCGTGGGATCAAAACCCAGATAAGCTGAAGCCATTCCTTTGGCAAGGTGCTCTTCTAATTCTGGTGTCATGTCTTGGAGCATGCCTCTCCATTTCAATTCTTGGATAAATGAATTCATCGGTTGGGTAGTGGGATAAGGCTACAAATATAAAGGCTTGTGCGTAGGAAGGAAATTATTGGAAGAATTCAACTTAAAAACGAAGCGCTACCTTTTCTTCCAAGTCATTGGTTTAGGTCTTCAATCTGGAACTCATTTATTTAAACGGAAAAGGGGTGATTCTAAGTTAGAAACACCCCTTTTCAGTTGATGGCTTGCCTTAAGCGGTTCTTAATTTTATGATTCCAGTGGCATGCAAAAGCTTTACAATGGGGTAGGTCGGGTCAAACTCATACCATTTAACTGCGAAATTGGGACGGTTTGGAAGTTTATGGTGGTTGTTCTGAAACAATTCTCCAAGCATCAACACATCGAGTAAAAGCGAGTTTTTAGATTTGTCATTGTTGTCAAAATTGGCGTACCCATACTTATGCCCGCTCCAATTGACGATAGCTCCATGAACAGGGCCCATCAAAAAGTGAATTGGCAACAAGAAATACATCCACCAATGCGTGCCTGCTAGTTCAAAATAGGAGATACACAGCACATAAATAGCAACATAGAATATCCCCCAAGCTAGTCTGACCAGCATACTATCTGCAAAACAATCGAATTTGTTCCAATCCGGAATGTCCTTCGAAAACCGATCCTCTGGCTTTAGTTTAAAGCTAAAATAGTCGTTGTAAATATTTTTGGTCTTCCACATCATCGAAAACAGATTTTCTGAATGGTGTGGGCTATGCGGATCTTGTGGTGTGTCTGAGTAGGCATGGTGCATGCGGTGCAAGATGGCGTAAGCTCGAGGAGAGAGGTACGAACTCCCTTGCCATAGCCAAGTAAAAAAGTAGAAAAACTTTTCCCAATAGGGATTCATGACAAACATTTGATGCGCTGCGTAGCGATGGAGAAAAAAGCTCTGACAGAATAAGGAAAAATACCAATGCAGAAGAAATAAAATGATTAGAATCAATTGAGATGAAGTTTTAGAGTTAAACAAATATAGAAGAAGGACTCGACTTAAAAGAAAATTTATCTAATGCTTTTTTTGAAAGCTTTTGATTGACAGCCTTGGAAGGGAAATCGAAATTTTAATTTGAGACTGTATAATGATCTAATTTTTGGATCACCCTATTCTTTTGAATAAACCCAAATTTCTTCCCAAAATTATTTTTTAAATAATCTTATCTGATTATCCGCTTTTTCACCACAAACCAGAGAAAAAAAGGTTTGAGGTTCAATTAGGTGAGCTGTGGACCGTTGACTGTGGTCTGTGAACGATTATCCGCAGTTTTAAATTGTCGAGCTGAGCTACTGGCATGATTGCGGATAATCATATAATCTTATTTTGGTTTCCAATCCTGCAATAGGCTATGGTGGTACTTTGTTTCTTTTTTACAAAAATTTTTGGTCCTGTAGTTGGATGAACCTTGACTATCAAAATGTTTTTTTCCTCTTCAAACGGGTTTTCAAGGTTCATTGTGACGGTGTATGTTTGAAGCGAAACCTTTGGCACACAAAAATAGTCATTGGCAGCAGTAACCATGAATTGCTCTTCCTCGGGATCGATCCCCATGATTTTCCACTGATCTGAAATTCCAATCAAAATCAGTCCTCCTACTGTATTGGACATGGCAGAAAGGGTTTTAGCTATCTTTTCCTGGGAACTTATTTGTTGTTTGTACTCCAGTTTTAACCCTTCCTCCTCCTTTAATAGGATGTTCACATAATCTTGATCTATTTTTTTTGGAAACATTTTTGGTTTCTTCTTACTTTAATAACTGGAATTCTTCCATATTCGTTTAAACTGAAAATTCCAACCACTATTTTAAAATCTACCGCAGATGAGCTTAACCAATCCAGGATTTGACCCAGAAACCATTGCCCAACTTAAAAAAGAGTTGCAAGAAACAGGAATGTCTTTCAAAATAATTCCTGATGAAGAAAATTCAGAGGAATACGTCAACTTTTATTTTGTAGGTACCTACGAGGGAAAGGAAGTAATTTTCGATACTGCGCTCTACACCCTCCGTCTCCACCATGCCAGTGAAGTATACGAATTGGCTGAGCATGAGGCTGCCAAAAAGTTTCCCAATTTTAAAGCAATCAATTACGAAGAAGATGAAAATGGCAATCTAAAGCCATTGACTCCTGAAGAAGAGGAAATTGGTTGGTTCATCACCGAACTAATCATGGAGATGGAAGAAGAGGAAACGGTTAAGGTTCAGGAATTTCTTGACATAGATACCCACCACGATTACGGGATTGGCTTAGATGTGTCTTTAAATGTGGATGAAATAGAGGACGATGTGATTGCTAAATTTATACAAGAATTCAATGGCGACACCTTAACGTTGGACGACACCCTCTATTCATTTATGACTGAGGATGAAGACTTTGAAGACGAAGCTTGATACAAAATCTTTACTGATTAGATCGCGTTAGTAGTCTACTAGCGCTTTTTTTATGCTGAAAATTGCCCTCTCACCGATTTTTGCACATCCATTACCTGAAGGGCATCGTTTCCCAATGGAAAAATACAGCTTGCTTCCTGAGCAACTGCTGTTTGAAGGAACGGTAACCGAATCTAATTTTTTTATACCGCAGCAATTGGATGACGAGTTGATTCTGACCACCCATGAGGATAGCTATTTGACTCGATTGAAAAACCTGGAATTATCCAAAGCAGAAGTCCGAGCGATTGGTTTTCCGCTGAGTGATCCCTTGATCGAACGAGAAATTTGTATTGCCGGTGGATCGGTGCAAGCTGCCCGCTTTGCAAAGGAGTTTGGAATTGGAATGAACGTGGCTGGAGGAACGCACCATGCCTTTTTCAATCGAGGCGAAGGCTTTTGTATTTTGAACGATTTGGCCATTACTGCCAATTTTCTATTGAAATATAAGTTGGCCCGAAAGGTTCTGATCGTAGATCTTGATGTGCATCAAGGAAACGGAACTGCCTCACTTTTTCTAGATAATCCTTCAGTTTACACCTTCAGTATGCATGGGGAGAAAAACTATCCTCACCGAAAAGAAACCTCTGACCTAGACATTGGATTAGCAGATGGGACGGATGATGCTACCTATATGTCACTTCTTGATCTGCATTTAAAACGAATTATGGATTTGGAACAGCCTGATTTTATCCTTTACCAGAGCGGAGTAGATGTATTGGAAACAGATCAATTGGGTAGGCTTTCGTTAACACTAGCAGGTGTACAAGCTCGAGATCGGCTGGTGCTTTCAACTGCTAGAAATCAGGGAATTCCAATAATGTGCTGTATGGGGGGTGGTTATTCGAAGCGAATCAGAGATATTGTGGATGCCCATGCCCAAGTTTTCCGATTGGCTCAAGATCTTTTTTTTTAGGCCTTTAACTGATTTTAACTTTGGAATTTTTCTGTGATTCTTGCAAAATGAATACTTTATCTATATTTGCGACCTATTAACCCTAATTCTATCCAAGTGAAAAAAAATTTTACACGTTTCGTTGTTGTTGCTCTCGTAGCAGTAGTGGTTTATTCCTGTGGTAAAAAATCAGATGCAACTGGTGCCAGCTCCTCTTCAAAAGAGGGTGCAGCGGCTGGCAACCTGAAAATTGCATACGTGCATACCGACTCAGTTATCAACAAGTATGATTTTTTTAAAAAGAGATCTGAGGAGATTACTGAAAAAGGAAAGAAGTTGGATTTGGATCTACAAGCTAGAGCCAAGGGTTTTGAACAAGAAGTGGCCATGTTCCAGCAGAATGGTGGTAATCTAACGCAAAATCAGATTCGTGCCAAGCAAGATGAATTGATGCAGAAGGAGCAAAACCTCGTCAGCTACAGAGATAACTTGATGCAGGAACTTTCCTCCGACGAGTCTACACTATTAAATGACGTTTACCTTCAGGTGCAAGAGTACATGAAGGATTACGCAAAAGATAACGGTATCGATCTAATCTTGAGTCACACTAGAGGTGGAGCCATCTGGTATGCAACCGATGCTATTGATGTGACTGGCTCGGTCGTAGAAGGATTGAATAAGAAATACAACGCAAATCCTGCGGCAGCTGAGACAAAACCGGCAGCAGCGGATTCAATAGCGAAGAAAAAATAATTAAACAGCTTGTTGTTTAGAAACCCGGATGTCCTCCGGGTTTTTTTGTGTGCAAAAAAAGGTAATTTTGCGAATCTTTAGAAAAATCGATTGACATGAAAATTACTGAGTTTTTAAAACACAACTACCGTCACTTCAATGCTGCAGCACTTATTGATGCCGCCGAAGGATACAAAACCCACCTGGCTGAAGGAGGAAAAATGATGGTAACTCTTGCTGGCGCAATGTCCACTGCCGAATTGGGGATTTCCTTGGCAGAAATGATTCGTCAAGACAAAGTTCAAATCATCTCCTGTACTGGAGCAAATTTGGAGGAAGATGTGTTTAACCTAGTTGCTCACGACTACTACGAGCGTGTACCAAACTACCGCGAACTAACGCCTGAGCAGGAGCAAGGCCTGTTGGAGCGCCACATGAACCGCGTAACAGATACTTGTATTCCAGAAATGGAAGCGATGCGAAGAATTGAACATGTTATTCTTGAAGAATGGGTGAAGGCTGATCAAAGTGGGCAAGCCTTTTTTCCGCATGAATTTTTCTATAAAATATTACTCTCAGGCAAATTGGATGCTTCATTCCAAATTGACCCTAAAAATAGCTGGTTACTAGAAGCGGCAAAAAAGAACCTACCGATCATTGTTCCCGGTTGGGAAGATTCTACTCTAGGCAATATGTTTGCTGGCCACGTGATTTCTGGCGATGTGAAGAATGTACACACCGTTCGTACTGGCATCGAATACATGATGTTCTTGGCTGAATGGTACACTGTAAACGCTACCGATGCGAGTAATATCGGGTTCTTCCAAATCGGAGGAGGCATAGCAGGTGACTTCCCAATCTGTGTAGTACCAATGCTTCACCAAGATTTGCAACGCACGAATGTCCCATTATGGGGTTATTTCTGTCAGATCTCTGACTCCACTACTTCTTATGGATCCTATTCAGGAGCGGTCCCTAATGAGAAAATCACTTGGGGTAAGCTAGGCATGAAAACTCCTAAATTCATCATTGAATCAGATGCTACCATTGTGGCGCCTTTGATTTTTGCCATTATTTTGGACCAATAAGCAACTCTTTTCATGCTAACAAAAAAGCAAGCCATTTGGCTTGCTTTTTTGTTTTAGATGGGTTCTCTAGGAATAGCCCATCCAGTAATGCCAATTCCTTTTATAGGGTATAGCCAGGTCTATAATTTCGAGTTACAAACTGATTTGCTGGCTCAAAATTGGTAATTTTCAAATTTGGACCATCCCATAGGAGTTTAATTCCTCGGCCTGGGTAATCCATTTGATTTGAATTACTTGGCCGTGGTACTTGATAGTCGTAGCTTCGGATTGCCAAATTACCTACCAATATGGATTCAGTTAAAGGTCCTGCGATGGAAAAAGGAGAGCTAAGCTGCTTAAATTCAGTGGAACCATAACCAGCAATACAAGCATTTACCCAGTTTTCGTAGTGGCCTTGATTTCCACCCGGCACACGATAGAGCGATTTTTTCACCGAAATATCCTTGGTTTTTGAAGTAGGTAAAAGAAGCGGATTTGCACCATAAGTAGAGCACATCATTTTGCCTTTTGTTCCTTCTATGATTACCCCATTTCCACCATCGCCCATCTGCTCATTTGGACCTAATTCCTCTGGTCGGGTAGGCATTATCCCTCCATCCATCCAATGGAATTCTAAATCCTCTTTTCCTGGGCGGTCAAATCGTAGGGTAATATGAGAGGAGGGAGGACAGCTTTCTGGGAAATGACCTCTCTTAAACTCTCCTACGTACACGGAGCCAACAGAACATTCAGCGGATTTAGGATATCCAAGTCCTAAAATTCTGAAGGGTGGTTCCATGATGTGACAGGCCATATCTCCAAGTGCTCCTGTGCCGTAATCCCACCATCCTCTCCAATTGAAAGGAACCAAATTGCCTACATAATCTTTATAGGGAGCTGTGCCCAACCAAAGGTCCCAGTCTAAATCAGCTGGAGGAGTGATAGGGGTGCTTGGCCAAGGAATACCCTGTGGCCATACGGGACGGTCGGTCCAAGTCCATACCTTGGTGGCTTCTCCGATTAATCCTGCCTCATACCATTCCAACATACTTCGTACCCCATCTCCAGAGGAACCTTGATTTCCCATCTGAGTAACTACCTTAAATTTCTCTGCTGCTTGGGTGAGCATTCGAGCTTCATAGATATCGTGAGAAAGTGGCTTTTGTACGTAGACATGCTTGCCCATTTTCATAGCCATCATCGCTTGCACAGCATGCATGTGATCAGGTGTGGAAACTGTTATGGCGTCGATATTTTTTTCTTCTTTTTCAAGTAGCACGCGGTAATCCTTGTAATAGGTTGCCTTGGAATGATCTTTTCTTCCTTTTGCCGCACGGGTATCGTCCACATCACAGAGGGCTATGAGGTCTACTTTGCCACTTTTATGAACTCCAGTAAGGTCACCATATCCCATTCCACCGATTCCGATGGATGCTACTCTTAGTTTATCACTAGGAGCGATGAAGCCAGGGCCACCCAGGACATGCCTTGGAATGAGTGTGATACCTGCGAAAGCGAGTGCTGAACTTTTGATAAAGTCTCTTCTCGAGCTTCCTGTTTGATTAATTTTTTTATTTTTCATGACTTAATATATTTCGGAATATCAAGTAAGTACAAATAGTTGAAAAAGTCTTTAGTGAAGCAAAAAATTATTTGCGTTGCCTCAATTCCTGTTTTTTGGAGGATGTATTCCTATTTTTTTGAGCAATGAAAAAGAGATTTATACTATTTTAAAGTATGTTTGACTAAAATACCCAGCATGAAAAATTTACTCTGGACCCTTGTCATTGGATCTCTCCTTATTTTAGGATCCTGTCAAAAGCCTACTTCCATGACAGAAGCAGGTTTGATTCCACTACCTCAAGAACTTTCGAATTGGAGTGGGACTTTTCAAGTACAGCCTACATCTGGAATTAGATTAATTGGGAGCAGCGAAAAGTTGACTTCTATTGGTGAATCTCTAGCGAATAGTCTTCGGCCTGCAACAGGTTTTGAAGTGCCTATCTCTAATGATTCTGGGGATATCGTTCTTGAATTGACCAGTTCAGATGCTTCAGAAGGGTATGAATTAGTTGTTTCTGATGAAGAGGTTCGAATTAAAGCCTCAGGAGAAGCAGGGCTTTTTTATGGCATACAAACCCTCATGCAACTTTTTCCAACGGAAATCAGTCACCAAACTGTGCAAGATGTGGAGTGGCTTCTGCCTCAGGGTAAATTAGTAGATACTCCTGAATTTGCCTACAGAGGATCCATGCTGGATGTGGCGCGTCATTTTATAGCTGTTGAAGATGTGAAGTTTTACATCGACCAGATGGCCAGCTTGAAGCTCAATTACCTGCATTTGCACTTAACTGATGACCAGGGATGGCGAATAGAGATCAAGTCTTGGCCTAAATTAACCGAAATAGGTGGCAGCACTGAAGTAGGAGGGGGTAAAGGAGGATTTTATACCCAAGAGGAATACAAGGAGCTCGTTTCGTACGCTGCTGCTCGATTTATTACAATTGTTCCTGAAGTTGATATGCCTGGCCATACCAATTCGGTACTTGCATCTTATGCAGAATTGAACCCAGGGGTCAACTTACCCATAGGTCAAGGGTTCGATTCACTCAATAAAAAGCCTTTAGATTACCAATTGCCACTTACAGCACCTCAAGCTTCTCAAATGTATACAGGCATAGAGGTAGGCTGGAGTACGTTTGCACCTCAGCTTGAGATCACCTATGCCTTTGTGGACAGTGTCGTTCGAGAGATTTCCATGCTTACCCCTGGTCCCTACTTCCATATCGGTGGGGATGAGTCACTTGTGACCGAAAAGGAGGACTACATCTATTTCGTAGAGCGGGTACAAGATATTGTATCCAAGTATGATAAAGTAAGCATGGGCTGGGATGAAGTGGCCACAGGAAAATTGCTTCCTGGTAATATCGCTCAGTTTTGGGCTGAGGAAGAGAATGCCTTGTTGGCTAAAAACCAAGGAAACAAGGTATTGCTATCTCCAGCCAAAAAGACTTACCTAGACATGCAGTACGATAGTGCTTCTAGGATTGGATTACACTGGGCTGCTTACATTGAATTAGATTCTGCCTACTTATGGGAACCTTCAACGTATGTAAAGGGACTTGCAAGGGAGGATATTTTAGGTGTTGAGGCACCGCTCTGGTCTGAGACGGTTACCAATCGTGCTGATATTGATTACTTGGCATTTCCAAGATTAGCAGCTTTTGCTGAGGTAGCTTGGACTAAAAAAGAGCAAAGGAGCTGGGAAGGATTTTCATTACGGATTCCGATCCAAGGAGATCGCTGGACCATTCAAGGAGTTGATTTTTACAAGTCAGCCAAAGTAACCTGGGAAACCAAGAAAAAGAGTGCTCTGGAAGAACTTATTATCACTTTTAGCAATTGGATCTGGGGACCGCCAATTTTGATTTTGCTATTGGGAGGTGGCACCTTCTTTTTTATACATTCTGGCTTCGTTCCATTCACTAAAATGGGACATGCGATCGAACTTTTGAAAGGAAAATACGAGGATAAATTGGCTCCAGGGGAAATCACTTCCAAACAAGCACTCATGTCAGCCATTGCCTCTACGGTGGGATTAGGAAATATTTCTGGCGTAGCCATTGCCATAAATATGGGTGGCCCAGGGGCGCTTTTTTGGATGTGGGTCGCTGCTTTTGTGGGGATGGCCACCAAGTTCTATACCTGTAGTTTGTCCATCATGTACCGAGGCAAAGATTCGAGAGGGGTCATCCAAGGTGGGCCCATGTACATCATCGAGCATGGAATGGGCAAGAAATGGAAATTCCTATCCTACATCTTTTGTGTTGCAGGGGTCATCGGTCTTTTGGCCGTATTTACATCCAATCAATTGGCAGCTGTGATTCAGGCAGTACTTTTGGAGCCTGAAACCGCAGTAGAAACGACCCGAAACAATTGGATCATTGGCATCATCATGATGGTATTGACGGCGGTGGTTATTTTGGGTGGGATTCAGCGGATTGCGGCAGCAGCATCAAAAATGGTTCCAGCAATGGTTGGCATCTATTTTATCGCCGTGTTAATCATTATCGTCCAGTATTTTGGAAATATTCCTGAAGTGTTTCAACTCATCTTTGTTGACGCCTTTACAGGCAATGCAGCCATGGGAGGGGCCGTGGGTTCGGTGATCATTATTGGTGCTAGAAGGTCCTTATTTTCCAATGAAGCAGGTTTGGGCACTGCCCCGATGGTTCATGGTCAATCCAAGACCAATGAGCCGATCCGAGAGGGTTTAATTGCCATGTTGGGACCCTTCATCGATACGGTGGTGGTTTGTTCGCTCACTGCTTTTGCAATTTTGCTTACAGGTGTCTGGCAAAACTCTGAAAATGACGGGGTCAAATTGACACTTGAAGCTTTCGAACTGGGAATACCGGTGATTGGAAAATACCTATTGATGATTTCCGCATTGGTGTTCGCGCTTTCAACCATGTTTACGTATTCCTATTACGGTCAAAAATGCGCCAGCTACCTCTTTGGTGTGAAGGTTGCGGGGTACTACAACTATGTTTACTTGATTATGATCGTTGTAGGGGCTGTTGTTTCCTTGGATTTGGTAGTAAGTTTGGTCGATGGGATGTATGCGGTGATGGCGTTTCCGAACATGATAGCAGCGCTGTATTTAGCCCCTAAGGTGAAAGCCGCTGCAAAGGATTATTTTGCTCGAATGAAGCAGGCTGAAGCAGGCATAAAGTAGGAATGAGGTTTTTAATTGCTCCAAACGCTTTCAAAGGGACATTTACTGCCCTAGAGGCCGTTTCTATGCTTGAGGAGGTTTTAGCCCAAGAATATCCTGCTGCAACCTATTTGAGTCAAGCGGTGGCTGATGGAGGGGATGGTACCTGCGAATTACTAATCGCATCCCTAGGATTAGAAAAGGTATGCTGCAGCTCTTTAAATGCCATTGGACAACCTATTCTTGGATTTTATGGTTGGGAGGAATCTACCAAAACAGCCTATTTGGATGTTTCCACCTGTTCTGGAATAGGCGTATTGAAGCCTCAAAACCGCGACCCTAGCCTGACCTCTACTTTTGGAACAGGCCTGCTTATCCAAGAAGCAATAATCCGTGGTGCAAAGCAGGTTGTCTTAGGACTAGGAGGATCAGCGACGGTGGATATCGGTGCGGGTATCCTTCAAGCCTTTGGTTTTTTATTTTTAGATGAGCATGGAAGGGAGCTGCCAGCTTTTTCACCAGATTTTTTAAAACGAAGCAGGCATATTCAAAGGCCGATGAAATTACCTGAAGTTTCAT
Source organism: Bacteroidia bacterium (assembly GCA_964202605.1). Taxonomy (GTDB): domain Bacteria; phylum Bacteroidota; class Bacteroidia; order Cytophagales; family Cyclobacteriaceae; genus Algoriphagus. The sequence goes on along the minus strand of CAXNJN010000072.1, from coordinate 1,112 downwards.
TTACCCTTCTTTGTGATGTAAAGAATCCTTTTTTTGGGCAGAATGGCGCAGTCCGTGTTTTTGGTCCCCAAAAAGGGATCAAAGAAGCTGAATTAGAGGCCATGGAATTAATTACTTCAGACTTTGTGGAACTGTTATCTCGGAAATCAAAAAGGGAACTAATGGATCAAGAAGGCTTTGGAGCAGCTGGTGGGATAGCCTTGGGTTTGAACCAATTCTTTCCTTGCAAACTTGAATTTGGCGCTCCTTATTTTTTTGAAAAAGTGGGCATGTCCAAGAAAGTGACTGATGCTGATTGGATCATTACTGGGGAGGGGCGATATGATCGCCAAAGTGAAGCTGGAAAAGCCTGTTATGAATTACTTCAACTTGCCCGTAAGCTGGATAAAAAAATAGCCCTTATCGCTTCTGGAAAGGAAGGGCGCAATTCTGGATTTGATGCCATTCTGGAATTACCAGCGCTTGATTTTGCGCAGCCTGACTTCAAAAAGAAAGCCCAAGAACAAATTCAAGGGCTTTTAAGGGAAGCAATTTCAAGGAAGGTTTTCGACTAATTACACACGTATGTAGTCGCCTTTCCAGTTTTTGATTTGCTGTTTAATTTCTTTGGCCGTTAATTTTTCAGCAATTGCTCGATCCATCAATCCAAGGAGCTCCTCGTCACTTGCAAAGCGTAGCCCAATAATTTGACCGAGCTTCAATTCTCTTTCCTTCTCATCGAAAGTCTTTCCAGTCAGGTGGAAATACCTGTTTCGCATCTCATTAAGGATGATTCGGTTTTGAAGTTTGAGGGCATAGGAACGTACAAGTAATGGGAGCAGGAATAGAATGAATGCTCCAATAAAGAGGAACCAACTATCCAGTGTGGCTTCTTGGGAGGAAAAATCCATCTTACTGACGGTCCAACCTAGAAAAAGAAGGATGAGTGGCGTAAGTACAAAGTGGTTAAAAGGGTCGTAGCGGGTATGGTTCCCGAAATTTTGAATTTTCATGGGTAGGAATAAAAAAAGGAGGCTTTAGGCCTCCTTTGTTATGAATAATTAATTATCGCTTTTTTTCTTCTTGGCAAAAGTACTTCGTGCATCCGCCGCAGATATTCCTGCACCAAGCCC
>CAXNJN010000071.1:0-13285 GCA_964202605.1 Bacteroidia bacterium | reverse complement strand
CATCATGAGTGTACTCGTCAATAAAAATTCTAAAGTAATCGTTCAGGGCTTCACAGGAACTGAAGGCTCTTTTCACGCCCAGCAAATGATCGAGTACGGCACCCAGGTAGTTGGGGGCGTCACTCCAGGCAAAGGCGGAACACTGCATTTGGAAAGACCCGTGTTTGATTCGGTAGAAGATGCTGTACAGAAAACGGGAGCTGATACCTCCATCATTTTTGTGCCCCCTGCTTTTGCTGCAGATGCTATCATGGAAGCCGCTGATGCTGGCATTAAAGTTATCATTGCCATCACCGAAGGAATTCCTGTGGCAGACATGATGCGTGCCAAGCCCTACATTAAAGAAAGAGGTTGTGTCCTGATCGGCCCCAACTGCCCAGGTGTAATCACTCCAGGCGAAGCGAAGGTCGGCATCATGCCTGGTTTTGTATTCAAGACAGGTAGAATTGGTATTGTCTCCAAATCTGGAACCTTGACCTACGAAGCTGCGGATCAAGTGGCTAAGGCCGGACTTGGTGTTTCTACAGCGATTGGTATTGGAGGAGATCCCATCATTGGAACCTCTACGAAGCAAGCAGTAGAGCTATTGATGAACGATCCTGAAACAGATGCGATCATCATGATCGGCGAGATCGGCGGAAATTACGAAGCAGAAGCCGCACGCTGGATTCGCGAAACAGGCAATAAAAAACCAGTTGTGGGATTTATTGCTGGTCAAACAGCTCCTCCAGGACGTAGAATGGGTCACGCGGGTGCCATCATCGGTGGAGCAGACGATACGGCAGCAGCAAAAATGAGAATCATGCGCGAAAATGGAATCTTGGTTGCTGAATCTCCTGCAGAGATCGGAGCGACGATGGCCAAAGCGCTTGGCGTCACTGCTTAATTAAGTTACTTCGGGCCACAAACCCTACAATGCCTCAGAGGAGTCTCTGAGGTATTTTTTTTATCCTTCGCTAAACTAGAAAGCCATGGTAGGCTCAATTTAACAAATTCGTTAAATCCTCCCGTGCGCCGCGGCGGATCGGGAGGGAATCATACCATTGCCTCCCCTACCAATTAATGTGATTATCCGCTTTTTGGCCAGTGATAAAAGGAATAAATGTTTGAAATTTAGGAAAATGTGCCGTGGTCCGTGGACTGTTGACCGTTGACCATCCCATAAACAAGTCATTTTTTATATTTTTTACTTATAAGCCAAACTTCTTTAATTTTTTTATTAAAGTAATCGATTTTATTCCTAAACTTTTTTAGATTTGAATAACCAATTTGCTGTTCTCCTTTCCCAAGGGAGACCACTTTTATGGGACCTTCTCGTTTTGTATTTCAACAGCCATTCCCATGCACGCAAACCCCCAGTTTTCCGAAGTTGAAAAGGCATTCCTAGCAGAGTCTGGAGTCACCAAAATGACTACCAAGCTCCCCTATCTTCTGGTAGACAACTTCCCCAAGCTCGGCCTACTCACCGCCTGCCGTTTTCTGGAATGGGTGGCTGCAAATCCTGAAGGAGTGGTCAGCCTACCCACCGGCAAGACCCCAGAATACTTTATCAAGTGGACGCAGTACCTGCTTGAAAATTGGGACAGCAAAAAAGGCAAGGAAGTACGGGGAAAATACGGCTTGGGCAACACCTCCAAACCTAGCCTCAGCGAACTCACCTTTGTGCAAATCGATGAGTTTTACCCCATCTCCTCCAAGCAGCACAACAGCTTTTACGACTACGTCAACAGGTTTTACCTCAGCGGATTTGGGCTCTCCAAAGAAAAGGCCATCCTGATCAATTCAGATGAGATCCGCCTCGCTGAAGGCAAGCACTTTAGCAAAATATTCCCCGACTTAAAGGTAGACCTAAGCCTACGCTTTCGAGACCCTATCAATGAACTCGAGCAACTGCAGCAAACCTCCATCTACCTCATCGATCAATGGTGTGGAGAATACGAGCAACGCATTCGCGCAAAGGGAGGGATTGGTTTTTTCCTAGGCGGCATAGGGCCCGATGGACACATTGCCTTCAATACTCGAGGATCACATCCCTACTCCGTTACCCGACTGACGGAAACCAACTTTGAAACCCAAGCGGTGGCCGCAGGAGATCTCGGGGGTATCGAGATATCGGCCAACCGACTCGTGATCACCATTGGCTTGGACACCATCGTCTACAACCCAAATGCGGTTGGAATTGTCATCGCTGCAGGTGAAGCCAAGGCAGGAATTGTCCGAGATTCCTTGGAGTCTGGTCCCAACACCCAGTTTCCGGCCACTATCCTCCAAAAACTAGTTCAAGGAAGATTTTACTTGACCCGAGGTGCAGCGGTCAAACTCACGGACTCCATTGATTCCTATTATTCAACTGGCACCTGGACTTTTGAAAAAACGGAGCGCGCAGTCATGGAACTGTGCAAGAAAAAAAATACCTATGGACACCGACTCAAGTTGGAAGATTTAAAGGCAGATCCCTACTGCAAGCAAATCCCGAACCTCTCCGAAGACACGGTAAACCAGGTGATCCAAAGTATTTCTGCCAAAATATCCAAAGGGCTAGAACAAGAGAAAAATGAGGTGCTACTGCATACTGGGCCACACCACGACGACATTTCTTTAGGGATCCTGCCCCACATCACCAACCAGCTGCATGATCCTAGCAACGAGGCTCACTTTTCGGTGCTTACCTCGGGATTCACAGCCGTGACCAACAAATTTGTGATTGACACCCTGCTCCATACCAAAAAATTATTGGAAGATGGGAAGATTCAAATGACAAATTACGAGGACTTCTTTGACGTGGGCTATCGCCTAAAAACAGACAAGGACGTCTACCACTTCCTGACCAATGTAGCCTCTGAAAATGGGGCTGCACGTTCTCGAGGCCTTTGCCACCGCGTGGTCCGTGCGCTATGTATCGTTTGGGAGATCAAAGACAAAGAGCAACTGCGAGAAACCATCAATGAGGTCATCCAAATCCTGAAGAAATCCTACGACGGTGAAAAAAATCCCCCTAAAATTCAGAAGCTCAAAGGAATGATCCGCGAGTTTGAGGAGGAGCTAGTTTGGGCCCACTTTGGGGTTCAAGTCAAAAATGTGCACCACCTGCGCCTCGGCTTTTATACCGGTGATATTTTCACGGAGCAGCCCGACAAAACCCGCGATGTGGACCCGATCGTTGACCTCCTCCAGAAAATCAAACCGACCAAATTGAGTCTTACGCTTGATCCTGAAGGATCTGGACCTGATACGCACTACAAGGTGCTTCAAGCCACTGCAGCGGCAGTCAAAAAATGGTCCGAGGTGTACGATACTAGTAACCTACGCATCATTGGCTACAGAAATGTTTGGTTCAAGTTTGAACCTCATGAAGCCAACGTCATCGTACCCGTATCCCTTGGAGACATGGCCGTGATGGAAGACTCCTTTGCCAACTGCTATCTCAGCCAGGTCAAGGCTTCCTTCCCAAGCTATGCCCACAACGGCAAGTTTAGCACCGTCGCCAAGCGCACCTGGGTAGGGCAGCTCAACGACATTCAACTCTTGCTCGGCAAAAATTACTTCTACCAGCACGAGCATGCCAAGGTCAGAGCGAGCCATGGACTTATTTTCTTCCGAGACATGAATGTGGAGGAGTTTTTGGCCACGGCACGTGAACTGGAGAAATCCATCGAAGGCTTGTTGTAATCCCCACTCCTTTCCTCCCTATTTTTACTCCCAATTCTCGAGTCTTTGGCTAGAAAATCGGGAATTATCACCCCCTTTACCTCCTTTTTTCGAATGAAACACGTTATTCTAGGCATCGACATTGGCGGCACCAGCATCAAAGCTGGCGTCCTGGTATCGGGTCGTCTCCAAGATATCCGAAGCATTCCCACTCCTGCCTTAGAAAGTAAAGAGGTGATATTGGAAAGCCTCGCCATATTTATTGAAACGTACCTCCCCCACGCTTTTGAAGGGATTGGAATTGGCATACCTGGGCTCGTAGATCCTCAAGAAGGCGTAGTCCTGGGCTTAGCCAATATCCCATCCTTCCAACATGTGGAGCTACGGAAATTTCTTTTTGGCCGATTTGGGAAACCCGTTTTTATCAACAACGATGCAAACTGCTTTGCGCTGGGAGTGCATCAATTTGGAGTAGGTAAAGGATTCCAGCATCTAGTCGGCATTACGCTAGGCACCGGCGTAGGTGGTGGAATAGTGATCCATGGAAAGCTCTATTCTGGCCTCAATTCTGCAGCAGGAGAATGGTGCGGTGCTTCCTACTTGGACTTAACCTTTGAGGATTACTGCAGCGGAAAGTTTTTCAACCGCGTGTACCAGAGCAAACCCAAGGCCCTAGCCAAACTAGCATTGGAAGGAGATTCCATTGCCCTGAAGGCATTTGATGAGTTTGGAACCCATGTTGGGGAGTTGCTGAAAGTGATTCTTTATTCCTTGGCTCCAGAGGCCATCATTTTAGGTGGATCCATCCGCAAGACCTTCCCCTTATTTGAAAAATCCATGCGGGCAAGACTGGAAACTTTTGCCTACCCCAGCGTCTTGCAAAAACTACAGATTTTGGTTTCTGATCTAGATGAAACAGCCATTCATGGAGCAGTGGCCTTGGTGGATTTGAAAGCAGAGCCTGCAGCTACGGCGCATTGAGGACGACCATCCTTACCGCTCACAAAAAATAAGGACTCAAAAAAAAAGGTCCCAGTGAATCAAATTCACCGGGACCTTTTTTTATCCGAAGAATAAAGCCCCTCTACCCGTTTCCTGCAAGGGAATGCTTGTCAGGTCTTGGATTTGTATGGGTTTTCCTTGCTCGATGGAGTTTCTGGCCGCAATTCCAATCAAGCAGGACATGGCCCCATCCCGACTGCCAGCCGACTGCCTCCAGGGATCCGCTTGATTGGGGTCGAGAAAAATCTTGTTCTTCAAACGTGTATCTCCTCCCCCATGACCTCCAGCTCCATGAGGGATTGGGATGAGTATTCGCTCCCCAAAATTCTTCACCAACACCAGTTCATCTTCCTTCTTCTCTTCCCAGGGCTGACTTTCCTTGATCCAGGCTTCGAGTCTTCCCTCGGTTCCATTGAAAGCAATGCGGTAGCCTTCGTAGGGGGAGTAGGTGGTCAGGGAATAGCTCACCTGAACCTTGTTTTTGTAGCGAATCTGTACGGCCATCTTGTCGTAGCTGTCAATTTCTTCACGGAAAACACAACCATCCCGATGGTAGCCATCGTATTTTTCATTTTCCACATAAAGTTGGTGGAGGTACTTGTTTTTGGTGATGTCCCAGTAAAAATCACAGGAAGAGGCATGCGGGCATCCTCTACAAGTTTTGGAGCGAAAGGGCCCATTTTTCCCATAAAACTCAAGCGAACCGTATGCAAATACCTCCTCCGGATCTGAGTTGAGCCACCAGTTGAGCAGGTCAAAATGATGCGAAGCTTTATGCACCAGCAAGCTGCCACTGTGCGCCTGAATCCCATGCCAACGTCGGAAATAATCTGCTCCATGTGAGGTATCCAGGTACCAATGAAAGTCGACCGAAGTCACCTTCCCAATAGCTCCTTCCTGTAAGAGTTCGTAGAGCTTCTGCCGATGCGGGGAGTAGCGGTAATTGAAAGTGACCAGCACCTGCTTACCCGACAGCTTTTCCGCATCCAAAATAGCTTGCACCTTCACTTCGTCCGTAGTCATCGGCTTTTCGGTGATCACATGCATTCCCGCTTTCAATCCCTTGATTATAAATTCATGGTGGGTGCTGTCCATTGTGGTCACGATCAGCACATCAGGCTTTGTTTCACGGAGCATCTGATCAAAATCCAAGTACAGGGGACAAGCCACTTGAAGGTACTCCTTCCCGAGGCGCATCCTCCCTTCATTTTTATCCGATAAGCCGACAAACTCCACGCGGTCGCTGTAGGCCTGCACTACTTCTCGGCCCCACATGCTGAGGCCGCGTACACCAGTTCCCACGAGCGCAATTTTCATTTTACGGTCAAGGTTTGGAAATAAGTTCAGCGCTTGAGCGAGGGGATGAATCAAAAAAGAACCTGCGAGTGCAGTTCCTGAGCGTTTGATAAAGTTTCTTCTGGAAGAATTGGATGGGTTATTCATGGGTCAATGGGTCTTGGAATCCAAGTTAAGGAAAAGTAATCTCCCAAACACCACCCTGGTGATCAAGAATTTAAGAAGGATGATCTTAAAATAATCATCGATTCATCCCACAATTCTCTTATTTTTATCTGACAATCACCCCATGGAAAGAACCTTGTCCATTCGAAGCCTAGTGCGCATCAGCAGACCGATCAATTTACTGTTGATCGCTTTTGCTCAGGGGATGACTGCCCATTTCCTGATTAAAACGAATGACCAAGGTCTTTCTGTTTTGCAGGATTACAGACTGTATCTACTGCTGATGGCCACGGTACTGGTTACAGCCGCGGGCTACATGATCAACGACTACTACGATGTGAAAATCGACTACATCAACCGCCCCAATACCGTAGTGGTTGGAAAAGGCATCAAGCGAAGAGTCATATTAGTGCTCCACAGTCTTTTTAACTTCACTGCGGTAGGATTGGGTTGGGTAGTAGCCCCTCGCATCGCTGCAGTTATTTTTTTTGCAGGGCTCTTGCTTTGGTGGTATTGTAACGGACTCAAGCGGAAACCTTTTATCGGAAATATTGCGGTTGCTTTTTTAACAGGGCTTTCCATTTACTTAGTGGGTTACTATTACCAGAAAAACGAATTGTTCGTATTTACCTACGCCCTATTTGCATTTTTCTTGAACCTCATCCGAGAGCTGCTCAAAGACCTGGAAGATCGGCATGGGGATCAACTGCATGGCTCCAAAACCCTTCCCATTGTACTTGGCTTCCGCAAAACCAAGCAGGTGATCTACTCCATTGCCATCACCTTTGTAGGCGCGATCCTTACGGTTTCCTTCCAACTCAATCATACGCACCTTTTTTACTATTTTGGAGGGCTAGGACTAGTATTCTGTTGGTTTATGTGGGGCATCTACCGTGCAGATCGAAGGGAACAGTTTGCACAACTGAGTGCCTTTGCCAAAGCCATCATGCTTGTAGGGACCTTGAGTATGGCCTTTTTGTAATTTGGTCAACAGTTGACGGTCCACGGACCATAGTACAATGTACCAAGTACCAAGTACGAAGTATGGATTCTAAACCAGGTTACACAACGCTACAGTCAATTGTGTTTAGCGCATGAAAAACGTGTTAAAATTTAGATTCTAAACCCAGTTACACCACGAATCGGCTGTCGACTGTGAACGGTTGACCGTTAACAAATTGGCCACGGCAGTTTGTAATGTATTGATTCCTGTTAAAAATCAAATTCATCCTCCTACTCCTGTGCCTTTACTCACAAAGAGAATGTGCTAAATCCGCTAATTTTGTAAAAAATTAACCCATGAAATCGACCCTTTTTTCCGCCCTACTTTTGTTTCTTTCCTTCACTGCCTGCCAATCCCCTTCCAGTTCCGAAGGGAGTCAGTCTGCGACGGCATCCTCATCCACCACTGCAGCTGCTGGTTCAGTAGTCACGCTAACGGTTCAGGAATTCGCTACCCAGAGTTCCAAGGGTACCATCTTAGATGTACGTACGGCTGGTGAAGTGGCACAAGGAAAAATTGAAGGCGCGCTGGTTATTGATTTTTACAGTCCCAATTTCCTAGAGCAGGTCAGTCAACTCCCCAAAGACCAGGAAGTATACCTTTACTGTGCGGTGGGTGCGCGCAGCGAAGAAGCTGCTCGATTGCTCGTTCAGCAGGGTTACACGAAAGTTTACCACCTCCAAGGAGGCATTCAAGGCTGGAGCCAGGAGGGGATGGCGGTTGTCAGGTAATGGAAATATACAAACGCATTCGAAGAGGCTGTCTAGGTTTACTAGGGAGCCTTTTTTATTAGTCGAGGCACCAAATTCCGTGAAATCAAAATAGGTAACAATAGGTACGTTCGGTATTGGAACATGAATTACTCAAAATCCCTATCACCGGCCCTGCAATCTGAATACCTTCAATATAAAGAGTTAGTAAAGAAAAATTAAATCCCTCCCAATAAGTAATATCTGTTTATACTTTGACACTCAACATCTCCACATGAAAATCCTTCTGCTACTTTCGACGCTATTCCTATCCATTCACATCCATGCGCAGGTAAAGAATGAAATCAAGGAAACCATAAAATCAACGGCGAAAATTGAAAGTTCTCAAAGCAATAATTTTTTTGAAAATGGGATATCTCCGACAACATTCAGATATTTTTATCCAGAAGTAAATGAAAGTGGATATTCTATGATAGTTTACCAAACGGAGGGAATGGACAATATCAGTTACTTTGGGAATCGGCTTACAGATAAGAACTCAGATGGAAGGCTAGATATAATTCAACGAATCAAAGAATTTGTAACTGGTGACTGGGATTTTCCCTCCACAGAACCACGCGCTTTTATTAAAAATGAAATAGACAAAGATTTTAACTCAAAACTCTTCAGGGATACATCCCTAATATTTACTTCTGTTGATCACAAATACCATGAAGACGAATCTGGAGCCTATTTTTATAATTTTTCATGGTTTGACCCAACAGTTATTGAGCAAATTGGTATGGATAATTGGAAAGGGTATTTATCTAAAAATGGATTTATAGAAAATATTGATTACGCTACCGATGGAACATACTTAGAATTTATGCCCAGAATTTACCTGAAAAAAAATGGTCAAATTAAAGATATTACATCTACAAATTTAAAATTCTCTAACGAAATCCTTGCTACAAGAGCACGATTCCCCTGGGATCAAGCTTTATCCTTAGGCGATTTCGATGGGGATGGAGATGATGATATCCTAATGACCGGCGGTCATCAATCCACCTCCAACTTATCTGGCCTTCCGGCATACAATCCCCGAACAAGTTTTGCGTTTTACTATTTTAATAACGGAGCTAATGGAAAATTACTAGGTGAAATATATGAATTAGATATAGATCTAGAAGAAGGATACATGTGGTACATTCCAGAAGGAACTAACCAATATGCAACACAAATGAATGGAGATCCTGCTTTGGAAATCATATCTGAATTATACATCAGAAGATCTGATTCTCCATCTTCAGTACCAATCAGACAGTTTGGATACTTCAAATTAATTCATGAAACCAAACAAATAGAGTTTATTCCACTTTTTATCGCCAAAGATTATTTATTGGATACCGCATGGAATATTTTTCCAAAACTCTATTTACCTATGAGTTTTTTAAACCCTCAAAAGGAATTGATTCTCTATCTTTTTACAAGTCCTTCCGGAAGCCCTGCCAAGGAATTTACCGGACTCAATACAGATTTTACAACAGGATCTGATTTTACTAAGGGCGTCGTACAACAATATTTTAGGATGTATGAAAAAATCAAAACAGGGAATGAGTTTAAATTAATAGATGTTACCAAGGATTACTTTTATGATAAAGAATACGAAACTTTTAGTTTGGATAATTCTGGGACAATTCATTTGATAGATGTAGATAACGACGGTAAATTAGATTTATACCCCCAATTAGGAGCTATGCCTAATCCTATAATGGGCGGCATAAATCAATTTTCGAAATACCCCGCATGGAATGGGAAAACGAATACCCTCTACTATTTTAAACAAATGGGGAATGGAAAATTCAAACTAACTGATTTAACAGAAATTAATGGATTTTATTACCCTAATAATCTAGAGTCAGATTACTCTGTCTTTAATTCAGAAGGTATCTACACAAATAATGAAACAGATTTTGGAATAGGACCCTTTACACTTCAAAATAATGCTTCATTAAATGATATCGATGGAGATGGAAAACTTGAAATTATTTCATCGTCTAATCCAGATTATTTACATGTGTTCACAAAAACCTTAGTGAAAAAAAATTCTGATTTTGATGATCTTTCTTTGTCACCTTATTTAAAAATAGAAACAAACTATAATCCAAATTTAGATCAACGATATAGATATGATTTTTCTGAAATTAGATTATCCAGTGATACCCTATTTAGTGTTATTGATGAAACATTAATTCAAATGTTTATAATTATTGACCCATTGAATAAAATGACTCATCTTCCAGAGTTTTATGGAGCTCATCCAAAAAAATCATCGTTTTATATTCATCCCCCTAAAAATATTTCAAAAAATAAATTAGGTCAAACTAATTCAAGTCAAGTTCCACTGAGAATTGAAAGAACACCATTGGAAGGAAAGCCATCGGACCAAACTTTTGTTGGAGCTTATTATACTCGAATCGAAAATGACTTAGAAATGAGAACAAAGGATTTTTACTATTCCTCTAAAAATCTTTCTCCACTTCCCTTTAAAGAATTAACCTCAAAAATTTCCCAAAATTCTAACTTGAGAGGATTTGAAGTAGAAATTTCAATGTCATTTGACCTAAATCAAAATCATTATTTCATTAATAATCAAAGGGTAAATGGATTAAAATACGGATATGAACTATACCTAGGGGATAGCCTATTAAAAAGAGAACTATTCTCCAATGTAAATTATCAATCCTATGACAATGGAGCCAAGACAAAAATTTACGGCTTAAATATTTTAACCGGGAATTTAGACCTAGAGAAAATTGACTACAAAATTTTTGCGCTGGACTCTTTTGATGAAACAATCAGGACTTACGGTACTATGCTTGATCGGAGAGGGCCTGTTTTAATTACGAAGTCTAACATCACTGCTAAATTAGATGATAAAGGGGGCTATGAACTAAAAATAGAACAAGTTGATAACGGCTCAACAGACAACGTAGGCATCACCCAATTGACCCTCTCCAAAACCGCATTCACTTGCGCGGACCTGGGGACCAGCAAGGTCACCTTCACCGCGAAAGATGCTTCAGGGAATACTTCTTCGACTGAAGTGACTGTCACTGTGGTGGATGAAATCAAGCCTACGCTCAAAGCGAAGGCTGCCTTCACCATCAAACTCGATGCAGAAGGCAAAGGAGCTTTGAAGTGGGAAGATCTCGACGAGGGTAGCTCCGATAACTGCAGCATAAAAGACAAAATCCTCTCCAAAACCGCATTCACTTGCGCGGACCTGGGGACCAGCAAGGTCACCTTCACTGCAAAAGATGCTTCTGGCAATACTTCGGCTACCGAGGTAACGATTACGGTGGTAGATGAGATCAAGCCTGTAGCCAAGGTTAAGACCGGCTATGTGATTAAGCTCGACGTCGAAGGCAAGGCCACACTCAAGTGGGAGGATATCGACGAAGGCAGCAGTGACAACTGCAGCATCAAGGAGCGCAAGCTTTCCAAAACGGAGTTTAGCCGAACCGACGGGGGAGACAACAAGGTCACCTACACGGTTACCGATGTCGGTGGCAACACCACGAGCATCGAAGCTACCGTACGCGTAGACATCGTGCTTTCTTCCCCAGAGCGTGCTAGGGAAAGCAATACCATAAAGGCCTACCCCAACCCGGTGGATGACTACCTGTACCTGGAGTTCGCAGAAGGCATGGCTTACGGCAGTATCCGTACCAGTTCCTTGGTAGATGCCTCCGGAAAAGTGATTGGGGAGCTGACTGTCGAAGATGGGGGTAATGGGCGTATCGGATTTTCAACGCGAGAGCTTAAGAACGGAATGTACTTCCTTCGTCTGGGCACACGAGACACCCTACACTTAATCAAGTTCACTGTAATCCACTAAGCGATGAAAAAGCTATTTCCACTCCTACTCCTTTGCTTCTGCTTCTTCGCTTCCTGCGGGGAAAAAGAAAAAACACCTGAAGAGCTTGCACTTGAAAAGTTGAGCGGGGAAGTTGGGATCACCTACACCCTCGGCACTACCGGCTATGTCAAACGAAACCAAGTGGATGAAAGTAAATTCTATCCTAACCTAAATTTAAAGTTGCAGGGCACAACCAAGTCCTATACCGTCAGTGGAGCGGATGACTTGTTTGATACTTCCGGCAATTGGGAATTTGTGGGAACCAACTTTGATAAAATTCGGCTCACCGGCAGCAAGCCTGCCGCTCAAGTAGACATCTCCTACACCAAAAATGGGACAGACCTGATCCTGGTGTTTTCGGTGCCTACTCCTCCGGGGGGAAGAGTGGCAGCTCTCACGGGAAGTTATGAGATCAAACTTACGGGAGGGTAAGGCGCCGAAAATCACCAAAGCATCACTCGGCTAAGTATTCCCAATCAATAACTATATACCATTGTTTTTTCGTATGAAAACCTACTTCTACCCCCTCGCACTTTTCTTGGTTTTTTGGTCCTGTCAAATGGAGGACCCTATCCCTACCTATAAACTTACTACTAATATTTCACCAAGTGAAGGAGGTAAAATCACTTTATCACCTGAACTTCCAAACTATAAGGCTGGAGAAGTTGTGACTCTTACCCCTGAGCCCAATGAACATTGGGTGTTTAAGCAATGGGATGGGGATGCTACAGGAAACACTACTCCACTCCAGATTAGTATGAATACGAATAAATCCATCACGGGAGTATTTGTAAAGCGAGACTATCCACTAAACATTAAAATCGAAGGTCAAGGCACGGTAGAAGAAAAAATAATTCCAAATCCATCGGGTCGAGAATATCCTCATGGGACTCGGGTTGAACTTAAACCAATCCCAAAAGAGGGATGGGTATTTGAGAGTTGGGGAGGGGATTTATCGGGCAATGAAACTCCACAAATTATTACCGTAGATAAAGAAAAAAATGTAATTGTAAAGTTCAAAAGAAGAGATTATCCACTCACCATTACCATTACTGGTGAGGGTACCGTTGAAGAAAAAATTGTTTCAAGCCCTGGAGGGAAAACTTACCCATTTGAGACAGTAGTGGAACTTAAGCCAGTACCAAAACTGGGCTGGGTTTTTGAAAGTTGGGGCGGAGATTTGACTGGAAATGAAGTTCCTAAGAATATCAATGTGGATAAGGAAAAGAATGTAACTGTTAAGTTTAAAAGAAAAGACTATCCGCTCAATGTGACCATATCAGGTGAAGGTACGGTAGAAGAAAAAATTGTATCCAGTCCAGGGGGAAGGTCCTACCCCTACCAGACAGTAGTAGAACTAGCCCCTAAGCCAAAGGAGGGCTGGGTGTTTGAAGGTTGGAGTGGGGATTTGACAGGTAATGAAGCCCCAAAAAACATCACAGTTGATAAAGAAAAGAATGTTACGGCGAAGTTTAGAAGAAGAGATTACCCACTTAACCTAACCATTGAAGGAGAAGGCCTGATTGAAGAAAAAATAGTTTCCAGCCCAGGTGATAAAAC
>CAXNJN010000070.1:0-13584 GCA_964202605.1 Bacteroidia bacterium | reverse complement strand
TGGTTTTTCATTTCAAAATTCAGCGCTCTATGATTCCATGACTGTTCGAGAAAACATGGAGTTCCCATTGGTTAGAAACATCAAGAACCTCACTAAAAAGGAGATTTCTTTTCGGATTGAAGAACTGTTGGATGCGGTTGGTCTTCCACAAACTATCAATCAAATGCCATCTGAGTTGTCAGGAGGCCAGAAAAAACGAATCGGTGTTGCTCGCACCCTAGTGCTCAATCCGGAGATTATGCTTTACGATGAGCCTACAGCTGGATTGGACCCCATCACTTGTGTTGACATCAACAATCTGATCAATGAAGTTCGCGAGCGATACAAGACCACCTCGATTGTGATTACTCATGACTTGTCTTGTGCTAAGCAAACTGGAGATCGCATGGCCGTACTCTTGGAGGGGCAATTTGGTGCTTTGGGTACCTTTGATGAGGTTTTTCCTCATGCTGAAGATCAGCGAATTAAATCATTCTACGATTATAATTTTATCAACTCATGAATCAAGAAAATAAACGATCTGTACTTGTAGGTCTATTTGTATTGATTGGAATTATCATATTGGTGGCAGCCATCATGACCTTAGGTGGGCAGCAGAAAAAATTCGTGAAAGCCATCCATGTCAAGGCAGTGTTTGATGATATTGGAGGACTTCAACCTGGCAACAACATTTGGTTTTCGGGTGTAAAAATCGGCACGGTCAGAAAAATCAACTTTTTTGGTGACTCCCAAGTGGAAGTTGAATTGAGTGTTGAGGAAAAAGTAGCCGAGTTTATTCGTAAAAATTCCAAGGCAACCATCAGTTCAGATGGCTTGATTGGAAATAAAATCATCGTCATATACGGAGGAACTACTGACTTCCCCCCTGTGGAAGAGGGAGATCGCCTAGAGGCGATCATGCCTTTGGATACAGATAAGATGATGGAAACCTTGCAGGAAAACAACAAAAATCTTGTAGACATTACCAATGATCTAAAGGTACTTACAGGTAAAATAGCTGCAGGAGAAGGGATTGTGGGTGCGGTAATGACTGATTCCACCTTGGCCGTAAATTTTCGAACCATATTGACTAACCTAGAGAGGGCATCCGTAAACAGCAACAAGATGATTGCAGATTTGAATGTCTTTTCCGCTAAGCTCAACAAAAAGGGAACCTTAATGAATGACTTGGTAACTGATACTTCGATTGTTCCGGATCTTAAGGCTACCATGGAGAGCCTTCGTGTGACCAGTGCGAATACTCAGGCTTTATCCAAAGAATTTGCAGGTATCACAAACAAGCTCAATTCCAAGGACAACTCCCTTGGGATGCTTTTGAATGATGCGGAGTTTGCTAAATCCCTGAAAAAAACAATGGAGAATGCAGACTCTGCCTCCTATAATCTGAATAAAGGAATGGAAGCCCTTGAGTACACTTGGCCTTTCAACAAGGGCTTTAAAAGAAAAGTAAAGGCTGAAGGAGGAAATTAATTTATACCATCAAAATCGCTTTTGATTTTGCAAGACTCTACAATTATAGGATTGCATAAATCCCTTTCTTTTCACCTGATTCTTTTCATTTAAATATGCTATCACAGCAATGAAAGCTATAAATCCGACCACCACTTCTGCTTGGACTAAGCTAGTTGAACTTTCAAAAAAAAACCAAACTAGCACCATCGCAGCACTTTTTGATCAATCAAACAGATTTGAGCACTACAGCAGAAGCCTTGAAGATATTTTGGTTGACTTCTCTAAAAATCGAATTTCAGACGAAGTTTTCGAGGAACTACTTCACCTAGCTCAGGAGACATCCTTGCGAGAGGCTATCACCAGCATGTTTGAAGGTCAAGCAATCAACCAAACCGAGAACCGTCCAGTTTTACATACGGCCTTACGTAATCGATCCAATTCCCCGGTACTTGTCAATGGCCAAGATGTCATGCCTGAAGTCAATGCGGTATTGGCTCAGATGAAGGCTTTTGCTACTCAAATTCATCAAGGAAGCTGGTTAGGATACACTGGAAAGCCGATCACCAGTCTAGTGAATATTGGCATTGGGGGTTCGGATCTTGGACCTGTGATGGTGACTGAAGCCCTGAAGGCCTATCAGCACCCGGATTTGAAATTATTTTTCGTGTCCAATGTGGACGGGACGCATATTGCTGAAACACTAAAGGAAGTTGATCCGGAAACCACGCTTTTCTTTATCGCCTCCAAAACATTCTCCACGCAGGAGACCATGACCAATGCGCATACAGCTAGATCTTGGTTTTTGTCCCATGCAAAAGATGAAAAAGCGATTGCCAAGCATTTTGTGGCTCTTTCAACCAATTCCGATGCAGTAAGTGCTTTTGGGATTGATCCACAAAATATGTTTGCATTTTGGGATTGGGTAGGGGGCAGGTATTCTTTATGGTCTGCCATCGGCCTTCCCATCGCCTGTGCGATTGGGTTCGAATGCTTTGAGGAATTGCTTTCTGGAGCTCATTCCATGGATCTGCACTTCAAAAATGCGCCACTCGATCAAAATATTCCAGTGATTTTGGCCTTGGTTGGAATTTGGAATACCAATTTCCTAGGTGCAACTTCGGAGGCAATCCTACCTTATGACCAGTACTTACATCGATTTGCCGCATATTTCCAGCAAGGCAACATGGAAAGCAATGGAAAGTACGTAGGTAGAGATGGGAAAAAGGTAAATTATAGTACAGGCCCAATCATTTGGGGGGAACCAGGTACCAATGGGCAACATGCGTTTTATCAATTGATTCATCAAGGCACGCACCTGATTCCTTGTGACTTTATTGCCCCAGCAAAGTCCCATAACCCGATTGGAGATCATCATGTCAAGCTACTTTCCAACTTTTTTGCACAGACTGAAGCCCTGATGAAGGGGAAAGCGCTGGCAGAGGTAGAAGCTGAGATGAGAAAAGCTGGTAAATCAGCCGATGAAATTCAACGTCTTGCTCCTCATCGCGTATTTGAGGGAAATCGACCTACTAATTCCATTTTGGTCAAGCAAATTTCACCCTATACGCTAGGGCAGTTGGTGGCGATGTATGAACATAAAATTGCTGCTCAAGGAATGATTTGGAATATTTTTAGTTTCGATCAGTGGGGGGTGGAACTGGGGAAAGTCCTTGCGAATGGTATCCTTCCAGAGTTAGCAGGAGAGGATACTGTCAACTCTCACGATGGCTCTACCAATGGACTGATCAATGCCTACAAAGCGATGCGGTAAATCCTTAAGGCGTCCCACTCAGTTAAACTGAAACTAGAATTTTAAATCCTTGGAAATTAGCCGTTTTCAAGGATTTTTTTATGGGTGAAAATCGAAAGAGTAGGGTGTTTATTTGGCAAAAGCTGGATTCTTAAATTTTTTTCAAACAATCGTTTCTTTCAGGGAGTTTATTAAAAATATACCTGACTATGAAAGAACTACTCGAAGTACGAAAAACCAGCGGGAATGGAAGTGGGGAGAAGAAGTTATTTTTCCAAGACACCAAACTACTCGTTAAAGATGCGGTATTCGTACGCCACGAGGGTAGCTTAGTCAAGGTCAAATTTGATGACATTCTTTGGTTAAAAGGAGATGGCAATTACACCACCTTGATTACTAAGAATGCCGTATTTTCTGTCAGAAATATTCTAAAGGAATTTGAATCGGTACTTCCGGTGAGTCAGTTTATACGTATTCACAAAAGCTATATTGTACAAGCCTCAGAGATTCTTTCGATCACTACCAAGGAAGTAAGAGTCGGCAATGACCTCGTGCCTGTAGGGCGTACATTTTACCACCAACTCCTAGGGGGCATCCGGAAGATTGGAAGCTTTGGAGATTAAATCCAAAGTAGGCTACTGTCTCCGTAGCTAAGAAATCTATAGTTGCTATCGAGGGCTTCTCGGTAAACCTTTTTCCAGTCCTCACCCAAAATCGCAGCAATCAATAGTATAAGCGTTGAACCTGGTTGGTGAAAGTTGGTGATCAATCCATCTACTAGTTTAAATCGGTACCCTGGAAAGATAAAAATCTCGGTTGTCCCCAATAGGGAATCCACTGACTTAGCGTTCATTTCTTTAACAATTGCTTCCAAGGCCTCTTTGCCTGTGGGTAAATATTTGCGTCGAGCATAGGGAGTGAGTTTTTCAATTTGAAAAATACTGCCTCTATTTTCAAGCAATTGAACACCAAACCAGTACATACTTTCTAGGGTCCTTACTGAAGTAGTTCCCACAGCAACAATTTTTCCTTCATGTTTGAGCAACTTTTCAATGGTTTCTAACTTGATTTCCATTTGTTCACTGTGCATGGGATGCTCTTCCACAGTTTGAGCCTTGATCGGCTGAAATGTCCCAGCACTTACATGAAGCGTAAGTGCAGCTTCTTGAATTCCCTTTTTTCGTAACCCCGAAAAAATCTCCTCTGTAAAATGAAGACCCGCAGTAGGCGCTGCTACAGCACCTTCTTTCTCAGAATAAATGGTTTGGTAACGCGATTTATCTTCTTCTTGTGCCTTTCGGTTGAGGTAGGGAGGAAGGGGTGTTTCCCCACAGGTCTCCACCAAATCTACAAAAGCAATTTCTTCACCTGACCATGAAAATTCGACTTGCTTTAGTTCTCTATTTAGAAGGCGGGCTGTAAGGATCACTTGTTGATTTGCTAGAGCAACAGTTCCTTTAAGTTCTTCTCCCTCTTTCCATTTTTTGACATTACCAATCATTGTCTCCCAAACCACCGGCTTCTTGGAAGCCATAATTTCTGACATCACTCTGGATGGAGCGACAGGCTGGAGTAAAAAAACCTCAATCCGAGCACCCGTTTGACGTTGAAAAATTAAGCGAGCAGGAATTACTTTGGTATTGTTATACACTAGGATGCTACCGGAATCCAAAAGGGCTGGAAGATCAAAAAAATGACGGTGATGGAGGATTCCCTTTTTGTATTCCAGAAGCTTGGAATGATCCCGTTTTTCTAAGGGATGTTTAGCGATTCGTTCTTCGGGTAAAGTATATTCGTACTTCTTAAGATCAATACTCTGGATTTCCATAAATAGAGCAATTTGTCCGCAAATATAGTTAACCCTTGTCAACTCCTTTTGGTTACACCTTCATGACTTCACCTGTCTCCCTTACTTTTTCGTACCTCAAAAGAACGCTTCTCTTTCGATTTGAGGCCGGAACCTCTCGAGGGGTAATGCATACAAGGGACGTTTTTTGGATCAAGGTGCATCGTATGGGAGACTTGGATCAAGTTGGCTGGGGAGAGGCTGCTCCATTGGTTGGCTTGAGTCCAGACTTCTTACCTGATTTTGAGGAAGTTTTAGGTAGACTTTTAGCCATGGCAAATCAACGGTCTTGGGATTTGGAGGAGGAGAGCTTGCTCCAGCAAGTGAAAGCGTTAGTGCCATTTTCACTTCCTTCTATTCGTTTTGGCTTAGAAACTGCCCTTTTGGATTTTCTAAATGGTGGAAGGAAGCGAATCCTCGCAAACACATTTTTTGACCAGGGAGCACCCATTCCAATCAACGGATTGATTTGGATGGGAACTAAAGAATTTATGCTCCAGCAGATCAATCAAAAATTAGGGGAGGGGTTTACCTGCTTAAAAATGAAAATCGGGGCTATTGACTTTGCCCAGGAGCTTGAAATTCTCCGCTACATCCGAGAGCAGGAAGCAGCAAAAAACCTTGTACTGCGTGTAGATGCAAATGGTGCCTTTTCAATCCAAGAAGCAATGGGTAAATTGGAGCTATTGCATGATTTTGGAATGCACAGCATCGAACAGCCCATTGCGGTGGGTCAGTGGAAAGCAATGCGGGAGTTGGCGGCAAAAAGC
The DNA here is from genome assembly GCA_964202605.1 of Bacteroidia bacterium. Classification (GTDB taxonomy): domain Bacteria; phylum Bacteroidota; class Bacteroidia; order Cytophagales; family Cyclobacteriaceae; genus Algoriphagus. Next base: position 7,766 of record CAXNJN010000070.1, on the reverse strand, counting down.
CCAATTCCAATCGCTTTGGATGAGGAACTTATTGGCAAACTAGATAAAGAGGAAGTACTGAATTCGATTCAGCCGCAGTACCTAATTTTAAAGCCCAGCCTTTTGGGAGGGATTTTGGAAACGCGCGAATGGATTCAGTTAGCAGAAAAATTGGGTATTGGGTGGTGGATGACCTCGGCCTTGGAGAGTGCGATTGGCCTCAATGCCATTTCTCAACTTACATCTACCTACCTACCAAGTCTCCCACAAGGCTTGGGTACTGGTAAACTTTATGACAACAACTTGGAATCTCCCTTAGTTGTGCAATTTGGGGAAATTCAGTACGAGCGGGAAGGAATTTGGGAAACCCCTAGTTAGAAGCTAATGCAGCCTCCTGAAAGGTATTAGGAGTAAGTTATTCCAATGCTTTTTTGATGATTTTTCGCTTTAGAAGGACTACGACAGCCCAAGATAAGTAAGCGGACAGCACGCCGATGAATGCTCCAAAAAACACATCTAAGGGATAATGCACTCCTAGATAAATTCGGGTAAAACTGACTACCACGGCATAAAGAAAAAGCCAATAGATTCCTTTTTGCTTTTTACGCAGAATAAGTGTTAAAAATGTGGCCATCCCAAAGGTGTTGGCAGCATGGGAAGAAACAAAACCGTATAGTCCTCCGCATCTTCCATAAAGATGCAATAGTCCTTCCCATTGTGGATCATGGCAGGGGCGGAGTCGTTCGAAATAGGGTTTCATCAATCCTGAACTAACTTGATCGGCAAGGAGGATGGTCAGCATGACTCCTCCAATCACCCAAGCTGTATTTTTAGGATCTTTCCGGTAGATTAAATAGAGTAGCAAAAGGTACAAGGGAATCCAGGTGATCGTCTGCGTTAGCTGCAAGACGATAGGGTCCAATCCATCCGAATGGAAGGAATTGAGCCATAGAAAGGCCTTCTCGTCCCAATCCTTAATAGATTCTATCATGCGGTATACGAAATCCAGTCAATTCCTTTTTTTAGATGTTCCAAGGTAAATTCCTCCGCACTACCAGGCTTGGGTTCATGCTGATAGGTCCATTCTGCTTGTGGGGGCATGCTCATCAAAATACTTTCTGTCCGTCCATTGGTATCTAAACCAAATTTGGTTCCCGCATCCCAAACCAAATTGAACTCTACATAGCGGCCACGACGGAGCCCTTGCCAAGCCTTTTCTTCTTTGCCGAAGGGTAGCTTTGCATTTTTTTGCATAAGGTAGGTGTACACTTCAGGAAACAATCTTCCCAAGGCAAGGCTAAAGTCCAAAATCTCCTGGAAATGGTTGTCCGAGGTGGCGCTGAGTCGATCGTAAAAAATCCCACCAATGCCACGGGTCTCTTGACGATGCTTGATGAAAAAGTACTCATCTGCCCAATCTTTGAACTTGGGATAGTAGCTTGAGTCAAAGGAATCGCAGGTTTGCTTTAATTTTTGGTGAAAGAAAGCCGCATCTTCGGGGATAATGTAGTGGGGTGTCAAATCTATTCCTCCACCAAACCAATGGGTGCCATCTTCCATCTCGAAGTATCGGATATTCATGTGGATGATTGGGACCATAGGATTGAAGGGATGCAAAACGATAGACACTCCAGTAGCAAAAAAAATACCGGACTCCAACCCAAGTTTATCAGAAATCTTTTTGGGAGTGGGGCCATGTACAGCCGAAAAGGCTACTCCACCTTTTTCAAGGATGGCTCCATTTTGAAAAATTCGGGTTTGACCTCCTCCACCTTCTTCTCTGACCCAATTATCTGCTTTGAAGGATCCTACACCATCTCCAGCCTCAAGGGCTTGGCAAATGTATTCCTGCATTTGCTTGTAAATGGCTGCGATTTCTTCTTTTGATTTCCTACTCATTAGTTTTTTGATTTTAGAATGGATATCCAATTCCAAAATTAAACACGGTTTGTCCTTTTTCCCCCAAGGGTTTATTGAATCGAATGTTGTCAAGAATCCATCGTTCGCCTTCTTGGCGTGCTGGATCAAGGGCTTTGATAGCCAAGTCTAGACGGATGACTAAAAAGTCAAAATCCATTCGTAATCCTACACCAGTTCCTACCGCAATCTCCTTGTAAAATCGATCATATCTAAAATCTGCTCCCGGGCGAGCATCGTCCCTGCCGATCATCCAAGAGTTACCTGCATCTAGGAAAACTGCCATATCGAAGTAGCTAAACAACTTTCTGCGGTACTCAAACATGCTCTCAAGAATCATTTCTGCAGGTTGCTCATTTCTGTAATCGTAATTCCCACCTGGTCCAGTGATTGGGGTAGAACTTCCAGGGCCAAGTCTTCGCGCTTGCCAAGCACGGATACTGGTACCACCTCCAGCAAAGAAATACTTCTCATAGGGCAAAATCCCCGCACTGACCCCGTAAGGACGTGCCATCCCAAAGTTTAGTCGGTAGGCGAGTGTTTGTTTTTTACTAATTGGATAATAACGTCTGTAATCAACTTGTCCCTTAAGCCATTGGAAATTGGCGTAGTCGATTTCTGGTGAATCGTTTCTCCGAACATTTGTAAAATTTAAGGTTGTCCCGCCACTTTCTCCAAAAACTCGCAGTAGGGAAGCTTTTCGGGCTGAAAAATCACCATATCGATTGAAATTGATCAAGGTCTGACCTGAAAAACTACTGATGAGTGAGGGTAGAAATGACCAGATCAGGTTATTGCCATCATTCTGTAAGTTTTCAAGTATACCTAAAAACTCATCTTGGATATAAGGCGTTCGGATATAGCTGACATCCGCGGCATTGATGGTAAAGGACTGACGGTTGTTTCGCGTAGACCAGGTGTATCCCAACTGTCCATTGATTGCATTTCGATTGTATTCCGGCCTATTGGTGCTCAAATATCCAAATTGAACTCGAGTATTCGGGTTGTATTTTCCATATTGCTGAAGAGTCTTTGGGGAAAAGGGGATTAAGAATCTAGGAAAAATCACAGAAAGCGAAGTATTGATTTCACTGCTTTGGTAAACACCTTGGCCAGTGGCAGAAGCAACACCTTCCAAGCCAGCTCTGAAATTGAGTTCAAGCAATTCCCCTGCCCGAAAGAAATTACGATTTCTCAGTGCAGTACTAAAGAAAGGTCCTGGAAGCTGCTCCGTGATGGTCATCCCTAGCTGATTGGTTAGCTGGTATTTTTGATTGGGTTGTGTGTAAATAGCTGCGTTCAGGGAGGTTCCAAGCGTATCAAAAGTGATATTAACAAACCGGAAAAGATCGAGACTATTTATCAATCGCTGCGTTTCAAGTGCTTCAATCCTATTGTATGGCTTTCCCTTTTGCAATTGAATCCTTGAGGCTAGGATTTTGGCTGAATAACGATCTCTGTAAAAGGAAAAATCAATTCCTTGGTATTTCGTTAGGATTCGTCTGTCTGCAAACTCATCGGATGGAGGATTTATTTGTAGGCTGATCGAATCGAGCGTATATACTTGATGGCTTTCTGCAAATGCAGGCTTTTGAATTACTTGCTCTATTCGTATGGACTTCGCCGCAGTGTCTTGGTAAGCAATGAAGTTGATGTAGGACTTCGAAAACATGTAGTACCCCTTATTCTTGAGGAGTTCCTCTAATCTATTTCGTTCTTCGGTGATGTTGTCCTGATTGTAAATCTGTCCTTTTTTGAGAAAGGAATTGGATGAAAAGCTAGAAATGAGGCCTTGTATCTCCGAGTTATCAATACGTGTATAGACCGAATCAAGAATGTAAGGCTTGTTTTCTTCGATTTCGTAGGATATGGAAGCTTTTTTATCTTTAGTCGTAATACTAAAGTCAACTTCTGCATCAAAAAAACCATGATTGATAAGATAGCCTTTCATGTTTTTTCTAGACTTTTCAACCAAACTACTATCTAGGAGGACTACAGGATTCCCTGTTCGCATCAGTGCATTCCCATATTCTAAATTCTTATCTAAACTTTCTAACTTGATCTTTAAGTTTTCTACTTTTCGTTTGTAGGACAATTCATTGGATTGAACCTCATTATCCAATTGAAGTGCGTTCAATTCGTCAACTACTTTAGTACGTTTGGTGGCAACTTTACTGCTATCGTAAAATTGGTTTCCTATTTGATAGAGCATTACACCAAAGGATCCTCCCAAAATCCGGGTATTAGGTTCTTGCTCTAGCAGTTGTTGAAGTGCTTCAGCATCTGCCTTATCTAGGCCGACTAGTTCATTGTCATAGACCACATAATCACACTCTTCCAAATTTCTGGTCAAAGAGCAGCTAAGGCAAAACCAGAGTAGACTGAGAAAAAGTATATATTTGGAAGATTTCAAGTTCGAATTGGAGGACGAATGCTAAGCAAAAATACGGTTAAGTTTATAAAATCCTTACATCAAAAAAAATACCGCCTTGAGTCGGGTAAATTCTTTGTAGAAGGAGAGAAAAGTGTGGTTGAAGTTCTTCAATCCAGCTTTACGGTGGATTTACTTCTAGTCACCCAGGAATTTGCTGCTAAACATGCCGCATTGTTGAGCGGCAAAGCGTTCGAGGTGATTTTTGTGACCCCCAATCAACTCGAGCAGGTAGGTCAGTATCAAAGCAATGATGCTGCCTTTGCCGTAGTTCAAATGAAGCCAAACCAAGCTTTTACACCCGTAAAAGGCGAACTTATCCTTGCATTGGATGAGGTTCGGGATCCGGGTAATCTTGGTACAATCATTCGTATTGCAGATTGGTATGGCATCAAAAAATTGATTTTTTCTACCCATACCGCTGAATTTTACAACCCGAAAGTGATTCAATCTTCTATGGGTTCATTTACAAGGGTTCAGTTTTACTATGGTGATTTAGCCCAAGCGTTTCAAGAATGGAAATTACCAGTATATGGGGCTTTTTTAGAAGGTGAATCCATTCATGAACTTATAAATCCTTCTCCAGGAGTGCTTCTGCTTGGGAATGAGTCCAAGGGAATATCTAAAGAGATGGAGAAATGGGTGAGCAGTAAGATTACCATTCCAAGCTTTGGAAAGGCAGAATCCCTCAATGTCGCCATAGCTACTGCCATTTTCTGTGATAATTTCAAAAGACTTGTCCACCAATGATGACCAAATTGGGTGAATCATTAGCTCGTGTTGGCCTGAATGGATTTTTGGTTGGCATTCTATGCGCCATAGGACTGGCGGCAATCCTGCCTGAATTGGGTTCAATGGAGTCCAGCATTCCCTGGAAGCCATTCATTCAAGTTGGCATTGCGCTGCTTTTCTTTTTTTATGGGCTGAAGCTAGACCCAGCACAACTTCGTGCCGGGCTGAGCAATTGGAAACTTCATGTCCTGATTCAGGTAACTACATTTTTGGGCTTTCCATTGCTAGTGTTTGCTTTAGTCAACTTTGTTCCTGGCCTAGATCCAAATTTTGCGCTGGGCATCAGCTACCTAGGGGCCCTACCGTCAACCGTCAGTGCTGCGGTGGTATTGGTGTCCATTTCTGGGGGGAATGTGCCTGCTGCGATATTCAATGCCAGTGTTTCAAGTCTTTTGGGAGTGGTGATGACTCCATTTTGGATGCGCGTTGCTGGGGGAGAGGTTGCTGGAGAACTTGATTTTTGGGCTTCCATCGTTGACTTATCGATCAAAGTAGTGCTTCCTGTAATTTTGGGGTTAGTGATGCATCGGTATTTGTTTCCCAAAATCAAGCCCTATTTGAATCGCTTGAAATATTTGGATCAAACGGTCATTCTTTCCATCGTCTTCACGACCTTTTCTGAATCCTTCTCACAACGGATTTTTGATTCCTTCTCCTGGTTAAGTTTGGGAGGATTAGCACTAGGAATGCTATTTATTTTACTCCTAGTCGTAGGGATCCTCTTTTTGCTAGTAAGGGCAATGTCTTTTTCAAAAGAAGATCAGATTGCTGCTGTCTTTTGTGGATCTACCAAATCCTTGGTACATGGAGTCGCAATTGGTAAGGTATTGTTTCCAACCGCTGCAATTTTTGGCTTGGTTTTGCTTCCTGTAATGCTGTATCATTTGCAGCAATTGATTCTTGGAAGTTTTCTAGCGAGGTACTATGAAAAAAATAAGCCCTGAAACTCATTCAGGGCTCGTTTCGATTAGATGTATTTTCCGGCAAGTTCTCCCACCAATTCTTGATAGGCTAGGGTAGCATCTTCTTTAGATTTCCCTTTTAAAATTAGCCATGCATTGTATTTGGCCGCAGCTTTAAAATCGAACCCCCCAGGTCGTTCTTCTTCGTTGTCCCCTTCAGTAGCTTGCTTGTACAATCCATACAGACGAAGGAGCTCTTCATTGGAAGGGCGTGAGGTAAATTTTTGAGTGAGCGCAACTGCTTCTTCAAGGGTTTGTGGGTTCATCGGATCTAAGGTCTTTTGAAATTTAAATTTTTATCTTTTTGAAAAGCTAAAAAAACAGCGCCTTTACTTCTTTTCAGTCAGATTGACAAAATAGAGAAAAAAGGCGCTGTTCAGTAGTGCAATGGATTACCGCTTCGGCATGGCTACATAATCTCTTTCTGTCGCGCCAGTATACACTTGTCTTGGTCTACTGATAGGTTCCCCTTTTTGAATCATTTCTTTCCATTGAGCAATCCAGCCAGGTAAACGGCCCAAGGCAAACATCACCGTAAACATATCTGTAGGAATTCCGAGTGCTCTGTAGATGATGCCGGAGTAGAAATCTACGTTGGGGTACAACTTTCTTTCTATAAAATACGGATCGTTCAGGGCTGCGTATTCAAGCTCCTTCGCGATATCCAAGATTGGGTCTTTTACGCCAAGGTTGGCCAATACATCGTCGGCAGCCTTTTTGATGATGGTAGCTCTTGGATCAAAGTTTTTATACACGCGGTGACCAAATCCCATCAAGCGGAAGGGATCGTTTTTGTCTTTTGCTTTATCTAGGTATTTTTTAGCATTTCCTCCATCGGATTTTATCGCTTCAAGCATTTCAATCACCGACTGGTTGGCTCCGCCATGAAGTGGTCCCCAAAGTGCATTGATTCCGGCAGAAATAGACGCATAAATAGGTCCTTGAGAGGAACCTACCATGCGAACGGTAGAAGTAGAGCAGTTTTGCTCGTGGTCTGCATGAAGAATCAAGAGTACGTCTAGTGCTTTGGCAACCACTGGATCTACTTGATAACGCTCTGCAGGGAGTGCAAACATCATTTTCAAAAAATTGGAACAGTAATCAAGTGAGTTGTCTGGATAGTTCACTGGATGTCCCATCTTATTTTTATATGCCCAAGCCGCAAAGGTTGGCATCTTTGCTAGCAGGCGAACCATACTCAAATTTACTTCTTCTGGCGTGCTATTTGGATTTAGGGAATCCGGGTAAAAAGCAGATAAAGAGCAGATTAAAGAGGAAAGTACACCCATCGGGTGTGCATTGGAGGGAAAGCCGTCCAAAATCTTTTTGATGTCCTCATGAACTAGCGTGTGGTAGGTGATCTGCTTTGTGAAATCTTCAAATTGAGCTTGTGTAGGTAATTCACCATGGATTAGGAGGTAAGCTACTTCCATGAAGCTAGATTTTTCTGCAAGATCTTCGATTCGGTAACCTCTGTATCGAAGGATGCCTTCTTCTCCATCCAGAAATGTGATCGAACTAGTTGTTGAACCTGTGTTTTTGAAGCCAGAGTCAATGGTGATAAGACCGGTATCATTTCTAAGTTTTGCAATGTCAATTGCAGGTTCGTTTTCAGTACCTATGATAACTGGAAATTCAAACTCTTGTCCGTTGTAGAACAGCTTGGCAGAATCAGACATGATGGA
>CAXNJN010000069.1:0-13588 GCA_964202605.1 Bacteroidia bacterium | reverse complement strand
CTTGCAGGGCATTCATGACTAGACCCATCGCATAAGCTCCACTAAAGCCCCCTACGATGATTTTCCAGCTTGCTACACCTGTAGCCACTAGGATCACGGCACCAATCAATGCCATCAAGGTGGAAGTCTCTCCTATAGAACCAGGGATCCAACCCATAAACATGCTCATAAAACTGAAATCAGCGCCAAGCGCTGCATTGTGCGTAGTCAGGGCCTCCACTACGGGTGTGCCATCGATACTTGAATTGTAGGCTACAGCTAAAGCTGTTGCTCCAGAAAATCCATCTACTGCAGCCTTATCTCCAAGATAGGTCCATACTAGATCTCCGGAAATTTGCGCTGGGTAGGCAAAGTAAAGGAACGCTCGCGCAGTCATGGCTACGTTAAGGATGTTCATCCCTGTGCCTCCAAAAACTTCTTTTCCGATGACTACAGCAAAGACAGTAGCTAAAGCCACCTGCCATAGCGGAATAAAGGGAGGCATTACCAAGGCAATCAACATCCCTGTTACGAGGTACCCTTCCGAAATCGGATGGTTACGAATGACACAGAACGTAAATTCGGTAGCCAAACCAACCGCATAGGATACAATCAAGGTAGGGAGCACGGTAAGCGCACCAAAAATTGCCTTGTCGAGGAAAGTTCCTTCGCCGCCAGTCGCAATGAAGTGCTGGTGGCCAATGTTTAAAATGCCGAAAAGTAAAGCTGGAATCATGGCAATCACTACTGTGATCATCACCCGCTTTAAATCTGTAGCATCTTTGATTTGTGCGCCTTTGGACTTGGTAACCAAGTCAGGTGCAAAAGCAATCGTCCTGTGTCCCTCATAAAGGGTATGGAATTTTTCCCATTTGCCACCCTTTTCAAAGTTTGGCTTCATTCCATCGAAGAGATTTTGTAATAACTTCATAGCTTAATTATACATTAACAATTCAATCCCGTGACGAACAAGCTCTTGCAACTCGTTTTTGGACGGATCTACAAATTCGCATAGCGCCACATCTTCCTCAATCACTTCATACAAACCTAACTCCTCCATTTCATCAAAGTCCTCTGTCACGATAGCTTTGAATAAGTAGGTAGGTAAAATATCCATCGGCATTACTTTTTCAAATACACCGGTCACCACAAATGGACGCTCTTCTCCGTGCGTATTGGTATCTACTTTGAATTCTCCACTCTTGAGAAAAGAGAACATGCCAATTGCTTTGTGAAAGCTAAGCTTAGTAGCACTTGGCTTCAACCAGCCCAAGAACTCCTCGTATTTTCCTTCAGGAATCACGGTAACTTGGTTGTGGTAAAAACCTAGATACCCTTGAGCATCTACTTTCTCGCCTGTCAAAATATTGCCAGCAATAATCCGTAGATTTTCTGCCTGGCTGCTGTCTCCTAAAAAGGTGCTCACATTAGCTCCCGTGTAGGTCTTTACATATCCCTTTTGAGTCAACTCAGAACCCGCCAAAGCAATTACTTTGGAAGCATCATAAATGCCTTCCAAAACAAATTTCCCGATTTGAACTACCCCATACGGTGCAACTGTCCATGCAATATCTCCTTTGTTAATCGGATCTAGGTGGTGGATTTGCACCCCTACATTTCCTGCAGGGTGTGGGCCAGAAAACTGATTGATTTGTGCATTTTTAACTCCTGAAAAAATTGCAGGAACGGCCTTTGAACCGTCTACGTTCAGGTGCACTTTTCCAGTAGTCAATTTGGAGAGCACATCGATCCCCGCCTGAAAATAGCGCTCCTCACCTTGTAGCAAGAACGGAACTTCAGGAGCAAGTGGATGGGTATCAAATCCAGAAACAAAAATGGCCTTGGGGTTGTCAGCTGGATTGGCAACAATCCCATAAGGTCGCTGAATTACGTTTGGCCAAACACCAGAAGCAGCAAGTTTACCCGCTAGAGTCTCTCGATCTTGTCCGAGGTCCAAGGCTCCAAATTTTTCGTGTGTAACCGTGGTGTCAGCGAGAATCTTTATTTCCAAAAGCTTTCTCTTGTCACCTCTCTTGATTTCCACTATTTCCCCAGAGACCGGAGAAGCATAGATTACCTGATCCATGGCCTTGTCAAAGAGAATTGGAGTGCCTGCTTTTACAGTATCTCCCTCATTAACAAGTACTTTGGGGCGCTGAATACCCGGAAAATCCGAGGGTTTAATGGCAAAGGTCGTCGCTGCTGCTACTTGCAAAAACTCTAAGGGGGCCTTTCCTACTAGCTTAAGATCAAATCCTTTTTTAAGCTTCACTATTTTAGACATATCTGTATGGAACTGTAAGCCTTTAAAAACGATGCAAATCTAAGAAAAAACCTTTTGAGAAGAAGCGCAACTCACATTAATTGTTGGAACTTTTATTAATGGTAATTGATGTGGATAGCTAGCCTTAATCTTGAAGCAAATGCTCCTCAATGCCATCCACATAGGACTTCACTTGCTCCATCAACCACATCGGTGTGGATGTGGCACCGCAAATCCCCACTCGCTCAGCCTGTTGTAACCAGGCGAGTTCAATTTCTTCCTCACTCTCAATGAAATAGCTTCTCGGGTTTTCAGAAAGGCATACCTGATACAAGGCCATGCCATTGGAACTTTTCTTTCCTGAAACAAAAAGGATGACCTCGTTTTCTTGAGAAAAGCGCTGGAGCTGAGGCTCACGATTGGATACTTGCCTGCAGATCGAATCATTTGAATTGAAATCAATCTCGGTCAATTCTCCTTTGGTTGATTTGATTTTTTGTTCAATTTTTTCGGATAGGGCGTAAAAGCCTTTGGTGCTTTTGGTCGTCTGACTAAACAAAGTGATCGGTCGATTGTAATCTATCTTTTCCAAATCAGCATCTCCCATCACCACAATTGCTTTTTCTAAGGTCTGTCCAGTAAGTCCAATAACTTCAGCATGGCCTTTCTTTCCGTAAATAACAATCTGACCATTTTCACGCTCCATCTTATCAAATGCATTCTTTACCCGATGCTGGAGTTTGAGTACGACAGGGCAGGAAGCATCAATCAATTCAATGTTATTTTCAATCGCCAACTTGTAGGTTTCTGGTGGTTCGCCATGCGCACGAATCAACACCTTACAATTGCTCAATTCATGAAGTTTTTCGCGATCAATCACTACTAATCCCTTCTCAGTAAGTCGCCTGACCTCCATGTCGTTGTGGACAATATCTCCAAGACAATACAGTGGCTCCTTATTTTCCATCTCATCCTCTGCCATCTTGATGGCAAACTCTACCCCGAAACAATACCCTGAGTTTTTATCTATGGTTACTTGCATCGATTAGTTAATTAAGGGTTACTTTTTTTACCAAGTCAATAATTTGTTCCACTTGTTCGGAAAAAGTCAAGGAACTGGTGTCAATTTCGATTGCATCAGAAACTTTCAGCAAGGGGCTCTCAGTCCTGTTGGAGTCTACCTCATCTCTAGTTTCTAAGTTCAATTTGATATCTTCTAAGGAGGCCTGCTCCCCCTTTCCAAGTAATTCTAGTTGGCGGCGCTTGGCTCGTGTCTCTACGTCTGCAGTCATGAAAAGTTTAAGTTCCGCCTCCGGGAATACCACAGAGCCAATGTCTCTACCATCCATGACTACCCCCTTCTTTTGACCTAACTTCTGTTGTTGAGCCACAAGGGCAGCACGAATCTCCTTGACCGTGGCCACCTCACTCACTCGCTCGGAAATTCGCATCGTCCGAACCTCATCCTCCACATTGACCCCATTGAGGTAGGTTTCTTGTTGGAGCGTCGTAGGATTGTGCTGAAATGATATTTGAAGACTTTTCAAGCCTTTTTCCACATCGGCAGCACGAAGTGGGGAGAGTTTTTCATTTAAAAAATGTAACGCAGTAGCGCGATACATGGCGCCAGAGTCGATGTAGGTAAAGCCTAGTTTCTTGGCTACCTCTTTCGCAGTCGAACTTTTCCCACAACCGGAATACCCATCTATGGCGATGACAATCTTGTTCATCAAAAAACCTATCTTATTTTACTGCCTAAAATCTGGGCAAATATAGTAGTTTTAGCAGTACCTATCTTCAAAAAATCAAGATCATTGCTGTAAAATCAAGTAACTATCTTTGCCCAATTGAATCCTCGTTCCATGATCCTAGAAGCGCAGCTGATTGACCTCCACCTCCGACAAATTTACCCGGTTGCCCTAGAGGTGGAAGAACAAAAAATTAAGAAAATAACTAAAATCAATCCCAAACCAGGATTGCCCTACCTCCTCCCGGGGTTTATTGATGCGCATGTCCATGTGGAATCTTCCATGCTCGTTCCTTCGGAATTTGCCCGCCTTGCGGTTGTTCACGGCACTGTTGCCACCATCTCCGATCCGCATGAGATCGCAAATGTCTGTGGAATGCAGGGCGTAGAATACATGATTGAAAATGGAAAACAGGTTCCATTTCACTTCTTTTTTGGAGCCCCTTCCTGTGTACCGGCCACGCCCTTTGAAACTGCCGGTGGCGAAATCAATGTAGCCGATATTGAATCCCTGATGAGCCGACCGGAAATTCGCTACCTCGCAGAGATGATGAACTGGCCCGGAACGGTAAACCGTGATCCTGAAGTCCTAGAGAAAATTCGGATATCCCAGCGCTATGGGAAGCCCATCGATGGTCATGCTCCAGGTTTGATGGGTGAATTGGCGGAAAAATATGTTGCTGCAGGCCCAAGTACAGACCATGAATGCTTTACCTACGCGGAAGCACTCGGGAAAATAAAACTAGGAATGAAAATCTCCATTCGTGAAGGTTCGGCCGCCAAAAACTTTGATGCGCTAATTGACCTCATCGATGACTATCCCGAGATGCTCCTTTTTTGTTCGGACGACAAGCATCCGGACAACCTTGCCCTAAGCCACATCAACGAGCTCGTTTGCCGAGCGATGGCAAAAGGAAAAAACGTGTTTGATGTGCTGCGTGCGGCCTGTATCAATCCCATTATCCACTACGATCTTCCGGTAGGGCAGCTCCGTGAAGGAGATGGAGCGGATTTTATTCTAGTCCAAGATCTGAAAAAATTTGAAGTGCTGGCCACCTATATCCGAGGGGAAAAAGTTGCAGAAAATGGGCAAACACGAATTCCTCGCATAAAAAATAAGGTGATCAACCACTTCAATACCTCCACCAAAAGACAAACTGACTTCCAAATTCAAGCTCAGGGCAACCAAGTACGCGTCATTGAAGCGCTGGATGGGCAGCTGATCACTCCCGAGCTCCAAGGTGAAATTTTAGTGCAAGAGGGCTTTGCAAATTCCAACCCAGCAAAGGATATTCTCAAAATCACCGTAGTGAATCGCTACCAAGATGCCCCTCCAGCTCTGGCATTTATTAAAAATTTTGGATTGAAGGCGGGGGCCATCGCTTCCTCAGTAGGCCATGACTCGCATAACATCATCGCCGTAGGCGTGGACGATGATTCCATTTGTAGAGCGGTAAATTTGTTGATTGAGGCCAAGGGTGGGGTATCCGCAGTTTGGGGAGATCAAGAAGAAGTGCTTCCGCTACCGGTGGGTGGCATCATGTCACCCGAAGATGGTTACGAAGTAGCGGCAGCCTACACCCGAATAGACCGAATGGCCAAAGAAATGGGATCTACCCTCAATTCACCCTTTATGACCCTCAGTTTTATGGCCTTGCTGGTGATTCCAGACCTCAAACTCAGCGATAAAGGGCTTTTTGATGGGAAAAAATTTGAGTTTACAGATGTTTTTAAAGGAAGGTGACTCTAATATTCTAAATCACAAACTGGAAAAATATGGAATCTGATTCCACATTTTTTCATATTTCTAAGCTTAAATACGGATATCTAGCCCTATTTATTTAAAACTCCGAAGTAAAGTGGAATTCGATTTCTGGATAGTTGTCCTGCACCATCTGTAGCCAGGATTTAGACTCGGCCATAAAGACCAACTTATCGTCTTTGTCCCGTGCGATGTAGCGGTTTTTGGAGCGGACAAACTCATCCAATTGCTTCTTGTCTGCACAGCTGATCCAGCAGGCCTTGTACAAGTTCATCGGTTGAAACGCTACCGTGGCATTGTATTCGTTTTTCAAACGAAACTGAATCACTTCAAATTGCAGTTGACCCACCGTACCCACCACTTTTCTTGCACCCATCTCGAAGGTAAATAGTTGGGCCACCCCTTCCTCCATGAGCTGCTTGAGTCCTTTCTCCAGCTGCTTGGTCTTCATCGCATCCTTGTTGACTACCTCCCGGAAGATCTCAGGAGAGAAACTAGGGATTCCTGTAAACACGAGGTTTTCCCCATCCGTAAGCGTATCGCCAATCTTAAGGTTACCCGTATCGTACAAACCAACAATGTCTCCCGGAAAAGCTTCGTCAATGATTTCTTTGTCCTGTGCCATAAACTGGGTCACGTTGGAAAAACGAAGGGGCTTCGGTCCATGCACGTGATTGTAAGGCTTATTCCGCTCAAACTTTCCCGAACAGATGCGCAAAAAGGCAATTCGGTTTCGGTGGTTGGGGTCCATGTTGGCATGGATCTTAAACACAAAGCCTGAAAACTTGGATTCATCTGGAGCAACTTTTCGAATATCCGTTTCCCTACTTTGGGGAATCGGAGCAATCTGGATAAAGGTGTCCAACATTTCATTCACCCCAAAATTATTCACGGCAGAACCAAAAAATACAGGGGCGATTTTGCCTTCTAGGTAATCGTTCACATCAAAGTCAGGGTATACTCCTTCGATCAAATCCACATCTTCTCGAAGCTGCTTGGCATTGCTTGGACCAATTAGCCCATCCAACTGAGGGTCATCTAAGTTTTCAAATACCTGCCGATCGTCACTCAACTTCCGCTGCGAAGGAGTAAATAAATTCAGCTTCTTCTCGTATAAATTATAGACCCCTTTAAATCCCTTTCCCATCCCAATGGGCCAGGAAAGTGGGCGAACTTTTATTTTCAACTTGGACTCCACCTCATCCAATAAATCATAGGGGTCACGACCTTCACGGTCCAGCTTGTTGATAAAGCATATCACTGGGGTTTTCCGCATGAGGCAAACTTCCATCAGCTTCTCAGTTTGGATCTCCACCCCTTTTACACAGTCAATCACCATGATAACCGAGTCCACAGCAGTCAAGGTTCGGTAGGTATCTTCTGCAAAATCCTGGTGACCTGGAGTATCTAAGAGATTGATTTTGATGTCCTTGTACTCAAAGCCCATCACCGAAGTTGCCACAGAAATTCCCCGTTGCTTTTCAATTTCCATCCAATCAGACTTGGTAGCCGTATCAATCTTGTTTGATTTTACTGCTCCAGCCGTCTGTATCGCCCCTCCAAAAAGCAGCAATTTTTCGGTTAAGGTAGTCTTCCCCGCATCCGGGTGAGCAATGATGGCAAAGGTCCTACGTTTATTGATTTCGGTTGATAAACTCATGACAGCTAAAATTCAGGCAGCAAAGGTAGCTAAAAATGAATGAACCCTATTTTTTTAAGTTGCAGTTCAGCAGCTTTGGTATTTGCTTCAGGCATTTTACAGTTGCTAGTGTTCAGCTAATTTCTCAAACCCCATCCCACATTCCTTTGCTTTTAAAGGGAGTTCCTTCCACCAAAGGTACTGGGAGTAAAATGCGAAAAGTGGTGCCTTTTCCTAGTTCAGACTGCTTGACAAAAATCTTCCCCCCATGATAGCCCTCCACGATCCGCTTGGATAAGGTGAGACCTAGCCCCCAGCCTCTTTTTCTGGAGGAAAATCCTGGGGTAAACACTTTTTTAAACTTCATTTTCTCAATTCCCATCCCTGTATCGCTGATATCGATCCCCACAAATTTGTCATTGTCTTGGAAAAGTGAAATGCGAATCACCCCTTTCCCTTTCATTGCATCCACTGCATTTTTGCAAACATTTTCAATCACCCAATCAAACAGCGGCTTATTTAACAGGGCAACTAATTCCTTCGAATCGGATTGGATCTCCCAATCTACTTTGGTGGAAATCCGAGGCCTCAGGTAGGAAACCCCCTCCTCAATAATTTCATAAACATTTTCTGGCTGGATCACAGGTCTACTCCCAATGCTACTAAACCGCTCCGTGACGACCCGAAGCTTGGTCACATCCTTGTCCATTTCCTGAATAATTTCCTGGTTTTCATCCCAAACGGGAGAGTTTTTCAGGTAATCCATCCAAGCCATCAGCGAGGCAATAGGCGTACCCAGCTGGTGGGCAGTTTCCTTCGTTAACCCAGCCCAAACCCGATTTTGCTCTGAAAGTTTGCTTTGATTAAAAACCACATATACCAGGAGACCAAAAAGTAAAATCACCGCCAATTGGATGTAGGGATAATACTTCAAGTTGGTCAGCAATTCAGAATTCCGGTAGTAAATTCGAATAGCTGCTTCTTGCAGGACAATCGGTGGATAATCCTCCTGCATTTCCAACAACACCTCTTTTAAAACCTGCATGGAATCGGTCTTATCCCTGCTATTTTTGAACGAAATGTTTCGGTAGTCAATCGGGTTTCCCTGCTCATCGGCCATGATGATAGGAAATGAATAGTTTTGCTGAATAATCTCCTGATTGATAAAGGTCAGGTTCTCCGAAGTAGTGGCAGCATAATCTAAGGCCGCAGAAAATACACGAATTTGCCTATCCTCCCGCTCTCGCAGCTCCTCCACGAGTCGGTGCGTATACCCTATCGATCCCAGCCCCAGCACAAGAGAAATTAAAAAAATCAGCCATTTCACTAACTTTTTGTTTTGATAGAAGTCAATTGAGGCTATATCCTGAAAACGGTTTTTCATTCACAATTGGGATGATTGTATAATAAACTAAAGAATGAGAATAAAAGTATAGGTATATCCGCTTTATTACCACCAGTAACCAAAGAAAATAAGCGGTGAAATTTAAGAAAATGTGCTGTGGACCGTTGGCAGTCAGCTGTCGACAATTATCCGCAGTAATTAAAACTCATTTTGAACCGCACGTAGGATTGCGGATAATTACAAAGAGTATCTCTAGCTCAGGAAAAATAAGGCTTTCTTGGAGAACCAACTACTTCGCTCCTGAATAAATCTAACAAACACCCCCATGGAAGAGCATCAATGACTGCTCTTGACCCATTTCCAAATAGTCTTGTAAGAAGGCTTGGTTCCATGCATCAAAATGCCAATTCGATAAATTTTTGCTGCCAGCCAAGTAGTCCCGAAAAAGCCGAGCACCAGCAAGCCCATCGATAAGGCCAACTCCCAAAACGGAACACCATAGCTGATCCTACCCATCATCGCAATCGGTGAGGTGAGCGGAATAATGGAAAGCCAAAACGAAGTGCTGCTACTTGGATCTTGGAGTACAAAAACAAACAAGCCCATGTATCCGACTAATAAGGGAATAGTAATGGGGAGCATAAACTGTTGGGCATCTGAAGGAGCATCTACTGCTGCACCCACTGCCGCAAACAAAGCGCCGTACAACAAATACCCGCCCAAAAAATAAAATACAAAGGCCGCCACCAAAGACACAAAGTCGATTCCGTCAATGACCTGAAGTATCGCCCCCAATTCCCCCGTATCAGGTGTTGTTGCCATCAGCTCCGGATTTACCATCTCCATAGCCTGCTGCTGGGGCATTTGCATGCCCAAAACCCCCATCACCAGGGAAGAAAGTGTACCTACTAGAAGTACCCAAATTAAAAACTGGGTTAGACCAACCGCTCCAATACCCACTATTTTCCCCATCATGAGTTGAAATGGCCGTAATGAAGAAACCAAAATCTCTACAATCCGTGTGGATTTCTCCTCAATAACACCCTGCATAATCTGGTTGCCATAAATAAAAATAAATAGATAAATCAAGATGCCAGACAAAAATCCAAGTGCATAATTCACGGTTGCATCTGTCACTTTTTCTTCCCCTGCATCCCCAAGTGTGAGCGCCTGCACGGTTACCTCAGTCCGAATCTCCTTCAATACCTTCGGATCTATTCCCTTGGCATAGAGTTTCTGATCCTCAATTTTCCGTTTGAGAGCACCTTCCAAATAGCCAACCAATGCCGTGCTTGGATTTTCTAATCCGTAAAATTGAATGCCCTCCGGAGCCGAAAGCTCCATCTTGGGAATATACAAAATTCCATAACGCTCCCCCTTATTGACCAAGGCTTTTGCCTCTTCCAGATTCTTTGCCGAGGAGCTAAATGCATATTGATCTGAACTTTCCATAAAAAATAGTCCAGTTTCGTCCACTACTTCAATCACCCGTAGGGATTGATTTTCTTTTTCCTCCACAGCAATCCATACAAAGACCGCCATGATGGCTGGGAAAATCAGTGGTGTGAGTAAGGTGGCAACTAGAAAGGACTTTTTCTTAACCCTCGCCAAATACTCTCTTTGGATCACTAGGAAAACCTTATGCATGGCCACTTGCATTTACTTGCTGGATAAAAATTTCTTCCATACTCGGAAAACGCTCCTGGAAGGAAATCACCTCCCCGAAATTCATCAATTCCCGGAGCAATTGATTGGGAGATTGGCCGTTTAGCGGAATCAAAAGATCTACTTTCCCCTCCTCCGTAGCCTCTATTTTCCAGGCAGCCGGTAGCTCTTGGTTGAGGTGCTGAAGACTAGCGCAGATTTCCAAGGGCCTAAACCTGGATTTTATCTCTCGGATGCTCCCATCCAAAATTTTCTTTGATTTATGGATCATGGCTACTTGATCACAAAGTAGCTCCACAGACTCCATCCGATGGGTGCTAAGCAAAATGGTAGTACCCCCTTTCTTTAGCTCTAGGATTTCATTTTTTAGCATCGCGGCATTCACTGGGTCAAAGCCAGAAAATGGTTCGTCCAAAATCAATACCCGAGGGGAATGAATGACTGTCGCAATAAATTGAATTTTCTGAGCCATGCCCTTGGACAGGTCTTCAATTTTCTTGTTTTTCCAGGAAGAGATTTCAAATTTCTCCAGCCAATAGTTCACCCGCTGTTTTGCTTCTGCTGCAGTCAACCCTTTAATTCGAGAAAAATAAATCAGCTGATCCCAAACCACCATCTTCTTGTATAAGCCCCGCTCCTCTGGCAGGTATCCAATTTTGCGAATGGCCTCGCCCGACAAGGGTTGCCCATCCAAGATCACTTCCCCACTATCTTGCTCTATAATCTGATTGATGATTCGAATAAGCGTAGTCTTACCTGCGCCATTGGGCCCGAGCAAACCAAAAATCCCCGCTTCTGGCACCACTAAGTCTAGGTCCGTAAGTGCTCTGTGGCTCCCATAAGTTTTGTTGAGTTGGCGGATTTCTAACATACTTACTCTACAGTAATGGCGCCTACCCCTACATCCAGAACAAACTCCAAAAGCCTAGGATCTGAGGCGGAATATCCTACAGTTACAAAAGTATCTTCCCCTATCGCTCTTAAATAATCTGGTAATGAGGTACGGCAAAGTGGGGTTGTTTTCATTCGAATTTTAATGGGACTAGATTCAGGTGGAAGCTTTAGATAAATCGTACCTCCAGCTACTGCCGCGATCACCTGTCCTTTGAAGGACTGAGATTGCCCATAATTCAAATTTATCTGTCCGTAGTTTACTTCGATGATCACTTTTTTTGCATGTGTCAGCTGGGCTTGATGCAGTTCAACCGCTCCCATGTTGAGGGTAACCAACAAGGTGTCCATGACGACAGCGTTTGGTGTATTTGTGCTGTAATGGATAAACACATCCGCACTCGCACTTTTAATTTTAAGGGTAGAGACTGCCAGCTGGGCGAGATCAAAATCTGCAGTTCCTAAGCCAAGATTAAAATCCAAGTCGTAAGTATAATTACTCGTCAACCCTACATCCCAACTGTGATCAAAGCCTACAGAAGTGGAAAATAATTTGGAAGTGATGCTTTTACCGAGGTTGTCCGACTCAATATTCTTATGGACCAGGCTGGCTACCAACTGATTTTTTGAAGTAGCCGATCGAAAATCAGGAAGAATATTCGCCTGTAAAAGGTGTCCATGTATCAGTAGCGGATCCATTCCAACACTCCGTTTTACTTGAGTTTCGCTTTTGTAGGAACTGAAATTCAAACTCACCTCTTCAATTCCAACTTTTTCAGCCACCCGATATTCTTTTACAAATTGCGCACATACCCAGCCCCCTGAACTAGGTAAAAGAAAAAGAAAAAGGCACAATTTTTTAAGCATAACAATAGGGTACGGCGGAAGCAAAAAAAAGGTTCTTTAAAAATATGAAAAAAGCCAGAGCTTGACTCTGGCTTTTCACTTTTTTAAAAAAACTCTTTCATCCGATCAAAGAAGGACTTCTCTTGCTTCCCTGGGTCGGGCTTGAAATTTTCAGACTGCTTCAAGCCTTCCAAAACAGTTCTTTCCTCTTTTGAAAGTGTAGTAGGCGTCCAAATATTGACCATAATCAATTGGTCACCTCTACCATATCCATTGATATCTTTAATCCCCTTGCCTTTGAGTCGGAGCATTTTTCCACTTTGAGTACCCGGATCAATTTTGATTTTTACTTTCCCATCAAGGGTCGGAACTTCTACTGAATCCCCTAAGGCAGCTTCTATAAAAGAAATATGGAGGTCATAGATGACGTTGTTGCCTTCACGTTGGAAAATCCCATCCTCAGCCTCCTCAATAACGATCAATAAATCTCCTGGTATCCCTCCGGGCATTTCGTTTCCTTTGCTGGACATGCTAAGTTGCATGCCTTCACCCACACCACCTGGGATGGTGATGGAAATTACTTCTTCTTTCAATAGAAGGCCTCGTGCATCTGCATCTTCAGGTTTTTTGTCTACCAGCTGCCCTGATCCTACACATACACCACAGGTACTAGCAGAGACCATCTGGCCCAACATGGTATTGACAACTTTCTTTATTTGTCCGCTCCCTTGACAGGCAGAACAGGATTTGAAAGTCACGCCAGGGGCTACTACTTGACGTTTAACTTTAATTTTCTTTTCTACGCCATTTGCAATTTCACTTAGGGTAAGCTTAAGTTTCACCCGTAGGTTCGTTCCTTTTTTGGTACGTCTACCGCCTCCACCTCCACCAAAGAAAGAACCAAAGCCGCCGCCGCCACCGCCGAAGATGTCGCCAAACTGGGAGAATATATCCTCCATATTCATCCCGCCGCCGCCATAGCCACCGCTACCTCCCATGCCTTGATGGCCAAATTGGTCGTAGCGCTGCTTTTTTTCAGGATTGCTCAACACCTCATACGCTTCAGCAGCTTCCTTAAACTTATCTTCAGCTTCAGGATTGTCTGGGTTTTTGTCAGGATGGTACTGAATCGCAAGCTTGCGATAGGCTTTCTTGATCTCGTCTGCACTAGCAGATTTGGAAACTCCAAGTACCTCGTAATAGTCTCTTTTTGCCATATTTCTGTTACGCTCCAATTACAACTTTGGCGAATCGAACAACCTTTTCGCCCAAGAAGTAGCCTTTTTCAACCACGTCTACCACTGCTCCCTTCAGCTCTGGGTTTGGGGATGGAATTTGCGTAATCGCCTCCTGGGTGTCAGGGTTAAACGGTTGTCCAATCAAATCTTCCATGGGCTTCAAACCCTTGGATTCAAGAATTTTTACCAATTTCTGGAAAATGAGCTGGTTTC
>CAXNJN010000068.1:0-14143 GCA_964202605.1 Bacteroidia bacterium | reverse complement strand
TTGCTACTTGTGGCAGGTGAATCGCCGATGCTAAACTTGGTGACAAGTATCGAAAACATTTTTCCGACAAACAAAAGTAGAGGGAGAAAACGACAATTCCTAATTTATCAGAATGAAAGGCCCACTAGACGGCTGTTTCCCAGCACCTATTCATTAATAAGTCCATTGTGGTGCCACCTACACTTAACGGCCTCTTTTCAAAACGGTTGGCAACCCAGCATCCTGAAAATTAGTAGCACTGTTTCCAAGTCAAATCACCAAAACCTCACTTGCTGCTAGATTTAGCCGCTTTTATGGGTTTGAATGGTCCATACTTGTGTTGCTCCTCGGTAAAAGAGTCTGAAAAGGGACCAAATGGATGATCCATGGGCTTTTTGGAAATATCCGGCCAATCCTGCGAAAGGTCTTTCTTGGGTCGCTCCATGCTATTTACATAGGCAGCAAGATCCCAGGATTCCTCATCGCTCAAGATAGGTTGCTCGAAGGTCGCCCCCAAAGGCATATTCGCTTTGACATAGCCCGCAAATCTAGAGATGCGGAAGAGTCCAGCACCATGATTGTAGCTATTCTCCCCCCAAAGTGGCGGATACACGTAACCGGATCCATCAGGTTTGGCCATTCCTTTACCGTCAGCCTGGTGGCAACTGGCGCATTGATTCTCGTACACCAGCTTGCCTTTTGCAGGATCTGCTGCACGATCCAATAGTGGCACTTCATATAGGCCCGATCCTATCGGTACTTCTCCCTTAGGAACCTCCTTACCCACCCAGTTGATGTAGGCAACCATCGCTTTCATTTCCTTGGAGTCCCTACTCAACGCCTTGCCATTGAGACTACGCTCAAAACAATCGTTGATCCGCTTCTGAATATCTTCCTCTTTCCCAGATCTTGCTCTCACCTTAGGATAGGTAGACGCCACTGCTCCATAATTATTTCCCAACGGAGCTGTACCTGCTTGCAAATGGCAATTTTGACAGTTCATCCCATTTGAAATGGCTTTCACCTTGCCTTTTGGACCTAGGTATTCAGCTGTATTCGCTACCAATTCCTTCCCATAGTTCAGCTCTGCCGCATTAGGCTCCTTATCCATTACTGACCAATCAGCTGCTTTCCATACGGAAGCCGGGTCAACCAATGCTTTCACCACAGGGATTTCAACAGCTTCCACAAGGTTTTTCGATGTTGAATCGGAAAGGCTTGGCAACTGCACCCCAGAAAATGATAAATAAAGCACCAAACCCATACCTACCACTAAAGCAGTGGAGAGTCCAAGCAGGGCTACTAAAAGGGATATTAGCTTAATGAATGGTTGCCTCATCGAAATTAGTTTCTTTGGGAAAGATACAAAGTTGCGCTATCCCAACCTTAATTTCTTGTGACTACGATCACTCAAACTTCCTTAAAAACAAAAAAGTAATGAATCGCTACCCGCAATAAAACTGATGTTGAAAGATCTCAATACTATTCGAATTGAATCTGTGCTTCAAAAACCAATTTATTCTGTACCCTACCTTGGAAATAGGGAGAGTTGCCGGACCCTAAATGGGTTAACTGAACTACATCCCCCCCTTTGCATTCTGACAAATAGTTGACTGCAAGCTGGGTAGGAAAAATTCCTTGAGCTGCAGCACTATTTTCAATCCACCGGATATAACTGGTATGGTTGACATGGTTGTAGAGGTCCAAATCCGAATGCTGCACAGGTATGATTTCATGCGCTAGTTCTGGTCCAGAAGGCTCCAACTTGATTGGTTGCCAGCTTGGAGCATCCTGAGGATTGAAAAGGGCGCTGGGCAACACAGATTCGGGTTTGAGGATTCGCTTTTTCTCTATATGTACCAATAGCCAGGAAGACATAGCTCGAGCGACTACTTCTTCTTGCTCGTTCCAAACCAAAAACTCACGAAAAGCAAAAGCTCCTGCCTGTCCTCTCCCTCCTGTAAAAATTCGAAGGCGATCCCCCCAAAGAGGAAATTGGCTCACTTTAATTTCAATTCTTGAAAGCGCCCACATCAACTGTTGCTCCATTAAGGACCTTCCAAAACCTTCAGAATCAGCATGCTTCCAAGCGATCTCTTGAAAAAAATCTGCCAAACAGGAGATTCGCATGCCTCCATGCGGGTGAACTTGATAGGCACCTACTTCGAATACCTTTTCAAACTGAAAATTCTCAGGTAAACTCATGTGCCAACTGAATTTTCTTGGCCATCGAATACCTGTTTACCAAAACTGGTGAGCAACAGAATACCTAATCCGTTAACCGCAATTAGTGCAAATGAAATTTTTAAATTGAAGGCTTCGGCAATAAATCCAATCAATGGTGGCCCCACTAAAAAGCCGAAAAAGGAGAGCGTTGAAACCATAGCTAAAGCCACACTGGGAGAATACAACTTCGATCTTCCTGCAATCCCGTAAGCAACAGGCACAATCGACGCTACGCCAAAGCCAACCATTAAAAATCCAAGCGCAGCAGCATACAAGCTAGGAAATAGTACCGCCAGAAGTAAGCCTAGAAAAATAAGGATGCCACTCACCTGAAGTACTGGAATCTTCCCGTACCGATTGATCGCCTTATCGGTTACAAATCTTCCAGAAGCCATCGCTCCCATAAAGCATACATAGCCTAAAGAAACGAGTTCAGGCTCGGCCTCCACAATTTTTTTAAAGTAAACTCCACTCCAATCAAACATGCAGCCTTCGGCCATCATCCCTAAAAACGAAATCAAGCCTACGCGAAGCAGCAAACTATCTGGCTTACGCAACACGAGTCCTCCCTCCTCACCGGCTGCCCGCTTGTCGTTGATAACAAATTTTTGAGAGAACAAAACCAATAGGATAGAAAGCAGCGCAACGACCACATAATGCGCAGCAGGTGAAAAGCTAAGGAAAATCATGCCTGCGCCCAATCCTGCACCGGTAAAGCCTGCCATGCTCCAAATGCCATGAAAGGAGGCAAGAATACTTTTCCCAAGCAGATTCTCAAAGCCCAAGGCTTGGGTATTCAAAGAAATATTCATGATGTTGCCCAGCATGCCAAAAAGTATCAACACGGGTGTAATTACCCAAAGATTAGGAGCCAATCCAATCAAGGGTAAGGACAAGGCATAGGCAAAACTGCAAATCAAAATGACTATTCGACTCCCATAGTGATGTACCGACCAACCAGCAATGGGTAATCCTAACATGGAACCAATAGGCAAACAAAGCAACAAAGTCCCCAATTCCCCTTCTGAAAGTTGAAATTTGGCTTGAATGTCCGGGATGCGTGCAGCCCAGCTGGCAAAGCATATTCCCATAAAGAAAAAAAGTGCTCCTAGAGCAACCCTACGTTGGGAAAGGTAATTCATGAGTGAAGGTGACTACAAAAACAGGTCAAAGGTAAGCAGAAAGCAAGGGAAAGCGATACCAATTCCACTGACGGAACAAACTATTCTTGGGATCTAGGAGTTAATGTATAAAATTTAGAGCCCATGGAATTTGTCATCGTAGGTAGCATCGTCTTGATCATCATTGTGTTTATCCGATTTATCGTCAAAAAGGTCTTTAACTAAAAAATGCCGCCCATTAGTATAGGCGACACTTTCTAATAAAGATTTTTTTATTGCGAGAACCCAATCAATTGGGAAAATATTTTTCAAACCTGCCATACAACCAAGTACCTGCAAGAGCTGAAATTAGTGTCACTAGGATGACCGTGTAACCACTGCCAATTTGAGCAAACAAAGGTCCTGGGCACGCACCTGTAATCGCCCATCCTAGTCCAAAAATAAAGCCTCCAATCACTTGGCCTTTTTTAAATTCTTTGGTAGGGATATTGATCGCTTCGCCATGAATAGACTTGATATTCAATCGCTTGATCAACTGGATAGAAATGATTCCTGTAACAATAGCGGATCCTATGACTCCATACATGTGAAAGGACTGAAGACGAAACATCTCTTGAATTCGGAACCAGGAAATAATTTCTGCTTTCACAAAAACAATTCCAAAGACAATACCAATAATCACGTATTTCAATAAGGCCAGCCCTTTGTCTTTGGTTTGGCTTGAATTTGGTGCTACGCAATTCGGATCTGCACTAGCTTCCATTTGATTTATATTTTTTGACATAAGTTCTAAAGATTAAAATCCAACTAATTTCATAAGTGGCTCAAGCAGGACGTGGGTCATGAAAAACCCACCCAACATGAAGAAAATGGTAGCTACAAGCGAAGGCCATTGCAGGGAACTGATTCCCATGATCGCATGCCCTGAAGTACAACCTCCTGCATAGCGAGTTCCAAATCCAACCAACAATCCTCCGATTACAAAGAATAGTATTCCTTTACCCGTGAAGACTGTTTCCCAATTGAAAATTTCAAGGGGCATTAAATCTGAAAAATTGGTGATTCCTAAAGCCCTCAAATCGGATTGGGTTGCTTCTGAAATGACAATGGTATTCGGATTGGCAAGAAAATTCATCACAATAAAGCCTCCAATAGCCGTTCCTAGGACAAAGAGGAGATTCCAGATCTCTTTCTTCCAATTGTAGGTAAAGAAAGGAATCCCAGCTGGAACACATGCCGCACAGATATGACGCAAGGATGAGGAGATACCAAAGGTCTTGTTGCCAAGGATGAGGAGCGCTGGTACGGTGAGTCCAATCATAGGACCTGCCACATACCAAGGCCAGGGTTGAGAAACCCATTCAATAAATTGATTCATAGGTGTTTTATAGGTTTACTTGTTCTATTTTCCTTGAAAAATAGCTAGGATTTATCTTTTAATTGACATCCACTGTACAAATGTCTCCATCACTAGAAAAGGTCTCATTTTTGACCTTACAGCAAGGTGCTAGGACAAACATAAGCCGAAACCTCAATTTTGCCTGATTCCTTGATTGCTTTAAATCCTCCAGCGATATCGATTAGGTTGTCATAGCCTCTAGCTCTTAGAATAGAGCTAAAGATCATGGAACGGTATCCACCCGCGCAATGCACATAGTAGGTTTTGTTTTTATCCACCTTCAGCATGCTGTCATTGATGTAGTCTAGCGGCGCATTTTCTGCCTCAACCACATGCTCTGATAGGTACTCTGAATTCTTGCGTACATCCAAAATCTCGATGTTTGGATCTCCTTCTTTGATCCTTTCCAACTCATCAACCGTAATTGAAGTGATCGCGTCTACTTCTCTGCTGTCATTTTTCCAAGCAGCAATTCCACCTGCTAAGTATCCAATCGAATAGTCGTAACCTACTCGAGCCAATCGAGTGATCACCTCTTCTTCTCTGCCTTCCTCAGCAATCACCAAAATCTCTTGCTTCAAATCAGGAATCATCGCTCCAACCCAAACTGCAAAGCTGCCGTCGATGCCGATGTTGATGGAGTTAGGAACAAAGCCTTTCGCAAATACTTGTGCCTCACGTGTATCCAAAATCAAGGCAGAAGTTTCGTTGGCTGCAGCCTCAAATTCAGCTGGACTCAATGGTTTCACCCCTCTTTCAAATACCACATCCATGCTCTCGTAGCCTTCGATATTCATCATTACGTTTTGTGGGAAATAAGCTGGAGGGGGTGTCAAACCTGTCAACACTTCCTTAATAAACGCTTCCTTGGTCATTTCCTGAAGCGCATAGTTGGACTTCTTTTGATTGCCCAAGGTATCGGAAGTTTCCTTACTCATGTTTTTTCCACAAGCAGAACCAGCTCCGTGGGCCGGATAAACGATCAAGTCATCTGAAAGAGGCAACAATTTGTTTCTCAATGAATCGTACAGGTAGCCTGCAAGCATCTCCTGCGTGAGGTCTTTTACCACCTTCTGCGCAAGATCAGGACGACCTACATCTCCAATAAACAGCGTGTCGCCTGTAAAAATCGCTTCCTCTTTTCCTTCTTCATTCGTCAATAAGTAACAAACGGACTCTGTCGTATGGCCTGGAGTGTGGAGTACTTTGATTTTTATCTTTCCCAAAGTAAATACCTGATTGTCGACCGCAATGATGGCTTCAAAACCCATTTTCATGGCAGTAGGACCATATACGATTTGAGCTCCTGTCTTAGCGGCTAGGTCCATGTGCCCAGAAACGAAGTCAGCATGAAAGTGCGTTTCAAACACATACTTGATTTTGGCATTTCGTCTTGCAGCTTTTTCAATGTAAGGCTGTACCTCTCTGAGCGGGTCGATGATTGCTACCTCTCCTTCTGACTCAATGTAGTAGGCCCCCTGTGCCAAACATCCGGTATAAATTTGTTCGATTTTCATATGCTGATTTTATAACTATTTCAAATGGAATGCAGTAAAATTAATTGTTGCACTACTTGTGGTAAATGACTTTTGTCACATGAGCCTAGGCTTTTGCTAGAAGACTAGTTTGGATGTGCTGAATAAGTTGATGAGTAGGTACCACGCCGGATTGCCTCCACAGCACCTTCCCTTTTTGGAAAAGCAGCAGTGTCGGCACTCCCCTTACTTGAAATTTGCTCGCAGCGAGTGGGTTACGGTCTATATCTACTTTTACGATTTTAACTTTTTCTCCAAGTTGCTTGGAGGTATCCTCCAAAATAGGCTGCATCATTTTGCATGGACCACACCATTCGGCAAAGAAGTCAACCAATACCGGGGTATCCCCGTCGATTAGCTCTTGAAATGTTTTGGCTTTAGGTAACATGTTGGTTTAGTTTTCAAATTACCTTACAAAGGTACGGTCAGCCCAACCTTACATCCAGTAATCTTTGTCACATGACTAGTTCGGCAGTATTTGGAATGGTTAAAAAATTCAAAAATTCCCGAGTTGGTCTAAAATTTCATAGTTTCGTAGCTCTAATTGACCGAATTAATGCTCACTTACAAGCAAATCAACAACCTCAGCGGTTGGCTTATTTTTGCCATCTCCACGCTCGTATACATCCTTACTGTCGAGCAAACAGCTAGTTTTTGGGATCCAGGGGAATTTATCGCCGTTTCCTACAAACTGCAAGTTCCCCATCCTCCCGGTGCTCCCTTCATGTTGTTGGTCTACCGCATGTTTGGATTCCTTGCCATGGGAGACCCCTTACAAGTGGCCTATTGGATGAATATTGGCAGTGCACTCTTCGCTGGCTTCACCATCCTTTTCCTATTTTGGTCCATCACCTTGATGGGTAAGCGACTCTTTTCGGTAGTAGAAGGAGAAGAAACAAAGGGCCAAACCATCTCTTTGATGGGAGCTGGTTTGGTGGGCGCTTTGGTGTACACCTTTTCAGATAGCTTCTGGTTTTCCGCTGTAGAGGCTGAAGTATACGCCATGTCTTCTTTCTTCACCGCCATTGTGATTTGGGCGTTTTTGAAGTGGGATGTAATCAAAGACCCCAAAGAAGAAAACAGGTGGATGGTATTCATTGCTTACCTAGTAGGCCTCTCCATTGGGGTTCACTTGCTCAACTTGGTCACACTACCTGCACTAGCCTTAATTTATTACTTCAAGAAGTATCCAAACCCGAGTTTAAAAGGCGCAATTTTCGCGATGTTCTTGGGTGGAGTCGCCTTGATCATCATCAATAACTTAATCATCCCTGGCCTTCCAAGCCTTGCAGGGGCAATGGAAATCTGGATGGTCAATTCCATGGGATTACCCTTTGGATCTGGAATCGTATTTTTTGCATTGCTTTTTGTAGGTGCCCTAGTCCTAGCATTCCGCTTTTCCATCAAGCGAGAGAAGGCAGTTCTTAACACCATTTTGCTTTCGCTTACCTTTATTTTGATTGGCTATGGTAGCTATGCGTTGATCGTGGTGCGGTCCAACCAGGATCCGATTATCAATGAAAATGCGCCAAAAGACATCATCAGTTATGTCTCTTACTTAAAACGCGAGCAATACGGTTACAGACCTTTATTGCATGGGCAATACTTCACCGCTACGTTAACTGACCAAGAAGAAGGAGATCCCATCTACATGAAGGGAAAGAATTCGTATGAGATTGTAGATTACGATTTGAAGAATACCTACGATCCTGAAAAAACCACAATTCTCCCACGAATCTACTCCACCCAGGAGAATCACAAGCGGATCTACCGTGCCAAATTGGGATTGAAGGAAGGGCAAGAACCCACCTTCGGGGACAACTTGTATTTCATGTTTAGCCACCAGCTGGGACACATGTATTGGCGCTACTTCCTGTGGAATTTCTCCGGAAGAGAAAGTGATTTCTCGGATGCAAATTGGCTAGGAATTGCAGATGCCTTCTCGGACAAGTATCCGGAATACATCACGGACAACAAGGCACACAACAATTACCTCATGCTCCCCTTGATTTTGGGATTGGTCGGCTTTTTCTTCCAAGCGAAGAAAGATCAAAAGTACTTCTACGTCAATCTCATGCTCTTCTTGATGATGGGGGTAGTGTTGGTACTCTACCTCAACTCCCCTCCGATTGAGCCTAGAGAGCGAGACTACATTTACGTAGGTAGCTTCTATGCCTTTGCCATTTGGATTGGCTTGGGTGTACTTGCCCTTGCGCATGGCTTGAATAAAGCCACCAAAAACTTAAGTACTGCTGGCATAGTGGCCACCCTATTGACCCTACCCGTCGCTGGATTGATGGCGTCTGAAAACTGGGACGATCACAACCGCAAAGGCCGGTATTTCTCCGTGGATGCGGCACGAAATTTCCTAGCTTCTTGTGCTCCCAATGCGATTCTATTTACAGGAGGAGACAACGATACCTTCCCTCTCTGGTATGTGCAGGAGGTCGAAAACTTCCGTACGGATGTTCGCGTGATTGTCTTGAGTTATTTTGATACCGACTGGTATGTAGATCAGATGACTCGACCTGTAAACGAATCCAAGGCATTGCCATTCTCCCTAGCTCCTGAACGCTATCAAAAAGGTACCAACGATGTCATTTATGTGATGGAAAAAGAAGGGCTAGATGCCATTTCTGCACGTGAATACCTCAAGCTCATCAACAGTGGGTCAGAATTGCTTCAAATGAAAACCTCCGGAAAAACCTTGATCAACATGGTTCCTTCTCGAAATTTGATTTTGGATGTGGACAGCAGCTTCCTCGCAAATGATGAGATTGTTCCCCCACAGTTCAAGGACCTATTTGTTTCGCAGATGAACTTGCAAGTCGGAGGGAATTACGTCACCAAAGGAACATTAATGTTGGTAGATTTGATTGTGAGCAACAATTGGGAACGACCGATCTATTTCAACAATACGTCCTTGTCTACTTTGGGATTAAACCTAGAAGAGCATGTGGTCATGGAAGGCTTGACCTACCGATTACTCCCTATTCGGAAGCCAGACACAGTTCGAGAAGAATTGGTGAACACCAACTTGGCCATGAAGAATTACATGGAGAATTTTGCCTTCAGAGGCATGAATGACCCCAATGTTTACTTGGATGAGGAGTACCGAAGATTTACTTCCAACCACCGCAGCGCACTCAATTCCATTGCCCTTGCATTAATTGACGAGGACAAGCTAGCGGATGCAGCCAAGCTTTTGAATTTTGGATTGGAAACAATTCCTGACAAAGCGGTTCCCTATGATCTGAGCAGCGGCCAATCCGTTCCTTTGTTTTTTGAAGTGGGTGAAGACGAAAAAGCAATGGAAATCGTAGACGTAATTTCGAAACGCTCTTTCGACATGATCACGTTCTACACCAAGAATGACCTCGGATACGATCGAGAGTTGCTGGTATCCATTGAGATGATCAAGTTCTTTATCCCCTTACTGGAAGAACGCGGCTACACAGAAAAGTCCATTGACCTGAAAAAAAGGTTGGAAAGCCTGATTGGAAAAGAAAGTGAGGATGCAAGTACCATCCGAAGAAGATAACTTCCCGCTAGACGAAAAAAGGCCAGCAGATTTAGTTCTGCTGGCCTTTTTTGATTGTGGATAATCCAATTATTTTTTCCAGAGGATGTAAAATAAGTCCAGTCCTTCCTTTGGATCTTCCACCAACGGATAGTCCTCATGGGAAATAGCCACAACTGAACTACCTTGGGTGCGGTGAAGGCGATCCCGATTGAATCGGTTCAAAAATTCATAGGGCCATCTGAGCACTGAATTCGGCAACTTGTGCTGCAGATCCAGAATGTCAAAACGCATGATTTTTTGTACAGACTTGCGATTGGCTTCATGGTAGGCCCAGACCTTCCCATTCCCCCCGATTCCCTTTGCCTCGATCCGATCAAAAATCGGTTGAGCCAAATCAATCAGTTGCTGTGGGATGTATTCCCGCTCATGCCATGGATTTCGGGATAGCGTGTGAGTGTTATTTGGAGTAGAAATAATGGCCTTCCCTCCTGGCTTCAGCATTCTATAGATCTCTTGGAGAAAAAGGCGATCGTCATAGATGTGTTCGATCACCTGAAAGCTCACAATGGTATCGTAGGTATTATCCGCAATTCCTTCAAATGGAGGAATAACAGCCTGCTGAAAGGCTACACCTGGGTATTTCTGTTGCAAGGTTTGGATTACCTCACCGATTTTATCCAAGCCCAAGTATTGAGTTGCATGTGGCAACAGTTCCTCCACGCCTCTTCCTTCACCACAGCCGATTTCAAGCAAATTTCCAGAAATCCAGGGCTTGGCAGCAATATAGGCTTTGAGCAATCGTTGATGAATGGGATTGTCACTGATCAACTTATCTGAAGCAATTTCCGTTGTATAGGTAGCCATTAGAAATTTTAGTATTTTGGCAAAAGTAAGGCTAATTTTTAAAACCTGAGAACTAAACCAAATGAATCAAAAGTACTTCAAGCTGCTGCCTTTATTCTGCTTTTTAGTTATCCTGTCCTACACCACAGTTGCACAAACAACACTGAGCTCCACGGACCAGGCACTTCGGTATTCAATTTATGCACGATTGGGACTAAAAATCATCCCTATTAAAGTTTCAGACACGGCCTACAAACTGCAATTTGTAGTGGAAAAAATCGAAGAAAATGCCAGTTTGGAGACCTATCAACTCAGTTACACGATTCTTTCTTCTTATGAGGAAGAAATTCGAACTGAAAAAAAAATAAAGCTTGGTGCAGAACAATTGCTTGGTGATACGGAGCGGCATTGGCTTTTTGAAACTACGGTAGACATACTAGAAACACAGGGAACAGCAATTGCATTTTTTGAAGCGGTGGACAGTCGACAAAAAGATGCCTACACCAGCCATCTAGATTTGAAGGGATCCTTTGTATTTGATCAACCTGATTTTGGTTATTTCTATGCCAATGCGGTTCCATTCGATCAAAACTACCTTACAAAAGACCAATCGATCCTCTTTAAAACAAGTAAGGGGCCAACCCTATTTTCATTTTTTTACCCCAGCCCTTTTGCGGTACCCTTCCCTCCTATGGAAACCCGACTTGCCGATGTACCGAAGGAGGTAATCGTAGAAAATCGGGGCGATTTCTTGTCCAATATTCCCAAAACGCTGACGGATGAGGGGTATTATTTTTTTCAATCAGACAGTACTGCTCAAACTGGTTTGCTTCTTCGAACCGTACACGACGCATTTCCAAAGGTCAAAGATTGGAACGAGATGGTAGAGATGACTACCTACATTTCAACCAAAAAAGAACACGAGAGCCTACTACTGGCACAGGACAAAAAGAAGGCCCTGGATGCGTATTGGCTTAATTTGACTCGAAACGAAGAAGCAGCAAAGGAGCTAATTCGAAATTATTTCAAGATGGTAGAGTTTTCCAACATCCTATTTACCGACTTCAAAGAAGGCTGGAAAACAGACCGGGGGATGGTCTACATTGTAATGGGACCTCCTCAGGAAGTCAATTTTTTTGAGGATCGGGAAGTTTGGTCGTACGCTGGCATAGACGACACTTCCAAAATTAGGTTTACCTTTACGCGGGTTAAAACAATTCTTAGCCCACATTTCTATACCCTGAACCGATCAAGAGCTTATCAGCCGATTTGGTTCAAAAACATTTCACAATGGAGAAGCGGAAGGATGGCTTTCTAATCGATAAAGGAGCCTTCGACAAAGATTTTATTTTTGGTACCCGAGCAGTGATGGAATCCATCCATGCCGGTAAAGAGATTGACAAAGTACTGGTTCAAAAAGAACTCAACAACGACCTCATCAAGGAATTACTTCAGCTTTGCAAGGCCGAACACATTCCGGTGGTACGCGTACCAGATGCCAAGCTGAACCGCATCACGCGCAAAAATCACCAAGGTGTAGTTGCGCAAATGTCCACCATTGCCTATGCGTCGCTAGACAATGTAATTGATCAGTGCTATGCAGTGGGTAAAGCTCCCCTGATTTTGGTATTGGATCATTTGACGGATGTGCGGAATTTTGGAGCAATTGCCCGAACTGCAGAATGTGCAGGCGTAGATGCCATCGTGATTCCTGAAAAAGGAAGTGCTCAGATCAACTCCGATGCCGTAAAAACCTCAGCAGGAGCCTTGAATTTCATCCCAGTGGCACGTGTCAAAAACTTATTTTACACCTGCAGAGATTTGCAAAAAATGGGGTTGTCACTTATTGCGATCACAGAGAAAACAGAGAAGTTGATGTATGAAGGAGACTTTGCATCTCCTGTTGCGCTCATCATGGGATCGGAAGAGGATGGGATTTCCCAAGAGATAATGGGAATGGTAGATGATCGGGTCAAAATCCCACTTGCAGGTAATATTGAAAGTTTGAATGTATCCGTATCCGCGGGAATAGCAATTTACGAGGCCATACGGCAACGCAAAAAATAAAAAAAGAGGATTTCAAATGAAATCCTCTCCTTTTTTCTTCGCTTGAGCTACAAAATCCCGAAACTTATTTTCGGCATCCAGTTTGCAAATCAGCAGTACATTATCAGATTCATTGATCAGGTAGTTATCTAATCCTTGAACAACCACGAGCTTATCGCTATCTGTTTTGATAAAACAATTTTCAGTTTCATAGAGCAGCGCATTGGCTTCCACTACATTATTTTGGTCGTCCTTATCTCGAAGCTCGTGTAGACTTTGCCAAGAGCCAATATCTGACCAGCCAAAATCACCAAGAACTACATATACCTGGTCTGATTTTTCCATGATGCCGTAGTCAATGGAAATGTTTTTTAGAGTCGTGTAAGCAGTGGCAATAAAATCCTCCTCGGCATTCGTACCAAACTGAGATTTGCCTTCTTCAAATACATCTGCTAGGTCTGGCATGTATTTCCGAAAAGCCTCGATCAAACTTTCCACTTTCCAAACAAACATGCCTGAATTCCAAACGAAATCACCACTTTCCAAGAAGGTAGTAGCAAGTTTGGCATTGGGCTTTTCGGTAAAGGTTTTTACTTTCAATACCTCTTTATCTTCGGCATTTTGAAGGTATTGAATGTAGCCGTAACCGGTTTCTGGACGGTTGGGTTTGATCCCTATCGTGAGCAGTCTGTTGTTAACTTGAGCAGCTGAGATGGAAGTAACCAAAGTTTGTAGAAACCGACCTTCCTGCAAAATAAGGTGATCCGCAGGTGCCACAACCATGGTCGCATTGGGATCCAAATTTGAAATCTTATAAGCCGCATAGGCTAAGCAGGCGGCTGTATTTTTTCGAAGTGGCTCTGCTAGTATTTGGTGATCAAGAAGCTCTGGAAGTTGTTCGCTTACCAGGCCAGCATGCGCTTGATTGGTCACTACATAAAATTGTTCCGCTGGAGCGATTTCCCTAAACCGATCAAAAGTCATTTGCAGCAAGGTTCTCCCCGTGCCTAAGACATCTAAAAATTGCTTGGGCTTACTGCTTTTGCTGTAGGGCCAAAACCGGGAACCAACCCCTCCGGCCATAATTACGATATAAGGTTGATCCTTCATGGAGGCTTAAACAATACCTTCTTTCATTAAGTCATGAATATGCACAAATCCAGCGATTTTCTTACTATCTAGGACAACCAATTGTGTGATGTTGTGCGTTTTCATCAATACAAATGCGGCAGTTGCATAATCTTCAACCCCGATTGATTTTGGATTTGCCGTCATGATATCCTTTGCCTGTAGCTCCTGAATGGCAAGTGTTTTTTGCAGCATTCGACGTAGATCTCCATCTGTAATGATTCCTATTAAATCTCCGGCGTCGTTCAACACTGCAGTAGCACCCAATCGCTTGCTTGAGATCTCCACAATAACGGCTGCGACGCTTGCCTTTTCATTCACTGTTGGCAATTGATTGTTGGAG
>CAXNJN010000067.1:0-14152 GCA_964202605.1 Bacteroidia bacterium | reverse complement strand
GGCTTTTTCAAAGGTTGTGCAAATATAGAGGGTTCAGCTTATATTCCCAAAGTGGCTAGAAAATTTCTTTTTAATCCTCCCTTAATCTACTGAACCAAAGCAGTAAAAATTTACTTTACCTGTAGAACGACATTTTCTGTAAATTCACTCCAAATTAAACTCATGTCCGCAACTGTTCCAGCCCTTCGTGTAGCCATCAATGGATTTGGAAGAATTGGTCGCTACACCGCAAAGCTTCTCCTAAAAAATCCGGAGTTCAATTTGTTAGCGATCAACGATTTAGCTGATCCAGCAGCCATCGCTCACTTGCTAAAGTACGATTCGGTACATGGGAAATTTGATGCCAATATCAGCCACTCCCCCCATATTTTACAGGTCAACGAACAGAAAATTGCGCTCTTCTCTGAATCGAATCCGGAAAATCTCCCTTGGGAAAAACTCTCTATTGACCTGGTTTTTGAGTGTACTGGACGGTTTACCCTAAAAAAAGATGCAGAAAAACACCTGATTGCTGGCGCAAAAAAAGTAATTATTTCCGCACCCTCCCAAGAGGCATCCATCCCAATGGTGGTTCTCGGAGTCAATGATGAAGTGCTTTCAGGAGAAGAAACCATCGTTTCCAATGCCTCCTGCACCACCAATTGCTTGGCCCCGCTAGTGAAAGTACTGGATGAAAATTTCGGTATTTTGAATGGCTTTGCCTCGACGGTGCACTCCTACACCAACGATCAAAATCTGCACGATGCCCCGCACAAGGATCTCAGAAGAGCCCGTGCAGCAGCCTATTCTATCATCCCCACCTCCACCAATGCGGGTAAAGCCTTGGACCGTATCCTTCCTGCCCTTGCTTCAAAGATCGAAGCTTCCGCCATGCGCGTGCCCGTGCCAGACGGCTCATTGACCGACTTGATTGTGACGGTTTCGCAAGAAGTTACTGCCCTCCAAGTCAATGAAGCATTCAAAAATGCAGCCGCTTCAGATTTAAAAGGCTACCTGCAAATTGAATCTGATCCGATCGTATCTATGGATATTTTAGGCAATACCCATTCGGCAATTCTGGATGAGGCCTTGACCTCAACCAAAGGAAATATGATCAAAGTAGTGGCATGGTACGATAACGAATCAGGCTATGCCAACCGGCTAATGGACTTGGCACGGAAAATTAGTAGTCACTAAAAAATTACTTGACCCGCATTACTTTATAGTTCTTTATCGGGCTTTCAACGACTATTTTTTCCAGCTTTCCACCCTTGTAATGGTACTGGTTCGTATTCCCCTCTACCTCAATTTCATAGACGCCAGCACTAATCTTCTTAATTGGAGCTGAAACTCCATAGACCTCGGATAGAAACACTTCATTACCACTTGGCTCTTGAAAAAATAATTTAGAGCTACACCATAACAACGGTCCTTTTAAAGGTGCCCTGTTCGCATATTTATAGGATTTGGAATCCACTTGGTACTGCGCTCCAGTCCAATTGACCTTCGAATCAAAAAACCCTCGGTTGGTCTTGGATTCAGAATAGGTCTTTAAAATTTTACCCCCTTTGAAATGCGAACGCGTCAAAAATTTAAGATCCACATCCCCGAAAAACCAAAATTTCACACGGCTATCTACCGAATAAAGCAGCGAATCTGCTCCTGCAGTTTTCTGAGCTGTTAGGCTGCCGATTTTTATTCCAAGAACTACTATCTCAAACGAAGCTGTTTCTTTTGTGGTTTGCGCATGCCCTAGCGAAATACCCATCCAAAGAAAAACGAGCAGGCTAATCCTCTTAAAATTGGTGTGGCGCGATTGGTACATCGGAAATTAAAGGGGAAAATTAGGGTTTGAGAATTTCATCATCAAATCACATAAGTCTAAGTTAAACCTTATTCTCAAATTGGCTACTATACCGTTGCCAATCTTCTTGGGTATCGATGTCATCTAGTTCGCACAGCAAAGTGGTAGTTAAACCGTGCTGAGATGCTACATTCAAGGTCTCTGACAATACTTGGGAAGTACTCCAGGAAATCCCCTCGAAAAGGTAGTCCGCTCTGTGGTTCATTCCAATCAAATAGTAGCCTCCATCTGTTGCCGGCCCCACTACCAAGTCGGAATGAGTTAAGGCCTCAAATGCTTCATTGAGGTGATGGCTTTGGAGCGTGGGACAATCTGTCCCAATCAATACCACTTTATCCATACCCAGTTCAAAACTGCGAGCAAATGCATTTGCCATCCGCTCCCCCAGATCTTGCCCCTCCTGCACAAAGCACTTCTCAACAGATGGGTGGGAGGATTCTGGGATAAAGTCTGAAAAATAGGTCCAAATGGATGCAGGCACTCCCTCCAAAGCTGAATAAGTCAACTGAATCAGGTGCCTATAAATCTCCAAAGCACGGAGTTCACCCATTCCAGAGGCAAGGCGAGTTTTTACCTTACCCAAGATGGCATTCTTTTGAAATACAAGCACCACTTCTTTTTTCATTCTATTAACTAATCAAGAACCTGACTAACTACCTATTTAATTATATATCCGCTTTATTACTCGTAACCAAAGAAAACAAGGCTTCAAGTAACACAATAAAATGCTGTCGACCGTGGACCGTCAGCTGTTAGCAATTATCAGCAGTGATTACTAGTAATTTTGAACTACTTGAGTGTTTGCGGATAATCATAGTTTAGTTTAACAATCCAAAAAACCGAGGGAGAGCTAATGTAATTTCAGGAAACAGCGTAATCAAAGCCAAAGCAATCACCATGGCTAAAAAGAAAGGCAACAAAGGCCGAAGCACTTGAGTTAAGGAAATTTTAGCAATAGATACCCCCACAAACAATAGGGATCCTACCGGTGGTGTACACAAACCAATGCAAAGATTCACTACCATGATCATCCCAAAATGCACAGGATCAACACCAACCTTAGTGACTACGGGTAAAAATATGGGGGTGAAAATTAATACCGCAGGCGTGATGTCCATAAAGGTGCCGACAAACAGTAAAATGATGTTGATCACAATCAAAATCACCCACTTATTGTCACTTAAGGTGAGCATAAACTCACTGATCAACTGTGGAATATCTTCAGCAGACATCACCCAAGACATACTCATCGAAGTACCGATCAACAACAACACCACTGCGGTAGTTTCTGAGGAACGAACTAGAATGCCAGGAAGCTCGGAAAACTTGAGTTCCCGGTAAACCAAGGAAAGCAATAAGGTATACACAACAGCGATTGCCGAGGCTTCAGTAGCAGTAAAAATCCCAGCGACAATCCCTCC
Source organism: Bacteroidia bacterium (assembly GCA_964202605.1). Lineage (GTDB taxonomy): Bacteria > Bacteroidota > Bacteroidia > Cytophagales > Cyclobacteriaceae > Algoriphagus. The sequence continues at coordinate 10,888 of CAXNJN010000067.1, read as the reverse complement.
TATCACCAGGATAAGCAGAAAAAGACTCGGCACCGCTCTCCAAAAAGCATTGGCCAAATAGCCAAAACTTACCCCTTCCGCATAGGGAAGCTTATTCTTTTTGATAAAAATGGCTGCGCAAATCATCAAGGAAACACCCAACAGAATTCCAGGTAGGTACCCTGCCACAAAAAGTGCTGCAATGGAAACACCTCCACTGGCCAAAGAATAAATGATCAATACATTGGAAGGAGGAATAATCAAACCTGTAGTGGATGAAGTGACGTTGACCGCCACACCCAAAGGTTTAGGGTACCCTTCATCGTCCATACGCTTACCCAAAATACTACCCAATGCTGAGGCTGCAGCAGCAGCCGAACCAGCAATCGCTCCAAAAAGCATGGCTGCAATGATATTGACATACAAAAGCCCTCCCGGGAGTTTGCCCGTTAGCCCTTTTGCAAAATCGATGAGGCGATTCGCAATACCCCCTTTATTCATGATCTCTCCTGCCAATACAAAGAATGGAATGGCTAACAAGGAGAAACTATCCAAGCCCGTAGCCATTCGCTGCGCAATCGTGGTAGCAGCAGGCAGGACAGAAACAGAAACGAGAAGCGTAAAGAAGCTAGAAAGACCCAAGCTCCAGGCTACTGGAACACCCAGGAGTAAGAGTGACACAAAACTTAAAACCAAGATTAAAATAGCAATCCCTTCCATGGTTAATCTTGGCTTTTAATAAGTTGTACTACATGAAAACTATGATAATACACCACTAAAATTCCAGAAATAGGCACCATGGCATACACCCAAGACAAGGGAACTTGAAGGGTGGCTGATTTTTGTTGCAGCAACTGAGAAATGTATACCAGATTAGTACCGCCGCCTACCATAATTACAGCTCCGAAAAAAATAACCATCCCATGGATGAAAAGCTGCAAATAAAAGAGGTTTTTACCCTTTATCTTTTCTACCAACACATCAATAGCCAAATGACCCTGCTTACCGGATACATAGGCAGCTCCCAAAAGGCCCAACCAAATCATGCTGTATCGAGCCAATTCATCGGTAAATGAACTCGGGTCACCCAATACATAGCGAGAAAAAACCTGCCAGCTAACATTCAGGACCATCACTCCCATCAAAATCGCAAGGATAACTTGAAGGGATCGATCTAACCTTAATTTCAATTTCATTTATTCGTCTGTTGAATTCGTTGAACCAATGCTTCCAACTGTTTCTGTTCTTGAAAAACTTGCGCATAAACCGCAGCAACTTTTTCTAAGAAAGGTTCTTTGGAGGGATAGCTGATCTCTACCCCCGCTTTTTGTACCTCACGAAGTGCTTCTTCCACCGCCTCCTTCCAGAGTTTGGTCTGGTAGACTGCGGATTCATCTGCTGCTTCCTGCAACCAAACCTGTTGTTCAGGACTCAATTCACTCCAGACCTTGGTGCTCACCAAGACCACATCGGGAATCGCTGTATGCTCGTCGATGGAATAATACTTACAAACCTCGTAATGCCTTGAATTGTAAAAACTAGGAGGATTGTTCTCTGCAGCATCCACAATGCCTTGCTGTAAAGCAGTATAGAGCTCTCCATAGGACACTGGGGTGGGCGAACCTCCCATGCCACGAACCATGTTGATTGCCATTTTGGATTCTTGAACCCGAACTTTCAGTCCCGCCAAATCAGCAGGAGTTTCAATAGGCTTGGTTTTACTGTAAAAACTACGCTTTCCCGCATCGTAAAAACATAAACCACGCAACCAATACTTTTCGGTACTCAAGAGCAATTCTTTGCCTATCTCTCCTTCCAATACTTGCGTGATATGGGCATCATCTCGAAACAAATAAGGCAAGCCCAAAACACTTATCTCCGGAGAAAAAGCCTCCAAAGAGGCGGCAGAAACCTTGGTCATGCCCAGGCTACCAATTTGCAACAACTCGAGTAGTTCCCGTTCAGTACCCAACTGTTGGTTGGGGTATACCTTTACTTTTATTTTACCCCCTGATTTTTCTTCCAGTCGCTCTCCAAGAAATACCATCGCCTGGTGCACGGGATGGGATACTACCTGGGCATGACCCATCTTGATGACTTTTACGCCAGTATCCAATTGACAGCCCCCAAGCCCTAGTACCAAGGCGAGGAAAACAAAAACAATTCTTTTGGTAATTTGCATTAGGATGGGTTTCGAAGTGAAGCAATATGATCCATCACCTGGGCTATGGTCTCACGAATTTTTGAATAGTTGCCGGCAGCAATGTCTTCTTTTCGAAATAACTGGGAACCCATCCCCACACACAGGGCACCTGCATCAAACCAACTTTTGATACTGGGCAGCGTGGGTTCCACTCCCCCAGTGGGAATGAGCTCTATCGTGGGCATCACGGCATGCACAGCGGTAATAAAAGCGGGAGTCAACAAGTTGGCAGGATATATCTTGACCAGCTCCGCTCCTAGCTCCTGTGCAAAAAACACCTCAGAAACGGTTCCACAACCGGGTATCCAAGGAACGCCTACCCCAGCGCAAAACTCGCCTAAGGCAGGATTCATCACGGGTGCAACGATAAATTCTGCACCCATATCTAAAAACAGTTCAGCCTCTACAGGATGATAAATAGTACCCACACCCAGATACATCCCCGGAAGTTGGCCGACAAGCTCCTTAATCTTTGGAAAAATGGCCTTGGCTTCTTTTCCTCGATTGACCATCTCAATGACCCGAACACCCCCTTCATAAGCGGCTACTACCAGCTCCAAACATACCTTTTCGTCCGGATGGAAAAATATGGGCATTATTCCTCCAGCATGCATGCGCCGAATAAATGGACTTGGATTTCGCATCATCGTTTTATTTTTCCATTGCCTTCACCTGCCACCAACTCCTGAATTTCTTGGAGAGAACAGTACAATATATCCCCAGGAACACTATGCTTGAGTACTCCAGCCGCCATGGCAAACTCAATGGCTTCTTTAGGACTCAAGTGCAGCAATCCATAGATCAAACCCCCTGCAAAGGCATCACCCGACCCTACTCGGTCCACGATATGAGTCAATTCGTAGGTTTTTGAAGTATATGCTTTTTTTCTTCCATAAAGGCTCGCAGACAGGGTGTTGACAGAGGAATTATGGGAAGTACGTTCTGTCTTGACCAAGTACTCTAGCTTCGAAAAACGGTCAAAGGCCATTTTCTTGGTATCCGAAAAGCTCTTGAACTCTTCATTCAAACATTGTTTAAAATCCCGTGTACCGGCAATCATGAGGTGCGTCAGCTCCATTAGCTGAGGCATTACCTGATGAGGAGCCTTGCCGTATTGCCACAAATTGCTTCTGTAATTCAAGTCCCCACTTACCCGTATACCTCTTTCATTGGCCTTTTGAAGGGCAACCAAGGTTAGGTTTGCGCATTTTTGAGAGAGTGCAGGCGTAATTCCCGACCAATGGAGCCAAGACACCCCTTCCAAAATTGAATCCCAATCCAAGTCCTCTCCTTCAAAATTGGCAAATGCAGTATCTGCCCGATCGTATATAATTTGAGAACTTCGCTGCATGGCTCCATGCTCCAAAAAATAGATGCCCATCCTGCCCGGTTTAAAGGAAATGGCATGGGTATCAATCCCATTCTTTCTAAGCTTACCTGCAGCAGCCCATCCCAACTCGTGGTCAGGAAAGGCGGTGAGGTGTGAGACATGCATACCCCAATAGGCCAAAGCTGCAGCGACATTTGCTTCTGAGCCTCCAAACTCCATTTCAAGATCCTGTGTCTGAAAAAAACGCTGGTTTCCAGGAGGACTGAGTCGTAGCATGACTTCACCAAGAGTGACAATTTTCTTCATGGAAGAATAAATTTTTTATCTAATTTGACCAAAATAAGAAATAATTACGATGAATAGCACTTCACTACTGTTAGATTCTTTGGATAATGTCGGCGTAGCCCTTTGCGACTTAACTCTTGGGGAGCAAGTAACCCTCGAACTACATTCCCTCGAAATACGTCAATTCATTCCAGCTAAGCATAAATTTGCCCTTCAGGATTTTTTTCCTGGTGACGAAATTTTAATGTACGGCACCGTAGTGGCGGAAGCGACTCAAAAAATCAACAAGGGTGCTGCCCTAACTTTGGAAAACATCCAACACAAAACCCAAGCCTATTCTTTAGAACGAAAAACAGAAACTAGAAGGCCACCTGAGGTAGCCCATTGGAAAGACAAAACTTTTTTAGGCTTCCATCGAGAAGATGGTCAGGTAGGTACCGCCAATTATTGGATTGTTCTACCTCTGGTATTTTGTGAAAATACCAACATCAAATTGCTTCAAGAGGCCTTTGAAAATGCGCTCGGTTTTGCCCAACCGAATCCCTACGAACAGCAAATCAAAGCCCTAATCGCTGGTGACAAAAGTGGAACAGCACTAGCAGATACAAGCTCTACCTTGGAGGTAGAACGCAATAAACTTTTCCCACAACTGGATGGCATTCGTTTCCTAACCCATAGCATGGGCTGTGGAGGCACAAGAGACGATGCGTCTGCACTTTGCAGCCTCCTTGCGGGGTATATCCACCACCCCAATGTAGCAGGTGCAACTGTACTTAGCTTGGGTTGCCAAAATGCCCAGGTTAGCCTACTTCAAGAAAAACTATCCCTACTTTCTTGTAAAAAACCCCTTGTCATCTGTGAGCAACAGGAAGAGGGTACCACCCATGCGCTGCTTACCAAGGCAGTCAAAGAGACCGTAGCAGGACTTAGGCTTGCCAATCAATGTTTCCGAGAGCCGGCACCCCTCAGTAAACTGGTGGTAGGCTTGGAATGCGGAGGATCAGATGGATTTTCGGGCATCTCGGCTAATCCAACACTTGGACATGTGTCGGACGTAGTTGTTGCCTTGGGAGGTACAGCCATTCTATCCGAGTTTCCAGAATTATGTGGGGCAGAACAAGATTTGATCAACAGATGTACTCGTCCAGAGCTAGCCGAAAAATTTGTACACTTGATGGAAACCTACAATGCGGCCGCCAAGCGTGTTGGAAGCGGATTTGACAAAAACCCAAGTCCTGGCAACATCAAAGACGGACTCCTGACGGATGCGATTAAGTCCTGTGGTGCAGCCAAAAAAGGAGGTACTGCTCCCATTTCTGATGTTTTGGATTATCCAGAATACATTGCCAACCCTGGACTCAATCTCCTTTGTACTCCTGGAAATGATGTGGAGAGCACTACCGCCCTTGCAGGAAGCGGAGCCAACCTAATTCTATTTACTACCGGATTAGGTACTCCTACAGGGAATCCCATCTGCCCTGTAATCAAGGTGGCTTCCAATACAAAGCTAGCGCTTAAAATGCCGGACATCATTGACTTTGATGCAGGTACCATCATTTCTGGAAAGGATACACCGGCAACTGCAGGAGAAAGATTAATGGAGTTTCTAGTTGCCGTGGCTAGTGGTCAAATACAAACCAAGTCTGAGGAAAAACGGAATTTTGATTTCATCCCTTGGAAACGAGGAGTTTCGCTTTAAAACTGAGGCGCAAAATTTTAACCTTCAGTCAGTATACTAGCTTACTCTCCGATCAACAAAAATCGGGCTGTAGAAGCCTTATCACGGATTTGTTTCGCTTCTTGATAGGCGGCAGAATGATACCAAGCCAAGGCCCTCTCCCGGTTTGGAAACTCCAATAGAACGAGTCGATCGTGATCCCAGGTGCCTTCTAAAGCCACGACAGGCATGCCTCTAAGCACAAACTTTCCTTCAAAAGCTTGCAGAATTGCAGGGGTCTTTTCCTTGTATTCTTCATACAATAAGGGTGAATGAATAGCTACTTCAACAAGCATGTAGGCTGCCATAGTTTTTAGTGTTTAAATTGCGAAGTTAAACTAACAAAAAATGAATAGTCAATCGATACAGGTTCTCCAATTTGGAACAGGAAATTTCCTCCGTGGTTTTATTGAGCCCCTAATCGAAGAACTAAACCAAGAAGGTAAATCCTTGCAGGTTTGCCTTGTTCAAAGTACCGATGGCAACACCCTTGAAGGATTACGAGCACAAGACTATGCCTACGAAGTGTATGTAGCGGGTAGGGATCAAGGCCAAACCGTCGAGAAATTTCAATCCATCACCTGCATTAAGGATGGGCTTAGCTTACCTAATGATTCTGAAAAGTTCCTCTCATTTGCTAGTTCACCAGAACTGAAATACCTCATTTCCAATGTCACTGAGGCGGGATTGGTTTGGAGTCAAGAAGGTGCCAAAGACCAAATCGCTAGCTCCTTTCCAGGAAGGATTACGCAATGGCTTTACACTCGATTTGAACAAGCTCCAGAATTAGAAACAATCCTACTCCCCTGCGAACTCATTCCCAACAATGGGGACTTCTTGAAAAGCTTAATCCAGCAGCATGCATTGGCCTGGAAATTGGATGCTGAATTTCTGAATTGGATCAACCTCAACTGTCGATTTCACAATACATTGGTGGATCGAATTGTCCCTGGCTTTCCAAAGCATCTCGAGGGAAAAGCAGCTCCCTACACCGTGCAGGTAGAACCCTATCTTTTTTGGGGAATTGAAGGGAGTGACCAAGATCTGAAAAAATTACCTTTCCGAAAGTGCAAAGGGGTGGTACTCACTGACTCACTCCTCCCCTACACCAAACGTAAAATAAGCATTCTAAATGGGTTGCATACCTACCTGACTGCCTTTGGCATGTTAAAGCAAATCAACACGGTGCAGGAATATGTGCAGGATTCCAATCGACTTCATGCACTCAATTTGTTGGTGGAAGAGGAAATATTTCCGTTTTTAGACCAGCCCTTGGATTCCCTTCGAGACTATACATCGGCCATTTTTGATCGATTTAAAAATCCCTACATGGCGCATGCACTGCATGATATTTCTTTACAGTCCATAGCCAAGTTCAAAAGCCGATTGTTACCTATTTGCACCTATTTTTTAGAAAAAAAGGGAACACTACCTCCTCAAATTACCATAGGCTTGGTGGCATTGCTTACAGGTCACTTGCGATCCCCAGATCAGATGCGAGACTCGGAAGAAAACAAGCGGTATTTCAAGCAATTTCAAGCCAGTGATGCATCTGAATTAGACAAAATCATTCAAGCAAGTCAGGAATTGTTTGGGATCGAAGATCGAATCAGCTTGGAACTTGCCTATTCCAAACTAAACGGGAACTCTTAGTTTTCGGCAAAGCCGACCCCAGCTGCAAATCTAGCCTTGGCATAGGCAATTTGAAGTTTAGAAGAAAGCTCATTCAAGGTGACTCTCGCGTCAAAAACCGCTACTTCGCGTGCATTGACCAAAAACAAACTGCTTTCTCCAATCTCAAAACGACGGGTTTCTCCGGTAAGTAAGGCTTCCAAGCTCTTTACATTTTCTCCAAGAGTACGCACCTGTTGATTCAAAAGTTTCCAAGAGTTGAGTTCTGTCTCCAACTTTGTTCTGAGCTGCTGCTCCTTCAAATTTCTCCCGGTCTGTTTGATTTCTAGTTTCGCCTTGGTGCTTCCCAGTTCGCCTCGCGTCTTCCGTAAAAACAAAGGAGTATAGACCGTTAGTCCCCATCTGTAGTTATTTTCAAAGAGAGGAGAAGGATTGGCATCTGCCAACTCCTCGGTTAGGAAGTTATATTTCAGCTTCACTACAGGAAGTAGTTCCTGCGTTTGCAGTCGCTTTTCGACCTTCAAGCTCGCCAAATCAAAATCTGTGAGCAACAATTCTGGATGCCTACTCACCAAGGCCCTTAGTTCTTCCACCTCAGGTGCAGGGTTCAAAAATTGGGATAATGCTTGTGGGATCACCCCTCCATCCAAAAGCATAGGGTCTCCTGAATCATTCCATAAAAAGGTAGATAGCACCTGCGTGTTTTCAAAAAACATGTTTTCTGCAAGTTGCAAGCGGTATTCTCTATTCAGCAATTGTGACAGGGCCTCAACTGTATCAATCGACGCTTGATCCCCAAGTTCGTAACTGCGTTTAATTCCATCAAATCGAATTTTTGCCAACTTCACTCCTTCTTCAAGCACCAATTTATTTTCAAAAGCAGCTGCCCACTTCCAATAGGCAGCGGTTGCTTGGAGATTGAGCTCATTTCTAAGATTAAGACGCTCCACCTCGGTAGCTTGGGCATAGAGTTGCGCCTTCTGAAGCGTAGCCCTTCGATCATCCAAAATTAGTCCCTGTCCTAAATTTACAGCAGCACCTGCTGACAGTAGCCCATTGGTGGGTACATTACTTTCCGAGTTGAGGAAAGCTCCTGAGTTCTGCTCAAAATTACCCATCAGCTCCACCCCCATCCAAGTAGGCACAAGTACACCTGCCTCTCGCTTTTCCAAGTAAGTGGATTGATTAAATTCCTTTTTATCTAGGTTGCCATACAACTTGGGATCAAATCCCCCACGGGCCTTGCGCACCTCCATTTGACCCAAGCGCAGGTTAAGATCTGCTTGGATGGAAATGGGATGATAGTCTTGAACCCAAAGCATGTAATCTTCAAAACTTAACTTTTGGAATTCTTGAGCCAAAAGTGAAGCTGAAAACAACAGCCAGAAGAAGAGTAGTGCTACTTTTTTCATTTCTTGGCAGAAGCAGTTTTATCTTTTTCTTCTTGAGAATAGTAATCAGCAGGGAAGCCATTGAGCTGTCGCCAGATCTCGTACCAAACAGGCACATCATTGAACAAGGCGATGCCCTCAGCACCGGAACCCATCCGCAATAAATCTGGCCAACTCTCTTCCTCCGGATCCTCGGTAACCAATACGCGATATTGATTCGTTGGGCCGGCAAACTGGTCAATAGCGATCACTACCCCACCAAAAGTACCGTTGGAAAGCTGCGGCCATCCCGAGAAGACGATTGCTGGCCAACCATCGAAAATAAATCGAACTTTATTTCCTGGCTTTACCAAGGGCAAGTCTACTGGCTGTACATACATCTCCACTGCCAATTCAGCATCTGCAGGCACAATATTTACTATTTCAGCCCCTTCCTTGATGGTTTCGCCGATTCCAACCTGAATGGCTTTGGCGATGTATCCATTTTGCGGTGCTAGGATATACCGGTACTGCGCCCGCCGCTCGTAATTGGAGTATTGGTTCTCAAGTTTGGTTACCGTTGCCTCCGCATCAAATTGAGAGGACATGGCCGTGAATTTGTCTGAATTCGCCTTCGCAACCTTGTCTTTGAACTCGTTGTCTATCGCACTCAAATCAATTCTTGATGTGATAAACTCGTTTTTGCTACTTAGGAATTTGTTTTCAGTCCCAGTCAACTTCGCTTGAACTTCCTGGAATTTGAGTCTTCTTCCTTCCAATGTAGTAACAGAAATCAACCCTTCTTTTAAAAGTTGCTCAGCACGATCCAATTGGAACTTTCCAATATCGTAATTGACTTTGGCTTGCACCAACTCCATACTGTCGGACTGTACTTTTAATTCGGCAATCTTTAAATTATTTCGTGCTTGCTGCAACTTGAGGATGTTGTTTTGCTCGAGTGCGGAAATTTGATTTTCTAGGGCTCCAACTTTCTCCCCATAGGATTGAGCAGCTTGGGTTTTGGCATCCACCTGCTGCTGTGTACGTGGAAGCAGCAAGGAATCAAAAAACTCGTCCTTGACTTCAGAAATCCGTAAGATTGTATCCCCTGCGGCCACATAATCGCCTTCAGCCACATACCATTTCTCAATTCTACCTGCAATGATCGAATGAATTGTCTGCGGACGCTGGTCAGGTCGCAGCGCTGTAACTTGGCCCTTGGAACGAATATTCTGTGTCCAAGGCAAGAATAACATCAGAATAAAAGCAACAATCATCCACACTAAAATCTTCAATCTTTTTTTGCTTTCCTTTTTAGGAAGGGAGGTTTCCAAGCTTTTGGCACCGCTGAAAGAGCTTGAGTCTTTGATGGTATTTTTTGAAATATTCAACATAGCCAATTAGTTTTTGAAAGTAAGGTAGTCCTCAAATTTTCCTTGAAAAGCAAGCTTACCTTGATCCATTACGATCACTTCGTCAGCCAACTGCTGCACCTTTGGTTCATCAGAAATCATAATCAAGGTCCAAGGCCCTTTCATCACATAGTCAATCACCTTGGCTTTTACCGAAGGATCCACATAGTTTAGAATATTCTCCATAATCAATGCCTTCGGTTGCCCCACAAACCCCCTTGCTAGCAAAATTTGATGCGCGATGGTTTTAGACAACCCCTTGCCCTCAGGTTGAAGAACCGTTTCCAATCCCATAGGTGCCTGGTAGATAAAGTCTTTCAACCCAACAAGGGCAATGAGGTTCTCCAATTGCTCTTGAGTATGGTCTCGACCCATGCAGATATTTTCGAGGATGGTACCATGGAAAATCTGCTGAAGCTCAAGAAAGTCACCAACCATTCCACGGAATTTCTCCAAGTTGATGTATTCCAAAGACAAGTCATTGACGAGGACTTTTCCTTGATACTCTTCGTAAAGACCAGAAAATAAGGCCATCATGGCACTTTTCCCACTTCCACTCTTTCCAGTTACGACTACTTTCTTACCCTGGGCAATGGTAACTGTTACTCCTGACAATAGCGGCTGGTGTGCATCTGCGGGCTGAAAAACAACATCCTCCATGCTAAACTTGATACCCTCCGAACTAGGGTCTACCACTTTTTCATGAGGCTCATGGTGTTCCAAATCCAAATCCATGATTTGGCCAAGCTTATCAACAGATACCAAGGTATCATACACCGTTTCCAAGGAAAGAATGAGTTTCTCCACCGAATTGACCACGAGAATAATAATCACTTCTGCCGCAACAAATTGTCCAATGGATATTTGATCATTGATCAAAAGCAAACTACCTGCAAGCAGTAAGCTGGTAACAATTAGTACCTTGAATGCAATCATCACCTTGTACTGGAAAATCAATAC
>CAXNJN010000066.1:0-14467 GCA_964202605.1 Bacteroidia bacterium | reverse complement strand
TGAATGGAAAAGTAGTGATGCGTCTTTATAATTCTCGCAAAATAGAAAATGGTAAACCTATCCCCCTCACTAAAGGCACCATAGCCTTACAGTCTGAGGGAGCGGAATTGTATTATCGAAACATAAAAATTAGACCGCTAAAAGCTATTTCAAAAAAGTATAAAGAATGACAAGTTTTGCAACATGGAGTTTATTGGAACATGACTGGAACTTCCTAGCTAGTTCCCTGCCTGCGGAAGTCAAACCGAGCAGACCATAATTCCTTTGCGAGAAGAAAAAAAAGAATAGCTCGCAAAGACGCCAAGCCGCAAAGAAGGGAAGCCTGTCCGCCGCGGCGGAAAGTCAAACTGAGCGGACCATAATTTCTTTGCGCCTGCCTACCGCAGGCAGGCCTCTGCACCTTTGCGATAATAAAAAAGAAAAAAAGAATAGGGCGCGCAAAGACGCCAAGCCGCAAAGAGTCCGCCGCGGCGGAAGGTAGACCTTTTCTACTTTTTTAAGTTTACTCCTCTAAATTTTTGAGGGGAGGACTAGGGTCAATTCCCTCCCGATTTGCATCGGGACAGGCTCTTATAAGGGGGTATGCCTGTCCCGTAGAATTGCGGGAGGGGATTCTTTTTTTGATGGACCACAATTTCTTTGCGGCTCTGCGTCTTTGCGAGAGTAAATAAAAAGTATTTCGCGCGCAAAGCCGCAAAGTCCGCCGCGGCGGACGGCAGACAGGCTGGTATCCTTGGAATTAAGGGAGTTACAGCTTTGTTACTTCTTTAATTATTGGGTATACTCGTGCTCTCAGAACTAATTCCGACCAAATTTACCATGTCTACCAAATTAACCGAAACGCTTCAACTCCCTTGTGGGGCTACATTAAAAAACCGATTAGGTAAATCTGCCATGAGTGAGAATATGGGCTCCCGTGGTTATACCTCAAACGAGAAGTTTAATCGATTGTATGGACGATGGGCAGAAGGAGGAATAGGACTCTTGATTACGGGAAATGTGATGGTGGATCGATTTGCCTTGGGAGAAGCACACAATGTCGTCATTGAGCAGGGAATTCAAGATTCAAATCTGCCACTTTGGGCAGCCGCAGGAAAAAAGAATGGGACACATATCTGGGTGCAGCTCAACCATCCCGGCAAGCAATCACCCAAGTTTCTAAGCAAAGAACCAGTAGCACCCTCAGCCATACCCCTAAAAAAGCCTTTAGATCGGTTATTCAATACCCCAAGAGCCCTTTCCGAAGAGGAGATTCGTGATATCATTGCCCGTTTTGCCTATGCAGCAAAAGTCTGCAAGGAGAGTGGCTTCACGGGAGTACAAATCCATGGTGCGCATGGGTATTTGGTCAGCCAATTCTTATCACCTACACACAACCAACGAAACGACCAATGGGGAGGTAGCCTTGAAAATCGGATGCGCTTTGTTACGGAAGTGTATAAAGCGATTCGAGAGGCGGTTGGTGATGCATTTCCAGTAGGAATTAAACTCAACTCCGCCGATTTTCAAAAAGGAGGTTTTACCCAAGAGGATTCCATGGGAGTGGTGAAAAAGTTATCGGAACTGGGGATGGATTTGATTGAAATATCAGGAGGGACCTACGAATCTCCTGCCATGATGGGTGCCAAAATAAAAGCTTCCACCCAAGCTAGAGAAGCCTACTTTTTAGACTATTGTGAAGAAGTGCGAAAGTTAGTCTCCTCTCCGCTAATGCTTACGGGAGGCTTTCGTTCCTTACAAGGAATGGAGGAAGCACTGGCTTCGGGTGCATGTGATGTCATCGGAGTGGCGCGTTCGCTTGCCATTCAACCGGATTTCCCGAATCAACTCCTTTCTGGTGCCTCAGTGACAAGCCAGGTAAAGCCTTTGACTACGGGATGGAAGTTTTTGGATAAAACCTTTCCCTTGGAAATCATCTGGTACACCGATCAACTCCACCTGATGGGAGAAGGGAAGGAGCCTAATTTGAAGAAATCGGCCCTAGGATCGGTGTGGAGTATGGTCTACAAACTGGGTAAAAATAGCCTGAAAAAAGTACGGTAGTCCAACTTCTTACCTTCCTAAGAGCATTGTTCGTGTGATCTGCTGGTTGTTATTTTGCATGCGTGCGTAATAAATCCCAGGTGCATAGCCCTCATTTTCAAAGGTGATTTTGTGATTGCCTGGTGTCACTTCCTTGTCTAGCAGTGTTTTAATTAGCTTCCCTTCTGTTGAAAAAACCTGGATCAATACATACCCACCTTCAGTTTGGTATGACAGGGTAGTGGATTGCTGGAATGGATTTGGATAGTTAGTCAAGGTAAGCGTGGTTTCGCTTACTAGGAAAATATCAGCATTGCTTGACATGCAAGGTGCAGAGCTTTTGATGACTTGAAGGTTTTGAAAATTTTGCAACATCACGTTCTCCAAGGTGATATCCGGAACACAAAACCACTGTTTGAGTATCGATGCATAAACTGACCTAAAGTCAAACTGCATGGGCACATTGTCGGAAGCGGAGGTGATCAGAGGGATTTCAGGGCTATTTCCTAAAATATCAGGTTTCGCATAATGGCCAAAAACGAACAAGGGCGCGGCAGCCCCGTGATCTGTACCGCCACTACTATTGGACTTTATTCTTCGTCCAAATTCTGAGAAAGTCATCCCAATGACACGCTTCTGTGCATTAAGGAAGTTAAGGTCATCCATGAACGCTTTTATTCCCTCAGAGACCCTTTTCAGAAGCAAGGCATGGGCACCCGTATCGGTGGCAGAGGCAATAACTTGTTGGGCATGGGTGTCAAATCCTCCCAAACTGACCATGTAAATCCGCGTTTTTAGCCCGCCAGCAATTAATCGTGCAACAATTTTCAGCTGGTCTGCTAGGGAATTGCCAGTAGGATATCCAGAAAATTGTTTGGTTACTTTGGCAGCCGCATTTTTGATTGCAGCTCCGTATTGTGTAGTCTGCTGAGCCACTTGACGGATGTAAGTGAGCTCTTTTCCTCCTCTTGTATTCGGAGATGCTCCTTGAATCCCATTGATCAGGTTGTAAAAATTTACAGGATCAGAAATCGCCATGCCCATATTCACAGAGGGTCCTTGCATGGCAGGGGAGACGAAGGAACCAATTTGAATTGCCAAGGGATCAGGCATCACTGCATTGGGATAACCGGTCGGAAATCCATCGTATTCTTCAGCCAAATAACGTCCAGTCCAGCCAGAGTTGACATACTTGTTGGAATCGGAGGCACTCATCCAAATATCCGTTGCCCGAAAATGTGAAAAATTGGGCTGTGGGTACCCAACAGACTGGATGATCTGTAATTTTTCCTCATTGAATAGGGTTTGCAAGCCCGTCATCGAAGGGTGAAGTCCAGTGAAGCTTGTCCCATTGAGTTTTAGCAGCTTATTTTTAGGCAGGATGATGTTTGACCTTGCATTGGCCAACTTGTCGTATTGATCAAAGGGAATCACGGTATTTAAGCCATCGTTGCCTCCATTGAGCTGGATGATGACCAACACATGATCCGTTTCGGTAGGAGCCTGAGTGAGTGCCGACACCAAGGGAGATTCTGCAAAAGCCTTGAAAGTCAATCCATTGATTAAGGCAGGGAAAACGATTCCCGCAGGTCCAAGTGTTTGTAAAAATTCCCTTCTCTTCATGATAGCTGGTATTCAGGGAGGTTCATTAGGTAGCTAAACATCGAGTTTAATCGACTTAAAACCATGTTTCGAGCGACGACATTGGTTGGATTGGCTTTGTAGCTTGTCCATGCATCGGTCCAATAGGAATCAGTGGATTGACCTGACAACAAAATACCTTTTAGGAATTGAATCACTTCCGGTGTCAAATCAATGGCGCAGAGATGAGTAACCGTATCACGAATCAGAAGATTCGGATTTCCAGGATTGGAAAGTGCATTGACGTAGGTTAGTACATCAATATAGATTTTTTTACCGTTTCGGGTATATCCTGAAGTAAGCAGGATATTCATGAATTGGTTTCTTCGGGGAAGCGTATCTGAATTGATCCACAACTCATGAAATTGTGGTGCCTGGTAATACGCTGGCCAGCCTGCCACGCTGGGAGGATCAGCCAAATTTTGCTGCATATTGGATGCCTGTGTCCGTATGTAATCAAACATGAGGTATTGATTGGCGAAGTCAGTGGAATCAGGAAATTGCATTTTAAATTCTTTGCATAAGCCTACGCAATAATCCAAAGGGCTTTTGATCATTCCGGCTACATTCACCGGATCATAAAAGTGCGTACTACTGAATAGCAGTTCAAGAACAGGTTTTACTTCATAATTTTTAGTTCTGAAAAGATTAGCCATGGGCAGGATTACATTTGCCTCTGTAGCTGCATCGATTTCATAGTAAACAAAAAATCGGTAGAATTTTCGACACAAGTAAAGTGCAGTTTCCTCTTGTAAAAACAGCATATCGATCAATTCTTCCGTTTCCTTTGCCCCATTGGCTCCTGTCTTACCTAGGATTACTTTATTTTGGTAATAGGTTGAAAACTGTTTATTGCCCGTATCGTGTCGGTTGGGGTCAAAAGCAGAAGAGATCGTAGTTGCGTTTACCGTATAGCCTGTCAACACTCGAGCAGCGGCTCTAACATCTGCTTCGGTGTAAAATACAAGGGGACCTTTACCTAGCGTAAATAGCTCCTGCAGTTCCCGCGCATAGTTTTCATCAGGAGCATTTTTATTGTTCTGGTAGCCATTGAGGTAACGGAGCATGGCGGGATCCTTGGTTACTTCCAAGACTAACTCTTTGAAATTACCCAAGGCATACTTTCGCAAGAGGTTGTAATACCGATACATGTATCGAGCATCATTTACATCCACCGCTTCAACGGCAAAGTGATTGTGCCAAAACAAAGTCATTTTTTCATGCACTGAAGAAGTCTGCTGAAGGATATTTCCTATCCACCAGGACTTTAAGGAAGTGTTTCTTCGTCCATTGGCATTCCCATCGTACGGAGCATTTACCCAGGTTTGCCCGGCAGACACGGTAGGGTCTGAAAAATTAGCGTCGTTGTAATTGTTGACAGGAGGAAGGGGAGATGGACTAGGGCTTATAAGTAGTTGTACTACCTCAGCCATACTCTTGCCCTTCC
The DNA here is from genome assembly GCA_964202605.1 of Bacteroidia bacterium. Classification (GTDB taxonomy): domain Bacteria; phylum Bacteroidota; class Bacteroidia; order Cytophagales; family Cyclobacteriaceae; genus Algoriphagus. Next base: position 9,357 of record CAXNJN010000066.1, on the reverse strand, counting down.
AGGCATTCAAATCTTCTTGTTTGAAACCAAACAAAGTACGTCGAAGCAAGTGGCGAAGTGTGGATTCATCCCATGCAGCAGCAAATTGCTGCAAACCAGCCAAGGTTCTATAATTACCTTGTTTGCTAAAATTAACTTTCTTGGACCTTTGAAGTACCTTCGGTTTTTTCATTCAGCTGGGAGAATTTGATTAAATATAAATACCAAACGAATTACTTTGGTATTCAGGATGTTAAATCATAATTAAATTTTATACGAATAATTACATTCAATAGACAGGATGGACATTTTTTGAGGGGAGAATTTATAAAGAGGTTAAAAAAAAAGGCCTGAAAAATTTTCAGGCCTTTTGGTTTTAACCAAGTGTGAACTCCGGTAAGTATTTAATTTTTCCTCCTTCCATCGCGGATTCATGCGCCAAGATTCCCACACAGGTAATGTTGGCCGACTGGGCGGCATTGGGGTAGGGGGATCTTCCTTCAGTGAGGGCGGTAAGAAACTCATGCACGAGGTGGGGATGGGAACCTCCGTGACCTGATCCTTGGATAAAGGATAGGTGCTGGTTGTCGTCTGAATCGTATACCCCTTGCTGGGTAAAGGATGCAATTTCCGCAGGGAGCAAATGTGCATAGTCTGGGATCGTAACCCGCTCTGGCACTTCCCCCGTATGAATGACTGAATCTTCATGCTCAACAAGTGTCCATTCAAAGGATTTTTTGGAACCATACACATCAAAGCTCTCACGGTACTGCCGTGCGGTATTAAATAAGGAACGCGTCACTTCAGCGGCTAGATCCGAGTCCTTGAGTTTGATGTGGCAGGTTTCAATAGCAAAAGGAGATCCGTACTTAGGGATAAGTTCTTCATCAATTCTTCCAGATCCCAAACAGGAAACGTATTCCGCCTGTCCCTTAGGCAAGGCCAATACAGGACCTACGCAATGGGTGGCATAGTGCATGGGAGGGAGGCCTTCCCAGTATCCTGGCCAGCCCGCCATTTCTTGTTGGTGGGAGGCACGGAGAAACTGTATTTTTCCCAGTTCGCCCTTCTCGTACATTTCCTTTACAAACAGAAATTCTCGGCTATATATGACAGTCTCCATCATCATGTAGGTCAAACCAGTCTGCTGGGTCAATTCCACAATCTGGCGACATTCATCTACCGTGGTGGCCATGGGTACCGTGCAAGCAACATGCTTTCCTGCCTTCAGGGCCTTAATTGATTGTTCTGCGTGATTTTGGATGGGGGTATTGATGTGTACCGCATCGATGTTGGGATCCTTTAGCAATTCATCGTAGTCGGTGTACACCTTTTCAATTCCAAAAGCTTTGCCAATTTCTTCGGCCTTCTCTTTATTTCTTTGGCATATCGCATACATGTTTGCCAATGAATGCTTTTGGTAAATGGGGATAAACTCGGCACCAAAACCTAAGCCTATAATGGCAATGTTGATTGGTTTTTTGCTCATGGGAGGGAAAATAGATTTGGGTTAAAAAAGAAGTGTTAATTTTTTATGATTATCCGCAATTATGTAAGTGGATTAAGATTTGTTTGAATTACTGCGGATAATTGTCGACAGACGATGGACCGCGGCCCACAGGCTGTCAACAGTCCACAGCTCACCTAAATGAACTTCAAGCCTTATTTTTTCTCTTTACTGGTAACAAAGCGGATAATCAGATAATTTTTTAATTCTAGTTCAATTGAAAGAGAATCAATTTATGCGGCTGCCCATTTTTTGAGGAATTCGAGGCCATCCTTCGCAAATCCATCCTGGCTAGGAACCAAGGGCTTCCAGATGCATACTGCCCCTGCAAGCTCCTTTACTTGAGGAGTAAAGCTTTCGATGGAAATAGTACCACGGTAATCAATGGCTTCTAGGCCTCTCTTCCAAGCCGCCCAATTTGTCTGGCCAGTTCCTGGAGTACCTCGGTAATTTTCCGATACCTGCACGTGAATCAATTTATCGCCTACACGACGAATCGCTGACTCCAAGTCAGGTTCCTCGATATTGAGGTGGAAGCCATCCAAGACCGCTTTTGCTTGGGGTTCGTTGATGTCACCAATCAAGCGCATGAGGTCTTCGGAGGTGTTGATCAGGTCTGTTTCAAAGCGATTGAGGGTCTCAATGGCAAGATCAAGTCCAAATTCTCCTGCACGACGGCAAACTTTCCTGAGATTACTCACGGCTCGATCCCATTCCACTTTTCGTTGCTCTGGAGCTACGAGTCGTGCCTTGCCGACAGCCGAATACATGGGACCCGCTACAAAACCTGCTCCCAATTCACTTGCGATCTCCAAACAGGAGTCCAGGTAGGTAAAGCAGGTTTGGTGGAAAGATGGATCATCATGCGTCAAGTCCCTGCTGGTCCCAAAAGCTCCACAAATGATGGCTTTGAGTCCCTGATCTGCCAAGGCCTTTTTTACTAGGTCAAGGTCGATCAATGCAGGATCTTCTACTGGTATTTCCACGGCATCGTAGCCATAGCTTTTAATCTTCGGAAACAAAGCAATCGTCTCTCGATTAAATGGGGAAGTCCAAAGCCAGGTACTTACCCCAAAGGTTACATCCAAAGCCATGTTTTACTTCCGTACGACCATGATGCCATTCATGATTCTCCAGTGACCTGGCACAGTACATACAAATGGATATTCTCCTGGTTCGGTAGGCGCGGTAAATACTAGCGTTTCCTTGCCTTCAGGACTAACTAGCACAGTGGCAATGATCACTTCTGGGATTTCAGGAACATAGTTCAGTTCTGCTCCCTTTGGGTTTTTTGCCAGTTCATCTGCTGCCTTGCCAATCACTTCCATGCTTCCCTTTTTACCGATAACCAGGTTGTGCTGCATGAAATCCAGGTTCTCAAAATCAATGGTCACTTGAGTTCCAGCCTGCACCGTAAAGGAAGCCTTGTCAAATTTCATTTCATGAGGTATCACGCCCAATTTGATAGCGGTGGCTCCAGTTGTATTGGTTAGCGTAGGTAAACTAGCTACCAGCGCCATTTCTGAACCCGGTTGTTTGAGCGTCAGCGTGGAATTCTTGCTCAATCTCCCTCCAAACCACCAGTTGCCTTCGTACTTACCAACCACATTTTTGCTGTCGTTGGAGCCTACACGGACCCTGTTAGGACTGAGTGCCTTTGAAAATACGCCCTTAGTCTTGCCTTTGGCAATTTCTTGCCCATTGATTTGCAAGGAAAGGGTACCGTCCGCCACAAGGGTAGCATCTACAACAAACTGTGTGGTAGGAAGACCTTTTTTTGAACTGATAATGGTAAGCTTATCCTCCTGGGCAACCGCAAAATGAAGGGCGTCCTGGTAAATGTAGAGGCTATAGCCATTCGTATTGTTGCCTTGTGCCATCATTACGCCATCGAGTGGATTGTCGCCTTTGGAGAGTATCATGCGAATGCCTATTTCCTTGCCTGTTACATCAGGCGGAAATAAAATGCTGTTGCGTTGATCGAGTGGGTATTGCTCTGCTACCAAGCTTCTGCTAATTCGATCAGGAAGTGGGAGAGGGCTTTCTCCTGAAGCTTGGATTGCCGCTTTTGCATCTCGCTTCGCAAATTCGGATGGATGAGTCAATACTGCTGCAAATATAGCTTGCGGTAAGAATGGATCTGCTCCATTCTCTTCTTGCTTGGCTTCTTCCATCAATTTCTTAGCTGCCTCTGTGGAAGATGGCATTTCAGAAAGGGCTAAAAATGCCTCTTTACGGGTATGTAAATCGGCATCTCGCAACAAATTGCTGCTTAGGATCGCTTTGGAAGATGCCTCATTTCTTGGAAGTACGCGAAGTGCATTTTTCCGTACTGCAGCAGAGGGATGGCTGAGTGCTTTTACTACGGCATCGGTTGCTTCTTGATTTTTTCCAGACAATTCACCCAAACCATGTAGTGCCCACAAGGCATTGATTGCTGGACCGTTGATGCCCACCTTGTCTTGGGATTGGTTTCCGATGAGGGAATACAAGTCTGAAAGTATTGATTTTTCTTTTCGCTCTACAATCAAGCGCTGAGCAGTCATTCTCCAGAACAGGTTATCACTTTTCAGCGCTTCAATAAGCTTTGAAGGTTTTGCGTCTTTCAAGTCGAATGTTTTCGCATCCTTGCCTCCCTTGTAACTAATTCTGTAGATACGGCCATTCTTGCTGTCCCGCAGTGGGTTGATGTAGGCATTGCCTTCTCCATTTTCAAAACCGCGAGGGGTAGGGTTGTGCTGAATGATAAAGTCATACCAATCGGCTACCCAAAGAGCTCCATCTGGGCCTACTTCTGCATGTACAGGGGAAAACCATTCGTCTGAGCTGGCTAGGATATTGAAGCCGTTTTTCTCCTTGTAGCTTGATCCATCCGGATTGATGATCGCCTTGTGTAGTACTCGGCCTGTAGGTTCAGCTACAAATGCAATTCGGTTCCAATAAGATTCAGGGAAACTACGTGCGGTGTAAAAATTATGTCCCGCAGCAGCAGTATACCCTCCAAACCAGTCTACCTGACGAAGGAAAGGAGTGAGGTGAGGCATGTCGTAGTGGCTATCGATGCCATGTACCGTATTTGCAGATCCTTGGAAAATTGGACGCTTTAGGAACTTGTTGGCCATTGAAAAATACACGCTGTGTTGTCCATTAGCGGTAGAAAGGAAGGTTTCGAAATCTTCCGTAAAGCCCAAGCCCCAGGTATTATTGGAGGAGTTCCCTAAGTATTCGAGCGCGCTAGCATTGGGAGTAAATCGGTAAACGCCTTGTCCAAAGGAATGGGATTTTCCACCCACTTCTCCATTGAAGCCGGAATAACCCAATACGCCCCAAATCTTGTTGTCGAAGCCATATTTCAAATTAGAAGGACCCGCATGGGTATCACTTTTACCCCAGCCAGTAATCACCACTTCACGTACATCAGCTACATCATCTCCATTGGTGTCTTTAAGGAATATGAAATCAGGTGCCATGGAGATCAAGATACCGCCATTGACGGCCATGATCGAAGTGGGAATATTCAATTTATCTGCAAAAACAGTGACTTTATCGGCTTTGCCATCGCCATCTGTGTCTTCGAGTATTTTGATTTTGTCGTTGCCGCCTTCAGTGCGTACTTCGTTTGGATAATCTACTGTTTCAATCACATACAATCTGCCTCGCTCATCCCAAGCCATGGCCATCGGATTGATGATCATGGGTTCGCTAGCAAACAATTCCATTTCAAATTCGATGGGTAGCTGCACCAATTTCATGCTTTCTTCTGGAGAAAGGGGCAATTGGTATCGAGGTGCTGGATCCCTTTTTTCGTAGTTGGGGATTACTGCATCTTTGAATTGAGGCGTAGGGATTTTGTAGTCGGCAAGCAATTGATTGACTTGGTCACCTACTGCCCAAAGGATCCCGTTGGCTAGGAGTTTGTGGAATTCGGGTTGCTTCCACGTTTCCTCGTTGTGGCCATAAGCAGTGTAAAATACACGTCCTTCTCCTTCGTTGCGAATCCAGGTATAAGGTTCTTTTTTATCTCCCTCTTTTCGCTCCATCAGCACCTGAATGTCAGGATTGATTTGACTGTGTACATAGGTTTCATCCCAAGTTTCAAACTCACTGATCCCCTGTAAGATAGGGTGCGTTAGTTCAAGTAATTGTGTAGTAAATCTGCCCGTGCCATGCGTACTAAATTGTCCACCGACAGCTTGTACGTACCAGTCTGAATTTCTAAAGCAAAAAGAGCCGCTATGAAGTGGTATCAAAGCCTTTCCACCTTGAACAAAAGATTTGAGCGCTGCTTCTTGAGAAGTAGAAATCGAATCGTGATTGGCATAGATCAACAATCCATCGTAGTTCTGCAGCACCTCATCTCGAAGATCTTCTGGATCAGCGGTGTAGGTGAGGTTGATTCCTTTTTGGAATAGGGGAGTTGAGATGTGCATCATCAATTTTTCAGTATTGTGATGGTCACTATCATGCCCCAAAACCAAAATTTCAACTCTCCGTGGCTCAGTCATGGACAAGAATGCATTCTTTTTACCACAAGAAGATAGGAGAATTACAAGTAGGAGGGAAAGAAGACCCAAGGGTCTCCAAAGCAGCTGGTTACGCATAGAATGGGTTATGGTTAATAAACTTTAATATTCAGCATTTGTTAGCTAAAAATCTTACTCTTTTGTATTAATTTACGACTGTATTCTATTAATAAATTTGATAGGTTACTAAAAATAACGTGTAAATACAGTGAAAAACCCTTTACAGAAATCCCGGATTCCGGAAGGAAAAGCCTTTGTTATTCAAGAGTTGATCGCTCCGTACTTTGATGTGAATTGGCATTTTCACTCTGAATATCAGCTATTTGTGGTACTGAAGGGTAGGGGAACTCGTTTTGTAGGAGATCAAACTAGCATTTTTAAGGAAGGGGATATGGTACTTACTGGCCCCAATTTGCCTCATCTATGGAAAAATGATGCGGCTTACCATGACCCATCACAGCGATTAGAAACACATGGCATCGTGATCTATTTTCCAGATCACTTTTTGAATAACTCTGTTTTTGAGTTGGAGGAGATGGAAGGCATTGCGAAACTACTTCAACGCTCTTCGAGAGGTATAGAAGTACAGGGTACTACGCTAGTGGAAGTACGGAAAATGATGGTTCAACTCCTTGATTTGAAAGGCACTTCGCGCTTGCTCCATTTATTACAGATTCTGGATCGATTGGCTGGATCAAGTGAATGCGTTGCCATTACCGATGCGGCATACATCAATACCAACAAAGAATCGGAGAAAGATCGGATGGGGCAGGTATACGAATATGTGATGCAGCATTTTGCATCCAAAATAACACTACAGGAGGTCGCTCAACTATCTAATCTATCCGTTTCTGCATTTAGTAGGTACTTCAAATCTCGGGTAAATAAACCCTTTTCTGATTTTTTGACCGAGGTTCGCATTTCTCATGCCTGTAAATTATTGCATGAAAGCGATCAGAACATCAGCGAAATCGCCTTCTCTTGTGGGTTTTATACTCTTTCGAACTTCAATAAGCTTTTCCGCGAGCGGCTACACAAGTCACCCAAAGAATATCGAAAAGAGTTTCAGGCATCTCGCTTTTTGTAAGCCATTTCTACTTAAAAACCTTAGAATGGATAGGCTTGCAAATCTATTTTCCATAGCCACGGAAGAATAAAGTAAACCATTAGACTAAGGAGGATGATTGATATAATATTTAACCAAAGGCCTGCTTTGACCATGTCTTTTATCTTAAGGTAACCTGGACCAAACACGACTGCATTAGGCGGGGTAGCCACAGGAAGCATAAATGCACAGCTTGCAGCGAGGGTCGCTCCAACCATCAGTCCAAAAGGGTGAACATCCAGCTTAATTGCTACAGAGGCCAAAATTGGCAGAAGCATGGAGGCTGTGGCTACATTGGAAGTTACCTCGGTGAGGAAGTTGACTGCAGCCACGATGATCAGCAATAAAACGAAGAAACTTACCCCTTCGATCAAACTTAAATGTTGACCAATCCAATCAGCCAAACCAGTTTCTTTAAAGCCTTCCGCCAAAGCCAATCCACCGCCAAAAAGTATCAGAACTCCCCAAGGGATCTGTTCAGCAGTTTTCCAGTCCAATATTCTGCCTTTTGGTTCAGATTTTCCAGAAGAGGGGAGAATAAGTAGTAGAAGTACACCGATCAAGGCGATTATTGTATCGTCTAATGCCGGGAGAAGCGGTGCCAACAAGAAGCTACGGGTGATCCAGGAAAAGCAAACGAGACCAAATACGATCAACACCGTTTTCTCCTCAAAAGTGATTTTACCTAGTTTGGTCAGCTGCTCTTGAATTACCGATTTGGCTTCAGACAATTGAAACTTTTTTGGAAGCGGATTCCCAAAATTGACTAGGTAGAACCAAGCAATTGCCATCAATACCACAGTAAAAGGAAATGCAAAAAGCATCCACTCATTGAAATCAATGGTGTAGTTGTATAATTTTTCTACGACAGCGCGCAGAATGTTGTTGGTAGGGGTGCCAATAAGCGTAGCCATTCCACCTATTGAGGCTGCATACGCGATGCCCAACAAGATATTTTTAGCTAAATGAGTAGATAGGACCCCATTTTCATCTCCCAAATGGTTCTTGAATTGCCCGATTACGGCCAATCCAATGGGAAGCATCATCAAGGCGGTAGCAGAATTGGATATCCACATGGAAAGGAATCCTGTGGCGAGCATAAAACCAAGAACAATACGTCTTAAATCTGTTCCTAATAAATTTATTATGTTAAGTGCAATCCGTCGATGCAATCCCCATTTCTCAATAGCAGTAGCCAAGAGAAAACCTCCCATGTAGAGCAAAACCGTTGGATCCATGTAGTTGGATGAAACCTGTTTGATGGAAAGTATACCAAACAAGGGAAGTATTACCAAAGGAAGTAAAGCCGTACCTGCGATGGGCACAGCTTCTGTAATCCACCAGATCGCCATCCAAAGGGTAAGGCCCAACATCAATTTGCCTTCCTCAGGTAAACCTGTTGTTGGAACAAAAAAATAGAGCAGCAGAAAGGCTATAGGTCCAGCAATTCGCCCTAAGGTGTGAAACCAGTTATTCATGAATATTGAGTTTGTAAAGAAGTTCTAGAAGTGGTGAAGGTAACAGAAAGGTATATCCAGTTAAGGATAATGGAAAGGAAGGAGGACCGAGATAGGGTAGGCTACAGACTATTCTTAAAAGTAAGCTTGTTCGTGGAAATCCCTATTCATTTGTTGAAGGTTCGAAAATCTATTTAACATAATATAAATTATACAACTTTATTTTTTCTATATTAGCCTATATTACGCCTAGAGATCATAAATATCATTTTATTGTGGATCAATCCCATCCAAATTAATTGGTAATTCCAAAAATATTGATCACTGTCCATTAGTACCTTTTATCTATTTGATCTTTATTCTACTCTATTAGTGGTTATATTCAATCACTGCTTTAATGACGCCAGGACTATACAAAGAAGTAAATGTTTCTTCCAGGTTCTCAAAGGCTAATCGATGCGTGATGTAGCCCTCCATATTTAAGACACCAGAGGTAAGTAGTCCAATTATTTTTTTGAAATCTTCTGCTACAGCATTTCGGGTAGATTTCAGGGTAATTTCTTTACGATGGAAATAAGGATCATGAAAAACGATGTCTCCAATAAAAAGTCCTACATATACTATTGTGCCTCCCGGAGAGACGTATTCAAAACAGTTTTCCATCGATTCCTTATTGCCAGTAGCATCAATAACTATTGTAGGAAGATCACCATTCAAATTTGTTTTCAAGTCATCAACTACATTTTCATCTGCTAACAAGGTGATTACACCTGGATATTTATGGCT